>DXIE01000012.1 GCA_019113005.1 Candidatus Butyricicoccus avistercoris | reverse complement strand
CTTAAAGTTGAAATGTTTTATGGTGAAAGATTTGAAAGTGTTAACACTTTCATTGATGAATTAAAGAATTATATAGATTACTACAACAACGAAAGGATTTCTATAAAATTAAAAGGAATGAGTCCTGTACAGTACAGAACTCATTCACTTGCAATTTAAATTTAATATTTATTTTTGTCTAAACTTTGGGGTTCACTTCACTATATCTGCTTTATTATTTACGCTATAATCCATGGCTTTCTGAACATCATCTAAATCAAAAATATTGGTGATAATTCCCTTCAAGTTTACCTTTCCAGAAGCAACAGCATCAATAGCCATAGGATAAATATGACGATAGCGGAAAACAGTTTTAAAAGTAAGCTCTTTATCCAGTGCCAAACTCATTGGTAATGTCATTTCTCCACTTTTGCTATAACCTACCAGCACAATCGTTGAACCTTTTTTAGCCATGTGAATTGTTTGAACAGTAGTCATCTGTGTTCCTGCTGTTTCGATTGCAATATCACAACCCTTATAGTCCGTTAATTTCATAATTTGCTCTACAACATCAATTTCACTTGCATTGATAACTCCATCTGCACCAAGTTCTAATGCTTTTTCCAGACGTTTTTGCATAATATCAACTACATATACTTTTGATACTCCCATCGCTTTAAGAGCCATCATACTTACAAGACCAATACAACCCGCACCAGTTACAACTGCTGTTTGACCTATTTTTGCATCAGCTTGCATTGCAGCATGAAAGCCTACTGCAAGTGGTTCTATCAATGCTCCTTCAAGTGCACTTACATTTTCAGGTAATTTAAAACAAAGATTTGCCTCATGTGCTACATATTCTTGAAAAACTCCATCTACTGGTGGAGTTGCGAAGAATACAACATCAGGACAAAGATTATATCTTCCTGTTTTACAAAATTCACAATGACCACATGTTTTTCCTGGTTCTAAAGCTACTCTATCGCCCACTTTTAGGTGTTTAACATTTTTTCCAACTTCAACTACTGTTCCACCAGGCTCATGACCTAGAACAAAAGGTGGTTTTACAACATAATCTCCGATAGCTCCCGTTTCGTAATAATGTAGGTCACTTCCGCATATTCCTACATATTCTAATTTTATTAACACCTCATTTTCTTTAACATTTGGAATTTCACGCTCTACAAATCCCATTTTTCCAATTCCTTGCATAACAGCAACTTTCATTTTACCTTCCATTATAAATACCTCCATTGTTTCATCACTTTAATATATACTTTATTAAATAGATTTATTATGTATTTATATTATTATTTATAGTTATACTTGTCAATATATATTTGTTTGTAATTTGTATTTTTATTTATATTATATAATTATCTATTATATATTTGGATATATATAACAAAAAGAGGTTCTCATTTAGAAAACCTCTTTCTGTTCATCATATTTTCTTGATAAAATCTTCCATAATTTTTAAAGCTGCACCAAGAGCTGCTGTTTCAGTTTTATATTTGCAGCTTTTTATAAATATATTTTCATCTACAAATGTGTTTCTATTTACAATTTTTTGCCATATATCATTTATATATGGTTCTATATGGTTTCCAACATATCCTCCTAAAATAATATCACTATCTAAAATCATGTGTAAGTTATTTATAGCAACCGCTAAATAATCTGTGTATTTATCCCAAATCTGTTTAGCATTTTGCTCTCCTTCAGATAATTTATCAAAAAATGTTTCTATTTTTCCATATGGTGTTTCAGATAATATTTTTGCTGAACAATATACGTCCATACAACCTTTTTTTCCACAATAACACTCATCACCATCTAAAACTATTGTCATATGACCTACTTCTCCACAGCGAAATTTATCTCCCTGAACAATATTTTTATTACTTATAATTGCTCCTCCAACCGTATTACTAAGCGATAAATAAAAAAATCGTTTAGTATCATCTATATTTGAACACTCAGCAAAAGCTCCCGCATTTGCATCATTCAAAAATAAACAAGGATAATTGAAAAACTTTGATATATAACTAAAGGATATTGATTGAACATTTAATATATGTGAATACATTATCTTTTGTTTATCTAAATCAACTATTCCAGCAAATGAAATACCTATTCCTAAAATTTTATTTTTATCAATATCACTTATAAAATCTTCTAATTTTTCATTTAAACTACTATAATAGCTATCATCATGATTATATATATAGGATATGCGAACAAATTTTATAACTTCTCCTAGGATATTTATTAACAACAATACAACATGATTTTTTGTTATATCTAGTCCTACTGCATAGTATGCATTTTTTTCAACTTCCAATGCCTTAGCCCTTCTACCACCAGTAGACTTAAATTCTCCAACTTCTTTTATTAATCCATTTTCTAACAGTTCTCTTGTGTTTTGTGTCACTGTTGGTAGACTAATTTGCAAATTATATGCTATATCTGGATTGGATACGGTCTTATTTTTACATATATATCTAAAAATTTGATTTCTATTATTTTTTTTAACTTCTATATTGGTTATTTTATTTCTTATCATAATTATATCCTCTTAATTTATTAAACTATTTTTTTAAGTGTAACATTAAGTTGATATATATGCAATATATATTTAGCCAATGAACTAAATATTAGCAAATAAGGTTTATACTTAAGTATCCATTTGATACTTATTCATCTTGTCTTGATGAGAATAGATGTGCATATCTATAAATTATATCTATGCTTTCATACCCTACTCTATCTGCAATAGCTAAGGTTGTGAAACCCATATCAATTATATGAGAAATATGGCTGTGCCCTTACGGTATAATTACGACAAACCGGAAAAGCCCCGTAGAATCAAGGGTTTTGAGGTTTTCAGTCTGGTTTTTTCATCCTTTTCCAAACCGAAAAATCATACTGAAATAAGTCGAATTATAGGGG
>DXIE01000011.1 GCA_019113005.1 Candidatus Butyricicoccus avistercoris | reverse complement strand
ATATTTCATCTGAAATGGATTTAGATGGTGTTATTAACCTGTTAGAAGTAAAACTATTAGAGGCTATGACAACAAGTGCAGAAGGAGGACATATCTAATGTATCAATTTTATATGGGTGATGTTCTTCTTCCTGTCACTCCATCAGATATATCTATTAAAATAAGCAATCAAAATAAGACAGTAACCCTTATAAATGAGGGTGAAATAAATATTTTAAAATCTGCTGGCTTATCAAAAATATCATTTGGTGCATTGCTACCTAATAAACAATATCCATTTGCACGTTATCAAGATGGTTTTAAAAATGCACAATACTTTCTATCAGTGTTAGAAAAATTAAAAACATCACGTTCACCTTTTGAATTTAATGTTATTCGTACTGATGATAGAGGTATTGAGCTTATGAGTTCCAATCCTATGAATGTATCACTTGAAACATATCAAATTGATGAAGATGCAGAAAAATATGGTACGGACGTTATGGTTGATATCGAACTGTTACAATATAGAACATATGGTACAAAAACTCTTGAATTTAAAAAACAAGATAATACAACCAAGGCAACTGTAACAGAAAACCGAGATACATCTACAAAACCAAAAGTAAGCACTTACACAGTGGTTCAAGGTGATAATTTATGGAATATAGCAAAAAAACAATTGGGTGATGGCTCAAGAAGTTCAGAAATTTATAATTTAAATAAAGATATAATCGAACAAACTGCTAAAAAATATGGTAGAGCTAGTTCCTCTAATGGTTGGTGGATTTATCCTGATACTGTTTTACAACTACCAACATAAAAGGAGTGTGAAGAATGGGTAAATATATATGGCCCTGTCCAGAATATAGCCGAATTTCAAGTGGTTATGGAAATAGAAATTGTCCTTTTCATGGTCAAGAGTTTCATGATGGAATAGACCTTGCTGCAGCATCTGGTACACCTATTCTTGCATTTGGTTCTGGTACTGTAACTAAATCTGGTTGGAATGGCGGTTATGGCAATTATATAAGCATAGACCATGGTAATGGTCTGATAAGCTTTTACGGGCATTGTTCACAGTTATATGTAAAACAGGGTGCAAAAGTAAGTGCAGGGCAAAAAATTGCAGCGGTTGGAACAACAGGTTCTTCTACTGGTTGCCATTTGCATTTTGGTACACATTTAAACGGTGCAAAGGTAAATCCGCTTAATTATGTAAAAGATAGTGACACTATCAATAATTACACAGGAAAAACAAGCAACAGTGCAATAAATTCTGTTAAAGCTAAATTTACAGCATATTATCCAGCCAATAATGCTATGGAGGGCGGTTTTTATGATGCTAGGGGGAATTTACTTAACCCTGCAAATAAAACCTGTGCCGCACCGCCTAGTATTCCATTTGGTACAAAAATAACCGTCCAAGGCACAGGAACAAGCCTTGATGGTATCACTTATACAGTGACTGACCGAGGCGGTGCAATACAAATAGAAAATGGTGTTTATCATTTTGATTTGCTTATGAGTAGCAATGCTGAATGTAACAGATGGGGTGTTAAATATGGAACAGCAATTATTGGTGGTGAAAATAGCTTAGTTTCAGATGCTGAGGAAACAAAGCAAGAAACAAAAGAGATTACAAAAGTTACCCTAAAATCAATAACTGGTGTAGTTGGAACACGAAAAGAGATTTTAAGAGATGTACCAACTTATTTGCAAAACGGTGCTGAGATAGCCATTCAAAATAATCAAGGTAAAATTCAAATACCTGCTATTGAAGGTGATATAACTTGGGAAACAAAACGCTCAGGGAGTCCTGCATCGCTTAAATTCTCAGTTGTTAAGGATAGTGAGTTAAATTTTCACGAAGGAAATCCTGTTTCTTTTAAATTTAACGGTCAAAATGTATTTTATGGTTATGTATTCTCAAAAAGTCGAACAGATAATAAATTTATAGATGTAGTTTGCTATGACCAAACAAGATATTTTAAAAATAAAGATACTATTTCTTATGAAAACAAGTCTTATGCTGATTTAATTAAAATGCTTGCAACTGATTACAATCTGAAGTGTGGAACTATTACGGATACAAAGTATAAAATACCAAGTCGAATTGATGAGGGCACAGTTTTTGATATTTTAGGCTACGCATCTGATTTAACAGTTATTAACACAAGTAAAATGTTTGTTCTGTATGATGATTTTGGCAAACTTACATTAAAACCATATGAGGATATGATATTACCTATTTGGATTGATGAAGATACTGCACAAGCTTATAACTATACATCATCAATAGATAGTGAAACATATAACCGTATAAAACTTGCTTATGATAATGATACAACTGGAGAACGTGAAGTTCATGTATTCAATAATGAAACTAATCAGGGTAAATGGGGTATTTTACAGTATTACGAAAAGATAGATAACGCTTTATCATCAGCTGATTTAAAACTTAAAGCTGATATGCTTATGAAATATTATAACGTTATTAAACGTGAGCTTACTATGAAAAAAGTTTTTGGTGATGTGCGTGTTAGAGCAGGTACATCAGTAGCTGTTGGAATGGGTTTAGGTGATATAAATATTAAAAATTATATGTGTGTAGAAAATGCAGTACATACATTTTCCAATGGCTTGCATACTATGGATCTAAAACTATCTGGTGTAAGGGGTGAGTTTAGTGCCTGATATATATGAAACAATAAAACAAATATGTGCATCTGAAAGACAAGTCTCTTATCCCATGGAAATTTGTTATGGCACAGTAATTTCATTAGAGCCATTTAAAATAAAACTGGACCAAAAGAAAATATTAAGCAAGACATTTTTTATAGTTCCAAAAGGTGTTACTGTTAATTCTTTTGAAATAGGTGATATTTTAATTTTATTTCGTCAACAAGGCGGTCAAAAATATCTTATTTTTGATAAAATGGGGGAATTATAATGCTTCCATCTGATTATAATGACGGATTAGTTAATGATTTTACTGTAATTACTCAACCCACTCTCACATATCGTCTTAATTTTGATGGTAAACCATCTTATGGAAAATTAAATGGCATAGAGGCTGTAAAGCAAGCTATTTGGCTTATACTACATACAGAAAGATTTGAATATTCTATTTTCTCATGGAATTATGGCATTGAGCTTAAAAAATTATTAGGTGAGCAAAAAACACCATTTATACAAGCTAAGATAAAAAAAGCTATTGAAGATGCTTTATTAACTGATGATAGGATTTTAGAAGTTAATTCTTTTGAATTTAAGCAAACAAATAAGGCTTTAGTTGTAAGTTTTAAAGTAAACACAACCCAAGGTGAAATTTTATCTGAGTACACATTTGAAGGGAGTGCAGTTTAGTTGATAGGTAGATATTCTGACCAAATGACATACGAATATATACTTGGGCGAATGCTTGATAGAGTACCTAATACAGTTGATAAACGTGAAGGCTCTGTTATTTATGATGCACTAGCACCAGCTGCTGCTGAGCTTACAAAGGCTTATATGGAACTAGATGTTATTATGGACGAAACATTTGTTGATACTGCATCTTTACAATATTTAATGTTACGTTGCAAAGAACGTGGCATAAAAATCGAACCGGAAACAGCTGCTGTAATAGAAGGTACTTTTACGCCATCAACTTTAGAACTTTCAAGCGGTACTCGTTTTAACTGTGATGATATAAATTATGTTATTACAGAGAAAATCTCAGATGGTGTATATCGTCTTGAATGTGAAACTTTAGGAGTTATAGGCAATAAATACAGTGGTTTTCTACTACCTGTGCAGTTTGTCAATGGATTAGAAACTGCTAGAATTAGTAATTTACTTATACCAGGAGAAGATGCAGATACCGCTGAAATATTAAGAGAGAAATATTATAACTCTATTGATAGTAATGTTTTTGGTGGAAATATTGCTGATTATAAGCAAAAAGTAAAAGAAATACAAGGTGTTGGCGGTGTTAAAGTTTATCCAGTTTGGAATGGTGGAGGAACAGTAAAGTTAGTTATTATTTCTTCTGATTATTCAATCCCATCTGATGAACTTGTTTCAAAAGTTCAAACTGCTATTGACCCAGAAACTAACCATGGAGAAGGTCTTGGCATAGCTCCTATTGGTCACACAGTTACAGTTGAGGGTGTAACTAAATTTCAAGTTGATATTAAAACAAATATTACTTTTTCTAGTGGTTGGAATTGGGAAACTGCGAAAAGTTTAATTGAAAATGCTGTCAAAACATATTTTTCAGAGCTTTCAGAGTCTTGGGAAGATAATACCACAACAATTATCCGTATCGCACAAATTGAAACACGTATTTTAGACTTAGATTGTATCATAGATATTGCAGATACAACTTTGAATGGTCAAGCTAAAAACTTAGAGATATCACAAAATACTATACCAGAACTGCAAACAATAGGTGATTTGATATGAAAAAACAGTTAAAAGATTATTTACCGCCTATATTGCTTAAAACATATGAATTTCCACTTTTATGTTTAATAGAACAACAGGAAATAGACTTACTATCGGATAGTATAAGTGAAGTGTTTGATTCTCAATATATTTTAACTGCTCCACTTAGAGGAATAGAACGTTATGAGAAGATTTTTAAAATAATTCCTTATGATACCGACACATTAGAAGATAGAAGATTTAGAATTTTATCTAAATTTAATATACAATTACCATTTACTGTGAGAATGTTAAAACAACAACTTGCATTATTGTGTGGCGAAAATGGATTTACTTTAGAAATAAATCATAATGCTTATAAACTAGAAGTCAAAGTTGCATTGACAGCAAAACGCAATCTTGATGCTGTAAAGGAAATGCTAGATAATATTTTACCTGCCAATATGGAAAGATATTGTTCTTTACTTTACAATCAGCATTTAACACTTGGTAAATTTACACATGAAAAACTTTCTCAGTTTACACATCAGCAATTAAGAGATGAGGTGATAAAATAATGGCAGAATACACACAAAATTATAGCCTAAAAAAGCCATTACCAAATGAATTTTATGATGTTGCTGACCAAAACAGCAATATGGATAAAATTGATTCAGCACTTAAAAAACATGATGATTTATTAGACAAAAAAGTGGATTTAGACGAAACTGGCAAAATTCCACAAGACCAACTTCCAGAGCTTGACTTTATACCAAATGATGAAAAAGGTCATCCAAATGGTGTAGCTCCCCTTAATAAAGATAAAGTGCTAGAGATTGAGTATGGTGGCAC
>DXIE01000010.1 GCA_019113005.1 Candidatus Butyricicoccus avistercoris | reverse complement strand
AAAATCAAGCACTGTAACCAGTTGGTCTTCACACTGAGCAATACCTGTTGCAACACCTGTATCACCATTTGCAATAGTTTTATCTGGTTTATGTATACCAGTCCAAGAAATACGGCTTATTCCAACCACTGTATGCACTCTAAATGCAATATACATCTTGTTGAAATTAGTAACAATAAATAAATCTTTAGGGTCTGGCTCAGAATGTTCACCAGTTAAATAAAACGGCAAATCTACAACTGTTAAAACAATATCTCTTGGTTTAAAAATGCCCTCTACTGCTGGATGTACATGTGGAATATGTTTTACAGGTACACTCATCATAATTTCACGAACTTTAGCTACGTTTATACCATATAAATTATTATTTATAGTAAACTGCATAATTTCGATTTCATTAGTTCCTGATTCTAATAGAATCTTTCCACGTTCATTCTCCTGCATTGCATTGTCACTCCTTTTTTATTGTGCTTTACAGCTTTCGTTCAACATTTCCATATATTTTAACTGTTCCTTCGCCTGTTGCAACATCGAAAAATAATGTTCTCGCTGCACTACCTCCGACATCTTCTTTAAGAAGGCGTATACCTTCTTGGCGAAGAACTTGATGCACACTTTCTATATTTCTTTGTCCAATGTTTCCAAGGTTGCTATTGGCTGGAACGTTAAACATTTTTGCACCACCAGCAATTTTAGCTATTATTCTGGTGCGTTTAGCACCCATAAATTCCATTTTACTTATAGTAAGCCTTATGCCAGTATCTGCATATTTAAATGGTGATGTTCGATTTGTTTCCATATTTATAGGAAGCATTATATGTACTAATGCACCAATTTTTAAAAGCGGGTCCCATAAACATATGCCTATACACGAACCAAGAGCATAAGTTACTAATGTGCCTTGACCTCGTGCAAGCTTCATATCTGCAATTCCTATGTTTTGTCTTTCCATCATTCACCAATCCCTAAACGATATAAAAGATAGTTCAGTGATTTTACATCTGGTGATAATAATAACTTGCATGGTATTTCCTTATTATCAATCAGGAATGTTCCACCTAAAAGCATAATATAGTCTGATTGATTACCATAAGCTGCCATTGGTACTGTTATCATTGCACCCTGCATATCAATGGCAATTTGTGGTACTGATGGTGTTATTTTAACATCTGTCAGATTTGATAATGCATTTATAAAAGTGGATATTAGTATATTACCAACTTCTATAACCGCTGAACTTTCAATCTCAGTTAATTCGCTGTAATCTTTTACAGTTTTGCCCATCATACGGTCTAAAAGTAAATTTATGGCTTCAAGTTCGAATAGTGCAAGCATCATACCATTTATTTGACCAGATAGTAAGGAAATGATACCTGCAGAAATGGTTTCAAAACCGCCTAATTCTTCAACTGCTTTATTAAAATCTAATATTTTAACCTCTGGCAAAGGTATGCGAACCTTTGAACCTAAAAGAGATGAAAGAGAAGTTGCAGCATGGCTTGTGCCTATACTGCCAATCTCACGAAGTGCATCTATTTGTATAGAATTTAATTCTTCAAATTTATTTAAACTCATATTCTTACTCCTTTAATTAGCCTCTAAGACTATTTATAGTAGATTCAATTTCATCTTGTGTCTGAACCATTTTTAATGCGTAAGAATAAGAGCGTTGAGCCTCTATAATTTTAGTAAACTGGGTTGCTAAATCGGCATTAGAGCCTTCAACTGCACCAAAAACAACCTGACCTGTACCAGCTAGAACATCGCCATTTTTTTCTACTGGAACAAATTTATTGTTTCCAATATGCTGCATATCATTTGTATTTATAAAATCAAACACACCTACTGGATATTGAGCCTCAGCATCTTCTCCCATTAAAATAGGTTGTTCATTTTGGTCTAGAACATAATTTCCTTCTGCATCACAGAGGTAAAATTCATTTACGTTATTTTCTAAATTACCCCAATGAAATGAACCTGCTCTTGTATAGCTTATTTGGTTTGTATCTGGATTTCTAACTGCAAAAAATCCATCGCCATTTATGGCATAATTTTGACCACCACTTCTCGCCATAAGTGCACCATCTGCAAAATTGGTTGATGTCTGCATTATGCGGCTGCCGCTTCCACGAAAAACCTCATTTTCTGCACCTTGATATGTTCTATATAAAAGCTCAGAAAATTGTGCCTGTTCTGTTTTAAAAGCAATGGTATTTATATTTGCAATATTATTTGATACTACATTTAAACTTTGTTGTTGCTGAGATGCTGCAACAGCTGCTGCATAAAAAGATTGATTCATAGTTTACGCTCCTGCTTTTATACTCTGCCGATTTCACTTACCGTTTTAGTCATAACAGTATCATACATTTTGCTTACCTGAGATGCACTCTGTAAAGCTCTTTGGCAAACCATCATATCAGTCATTTGCTGAACAAGATTACTGTTTGACTTTTCCACCATTTTATGATGTATAATAGAGCCATTAGCAAGCTGTGGCTGACCGTTTGCAGTAAATAGTTCACCATTGCCCTTTTGTAAATCCTGTGCTGGATTTGCAAAAGTAAACACACCTAATTGACCTAAAACTGCACCTTGTTCATTTGTTATAAAGCCGTTTGAATCAGCGTTTATTTTATCTGTACCAAGGTAAATCGGCTGACCATTCGCACCTAAAACTCGACCTTGACCACCAAGATGTAAATAACCTTCATTATCAAGCATAAATGAACCATTTCTAGTATATGCTACGCCATCGTTTGTCTGTACAGAAAAATACCCTTCACCTTCGATTGCAAAATCAAGAGGCAAATTAGTTTGTTCTAATACACCTTGAGAGTGGTCGGTAACAACATCAGCGATAGCTGTCATATAACTTGTAGTTGTTCCAAGCTCCTCTGCATCTCTTTGTTTAGTTGTAATTCGGCTAAACATTACCTCATCAAATGTCGTATCAACATAACGGTCAGTTTTATAACCACTTGTTGATGTGTTGCTCATATTGTTTCCAATGATATCCAAATTCCTTGTTTGAGTGAGCATTGCCGAACTCAAGTTATAAAATCCCTTTAACACTTACATGCCTCCCATTTATTTATATGCCACAAAGATATTTTTCCATGCAGATACGCAGTTTACGAATTGCATTTGAATGTATTTGAGAAACTCGTGGCTCACTTACCCCCATAACCTGTGCAATCTCCTTCATCTGAAGTGATTTTTGGTAATAGAGTGAAAGTACAAGCTGTTCATTTTCTCTAAGGTCAGATACCGCTTTATTTAAAACCTCATATGTTTCTTTTTTTTCAAAATGCTCTTCTGGCTGTGCATTTATATCGGTTTGCGGTGGTCGTTTGGTACGAACTTCGCCCTCTTTTTCCTCTAAAAGCATATCCAGTGAAAGCACATTGCTTAAGGCTGTTTTTGCAAGTTCTTCCTGATATTTGGTTTCGGTAATACCCATTTTATCGGCTATTTCCTTGTCTGTTGGCTGACGCCCTAGCTCAGCAAATAGAGTATGAGTTGTTTCATCTATTTCCCTGATACGTTTTCTAACCGAACGTGGCATCCAGTCTTGTCGTCTTGCAAGGTCGATTATCATTCCTCGGAGTCTTTTAGCTATAAAGGTTTCAAATTTTACATTTTGCTCTGGATCGAATTTATCAATCGCATTCATCAGTAAAATTACTCCCTCATTTATCATATCATCAACTTGTGCAAAACTCAAATAAACACCTCGTAATTTTAATGCAATATTTTTTACAAGATATACATATCTCATTACAATTACTTTTTTAAGCTTTGCATCATGTGTTTTATGATATTCAGTGAGAAGCACCTCGTTTGGCATAGTTTCCCACTCTTTATTGCGGCTCAAGGTGATTCCCTCCTTTTTACAAAAATAGTTTAATTAGATGTTATATTACCAAGTGCCTGAATTTGCACATTTGTAATAATTTCATTAAATGAAAGCACTGTTAAATCAGGATAGAACTGTTCAAGCAGGCGTTTTAAATATATTCTTATAACATGACTTGTAAGAAGTATTGGTTTTTGACCAAGCTCTGAGAATTTTTTCATATTTTCGGTTAACTGTGCAAGCATAGTTTGCATAAGGTCAGGGCCTATTGCAAGATACACACCTTGCTCATTTTTTACAAGACTTGCGACAATTTTCTTTTCAACTTCTGCATCAAGTGTGATAACATTAAGTTTATCTTCTTCACAGAATCTATGTGTAATAGTTCTCTTAAGTCTTGCACGAATAGTTTCTGTTATTAGGTCAGTATCTCTTGTGATATTAAGAGCATCTACTGCGGTTTCAACGATAGTGCCCATATCTTTAATAGGAATACCTTCCTTTAACAGATTGCAAAGTATTTTTTCAAGCATTGCATAAGATAGCACATTTGGAAATGCTTCTTCTACAAGCTGAGGAGCTGTTTTCTTAAGATGCTCAACAAGCTGAATGGTTTCGGCTCTGTCAAGCAGCTCATGTGTATGTTTTTTAACCGTTTCAGATAAATGAGTTAATATAACTGAAAGAGGGTCAATTACCGTATAACCATAAATTTCAGCCATTTCCTTATTTTCTGGTAAAATCCAACGAGATGGAATACCATAAGCTGGTTCAATAGTTTCTATACCTTCTATTTCACCTGCTGGGTTTGAAGGCTCAAGAGCTAAATAATAATCAAGCAGTATTTCGCCCTTTGCTACTTCTTCACCACGGATTTTAATTACATATTGGTTTGTACCAAGCATAGATGCGTCTCTAAGGCGAATAGATGGGATTACAAAACCCATTTCCTGAGCATACTGTCTACGGAAAATAACTATACGATTTATAAGTTTACCACCATTTGTTTCATCTACGAGCGGAATTAGGCTATAACCAAATTCCATTTCAATAGGCTCAACATTTATAAGTGAATAAACATTATTTACATCTTTATAATAATCCATTTCTGATTGCTGGGCTTCTGCTTGTTTTCTTGCGAGTTCTTCTGCGGCAGGAATAGCAGCTTTTTGTTCTTCCATAGCCTTCATATTCTTAGTAACTCTGTTACTTACAAAGAATAATGTGCCTGCAATTATAAAAAGCTGAATATGTGGTGTTCCTGGAAGAATACCAAAAAATCCAAGGATAACCGCTGCAATCATAAGTGCCTGTGGCTGAGCTAAAAACTGTTTAATTACGTCTTTATTAAGACTGCCTTCAGATACTGAACGGGTAACAATCATACCAGTTGCAGTTGAAATCATAAGAGAAGGAAGCTGAGAAACTAAACCATCACCTATTGTTGCAATAGAATATACACTAAGTGCTTGATTTAAATCCATTCCTGACTGAACTATACCTATAATAAAACCTGCAATAAAGTTAATTGTAGTGATGATAAGCGACATAACCGCATCACCTTTTACAATCTTTGTTGCACCGTCCATAGCACCATAGAAGTCAGCTTCTCTTTGAACCTTTGCACGTCGTTCTTTTGCCTGCTGTTCGTTAATCAGACCAGAAGAAAGGTCAGCATCAATCGCCATTTGTTTACCTGGCATGGAGTCAAGAGTAAATCTTGCTGCAACCTCAGAAACACGTTCTGCACCCTTGGTAATAACGATAAACTGCATTAAAACAATAATTAAGAATATAATTACACCTATTACGATGTTTCCTTGAATAACGAATTCACCAAATAATTTAATTACTTCGCCTGCCTCGCCACCTTCAGACAAAATAAGTCTTGTAGATGAAATATTAAGACCTAATCTAAAAAGTGTGGTTATAAGCAATAACGATGGAAATATTGAAAACTCAAGAGCTTCACTAATATTCATCGTTATGAGCAAAATAATTAGCGAAATTGATATATTGAATATAAAAAGTACGTCCAGCAGAAACGGCGGCAGCGGAATAAGCAGGAATAATACTATGATTACAACAAAAACCGATATCATGTTGTTAAAAATTCGTTTCATAGCTACACCATTTCTAATATTATTTTATTTTTGCCACTATTTTGTAGGTGGCAGTTTGTTGTTAAGTTTATAGATATAAACAAGCACTTCAGCAACTGCACCATAATGCTCATAAGGAATAGGCTTGCCAATTTCCGCCTCGGCATATAATGCTCTAGCAAGCGGTTTATTTTCCATTACAGCTACGCCACTTTCCTCGGCAACTTTTACAATTCTAAGAGCTAGTTCATCTTGACCTTTTGCCACAACCATAGGTGCAATATCTTTTTTAGGCTTGTACCTAAGTGCTACTGCAAAGTGAGTAGGGTTACGGATAACCACGTCAGCGGTAGGTACAGCTTGCATCATACGGGATTGTGACATTTTTCTTTGTGCTTCTTTAATTTTAGCTTTTATTTTCGGGTCGCCTTCAACTTGTTTGTATTCTTCTTTGATTTCCTCTTTGGTCATTCGCATATTACGCTCAAAGTCCCACCACTGATAGAGATAATCAAAAAATGAAACAACTATAAAGGCAGCACCTATTTTCAAAAGCATTGTAAGAGCCATATCCTTCATATCATTTGTTGTAACCGATAAATCGGTAGATAAAAACTGAGAAAAATGAATTAAAGAATCTCTTACAAACATATAAATAAGCACTAAAAGTATTGTAATTTTTATTGTACCTTTTAAAACCTCAATAAGACTTTTAAGTGAAAATAAATTTTTAATACCTGTTAAGGGATTTAACTTACTAAACTTAGGTTTTATTGATTCAAAAGACACAAGTAATTTGGTCTGTGCAAATGTTGCCACAGTAGCAGCTAAAACGGTTGCAAGTAGTGGCAATGCGACCGACCGCGTGAGCGTCATAACCGATTGACTGCTTATTTGCGGCATTATGGCGTTCACGCCGCCTGTCGGCACACTTCCAGTAAGTGAGATAATATACTGTGTAAACTGTGAAAGTGCATCAGCCATCATCGGAAGTCCAAAACGCAGTGCAGCGTAACTTGCAAGTAATGTAACAACTGCCACAACATCACGGCTCATCATTACATTACCTTTTTTTCGTTCATCACGTCGCTTTTTCGGCGTGGCTTTTTCGGTTTTTTCTCCCGAACCACCCGGCATTTTGTTTCCCTCCTTTTTTAAGTGGCTTTTTAAGCGGCTATTACTTTTATCACATCTTGTATTGCTATAAGCATCTGTTTTTCTATAAGCAGCATAAATTCACCCATAGGTGTTATAAGCAGCATTATAAGAAATAGTCCTAAAATAATTTTAAGCTCTAGATTTATAGCAAATACATTTATTTGAGGAATAACCTTCATAAGTATACCCATTCCAAGCTGACCGATAAGAGAAGCAGCTAATATAGGCATTGCAAGTTTTAAAGATAAAATAGTGCATAATACAAAGGTATCAAGTGCATATGTAGCTACTTGTTCGGTTATGATTACCGAACCAAAAGGCACTATTTGACCTGATGAGACTAATATCTTTAAAAGTGTTATATGACCGTTTGCTGAGAAAAACAATAACATAAACATTATATTAAAAAATGTACTTGTCATTGTTATATTAGTTCCCATTGACGGGTCATAGTTTTCTGACATGCTAAGACCCATTTGGTTATCTATCTGACTTCCCGCTTGCAGCAAAACATAGAAAAAACATTGTATGATAAATGATATTACATAACCTATACCAAATTCCAATATCATTTTTACACCAAATTCTAGAGCTGTAAGTGGAACGGCTGTGGCAGCTGATGGGCTATAAAAATATACTGATAGGGTTAAAACAAATATAAATCCTGCTTTTACAAGGTTTGGCACACCTTTTCTGCCGAAAATCGGATTAAATGAAACAAACCCTGTAATTCTCATTAAAATCGAAAGAAACAGAACAAGCTGTGCCTCATCATACATATGATTTTTCCTCCCTTATTTATCCAATTATTTGAAGGAAAATCATTCTTGTAAATTCCTGCATAGTATTAAGCATCCAGTTTCCGCCGACAAGTAAAAATACAACTATAAGTATAAGTTTCGGTATAAAAGAAACACTTTGTTCATGAATTTGGGTTGCTGCTTGAAATATAGCAATAACCACACCTATTGCCATACTTGCAACAAGCATTGGACCACCAAGTTTAATTGCAACCCATATACTCTCACGCATTATATCAAGCATTTGGTATTGTCCTAACACTGATTACACCTCCTGCTAATTAAAGCCTTGAACAAGACTTGAAAACATAAGCTGCCAACCATCAACTGTTATAAACAGTAGAAGCTTAAAAGGCATAGAAATCATAGCTGGTGGAAGCATAATCATACCCATACTCATAAGAGTGGAAGATACAACAATGTCAATAAGCAAAAATGGTAAATAAAGCAAGAAACCTATTTCAAAAGCACGTTTAAGCTCACTTGTCATGTAAGATGGAATAACAACACGCATTGCAAGCTGACTTGCTTCTTCGGTTGTTTCTGGTGCATCTACCCCCGCCATCTCACAAAACATCTTTATGGAAGATGGTTCAGTTTGACGAAGCATAAAATCCTTTAAAGGTACTTTTGCTCTTTCTATCGCCTCTTGTTGGGTTATTTCCTGTCTTGTATAAGGGTCATAAGCGTTTTGTTTAATATCACTCAGCACTGGATTCATAATGAACAAAGTTAAAAATAGTGATATACCTATGAGTACAGTATTTGGTGGGTTTTGCTGTGTACCCATAGCTGTACGAAGGAAAGAAAGAGAAATGACTATTCTTGTAAATGATGTCATCATTACAAGTATAGATGGTAAAAGTGCAATTAAAGTTGTTAAGAATAATATCTCAAGTGTTTGCACATTGCTACCATTTACATTTATAAGACCTTCTGGCATTTAAATCATTTCCCTCCCTTTTTATTTATTATATTTGAAATTACATCTGTAAAATTAGGTGATATTTGCTCTTTTTCAGACCAGTTTTCAGCCTGCTTGGCATCAAGCTCGGTGATTAAAGATATATTTTCATTTGAAACACCGAGTAAAAATAAACGCTGACCAACTTTTACAATCACAAGTGATTTATTAGGTGCTAATATCAGTCTATCATACACACGCATTTCCCCGCCGTTCTTGTTTATGTTAAATAGATTATTTGTTCCCAGTTTTTTGGTTACAAAATAAGCTAAAAAACAAATCAGAACGACGCTTATAACCATACTGATTAAAGAGAGAATATCTCCGAGCATAATAATTGTTTATGCCTCGCCAACAATAGAAGATACAGTTTTAATAATACGCTCTGGCTTAAAAGGCTTAACAATAAAGTCCTTAGCACCTGATTTAATAGATTCAATAACCATAGCCTCTTGACCCATTGCAGAACACATTACAACAGATGCATTTGGGTCAGCTGCTCTAATTTCCTTAAGTGCCTCTAAGCCGTCTTTGTTTGGCATGGTGATATCCATAATTACAAGGTCTGGCTTAATTTCAGCATATTTAGTTACTGCCTCTGCACCATCACAAGCTTCATATGTATCGGTGTAGCCATTTTCTTTTAGCGTATTTTTAACCATCATTCGCATAAATGCTGCATCATCTACTAATAAAATCTTTGCCATTTTTTAAATCCATCCTTTTCGTTTGTTTTAATTGTTTGTTTTTTTATTATAAATCTTCAAGAGATAGTGGTTCAACAATTTCTGCAATTCTTAAACCAAAGCTATCATCTACTACAACTATATCACCCTTAGCGATACATTTGCCATTTACATATAAGTCTGCTCTATCGCCTGCTAGTCTGTCAAGTACAACGAGTGAACCTTTTGTATAATTTAGAATATCTTTAACTCTACGACGAGTTCTACCTATTTCCACTGAAATGTCCACTGGCACAGACATAAGCAAATCAAGATTGCCTGCTTGTTCTTCATTTAGATTATGACTTTGTTCAAGCTTAGGCATTGCAGGAGCAGAAGTTTTTATAGTTTTAGGTTCTGGCTGCTGCATAGCTTGCTGTGGTGGCATATAGTACATTGGCGGGTATGGATAAGGTGGATATGCCGCATATTGTTGCTGCATATCTGGTTGTGGCATCATTGGTGGCTGTTGCATAGCCTGTTGCTGCATTTGTGGTTGTTGCTGCATTGGCTGTTGCATCTGAGACTGCTGAGGAGCTGGCTGCTGCTCAATAACTGTTGTTTGTGGCTGAACAGGCTGCTGCATCTGAGGTTGCTGCTGAACCGCTGGTTGCTCAGCTATCTGTGGTGCTTGCTCTGTTTGTATTTGAGCCTCAACTTGCTCAGCTGCACTGGCTTGCTCATCTTCTAAGCCAACGTCTGCACCGCCAATGCCAAATCCCTTTAGCATTTCACGCACTAAATCCACGCTAAGTGCACTCATGAACTCACTTTCAACCGCATCTTCTACTGTCAGTTGGAAGCGAACAACAACAAGAGTTCCTTCGCTTGGGAAATATGTACCTACAAGCTCATTTACATTTTCTATTTCAAATGCTTCTGGTGTAGATATGTTTACCATTTCGCCAAGGAAATCAGACATCGCAGTTGATGCTGCACCCATCATTTGGTTCATAACCTCGGAAATAGCACTTAGATTGAGTTCATTTATCTCAAAATCCTCATCTTTAGTTTCCATTCCCATAAGTATATCAACAATGGCTCTTACATCTGAACGTTTAAGCAGCATTACATTGCTGCCATTAAGACCTGCTACATAGTCGATTTTAACACCGATTGCTGGTTTAATATCGTCAATGCAGAAATCATTTGCGGCAACTACGGTTACAGTTGGTGTAGTTATATCCACACGCCTTGCGAGCATATTGGAAACCGCAGTTGCAGAAGATCCAAGGCTGATATTAAATATTTCACCAATAGCATCTATTGCCATTGGGCTGAAAATGTTAGATCCCATTCTTTATACTACTCTCCTTTGTCCTGCTCTTTTTCCATATCGGTCAAGAAATATGTTTTATCGATTTTAACCGCCTTATTTTTTTGATACACACCCATTTTGCCATCAAACCAACGTTTTCCACCGATATTTAAATATACTTTAGAATCCTTTGGCTGGTCGAGATTTATAACATCTCCTACATGAAGATTATATATATCTTCCAATCTAAGCGTTGTATGCTGTAATTCTGCGGTGATTTCAAGTTCTGTGCCTTTAAGATAGTCCATAATTTCTTCACTATCTTTAGGGTTAGTTTGTTGCATACTGGCTGTTTCTCTATTAAGCTGAGCAAAAACATCACTTAATAGGTTTCCTGGAAGACATATACTAAATCTACCACTGCTTACAGGTGTTTTTATTGTTATACCAACAATAACAACCGTTTCATCAAGCCCTATAAGCTGTACAAGCGTTGGGTTTACTTCAACTCTGTTAAATCCGAATCCGATATCAATATAATTTTTCCATGCACTTGACATACCTTCTACAAGGTCTTTTACAAAGTCATTATATAGTCTGAGTTCCAAATCGGTATATTTATAATCCGAATTTATCTCACCATCAACATCACCTGTACCACCAAGCATTCTATCAAACATACTTATCATAATGCCTGTTGTTATATGAAATAATATAGGGTCTTTATCTGGAACTGTTTGCATGGTATTTGTAACCAGAGTCAATACATCTCTTTCGCTAAGTGCATTAGAAAACTCAAAATATCGTTGTTCTTCTACAGAGTCTATTTCAAGCTCACATAACATATGAAGCATAGCATTGAGCCTTGATGAAATAACACGAACATAGCTTTCAAAAATGCTATTTATCATTTTAAGACGATCTCGTGTAAATTTTTTCGGGCTATAGAAGTCATATTTAGGATATTTTTTTTCTTCGGGCTTTTTTTCTTCACTACTTGTGTCCATTTCGCCCATGCGTGCAGCGTTAAGTAGCATGTCTATCTGGCTTTGTGATAAAACTTCTGACATGTTCTAACAAATCCTTTACTTATTCTTCAGCTTGTGCGTCACCTTCTCGTGTAGTAAAATACTGGTCAACACTGCTTTCCATATTATTTGGATTTATACCAGTAATCATAAGTTCTACACGACGATTTTGTGCACGTTCCTCACTGGTATTAAACCCAGCGATTGGTCGCCACTGACCATATCCTACACTAACAAGTCTATCTGGATCAACTATATTTTTTTCTTGCAGATAAACTGTAACTGTTGCAGCACGATTTGATGAAAGAAAGCGGTCAGTTTCAGGGTTATTAGCCTTATCTGCACTACCTTGGGAGGTGTGACCCATAGCTCTAAGTTCATCAATAAGACCACCTTGAGGTTTTATTGCTGCTGCGACAACATCAAGTATTTTCTTACCACTGTCTAATAACTCATAGCTGTCGCCTTCAAAAAAAACAGCATCTTGGAAAGTTATAAAAACATAACCTTCACCCTGACTAACACTTATCTGCTGTTTCATATTGTTTTGTGCGGTGTATTCCTCCACTTTTTCAGCGATTTCACTAAGTGCTTCTGCGACCTGTTCTTCGGTAATTTCCTCTGGTTTAACTGCTGAATCGCTTAGATTATACTCTAAGCCTGTGCCTTGACCTGGAGTACCCATGGTTTCAGATGCGGTTTCACGCTGAAAGCTTTGCACAACCATCGCCCATTTTTGTTGGTCAACAGTTGACATACTATATAAGAGCACGAAAAAGCAAAGTAAAAGCGTAACCATATCGCCATATGTATCCATCCAGCTAGCACCGCCAGCTTTTCTTTTTTTCTTCATATTATTATACTCTGTCCTTTCTCGTTAACCTATATAGTTATTCTCCCTTACCTTTCTTCTTTTTGCCGCCTTCGTTACCACCTGTTGCACTTTGCTCAAGGAAACCCTCGAGTTTTTCCTTAACAAACTTAGGGTTTTCACCAGACTGAATAGCCATAACTCCTTCAACTACTAGCTGACGACATAGAATTTCTTCTTGGTCACGAGTACGAAGGTTATTAGAAATAGGGTTAAACACAAGGTTAGCAAGTATAACACCATAAAGAGTGGTAATCAAAGCAACAGACATTGCAGGGCCGATATTACTGCTGTCCTCACCCATACCCGCAAGCATGTTGATAAGACCGATAAGAGTACCAATCATACCAAATGCTGGTGCTGTTGATGAGCCAAGCTCATACATGGCAATAACATCATCATGTCTTGCACTTAACTGCTCAATATCACTCATAAGCATATCTCGCACTTTATCGCCATCATTACCATCAACAATAAGCATAATACTTTTCTTAAAGAACGGGTCTTCGAGCTGATTTGCACGTTCTTCCAGTGCTAACAAACCATTTTTACGAGCAATCTGAGCAAATTCTGTAATTTCATCAATTACTTGTAATGGATTGTATTTTTTCTGATTAAATATAATGCCGATATGTTTGCCAAAGTTTTTTAGTCTTGAACCTGGATTTGCTGCTACAACAGTTGCTATTGTACCTCCAAGAACAATAAATACACTTGCAACATCACCAAAATTACCAAGCTGGGTAAAATTAGGTGTTAGTCCATCTAATGACATACCCACTACAATTAGTAAAAGGCCACCTACAATACCACCTATAAATGTAACATTCATTTGTTTATATTTCCTCCAATCAGACTTTTTTTACCCATTTATGTCAGTTGGTTTATTCTATATTTAATTCCCAGTTTTATCGGAAATCTTAATTTCTCGGTAAATATCATGCACTCTTGCAGTATAGCTTTCAATTAACTGTAAAACTCTTTCTGGAGATTCACGAACGATAAAGTAATCATGGTTCATCATAATGATTTTAGTTTCTGGAATAACTTCGATTGTTTCAATTTGCATATGATTGAGAAGAAAGGCTTCTCTATTAAGTTTAGTAAGTCTAATCATGGTATTTCACCTTTCTGTATAGGGCTTTCTGGGCATCAATATGACACCCAGAAAGCTAAACACTAAAAATTTATCGCTTCATATTTACCAGTTCAGACAGCATCTCATCTGTAACGGTAATAATTTTTGTATTTGCTTGGAAACCACGCTGAGTTGTAATAAGGTCAGCAAACTCGGTTGAGACATCAGTTTTTGAAGATTCAAGATAGTTAGCTAAAATTTCAGTACCTGCACCAGAATCTATCGCTTGAGCTCCAGCAGCACCGGCAGCTGCTCCATTTAAATATCTATCACCTAGAACACCACCTGCAACACCAACAGTAACATCACCAGAGTTGCCACCTGGTCTATAATAACCTTCACCAATCTTTGTAAGACCATTAGGGTTACGCACATTAGCAAGTGCTATTGCACCTATTGTTATGGTTTCTTCGTTGTTTGTTACAGCCATTATAACACCGTTTTTATCAATACTTAGGTTTATGCTGTTAACTTTAACAAGATTTTCTTCATCTAAAGCATTACCACCGTCTGGTGTATAACCATAATCTGGCACACCGTTATTAACTGTGTTTGTTGGGTAAACAGCTTTTCCATCTTCATCAGCAACTGGCAGACGAATAGGTCTTAAAAATGTATCCCAGTTAATTTCCTTATTATCAGCATCAGTTGCTGGACCTGCTGCATCAGGTGGATTTTGTGCATCACCAGCAGCAAGAGGCATAAAACCATATACACAGTTACCAGCTGGGTCAACTAAATATCCATCTTTGTCCAATGTAAAGTTACCAACTCGCTTTAAGGTAAGCTGATTTGGGTCTGGTTGATAAGCTTCTCCAATTGGGTCACCAGTATTTGGATCTGTTTGCACCTGTGGCTTAGGACCTACTAAGAAAAAGCCGCTACCATTCAAGTATAAATTAGAGTTTACATTTGTTGGAGCTGGAGTACCCGCAGACATTGAAACATCAATAGTGCTGAGCTGAGAACCATAACCAATCTGTGCAGCATTTGTACCACCTGTTGTGTCACCACCAGCTGTACTATTTTTTATTGATGTATACATAGACTCTGTAAATGTTGTAACACCTGGTTTAAAACCATAGGTATTAGCATTTGCAATGTTGTTACCAATAACATTCATCTTCTGCATATGTGTTTGTAAACCTGCGATAGCAGCATACATAGAACCTGTCATTTTGCTTTGCTTCCTTTCATTTTAAAAGGTGCTGTCGATATATGTCAAACGGACATGCAATCAAAACATCTTTAAAAAGACCTGTTTTCTTTTACTTTAAAAGAACAGCACCATCAATATTTGTAAATACGTTCCCCTGCATTTCGTCTTGTGAAATTGCGGTAATCACCCTATTTTGAACCACATTTATTATAAATGCACGTTCTGCATCAAATGCAAGAATATTTTTCGCACCTTTTTCTTGAGCTTTTTCAACTGAATTTTTAAGCTGAGCAAGTAATTCTGAGTTTATTTCAATACCCCTTTGCTCTACTCTTTGCTGTGCGTGTTTGGAAAATTCAATTTCAGTATTGTTTACTGTCGGCATAGAACCGACATTTTCCATACGCTGTCTTAAAAGCTCACTAAATGCAGTGCTTTGTTCATTAACCTTCTGTTGTGGCTGTGAAGAAATATAACTGCTTGCTTGCAGACGTTCTATCATTTAGCCCTCACCGCTTTCAGTGCTTCCCTCTGGCTTGTCAGTACCTTCTGGTTTTTCAGTGTCTTCTGGCTTTTCACTACCTTCTGGTGGGTCAACACCAAAGTCAGGGTCTACTTCGTCTTCTTCCTTAGGTATTTCGCCAACTGCCATAATAGATGTTATAGGATATGTTTTTCCATTCACGAAAATAACCTGCTGACCATCATATGTACCAGTACCAGTTACCACACCTACAATTTCGCTCAGTTTACCATT
Source organism: Candidatus Butyricicoccus avistercoris (assembly GCA_019113005.1). Classification (GTDB taxonomy): domain Bacteria; phylum Bacillota; class Clostridia; order Oscillospirales; family Butyricicoccaceae; genus Butyricicoccus_B; species Butyricicoccus_B avistercoris. The sequence goes on along the minus strand of DXIE01000010.1, from coordinate 8,843 downwards.
GGTATACTCACCAATAGTTACTGTTTTACCAACAAGTGAAGCTGCATAAGTCATAGTTGAAGCATCGGTCATAGTTGCCATTGCTTGAATATTTGACATTTGCATAAGCTGGTTCATCATATCACTTGTAGAAGCGGGATTATCCATGTCCTGATTTTGGAACTGGACAATCATAAGCTGGAGAAATTGCTCCATTGTAAGTGTCAGTTTATCTTTAGATGAGTCAGTAAGATAACCTGCATTATTTTTTGAATCAGTTTTTGTTGTGCCTTTAGTAGAATCAGAAGTATAGGTGTTAATTCCAGCTGCTGCATAAGCACTTTCTGTTCTTGCAACTGTTGGAGTAAATAAATCGCTCACTTTTTTACCTCCTTAACCTAAGTTATATAAACCAAGTCTTAACTGGTCAATAAAATTTTGTTGTTCGTCTTTGCTTGGTTTATTGTTTTGATTGTTCTGATTTTGCCTATTATTCTGTTTTTGAGAGTCATTAAATTGCTGTTCTGGCTTTTGTTGCTCGATAAAAACTTGAACAGGCTGTGATAAACGCTCTTGCATCATAGTTTCTATACCGCCTGCATGTTGTGCAAGAAGTGATAGAGTTTTACTATTTTCTGCTGTTACTAAAACCGACATACTGCCATCTTTTTGAACAAGCTCCACAGTAATTTTACCTAAATTGCTTGGATTTAACTGAATTTCGATTTTATCTCCATCAGCTTTAAGATTATATTTAATAATATCTTTTAAATCCTGCTCCATATTAGGCGACTGAGTGTCTAAAACTGGAGCTTTTTCACCAACTTTAATCGGTGTGCTTTCAACATTTTGGAATAATGGAGTATTTTGCACTTCGGTTTGTTTAATTTCAGATTTCTCAGTTTCTGATGTTTCATTTTTCATCATATCCTGAGTGCTTTCACTAGTATTCTGAGCTGTTTTGGTAGTTTTTTCAGTATTTTGAGGCTGAATGATTTCAGCTGTGTTCTGTTCTGCCTTAACATCTGTTTTGACATCGGTTTTAACTTCAAACGCCTCAGCTATCTCAGTTTGTACTGGAATTTCTGCCTGTTTAGTTTGTACATTCTGGGTATTATCCATATTTTGAATATCACCCACAGTCTGCATATTTTCCAGATTTTGAATTGTTGGCTGGATAATTTGTTCAGCAGACAGGTTTGTACTTTGCTGACTCATTTCATTTTGCACAGGAGTTATATTCTGTGAAAAAAGAAGATTTGCAAGCAATACCTGTTTTGCAGCTACATCTTCTTTATCAGAAGTTTCAGTCTTATCTGTTTGAGCCTCATTTTTTACAGTTTCATTCTTTGCAGTATCATTTTTTACTGGTTCTTTTTTTACAGCGTTATTATCCTGTTTTTTATCCTCAAGCATATCCTTAAATGAAGTATCATTACTATCATTTTTAGACGTGGTTGGACGATTTTGTGTAATCATTTGAGTCAGCATATTAAGCTGTTGTGTCGTCACTTGTTTTCACCCCCTTTCCCTTTTTAGTTAGCTGCCATAACCCTTTTTGTTGAAACAAATTCATCAATAAATTGTTCCTCACTTTTTTGTATAGCTTTTTTATATTGATTATATTTTGTTTCTTTAATTTTTTCTATTGTTGCCTTATCAGTTTTCGCCTGACGAACTTTCTCACGTTTTTCTTCTTCATCATGTTTTAACTTAACAAGTATATTTTTTTCATAATCAATTTTACGTTCTTGAGCACGAAGCATAATATCAAAACTCATTGCATCAGCGATTGTCATACCAGTCATTTTTTTGTGACGATATTCATTATTGATGTCATTAAATTGGTTTACCAGATTTTCGATTACATCTTCCTGTGTACGAACTTTTAAAAGTGCAGACGCATGTTCAGCTTTTACAGCATCTAACATCTGCTCACGATAATGTAAAACTGTTTCAAGTGAAAAACGAAATTTCTTCATCAGTTATCCTCTTCCTCCGTTTTAGTAGAAATCATTTTAAAATGCGTTCTAGCTGTTTCAAGCTTTCATCATAAGAGAAAGTTTCATTTATACCTTGTTTTAAGAAGTTATTTATACTGTCTATTTTGCTTATTGCATAATCAAGTTTAGGGTTAGTGCCAGATTTATAAGCACCAATAGCGATAAGGTCTTCATTTTTCTCATAGATACTTAGTATATCTCTGAGTTTGCCAGACAGGCTTCTATGTTCTGGAGTAACTATTTCTGTCATAAGACGAGAGATACTAGCCGAAACATCAATAGCTGGGAAATGGTTTGCGTTAGCAAGTTTTCTTGAAAGCACTATATGACCATCAAGAATACCACGCACAGTATCAGCTATTGGTTCATTTGTATCATCGCCTTCTACTAATACGGTATAAACAGCGGTTATAGAACCTTTTTCAAAATTACCACTTCTCTCAAGCAGTTTTGGCAGCTCTGCATAAATAGATGGTGTATAGCCACGAGCAACAGGTGGCTCACCTACTGCAAGACCTATTTCACGCTGAGCCATGGCAAAACGTGTAAGAGAGTCCATCATTAAAAGAACATTGAGTCCTTGGTCTCTGAAATATTCAGCTATGGCGGTTGCAACAGATGGGCATTTCATTCTAAGCATTGCAGGCTGGTCAGAAGTTGCTACAACAAGAATAGAGCGTTTCATACCCTCTTCGCCCAAGTCTTTCTGAACAAATTCGAGAACTTCTCGACCACGTTCACCAACAAGAGCTATAACGTTTATATCTGTTTTAACATTTCGGGCAATCATACCCATAAGAGTCGATTTACCAACACCAGAGCCTGCGAATATACCAACACGCTGACCCTTACCGATGGTAAGCGTGGAATCTATGGCACGAACGCCAAAATCCACACGTTCACGAATTGGAGGACGGGTAAGCGGATTTATATAAGGGCTATCAACATAATAGCTTTCACCCTCTGGAAAAGGCTCAAGACCATCTATTGGTTTACCCATAGCATTTATTATTCTTCCTCTTAAAAAGTCGCCTACTTGCAGTCGTAATCTTCTGCCAGTGTTTCTAACGAAGTTACCTGGTGCAAGACCATTCATATTTTCATAAGGCATTAAAAGCATTCTATCGCTTTTAAAACCAACAACTTCTGCAAGTATTTGGCTGTTAGATTCAGCTGAATAAATGCGACAGATATCACCTATTGCACCACGTCCGCCTGAGGCTTCTATCGACATGCCAACAATATTTTCAATTTTACCTGTTCGGCTAAATAAATCACTATCTTTGACTTGTCTAATAACCTGCTCAAACATGGGCTTTGCTTCCTTTAACTATCACGAATTATTGTGCGAATATTTTCCAGTTGAGTTGATACACTAGCATCAATTATCTCATCTGGCATTTCTACAATACAAGTACCTGTTTCAGCATCATGCATAGGTACTATTTTTACATGGTCAGATATAGTGCTGAGTGCTGATGCAAGCATTGGGTCGGTTTGTGTTACACCCTTAACGTCTGAGTCTGCAACATATATTTGCACCCATTCACGTCTCTTAAGCTTTTCAGTAGCAGATAAAATCATACGGCGTATAACTTCTCTGCTGCTTTTTAGGCTTACATGAATAACCTTTTCAGCTATTGTGACTGCAACATCTAAAAGTTCATCTCTTGCATGGTCTATGGCGTGTTCCCTTGCCTGAGTTGCAACATGCATAAATCTGCCTATGTCGTCTGCTGTACGCTGTGCGTTCTCACGCACAGCATCAGCCGCTTCTATTTTAGCTTTTTCATAACCGTCAGCATAACCTTTTTGGAAACCTTCTTCTATTGCCTTCTGCTGAATACGACCAACTTCCGCCTCGGCTGCCATTTTAGCTTTAACTAAAATTTGCTCTGCCTGCTCTTTAGCATCTTTTATTATCGCTTCTGCTTGAGCTTGTGCAAAAGTTATAGCACCCACAGCTACTTGTTCTGGTTGCTGACTGATTTCTTGTTCCTCACTTTTTTCCTCTGATTGCTCGGCAAATTCGGAAAAATCTTCTTGTTTATGTTCTTCAGGTGCTAAAGGAATACTCTCTTTAAAACGAATCATTTCCTCTAGCTGACTTGTCATTTCTTCAGTGTCAGGCAGTTCATATTCTTCTGCCTTAGGCTTCATGAAATATTTAAGGATACTAGACAATGATCTCGTCCTTTCCACCCTTTAAGATAATAATTTCGTTCTTTTCCTCGAGGTCTCTAATAATACCAACAATACGTTGCTGAGCTTCTTCAGCATCTCGTATACGAACATTTGTAGTAATTTCGAGGTCCTCCTCGATATTCTGTCGCATACGGCTTGACATATTGGATAGTAGCTTGTTAGCAACTTCCTTGTTAGAGCCTTTAAGTGCAAGCACAATATCTCTTGAGTCACAATCTCTAAGCACACGCTGAACAGAGCGGTCGTCCATATTGGCAATATCCTCGAATACAAACATACGCTTTCTGATTTCTTCTGCGAGGTCTTTGTTGCGAAATTCCAGACCATCGAATACAGCCTTTTCGCTTGAACGTTCGAGGTTGTTCATAATAGCAGCGATATGGTCTACACCGCCAACCTGAACGTTTTCTGTAACAACAATATTGCTGAATTTCTTTTGTAGTTCGTCCTCTATCATCTTTACAGCCTGAGGAGATGCACTTTCCATTCTTGCAATGCTTTCTACAACACGAAGTTTTTTATCTGGAGGCAACTCCTCAAGTACAGCGGCTGCTTTGTCTGGTTCAACATAGGAAAGAACCAGAGCGATTGTTTGAGCACGTTCATGCTGTAAAGTAGAGAACATAGTTTTTGCATCTGTCTTATTGAGGAAGGAGAATGAGCGATTTGTAAGAGCTTTTGTAACCTTACTTAGAAGGTGTTGAGCTTCCTGTTCACCAAATGCCTTTTCAAGTACAGAGCGAGCATATTCCATACCGCCCTCTGTGATGGCCTTATTTGTAAGGCACATTTGATAAAACTCATCAAGCACATGTTCGGTGTACTCTGGTGACAAATGACCAAGTTTTGCAACTTCTATGGTAAGCTGTTCAATTTCCTCTGGTTTCATATACTGATAAACCTTAGATGCTTTATCACTTCCCAAAGCTACTATAACAGTTGCCGCTTTTTGAGCCATATTAAGAGCTTGTTCTGTGTTTTGAGTTTTAGCCATTTGCTTCACCACCTTCTCCCTTTAGCCAAATACGAATCATACTAGCTGCAATCTCTGGATTTTCCTCGGTAAATTTACGGATATCCTGTTTAAGTTCGAGATTTCTCTCATTTTGTATATCAAGAATATCTCTCTTAGCAGCTTCTTCTGCTGCAAGACGTTCTGCTTCGGATAGAGCAGCCTTTTTGAATAATTCTTCTTCAAGAGCCTTCTGTTCTGCCTCAGCTTGAGCCTGAGCTTCTTGTTCTGCAATAAGTTTTGCCTTTTTACGGCGTTTTTTGATAATAATAAGCAGTATAATAAGTACAAGCAGAAGTCCAACCATTGCACCGATAACATAAACACCCCAAGGTGGCATTTTAAATCCAGCAATAGTATTGGTATTGTTGTCTTGGTTGTTATTTCGAGCATCTGGGTCATAGAATGGAGCAATAAGCACATTGATTTTATCAGCTTGCTGTGCGGCATCTATACCAGCAGCTCTTGCAATATGATTTACAAGCTGTTCTGCACCAACATTACCCGAAACCTGCTCATTTATAGTAACAGCAATCATAACATCTGTTACTACACCGAAGTTCTGCTCGCTTTGCTCAGTGTTTGTATTAACTTTATGGTCTTCAACGCCAGAATTAGTTAGTGTTTGCTCGTTGCCTTGTACAGCACCCGCAGAATTTAAATAAGTATTGACATCTGTATTAACTCCCGCACCTGCAACACCACCGTTTGTTTGCCCATCAGCTGGACGAGTGAGTGACTGGTCATATTCGTAGTGACCTATAATACCCTCACCAGCAGGAGCACCCTCTGGAGTTGTATAAGTAACAGTTTCCTGAACTTTTCTGCTTACATCAACTGTACTATTAACACTTACTTTTACATTATCAGAACCATAAACAGGAGCTAGAGCCTGAAGCACTTCATTTCTAACTCTGTTATTAACCTGTTGTTCCAGTCTTAGTTTTAAATCAGATGCGTTTGAAGTGCTTTCCTGTGAATCCTCTTGTCCTGGGAAAAATGTATTACCAAACGAGTCTGTTACACTTACATTTTCAAATTCCAGACCCGAAACTGATGTAGAAACGAGGTTGCCTATTGCTTCCACATATTTTTCTGGAATTTCCTCATCATTTTTCATGGTAACAAAAATAGCTGCACTTGCAGGAACAGAATTTTCACTGTCTAGTACATAGCGATTGTCTGAACCAGCTTGAATATTTACAACAGCTTGCTTAACGCCATCGAAACATTCAATTGTTGCACCTATACGGTCTTGCAAGTCTTGTAACTCAGCAGTTTGACGAGCAGATTCACTTGTCATCATACTTAACTGAGAGTTATAAGTTTCATAAGCAAAACCCGATTTTGGATAACCATCAAATAATAAGTTTGCTCTGATATTAGATTCTTGTTTAGTATTTACTAATATAGAATCATCTTTTATTTTATAATCTGAAACACCTTGTTCTTGAAGTTTTGAAACAACCGATGACAAATCTTCGGCTGTTAAATCTGTAAACAATGATACATATTCCTTTTGATTAAGCTTAACGGCAGAAAAAACAGACGCAGCGATTACAATGGCTAACACGGCTGATGTAATACCAATACGTTTTTTCTTTTTATCACCGCTGTAAAATTCTTTAATCTTTTTCGTACCGTCTTGTAGCTTGTCTTTTATTTTTGCCACTATCCCATCTCCAAATATTCCTCTTTTTTCAGAGAATTTTTATATTACATACTCATGCTTGTGATTGTATTATAAGATTCTAGTGCTTTATTTCTCATTTGAACCATAAGCTGAACTGCAATTTCAGCCTTTGAATTTGCCATACTTAAAATCGCTGGATTATCAAGTTGACCAGTAGCAAGCAAATAATCAGCTTCAACTCTTTCTGCCTCTGTTTGCTTAACATTACTAATAGCAGTATTTAAAATATCGGAAAATACAGGAATACCGTCATTTTGAGTTTTATTATTAGCTGTATCTACACCGAAATTTTCACTTTGCCAAAGAGGGTTAATTTTATTAATAGTCATTATTAAAGCTCCTTTTACTTACCGATTTCAAGTGCTCTGGTTGCAACTGTTTTAAGTGTATTAAAAGCTGTTACATTAGCAGAATATGCCTGAGTTGCTGCCATAGCATCTGTTATTTCTTTTACAAGGTCAATATTTGGCATTTCAACATAGCCTTCTTCATTTGCATCAGGGTGAGTAGGGTCATATTGAAGTTTAAATTCACTCTCATCTTCAACAATCGCAGACACACGAACACCGCCGTTATTTGATATTGCACCTGTCGGCAGCTGCATGTTGCCTGCGGTACGAGCTAATATACTTCTAAAAGAATCTCGACCATCTTCTGCCTCCAGCACTATCATTTTGCGTCGGTAAGCTTCATCACCATTTTCTGTGCGAGTTGTATTTATGTTAGATATATTTTCTGATATAACATCTAATCTAAGCTGTTGAGCGGTTAGACCAGATGCTGTTATATTCATTGAACTTAAAAATGCCATTTTTAATATTCTCCCCTATTATCCTGCTGCTACTGTTCTTAAAAGTGAAAGCTCTGTACTTATTGCATTATAAACGTGCTGCTGTTGAAAAGCGTTTCTAGCTAGTTCTACGCTTTGTTCATTCATATCAACACCATTTCCATCTGCTTTAGCCTCTTCATTTGTTGCCACATGAACTGAAGCAGATGTGTTTTCGAGTGCATTGCGGATTTGACTAACATTTCCACTTGCACTTTTTATTTTTTCCTGCAAAGTTTCTTCGAAAGTAACATATTTAGCCTTATAGTTAGGAGTTTCAATGTTAGCTATATTATCAAGAATAGCAGTTTGTTTAGTCCACAAAAAATCCATCGAACGCTCCATCATAAGCATTGAATTGTTAGTAAATAACTGCATATATATCCCTCAATTCACAAAAAAACTTAAAAGTCTCTATTCTTTTAATATTATACTCTTATTACAATTATTTCGCAATAATTGTTTTAACCATTGTATCAATTTTGTATCAAATGTACATTCAAATATTACTTTTATTACATTAATGCATTTATTTTAATACATTTATTTCCAAAATTTATATTTTTTAATATTTTATATAATTTTACAATTATAAATATTATTTGCGTTTTTATTTTTTTTGTTAATATCGCTATGAAAAATTTATCTGTGCTATAAAAAAAACTGCATTGTATACATTTACAACACAGTTTTTTATATTCATTTTACTCTATTAACTTGAAATTTACACTTTGTGCATTTTCTACAAACTGTTAATCCAAACTTTAAACATATGAAGATGCCATCTGTATATAAGAGTATGCCCAGTAACTTGGTTTAACATCTGAAAACTTTTGAGACATATTACCATATTTACGATTTAACACTCTACACATCATAGTTACCACTTCATCACGAGTCATATAATTATAAGGTTTAAAAGTGTTATCTGGATAACCATTTATCCAGCCTTGAGATGCACAATATCTAATAGCACTATTATTTTGTGTATTACTTATATCCAAGAAATATACATTGCTTGTAGTAACTTCTGGAGAACCCATAAGTCTATAAATAAGCTCTGCCATTTCAGCTCTTGTTATATAATTATTTGGATAAAAATAAGTTGTATGGTCTATTATA
>DXIE01000009.1 GCA_019113005.1 Candidatus Butyricicoccus avistercoris | reverse complement strand
TTCAAGAGGTGGTCTTGAAACTGTATTAACAGGTGCTATCTGCCCAAATGATAAGGTTTTAATTCCTGCATTTGGTCGTTTTGGTTATCTGCTGGCTGAAATTTTAGAGCGTTGTGGTGCAAACATCACACTGCTTGAAAAAGAATGGGGCACAGTATTTGACCCACAGGAAATTGAGGACGAACTTAAGAAGGGCGGCTATAAGGCTGTTGCTTGTATCCATGGCGAAACCTCAACTTCTATGATGCAGCCACTTGAAGAGCTTGGCGAAATCTGTGAGAGATATGGTGCACTTTTAATTGTCGATGCTGTTGCAACTTTAGGCGGTGCTGAGGTTAAGGTTGATGACTGGAAACTATCCGCTTGTATTTCTGGTACTCAAAAGTGTGTTTCTGCACCATCTGGTTCTGCACTTATTACATATAACGAGCAAATCGAGCAAATTGTTAAGGCTAGAAAGCGTGTTGAAAAGGGCATCCGTACAGATAGTGATATACAGGGTAAACTTGCACATATCCCAAGTAACTATTTAGACTTAGCTCAGCTTGAGGATTACTGGAGTCCACGCAGACTGAACCACCATACAGAGGCTACAAGTATGCAGTATGCTGTACATGAAGCTCTGCGTTGTATCGTAAACGAAACACTGGAAACACGTTTTGCAAGACATAAGCTCAATGACAAGGCACTTGTTGCAGGTCTGCAAGCTATGGGTCTGACTATTTTTGGTGATTTAGAGCATAAAATGCCAGTAGTAACCGCAATTAACATTCCAGAAGGCACAGACGGTAAGGCAATTCGTGGCATGCTGCTTGATGATTTTGGCATTGAAATTGCAACTTCTTTCGGTCCACTTGATGGCAAGATTTTAAGAATTGGTAACATGGGTTATTCAAGCCAAAAGAGAAATATTCTAATTCTTCTAGGTGCATTAGAAGCAGTTATGAAGAGGAATGGTGCTAAGGTAACAACTGGTGAAGCTGTTAATGCTGCACTTGATGTTTACAAAGCAAATAGCTAATTTTTTTATGTATAAGCAAAGACGCTTAAACTCAAAGGGGTTTAAGCGTCTTTGCTTAGTATTTTAGATATTGTGTTTAGGCTGTAATAAATTCCACATAGTGTATCAATGCCAGATGAATGACCGATTTTTTTAAAATTGTCGTAAACTTCATCTGGTGATTTAAAATAAGGCAAATTTAAAACAGGAGTGCTAAAATTATCATTTAATGAACAGCTTAAAAAAGCTCTGCTTATATCATTTGTGTTTTGCAAATTATTCTGTATTTGTTTTTTTAGTAGTTTTACAAATGAATGTTTTTCCAGATTATCAAATATACAACCTGCAAGCACGCCACAAAGAAAATCATCACCGCTAGGAGTCAAACCTATTCCAAGACCGATAAGACTTGAAAGTGAATTTACAGCATTTTCATAGTTTTTATTAATAAGCTCATTTGTACAGGTATCTATTTTGGTTTTTGCTGCAGTTATTATTAAAAAATTCTCTTTTATATCTGTGTTTGATGAAAAAATAGCATTAAACCCTGAAAAATCAGCTTTATATATAGCCTGTATTAGCATATCACATGAAATATTAAATGTATTTTTATGCATTTTAGAGTCTATAATTTCAGTTTTTGAGTGATCAAAACAAAAGTTATCAATAAAAATACAGCTATTATTTATATATATTTTTGAGTTTAAGTTTATATTAAATGAATTTGTATCTGTGATAAGACTTATTGGAGAAATAACTGTATTATGGGTTTGAAGTGCTAAAATTTGATTATTAACTATAAGATTTACAGTATTTTCGTATACAGAATGAATTTTAACAGGTGAATTGGAGTTTAAAATATCCATGATATAATTTGTAGATTTTACTATATATTGAGTTTGCATTTTATAAATCCTCTTTATTATATAACATTTTCACTGAAATTTTAAAAAATATTTAAAATATAGAATATTTATGAAAAAATTTTCTTTACATATAACAAATATAATGATAAAGTATGTCATAAAGGATAAAAAAGAAAAAATTTTTTTCATAAAATAGTAAAAAGATTTTTTGGCTTAGGGAGGTAAAATATGTACGATTTATTGGTTAAAAACGGTAAAGTTGTAACATCACAAAGTATTGATAATGTTAACATTGCGATTAAAGATGGCGTTATATCAGCAATTTTAGCACAAGATGAGACACCTCATGCAAAAAAAGTTATTGATGCTGATGGAAAATATGTGTTTGCAGGTGCAATAGATACCCATGCACATCTTAATGACCCTGGTTATGAGTGGCGTGAAGATTATGAGCATGGCACAATGGCGGCAGCAATCGGTGGTTATACAACAATTATTGATATGCCACTTCAAAATGAGCCTGCACTTTCAAATGCAGATATTTTTGATAAAAAATATCAAAAAGTTTCACCTAATGCATATACAGATTACTGCTTTTGGGGCGGTTTAATCAATGGTAATTTTGACGATTTAAAAGGACTCGATGACAAGGGTTGTGTTGCATTTAAATCATTTATAGGCCCTGTATCACCAGATTATAGCTCTTTAAATTATGGTCAGGTTTATGAGGCTATGCAAATAATTAAAGAGTTTGATGGTAGAGCAGGTTTTCACTGTGAAGATTTTGCTATGATTAAACATCAAGAGGCTAGAATGAAAAAGGAAAACCGCTTAGACTGGCAAGGTTTTCTTGACTCAAGACCAGTTATTTCCGAGCTTGTCGCAACAATGGCAATAATTGAGCTTGCAAAAGAAACTGGCTGTAAAACGCATATTTGTCATGTGAGCAGTCCAGTTGTTGCACAAAAAATTAAAGAAGCTCAATTAGAAGGCTATGATATAACAGCAGAAACCTGTTCACATTATTTAAGTTTAACAGACAAAGATGTTATAGAAAAAGGTGCATTATTGAAATGTGCTCCACCGCTTAGAAGTAAGGAAGATGTTGACAAAATGTGGGAGTATGTTGCAGACGGCACTTTCAGTGGCATTGCAAGCGACCATTCTCCATGCTCTTATGATGAAAAATTCAACGAGATTTTAGGTAAAAAAATCGAAAATGTATTTGATGTTTGGGGTGGAATAAGCGGTATACAAAACGGTTTCCAAATTGCATTTTATGAAGGTTGTGTGAAAAGAAATATTTCCCCATGTGCACTTACAAATGCTATGAGTGTTAAACCAGCTAAAACTTTCGGCATTTACGGTAAAAAAGGCGATATAAAAATCGGATTTGATGCCGACCTTTTAATTGTTGATAAGGATAAGGAATGGACTATAACCGAGGAGTCGTTAAAATATGTAAATAAAATTTCCGCATTTGTAGGCATGAAGGGCAAAGGTTTACCTGTATGTACTATAATTCGAGGAAATATTGTTGCAGAAAACGGTGAAATCGTTGCAGATAAGGGTTATGGTCAGCTTATCAGAAAAATAAAATAAGGGGAAAATGTATGACAGAGAATAAGGTTTTAAGTGAACAGCTCGCAAAAAATATAGATAAGGATTTACAGCCAACTAAAAAACGTATTATGGGTCATTTATCATATGCAGCGAGCTTTATGGGCGGTTGTGTATCAATAGGCACATTCTCAATGGGTGCAGGTTTAATTGGTGTGCTTAACGTTCAGCAGGCGATACTTGCAATGGTTATAGGCTGCTTGGTAATTGCAGCAGCACTTGTTGTAATTGGTGAATGTGGTCATAAATATGGTATACCATTTACAATTCAGCTTAGAAGTAGTTTTGGTACAAGTGGTGTAAAAGTTGCAGGTCTTTTAAGAGGTGTACCAGCTATTATTTGGTTTGGTTTCCAAAGCTGGGTTGGTGCAGGTGCTATAAATAGTTGTTTAAATATACTATTTGGCTTTAACAATCTGTTTGTTGTATATATTTTATTTACAATTTTACAGATAGCACTTGCTATTAAAGGCTTTGAAGGTATCAAATGGATGGAAAACATTTCATGTGTATTTATCATTGCAATACTTGTTTATATGTTATATATTGTAAAGGTTCAGTTTGCAACCGAAATAGATAATATGTTTGCAAATATTAAAGGCACATGGGGTATGCCATTCTGGGCAGCCACTACATCTTTTTTAGGCATTTATTCAACTATGATTATAAATGCATCTGACTATTCAAGAAACTTAAAAGAAAGTGTACGCCCTGTAACAACTGGCAGCATTTACACAGTGGCAATTTTACCAGTTACTTTATTTATGGGACTTATTGGTCTTTTGGTTACAGCCGCAACAGGTAATAGTGACCCAGTAACCGTATTTTCAACCACAATGGGAAGTAAGTTCTTAACAGTTGTTACACTTTTATTTATTGCTTTCGCACAGGTCACAACCAATGTTTTAAATAATATTGTGCCACCATCTTATGTTTTAATGGAAGCATTTAATGTAAAATGGTCTTATGCAACTGTTATAGTTGGTATTTTATCTGTGTGCTGTATGCCTTGGAAACTGGTTACTGAGGAGTCAGCAGCAGGTCTTAACTTATTTACTCAGTTCTATTCAGCGTTTTTAGGACCAATATTTGCGGTTATGGCTGTTGATTACTTTATTTTAAGAAAGAAAAAGCTTGATGTTAATCAGCTTTATGATAAACAAGGTATATTTAAGGGAATAAATATGGCAGCAATTATTGCAATTATTGTTGGTTCTATATGTTCACTGTTTATCTTGCAGCTTTCATGGTATGTAAGCCTTATTCCAACAGCTGTTGTATATTATCTATGCATGAAATACATGAAATCATGTGAGAAATTCAGAAAAGGAACAATATTAGAAAAATAAAAAGGATAGGGGAAAAATGGAAAAAAAGAAGTTTTCAATTTCACTAACAACACAAATATTAATTGCTACAATAGGCGGTTTGGTGTTTGGTACATTTGCTGGTGAATGGGCATCAAATCTTAAATTTATAGGCGATATATTTTTAAGACTTATTCAGATGTCGGTAGTAGTGCTTGTAATGTCATCGGTTGCAGGTGCGGTTGGCAGTGGTGATTCAAAAGATGTAGGCAAAATGGGTTTACACACATTTAAGTGGATTATCATTTTTACAGTCTTTTCAGCAGCTTTGGGTGTTGCATTATCGCTATTAGTAAAACCTGGTTTGGGTATTGATTTATCAGGTGCAGAAAGTATAGCAGAAACTACAATAGCTTCTGCATCTTTACAGGAAACACTTACAAACTTTGTGCCAACCAATATAATCAAGGCTATGGCAGATGGTTCAATGGTACCTTGTATTGTGTTTGCATTGTTTTTTGGTATTGCAACAGGTCAGTATACCAAGCAGACTCAAAACCGAAATATTGCTGATTTTATTACTGGTGTAAATGCGGTTGTAACTAATATTATTAAAATGGTTATGAATATTGCACCAATTGGTATTTTCTGTTTACTTGCAGATGTAGCGGGTTCAACTGGCTTTACAGTTATTATACCTATGCTTAAATTTTTAGGTATTTTACTTGTAGGAGATTTAATTCAGTTTATAGTATTTATTCCAGTTACAGCTGTACTTTGTAAGGTAAATCCTTTTAAAATGCCAAAGAAATTCGCTAAAATGTCAATTATGGCTATAACAACAACTTCTGGTGCGATATGTCTGCCAACTAAAATGGAAGATGCAGTAAAAAAGTTTGGTGTCAGCCGAAAAGTAGCGGATTTCACAGGGCCTATCACAATGTCTATGAATAGTTGTGGTGCAGCTCAGTGTTATGTAGTTGCTATATTTTTTATGGCACAATCAACAGGTATAAATATGACTACATACCAAATGGGTATGGCGATTTTACTATCCTGTTTGATGTGTATGGGTACAATTTCTGTTCCAGGTGGTTCGGTTATCGTTTATACATTCCTTGCGTCCTCTTTAGGTCTGCCAATGGAGAGTATTGCGGTATTAATCGGTATTGACTGGTTTGCAGGTATGTTCCGTACACTTATGAATGTTGATGTTGACGTTATGGTTGGTATGCTTGTAGCAAGTAAACTTGGCGAACTTGACCATGATATATATAATGAAAAGAAAATAGCAGAATATAACTAAAAAACTTTAATAGCGTAGTGGCTCAGGCTGCTACGCTA
>DXIE01000002.1 GCA_019113005.1 Candidatus Butyricicoccus avistercoris | reverse complement strand
AAACACCTCTTTTGTTTCTTCTTTTAACACTGTTGTTTTGTTCTTTCGTTGTTAAATATATCAGATTTTATTTAGTCATTCCGCTAAGAAAATGTTAAAATTTTTTAACATATATCCCTTTATATTAGTGTTCGTGTATAATGTAAAATAATTAGGAGTGATGTTATTGAATATAAAATCGGATAAGATAAAACTTTTTATTCTTAACGCATTAAAGACATTTGCAATTTTATTATCTGCAACATGTATAAATATATTACTTTTAAATAGATTTACAACACTTGGAAACGCTTCAGAAATATACATATTAGGTGTACTTTTGATTTCTCTTAACACCACAGGTTATGCATGGGGTATATTAAGTGCTATTGTTAGCGTGCTTTGTGTAAATTATTTTTTTACATATCCATATACTAATTTTAACTTCACAAGAGAAGGTTATCCTGTAACATTTCTTGTTATGCTTACAGTATCCATTGCCACCAGTGCATTGAGTGGAAGAATAAAAAAACAGCGTGAATTTGCAAGAGAGCGTTCAAGGCTTGCTGAGGAGCGTCAAAAAATAGTAATTGAAGCCGAAAAAGAAAAAATGCGTGGCAATCTGCTTAGAGCTATTTCACACGACCTTAGAACACCTCTTACAGGCATTTTAGCTGCCTCTAATGCACTGATAGATAATGATGAGCTTATTGACTCAGTTAGCAGAAAAGAGCTGCTTTCAGGCATAAATGAAGATGCTGAATGGCTGCTTCGTATGGTTGAAAATGTGCTTTCAGTTACCAGAATTTCTGGTGGTGCTCCATCATTAAAAAAGGTTGCAGAACCACTTGATGAGGTTTTTTCACAAGTGGTATCTAAGGCTCGTAAACGCTATCCAAATATAGATTTATCTGTTAGTATGCCTGACAAAGTCACGCTTGTTCCTATGGACGAAATGCTGATTGTTCAGGTTTTAATAAATCTTGTAGATAATGCAATACTTCATGGCAGAAACAATAAAGTAGAGCTTTCAGCTCAAATAATAGATAACTTTGTTAAAATATCTGTCCGTGACTACGGCAAAGGTATTCCGCCATGCGATTTAGACAAGCTTTTTGAGGGCTTTGTATCACGAGATAAAGACTGTACAGATTCTACTAGAGGACTTGGCATAGGTCTTTCTATTTGTAAAACAATAGTAGAAGGTCACGGTGGTCAAATTCATGCAAAAAATATGCCTGATGTTGGGGCATATATAAGTTTTACATTACCTATAACGGAGGTTACTTCTTATGCCGAATAGTGAAAAAATATTAGTTGTTGAAGATGAAGCAACTATACTTCGTGTGCTTGGCACGATTTTAACAGCAAATGGTTATCAAGTTATCACAGCAGAAACAGGTCAGCAAGCGATAACAATGGCAAGCTCGCATTGTCCAGATTTAATTTTACTTGACCTTGGTTTGCCTGCTATGGACGGACTTGAGGTTATAAAAAGACTTCGTCAGTGGTCTGGCATACCTATTTTGGTTGTTTCAGCAAGAGATGAGGAAGATGAAAAAGTTCGTGCATTTGACCTTGGTGCTGATGACTATATAACTAAGCCTTTTGGTACTAGCGAGTTATTAGCCCGTATTCGTGCAGCTCGCCGTCATGCAAATCAGCTTGCCGCTGAAAGAGCAATGCTTTCTTCATTCTATGAATATAAGGATTTTAAAATTGATTTTGAACGAAGAACAGTAACAATAGCAGGCAAAGAAGTACATTTAACTCAAAACGAATACAAAATTGTTGAAAGACTTGCAAGACAACCAGGCAGAGTGCTAACTTATACTACACTGTTACATGATATTTGGGGGCCTTATAAAGGCGATGACAACCAAATTTTGAGGGTTAATATGGCAAATATAAGACGAAAGCTTGAAACAAATCCTGCTGAACCACATTATATTTTAACCGAAAACGGCGTTGGCTATCGTATGGCTGACGGGGAATAAAAAAAGCGAGCAAATGCTCGCTTTTTTTATTATTTTTGGATTTTTGGAGAATCGTCTCTTATTGCCTTTAATTTTTCTACTGTCTCACTGATATGGTTTGAAATTTTATCCATATTTTCTTTGGAGACATTACGCTCTAAGAATAAAAGCTCCATTGCATGAGATAAACGTGTTACACCATCTGCAATCTCAAGAAACTGTTTAAAGTTATGTGAATGAGTTGCATTTTCAAATTTTTGAATATCACGTTCAATAAACTGAACAACTTCCCCTGCACTTGAAAATCTGCCATGTGACATTGGATATGGAGATACTCTTTGAAGAAAATATTTATCTTTTTTAGTAACATCTAAAACATATACAACATGAAGGTCTTCGGCAAATTCGAAACGAATAATATATAAAATACCGTTTCTAATTTCTCTTATTTCAGAAGCACCTAGCTGACGCAATGCCGTACCAATAAGATCTCCTGAAAAACTTGTAGTAATCATATAGACTTACCCTTCTTTCTAAAAATTATCCTATCGTTTAAAAACGTATTAGCAGATAAACCATAGAAATTGCGACGGATAAAACCATCATTGGGAAACCGACTTTTAAGTATCTTGCAAATGTTATAGGGTGACCATGCTTTGCAGATATACCACTGAGTACAACGTTTGCAGATGCACCAATAAGTGTACCGTTACCGCCTAAGCAAGCACCTAGTGACAATGCCCACCATAGAGGCATAACGTTCATACCGTCTGATTGCATAGTTAAAATAAGCGGAATCATGGTAGCAACAAATGGTATGTTATCGAGGAATGAAGAAAAGATAGCCGAGCCCCAAAGGATAAGAATCATCAGCATCATTGTGTTACCACCAGTAGCATCTACAAGTGCACCACCAAGAGCTGTAATAACTCCAGTTTCAACCATACCACCTACTACTACAAACAGACCTGTAAAGAAAAGAATTGTTGACCATTCTACACCGAGTACAATTTCTTCGGTATCTTGCTTACCAATAAGTAACATTATTGTAGCACTAGCAAGGGCGATTGCACAAGAGTCAACACCAAGTGAGCTATGAAAAACAAATCCCAAAACAACCAAAACAATCATAACAAGGCTTTTAATGAGAAGTGAATGGTCTTTGATTGATTTATTTTCATCTAGCTTCATAACACCAGCCATTTGTTCCTCACTTACCTTCATATGCTTGCCATATATAAAATAGAAGCAAATACATATAACTGGAACAATAATAATTACAGCAGAACCTGTATTTATTACAAAATCCATAAAGCTAAGGTCAGCTTGAGAACCAATCATAATATTAGGAGGGTCACCAATAAGTGTAGCTGTACCACCAATATTAGATGCAAAAATTTGAGTAATTAAAAATGGAACTGGATTTAGTCCTAAAATAGATGTAATAGCAATGGTCATAGGGCCAACAAGCAATACAGTTGTAACGTTATCAAGGAAAGCGGACAATATAGCTGTTATAATTGCGAAAAACAGCATGATTTTCCAAGGGTTTCCGTTTGCAAGTTTCGCAGATTTAATTGCAACATATTCAAATAAACCTGAATTACGAACAACTGCAATAAACAACATCATACCGATTAAAACACCAATGGTATTAAAATCGATATATTCTACTGCTTTTTCTACTGACAACACATGCAGAAAAATCAAAACTACTGCACCAGCAACCGCAGCGACTGTTCGATGTATCTTTTCACTTACAATAGCAACCATAACTGCTAAAAAGACAACAATCGAAAGGATTTGCATAGTATCCATATTATTCCCCTTTCTTAATTGCACAAAGTGTAAATATTGTTATTTTTTTATTACTAACTTTTACAACCTGTGCTGTTTTAGTTTTTTACAGTCATTTATTATACACCCCGAATTTTGATTTCGCAATGTGCATAACGTAATGATTTTGTTGGATTTCCAAGAAATATTTGTTGTTTTATCACGAAATTTCCTACTTGTTTGATATGTATTCTCCATATTTAATTATATCAACATTTTAACTGTATATATTTTATTTTTTATAAATTCATATATATTGGTATAAACCATAATTTCATATAATTTAATAATATTTTATATTTTTTCTTTTTTACTAAATTATTATTGTATAATCATAACAAACATTTTTTATGTCGTAAAAATTTATGGCTTATCGCTTTTTATTAAGTGATAAGCCATTTTTTTTAATTATTTGATTTGAGAAAAACGCATTAGAATTGTAGCAACCTGTGCACGAGTAGCTTGACCTTTAGGATTTAAAGTACCATTACCCATACCAGTTATTAGATTTTGTGCATTTGCCCACTGCATAGCCTCTATTGCATAAGAGCCTATTTTAGAATAATCTGAATAAGATGTGATATCACTCTTATCACTTACATCATAGTTATTAGCCTTAGCATAACGATAAAGCATAGTTGCAAGCTGCTCTCTTGTAATGCTGTCATTTGTACCGAAAATCTTTTCTGAATAACCTGTTACTATACCCTCCGATGCTGCCCAGCGAACTGCCTCACCATAGTAAGCGTCTTGATTAACATCTGTAAATTTCATTAGATAATTAACAACAGGGCTTGAAGACCCACGCCATAAAATAGTTGCAATCATAGCTCTATTAGTTGCAGTATTAGGTGAAAACGTGGTCTCACTTGTACCTGTCATAAGCTTATTATCATATACATATTTTACAGCATCAGCATACCATGCATTTTGTGGTACATCGTTAAATAAAACATTTTTCTTTGTGCCTTCATTTAGCTCATAAGTTGCTACTGTTCCACTTACTTCAAATGCAGCAAGTAACATAGGCTTACCTGTCACACTATTAGAAATAAAGCTCATTCCTTCTGGTGCAACATCTCCACCTGTCACCCATTTATCAAGCTCTTTATCTTCATATTGCTCTGAACCTTCAACAGTTGTTTTAAAATCACGAGAGTTAATATAATTTACAAACTCAGCATTTTCTGGATTTGTAATATCATATATCATAATACCGCCTGTACGTTCAATAGCGATAAATGCATAAATTTTGCCATTAACCTCTCCTATGGTTACGCTTTCTGGCTCTGGACCTTTCTTGCCTGAACGGTCATCAATTACAACATTATCATTTGATGTATTGAAAAATTCTGGCACATATTTAGCGGTCAAACTTTCAAAACCAGCACCACTTGTAAATACTTCATTAATACCATTTTGTGTTACTTCATAAACAGTAAATGAGCGACCACCAAATAAATAATCCTTTTCAGAATTTAAACCATCATAATCTGAGCTATCAAAAAATACAACTTTACCTGTTAAACCTGAGTTATCAGCGGTAATTTTACCAGTTGGTGAGGCTGCACCATTATCTTTGAAGTTAATTTCCCTTTCATTTAAATAGTTGCCCCACTCACGGCTATCACCTTCATTTGCAGTTATAATGTATGTTTTTCCATTAATTTGAGCCGCTGAAATACCATCTGGCATACGAATACCCATTAAACTTTCATATGTCTTAGGTGAATATTTATTATCCTTTTTATCAATATCAATATTTACAGTGCTGTAATCTTCAAAACCACAAGAATAAATATTTGTTATAGTTTTGCTGTTTATATCCATAACTGCAATGGCATTTGCTTCTTGTAAAGTTATATATGCTTTACCGTTAGAAACTGCAATATATTCTGGTTCTAAATCAACAGATGGATTTGTATTTTTCTTTAGAACAATTCCATTTTTAACAAGCTCGCTACGCTTACTATCGAAACTTATAAAATCTACAACAGTGCTTGTAAGGTTTTGCACATTAATAACGGTAACAGAACCCTTAGGGTCAGTAGATGTATAACCTTCTCTTGGCTCACCCTCATCAGCGGTTAAAATTGTGTTATTATCCGCAAAAGTAACCATATCTGGTTGAATACTAGTTTTAGAAATGCCCCTTAATGTTAAAGTTCCGTCAGCATTACAAGTAAATACTGCAACACGACCTGCATCATTATACCCCTCTGCCTGAATTGCAACCGCAAGAGTTGTGCCATCTTCAGATATTGCAACAGATGTCATATCGCCATATGCAAAGCCTTCATCTTCAACCATTACTTTAATGTCAATATCATTTCCATCTAGCATATCAACAGTTGATTTTTTCTCTAAAGTTTTAACAGGAATTGCAGTTAAAACTCCAGATTGACCGTTTACAACATAAGCCCAACCTGTTTTAGCGTTATGAGAGATAATTTCCATAACACCACCATCTACATTAAACTCACCTGAATTATAGCTTGCAATTTTTGTTATATCAAGAGCTGAGTTTCCATTTTCCTCACCTGTTACCTTTTCACCGCCATCTGCATTTTTAGTAACAGTAAAATGGTCAATAAGCTCAGAATTTGGATTTTCGCTATCCCCTGCAAGATTATATACATTTACACTTATTGTATCACCTTGAACATCAAAAATTGCATAACTTGGACTAAACTCTTGGTTCCATTCTTGGTTGCCATAAGGAAGCTTACCCTCTAAATAACCCGCTGAACCAGTTGTACCATCTTCAAGCACTGGATAATCTACATTATTATTTTTATCTAGAGACGCAAATGGCTCATAATACTGCATATCTGAACAGCAATTACCTGTTAAGTAAATTGTGCCATCTGGGTCATTAAAGGTATCTAAACGTTCAGCATTTCTCTGACCATTTTTCAAAACATAACTACGAGAATAAACATGGTCATGTCCACCTAATACAAAATCAACATTATAGTTGTCCATTAAGGTTTCAAAACCTGCATCAACATAGTTTTCAATATCTGAATCAGCTGCATGTTCTGCAACAGTTTGTGTTGACTTATGATGTGTTACAATCAACCAATCATATTGACCTGCATATTCAGTTGTTGCAGACTCCATAGTTTTTCTAAAATTTTGTATAATGGCTTCTGCTTCAGAGTTACCCTTTGTAGCACTTGGAACATCTGCATTTTCTGAATTTTCTTCATCATTGCCACCTGGATAAGCACCAGTATTAAGTGTTACAAATAAAGTGTTATTATAAATATAGTAATAATTGCCCTTTGTTTCCATTTCACGACGCTCTGTAAAATCATACTGACCATCTTCATTAGGAATTACGCCATTACTTTCACTTTTATTTGTAATTTCCTCTTCGGTTGCCTGAATATAGTTACCATGACTTTGGCTTGTGCCAGAATTTTGACCTCTAAAAGTTGTTAAAACTTGCTCTAGCTCGGTATCAGTTCCCGCTTTGCCATCTTGAGCAATGGCCATTTCATTTGGTAAATTAAAATGGTCATCAAACATATAATGTCTATCATGATTACCAACAGCAGGGGCATAAGCTATTGATGCCATCTATTCTGGTGCAAAGAATGCAGCATATTCACTTGATTTACCCCAACTCTGGTCTTCTACTTGGTCACCAGCAGAAACCATAAGTGATACACCCTGTTTAGCTACAACCTCCATCAGCTTAGCCCAACCAGTTTGGTTTGTTTCATCTGACGAATTCCAACCTTCTGTATTTGTTGAACCATCTTCTTTAATCTGCGGGTCACTTGTAAAAGCAAATTTAAAATTATCACTTTGTGGGGTTGTATATGTATAAGTTTGTGACCATGTTTTTCCGCCATCATTAGAAATTTGATACCCGTATTTTGTACCTGCGGTTAAACCATTAACTGTGGTTTTACAAACTATTTTACCTGTATCTGTATATTTGCTTTCATCAACCTTTGTAGGAGTTGTCAAAGCACTTTCGGTAACTTCATAAATTTTACCACCGAACTTTATTTTTGCATCAGTAGTTCCTTCTGGTGCATACCAGTTAAAATTAATAGCTGATGTTGTTTCAGCAGGTTGAAGTGTTAGACTATCTACATTAAAACCCGTTTCAGTTGCCATAGATTTTGGCATAATATTAAATAACATTACACCTGATAAAGCAGCTGCAAGACATCTGCTAAAGAAAAGTTTTTTTACTTGATTTTTCATTCAATCTTTCTCCTTAAAATATGTAACACTTTACATATATGATTTTAACAAATATTTGTTTTTACATTCTATCATTAAATTGTCAGTAATATGTAAAATATTTGTATAAGCACTCTAATAACTACTAATATAACAAAAAGACAGAAGATAAAAATATCTCCTGTCTTTATTTTATGCTATAAGATTTTAATTGCTATCTTTTTTTACTTTAGTCAGTGCCTCATTTAAGCGTTTGCAATCGTCTTCTGTAAACTCATTTTTCATATAATTTAATATTCTTTCAAGTGGTAGCATTCCACGACGCTCAATTAACTCTTTTGCTAATTTTTCAGAAAATTCAGCTACTACTGCAATAGCCTGTTCATTTTCAACTATTGTATTACAAGACTCTCTAATTGAGAACATACCTGTTGGGAACATTTTTTCTTCTTCAACTGCATCAATAAACCAGTTTTTCACGTTTATTCCAGGGTTTTTATCTACATAAATATAACTTTCGTCTTTTTCTTCAACACCTATAAATATAGCTTTATCACAAAGCTCTCCAGACTGAGCTATAACTTCATTTTCACCCTTGTTTAAAACGATATTTTCAAATACAAATACACCATTTTCAGAATTTTGCGTATAAGTCTGACCATTTACAGTTATAGAGACCTCATTTTGATTTGAATATACCTTAATAGAAATCTGGTCTTTTTCACGATTTACAAAGCGGCTTTCTGTAATCTTAACAAATGGCTCATTTGACCACTGTGCCTTATAATAATAGAAAGCATCTTTCTTTATTTGACGGTCGTAAGTAACTAAACCCTTGCAGTTTTTATATTTAACTCCACCCTCATCACGGATTTCACTGCTAAAGTCAAACATATTCCATACATAAGTACCCCATAGATAATCTCTTTGTCTAAAGATAGGATATACTGTCTCGTGATATAGTGCTTGGAATTCTTCTGAATAATCTCTAACCTTTGGCTCATAAGCATGATAAGACAGATTACAGTCTACACCATATTCTGTTATGCCTAGAGGAATATTAGGGTTATCATTATGGAACTTATCAACAAAATCTGCATTATCTGCCATGTTGCCATAATACCAACCAAAGTAGATATTATAACCGACAGCCTGAGTATGTGTGTTAAGCTGGCTATCATTCTTTACACAGAATAGATTAGCACAAGCACTAATTCTGGTTTCGTCCATACTTTCGGTCAGCTCGCCAAGCTCTTTCATACGGTCATACATAGCCTGACTTTCACCAAACATAGCGATTTCATTCTGTATGCCCCAGAAACAAATAGATGGGTGATGTATATTTTGATAAATAAGCTCTTTCATCTGACTAACAGCATTTTCAAACAGCTTTACATCATCTAAAAATTTTAGCATCGGAATTTCAGCCCATACCACAAAGCCGTTTTCATTGCAAAGCTCATACATTCTCTGTGGGTGCTGATAGTGAGATAAACGAATACTGTTTGCACCGATTTCAGTTATTAAATCTAAATCCTTTTGTAAATGTTCTTCGGTTGTTGCTGAGAATATACCGCCAAAATCCTGATGCTTTGCAACACCATTTATTTTCATATGCTTGCCATTTAAGAAAAATCCTTTTTGTGCATCAATGCTGATTTTCTTAAATCCAAACTTGATTTCGGTTTCATCAGTTTTATTGCCATTAATTAAAATTTCAGCCTTTAATGTATACATAGCTGGGTTTTGCATACCGTTCCAAAGCTCTGGATTTTCAACTATAAGCTCGGTTTTTTCTGTTAAATCCTGAGTTTTATCAAGCACAAGCTGATTTTTATTATCAAAAACCTTGTAGTTAATCTGTGCATTTTCACAGCCCATAGTATGATTTTCAATATAAATCTTACCTTTATTATCTATATCATCATCAACAATCACACCGTTTGTACCATAGAAAGTTCTATCAAAACAGCTTTTTTCGGTAATGATAATATTTACATCACGATAAAGACCGCCAAAAATAGTAAAATCACCTGCAAGTGGTGAAATCTGATTAAAACTTCTATTATCCAACAAAACAGCAATTTCATTTTCACTATTAAATTTACAGCTATTTGTTATATCAAATGTAAATGCAGAATATCCGCCTTTATGCTCTCCCATAAAATCACCATTTACAAAAACCTTGCAAAAACGGTCAGCAGCACCAAAATTTAAAAATACTCTTTTGGTATCATCACAAGCTATATTGACTGTTTTTTTATAAATCACAGTTCCCTGATATCCGTTTGCATCTTGATACCAAGTATGAGGTACATTTATCACTTCAAAATCAGCATCAGAAATTTCACTAACTGATGACATCTCATTTATATCTAATTCAGGCAGTTTTTTAAATTTCCATTCAAGATTTATATTTTGCATTTTTATACTCCTTTCATAGCAATAGCAACATTCAAAGAATGTTGCTATTTGTAGCTAATTATTATACATTATTTTCTTGCTTACGCATTTGTTCGATTGTTTCACGAACTTCTGTCATCTTTTCTGGTGTTAACTCGTAATATTTCATAGCTATTACATTACACAGTGAACCGAGAACTAGTAAACCATAATAGAAGAATAAACCACATACAAATAAAGAAGTTGAATAAGGTGTATCTACATCTGGCAGTTTATCAGCAAAACCAATCCAAGCAAACACAACACCAACAAGTAAAGGTGCAACAAATGATATAAGCTTATCAATAAATGTATATATGGTTGCAACCATACCTGGCATATATTTACCACTTCGGCTTGCTTCATAGTCATTGATATCAGCAATCATTGGAGGTATAGCAGATGCACAAATCATCTGTGTTCCTTCACCAAGAACAGACAGTAAAAACATAGCAACTGTGAAGAAAGTAAATCCTGTAAAAGCCTCACCATAGCCATTTACAAAACCAGGAAGATTAAGTATTTTTGGGTCAAAGAAGATAAACAATAGAATTGTAAGTGTATTGAATATAACTACACCCCAACTACCAATCTGTACAGCCTTTTTAAGACCCATTTTACCACCGATTGCACCTATACCAAGTGTCATCATAATAAGACCAATAATTGTTGTATATAAACTCCAACCACCATTTAAATCATAGTTACCAATAATACCAAATACTACAACACTAATTGCACTTATACGACAACTTGTTGCAAGCTTATCAGTAGCCGCAGAAACAATTAACATCTGAAGTGGACGGTTATATTTTAAAACACGGAAATAATCCTTAAATTTAATAGACTGCTTTTTCTTAGAAATAATATTAAACTGAGGGATATCCTTTGGAGCAATAGATATAAAAGCTACTAAAATACAAATACTTGCAGCAATAGCAGTTATAAGCACTTGCAGCAATAGCAGTTATAAGCCAAAAGTCCTCAAATACACCAAGAGCAGACATTCTTCCGTATTTTACAACAAGTGCAGCAACATATACCTGCATTATTGCACGAGAAAGTCTTACTAATATAGTACCTACAATACTAACAAAAGGTCTTTGTTTTGGGTCGTTTGTCAAACAAACATTACCAGTGTGCATACTTACATTTAAAAATGTATAACCAATATAGAATAGTAATGAAAAAATAGTAAAGAAAATACTTCTGTACAAGCTATTATCAGGTAATAAGTGTGTCACTCTAAACATTAAAAAACTATTTATAAATAGTAGCACACCGCCTATTGTCATACAAAGTCTCGTTTTACCGACTCTATTGCCAAATTTATCTACAAAAAAACCAACTATTGGGTCTGTAATACCGTCCCAAAGACGCATGATTGTAGAAAAACTTGATGCCAAAACAACTGCCATTCCAACAAAACCATTTAAATAATATGAAATATACATTGTAAGTCCCATGTATAAATTAACTGCTAAGTTTACACCCGAAAAACCTATTATTCTCCATGCAGGTGCAAAATGTATACCATGGTCTTTAACATACTTGCTCGATTTTTCCATTTTGTCTTCTCCTTTTCTTTTTCTCTCAAAGTATGACAAAATTCTATCATTTTCATTTCATATATGATAGAATAATACTATTATATATAGAACAAAACTATCTAAAGGAGATTTTTTTATGTGTGAATCTTTTTATACTTCAAAAAAGCTTATAGAAAATATCTTCGGTTTAAAAATAAATCTATTATCTAATGCTGATGATTATGAATTTTTCTGTAAAAATCATATGTTACACCCTATACAAAACCTATTTAATTCAAAGAATTTAATTTTATTTTCTAATTCTTTAGATGAAAACAGTGTTTTTCACATAAAAGACCAACTTCAAATAAATTTTATAATATTTAAAATTAAATCTGATTTAATTATTATTGGTCCTTTTTGCTCTCATATTTTTTCTCGTAGTGACTGCATACAATTATTAAAAAGATTAAATTTATCTATAAACTTACATACAAGTTTATTATCATATCGTGATAAATTCCCTATTTTAAGTGTAAATGAGGCATTAAATATTGTAAAATCTTTTATAAATGTAATATTCAATAAAATATATGAGTATAAAAATTTAGATTTTTCTATCACCAAAAATGAAAATATAAAATCAGAAGAAAACACTTTAAAAAAAGATTATTCACAGTTTATTCGTGAACACTATTCTATTGAAAAATCTTTTATGCAAAGCATAGAAACTGGTGATACTGAAAACGCTATCTTATATTTAAGACATCAACA
Source organism: Candidatus Butyricicoccus avistercoris (assembly GCA_019113005.1). Lineage (GTDB taxonomy): Bacteria > Bacillota > Clostridia > Oscillospirales > Butyricicoccaceae > Butyricicoccus_B > Butyricicoccus_B avistercoris. Next base: position 979 of record DXIE01000002.1, on the reverse strand, counting down.
ACGTGAATTTCAATCATTTAAACGCTTAGGAACTACTCTTGAAAATGAAAGAATAGCCGCCGCAATAGTAAGAACTATAGTTAGAATAGCTGCTATGAATGCAGGTCTACCCTCTTTATCTATTGATTTGCTATCGAGAGATAATACAATAGCATCAAGAAATGCAAAGAATATAGATGAAATTTATACTGCAAAAGAAAAAATGGTTGCAGATTTTTGTAAAGAAATCAACAACCATAAAAATAAAAAATATAATAATCTTATATCAAGCATTATTTATTATATAGAACATGAGTTTGATGAAAATATAACCGTTTCACAACTTGCAAAAGAATTTCACATAACACCCAACTATTTAACAAACCTGTTTCATAAACAAACAGGTTTATCTCCAACTGAATATTTACGTCAAGTAAGAACAAAACATGCTTGCCAGTTATTAGTAACAACAAATATGAGTATTCAAAAAATAAGTGAAAAAGTTGGTATTGTAGATTCTAACTATTTCGTTAAACTTTTTAAAAAAGATTTTAATTTAACTCCTAGCCAGTATCGTAAAGTTAATAAATTATAAAAAAACAGGAGATGCCAAAACATCTCCTGTAAATATAATAATAATTATCTCTTGCAGAACTTCAAGGGCTTGGTGCCACCCCTGCCAAACATCTGGTCATTTCTTCGCTTTCAGCCTGGTTTTTGGCTTAATACTGCGGTTTTTCTACACATCAGATTCTAATTTTTATCCTCGTACATGACGCACGAAAAGCAGGTTTTGCTCCTTATGTGTACCTTGCGTATCGCTGCCCAGGGCAACGCAGGACAACAGTAGGGAAAGAAACTTGGTTGCTGTTCTTGTCATCACCTAAAAATTAAATTCACACACGGAGGACAACATAATGGAAAAATACATTTTCGATCAAAGCAACGGCCTTTGGTATGAACTCCAGGGCGACTACTATATCCCCTGCTTAGTGTTGGA
>DXIE01000008.1 GCA_019113005.1 Candidatus Butyricicoccus avistercoris | reverse complement strand
AAAAGGCGGTACGCTACCCCTCCACGGGGCGCATACCGCCTTTTCTTGTTATCCAGCCCTCCGGCTGTATCGGTTGAGCAAAAGTCAGCGTGGGATTGATGTGGTATCTTTATCTAAGTGAACCCCCTGCTTCCCACTTAGATATTGTCTGCCTTGAAACTTGCAATTCCATTCCCAACTCTTCTTGAGATAATCCTTGTTTTTTTCGCATCTCCAACAGTTTTTCATTAAACTTCATATGTAACCTCCTACTTTATGTGGTATAAGGAATATAACATTCTAAATAAAAAACAACAAGCAATACTTGTTGTCAATATGTCAACTGGCTATAACATTCATATAAATATGTTTTTATACAAAGCAAAAAAACCCCGTACACTAAGTACGAGGTTTATTTGGTGCCGCCAGCCGGAATCGAACCGGCACGGTATCGCTACCGAGGGATTTTAAGTCCCTTGCGTCTACCAGTTCCGCCATGGCGGCGTGAGATTATTATAGCACCTACCCTATATTTTGTCAACAAAATTACAAAATTTTTTCGAAAAAATTTTAAAGAGTGTATTCGGGATTGAATACACTCTTTTTAAGCTTTATTTCTTTGCTATACGGATACGGTTGATAGCTTTTTTCAGCTTGATACTTGCAATATCCTGTTCATGTTCACTTAGTTTTTGCTGAAGCTTAGCCTTAGCTCTTTCCTCAGCACTTTCAGCACGGCTTATATCAATCTCATCAGCCCATTCACAAGTACGTGCTAATATTACAGTTTGCTCTTTAGACACATCTACAAAGCCACCTGCAACCGCTGCTGTACGGGTTTTACCATCAGCTATAATAGTAAGACCACCAATACCAAGTGCAGCAAGATATTTTACATGGTTTGGCAAAATACCAACATCGCCCTGAGTGGTACGAACAACGATGCGTTCAACATCGCCCTCAAAAAACACTCGGTCTACTGTTAATACTTTTAAATGAAAGGTAGACATAAATTACGCCTCCTTCTTTGCCTTCTCCACAGCTTCATCAATAGTACCTACGAATAAGAACGCAGATTCTGGCAGATTATCATGCTTACCTTCAAGAATTTCCTTAAAGCCACGAATTGTTTCCTTAACAGGAACATATTTACCTTCCATACCAGTAAACTGTTCTGCTACGCTAAATGGCTGAGATAAGAAGTTCTGAATTTTTCTTGCACGAGCAACTGTCAACTTATCCTCATCAGAAAGCTCGTCCATACCAAGAATTGCGATAATATCCTGAAGCTCTTTATAACGCTGAAGAATAGACTGTACCGCACGAGCTACTTCATAATGCTCGACACCAACAACTTCCTTAGTTAAGATACGGGAAGTTGAGTCCAGAGGGTCAACCGCTGGATAAATACCAGCAGATGCAATTTCACGAGAAAGAGTGGTAGTTGCATCAAGGTGTGCGAAAGTAGTAGCTGGAGCTGGGTCAGTCAAGTCGTCCGCTGGCACATATACAGCCTGAATAGAGGTTATAGAACCCTTCTTAGTAGATGTAATACGCTCCTGAAGTGCACCCATTTCGGTTGCAAGGGTTGGCTGATAGCCTACCGCAGAAGGCATACGACCTAGAAGTGCTGAAACCTCAGAACCTGCCTGTGTGAAACGGAAAATATTATCAATAAACAGAAGTACGTCCTGACCTTCTTCGTCACGGAAGTATTCCGCCATTGTAAGACCAGAAAGAGCAACACGCATACGAGCTCCTGGTGGCTCGTTCATCTGACCATAAACAAGTGCAGTCTTATTGATAACGCCAGATTCCTGCATTTCTAGGTAAAGGTCGTTACCCTCACGAGTACGTTCACCTACACCAGTAAATACAGAAATACCACCATGCTGTTTAGCTACGTTGTTAATCAGCTCCATAATAAGAACTGTTTTACCTACGCCCGCACCGCCGAACAGACCGATTTTACCGCCCTTTGCATAAGGTGCGATAAGGTCAACAACCTTGATACCTGTTTCCAGAATTTCGGTTGTAGTCTGTTGGTCTTCATAAGTTGGTGCTGGACGGTGAATAGGCCAACGTGCTTCACCTTCAACCTCTGGTTTATTATCAACAGGCTGACCTAAAAGATTAAAGATTCGTCCTAAAGTCTGAGGGCCAACTGGCACAGAAATAGGTGCACCAGTGTCCACAGCCTGCATACCACGCACAAGACCGTCAGTAGACTGCATGGAGATACAGCGAACTGTATCCTGACCTATATGCTGTGCAACTTCGACAGTTATAGTGTGACCGTCATTAGCCTTGATAGTGATAGCATTTAGGAGCTTAGGAAGCGAATCTGCATTAAATTTGATATCCAGTACTGGGCCGATAATCTGCACCACAGTACCAATATTATGCTCACTCATTAGCAAAACTCCCTTAATCTGTTAGAAAACTTTTTAACCTACTTGACCTGCACCCGCTACAATTTCGGTTATTTCCTGAGTAATTGCAGCCTGTCTTGCTCGGTTATAAGATAGGTTGAGGTTTTCAATCATTTCGCTTGCATTATCCGATGCAGACTCCATAGCCATACGTCTTGAGGACTGCTCGGAAGCATAGCTTTCTACAACTGCACCATAAAGCATACCGTTTAGATATTCAGGCACAACGCTTGCAAATACCGCTTCTGGAGAAGGGTCATACTCTGTTAGGCTCTTAGCCTTTTCAGTGGTTTCATCAGCTTCAAAAGCGAGTGGTAAAACCTTTTTGCAGCGAGTTTCCTGAGTCATAGGTGAAACAAATTCGGTATATAAAATATATACTTCATCTATTTCGCCCTTTTTGTAGCGTGAAAGCATATCATTTACGATTGGGTGTGTATCCTGAATTTGCATTGTTTCTGCAATATTTGGATAATCAGCAATAACTTCAACATCACGCTTAGCGTAATATTCCTGTGATTTTTTACCGATTGTAACAACGCATGGATTTTTCCCCTGCATTTCAGATGCAGCTAGTTTTAATACATTTGAGTTATAACCACCTGCAAGACCTCTGTCACCTGCAATAACGATAAATAAGCTCTTTTTAACCTGTCTAGGTTTGGTGTAAATAGAGTCACCAGCTTTAGTATCCTGTGCAATTCGTGCCATAGTTTTATAGATGGTATTAAAATATGGGCGTGATTTTGTCACACGCTCACGGGCATGACGCAGCTTAGAAGATGCTACAAGCTCCATTGCTTTTGTAATCTGCATTGTAGATTGTACACTTTTTATGCGGCGTTTAATGTCCTTCATATTGCCGGAAGCCATGTTATAAATCCTCCCTTCCCGAGAAATTAAAGCTCAGAGAGGAACTTGGCTTTAAACTCAGTAATAGCACTTGTAAGTTTGTCCTTAACATCATCAATGACTTTAGTGTCACGAATAGTTTGAGCAATTTCTGGGTAATTTGCATCAAGATATGCAAATAACTCATTTTGGAAATCGCCTACTTTTTCACGAGGAATATCAATAAGGAAACGATTAACAACTGCGAAAATAATGATAACCTGCTTTTCAACAGGAATTGGGCTATTCTGAGGCTGTTTTAGAACCTCAACAATACGCTCACCTTGAGTTAGACGTGCCTTTGTATCGGCATCAAGGTCAGAGCCGAACTGTGCAAACGCCTGAAGCTCACGATACTGAGAATATGCAAGCTTTAGAGTACCTGCAACCTTTTTCATAGCCTTGGTTTGTGCGTTACCACCTACACGGGATACAGAGATACCTGGGTTAACCGCTGGACGAATACCAGAGTTAAACAGCTCAGTTTCAAGGAATATCTGACCGTCAGTAATAGAGATTACATTGGTTGGGATATAAGCAGAAACGTCGCCTGCCTGAGTTTCGATAATTGGCAGAGCGGTTAAAGAGCCGCCATTTTGAATATTTGCTGCACGTTCAAGTAAACGTGAGTGTAGATAGAATACATCACCTGGATAAGCCTCACGTCCTGGTGGACGGTGAAGTAATAAGGAAAGTGCACGATAAGCAACCGCATGTTTACTTAAATCATCATAAATAACCAGTACGTCCTTACCCTTGTGCATAAAGTATTCACCAATAGAGCAACCAGCATAAGGAGCGATATACTGAAGTGGAGCAGATTCAGAAGCGGTAGCAGAAACGATGATAGAATAATCCATAGCACCGTTAGCAGCTAAAGTTTCTGCAACCTGAGCAACAGTAGAACGCTTTTGACCGATTGCAACATAGATACAGATAACGCCTGTACCCTTTTGATTAATAATAGTATCCAGACCGATTTGGGTTTTACCGGTCTGACGGTCGCCGATAATCAGCTCACGTTGACCTCTGCCGATTGGAATCATAGAGTCAATAGCCTTGATACCAGTTTGCAGTGGTACATTAACTGGAGAACGCTCGATAATACCAGGAGCTGGCATTTCTATTGGACGAGCTTCAGTTGTATTTATTGGGCCCTTGCCATCGATTGGAGCACCAAGAGCATCAACTACACGACCCAGCATTGCATCGCCTACTGGCACTTCAACAATACGCTGAGTACGCTTTACGGTATCGCCTTCACGAATATTCTGGTCAGAGCCAAGAATAACCGCACCAACTAAATCCTCCTCTAGGTTTTGAGCCATACCATAAACGCCGTTTGGGAACTCTAAAAGCTCACCAGACATACATTCTTCCAGACCGTGAATATGAGCGATACCGTCACCAACGGTGACAACAGTACCCACATTAGTCAGCTTAATCTGGCTTTGGTAGTTTGTAATCTGCTGCTTGATGATTGTACTTATCTCATCAGGGCGTAATTCCATAAAGTCACCTACTTCCTTACGCAATAATATGCGTTAGCTGCTGTGCAAGCTCATTAAGTCTTGTTTTAACCGATGTATCAATCTGCTTGTTATCAACTTTGACAACAATACCACCTAAAATAGATGGGTCTACAACGGTTTTTAAAACTACCTTTTTGCCTGTCACAGCACACATTTTATTTTTAAGCTTTTCAGTAAGAGCATCGTCCATTTTATCTGCTGTAACAGCAGTAACCTCACAGATGCCTTCTTCAAAGTAATATTGCTCTTTATAACTCTCAGCCATTTCAAAAATCAAAGAAATTCTGTTTTTCTCTGTGATTAGCATTAAGAAATTGAGCATATAAGGGTGAATTTTACCCTCAAAAACTGCTGAAATAATGTTTTTCTTTTCAGCAAACTGTATAGATGGTGTTTTTAAAACCTTGAGAAAATCAGGGTTTTCATTAAAAACATCACATACAGCATTAAATTCGTCCATAAATTCCTGAACTTTGTTTTCTTGTTTTGCTACTTCATAAAGGCTAAGTGCATAGCGTTCACTGATAATTGATGCCATAACTTACCCCACCTTATCAATAAAATCTTCAATCATTCTCTTATGGTCTGCTTCGTTGATGTCTTTTTCAACAACCTTAGATGCAATCATAACAGAAAGACCTGCGATTTCGTCCTTGATTTCGTTCATAGCCTTCTTGCGTTCCTGCTCGATAGACTGTTCTGCCTTTTTCTTCATATCCTGAACCTGACGATTAGCCTCTGCGAGGATTTCCTCAGAGCGAACAGTTGCACGGCGTGTTGCAGACTGAGTGATTTCATTTGCTTCCTTTTTAGCGTTAGCAATAGACTCTGCATAATCTTTTTTCATCTTAGCAGCTTCATTCAAATCTGCCTCAGCTTGGTCATACATATTTTGTACTTCTTCTGCACGAGCTGCAAGAACTTTTCTAACAGGCTTAAATAGCAAAAACTTTACAATCAGAAAAGTTATTAGTGTATTAAACAGTGTTACAAATATATTCCAACCACCAATAGTTACAAAATCCTGAAATCCCACTGGGTTACCTCCTTCCTATGTGGAGTCCTGCTTTGCATTTTAACTTGAATTAGAACTGACCTACAAGTGGGTTTGCAAAAATCAGGAGCAGAGCGATAACCAGAGAGTAAATACCAGTGGACTCCGCCATAGCGATACCAAGAATCATAGTACGAGTAACATCTGCCTGAGCCTCTGGCTGACGAGCGATTGCAGAACAAGCCTGACCTGCAACATAGCCTTCACCGATACCAGGTCCAAGACCACCAATCATTGCCATTCCCGCACCTAAAGCGGACATACCTGCTACAAATGCTTTTGGATCCATAATTTTTTCCTCCTAAAACTAAAACGTTTGATATTTTCAACCATATTTTATCAGTTCAGCAATTTTATTCTCTTGCCGCACCGACATATGCCATGGTAAGCATACTAAATATAAATGCCTGAATACATGCTGCAAACAAGTCAAAATACAAACTTGCCACACCTGGAATACCAAGCTGGAACAGCGGAATAGGCAGACCGAGAGCTGATGAAAGTGCAGATAAAGCACTCAACATCAGAGTTGAGATAACAAGACCACCTGCAATATTACCAAAGTGACGGAAACTCATAGAAAGTGGAGTTGCAAGCTCACTTAATAGATTAAGTGGAGTCATAACAGCAATAGGCTGTGTAAAGCCCTTTAAATAGCCACCAAATCCATTTGTTTTGATTTTGTTGTAAGTGATAAGTCCAAATACGATAAGAGCCCAACCAAGAGTAGTATTAAGGTCGGCTGTTACCGAACGCAGAGTGAAAAGTGATGCTAAAGTACCGAAAACAGATGAGAACATGAGGGTTGCAATAAAAGGAGAATATTGACGACAATTTTTGCCCATATTCTGGTCTACAAGACCATCAATCATTGTAACAATTTTTTCAGCTATCGCCTGTTTTGCTTTCGGAATTTTTTCCATTTTACTTGTCAGAAACAAACAAAGAATCAAAATAAAAGCCATAACAATCCAGTAGTTAACCATTGTTTCGGTTATTGGAAGTGCTGGGTTGTCAAAAAGATATGTGTATATCTTAGGGCCGTTTACTTCTGGCATAGATTTAACCTCCTTTCCTATTAATTATGCCCGATGCGATTAGAATAATCTTCGGAAAGAAAAGCGGAATAGTTACAGCCACTGGATTTAGTGGAGTTAGCTTTATAACTCCTACTAAAAATATGCCTGTAAGCAAATACCGCATCAGGTATCTACTTATCTGCATGCGACTTGCACGTTTTGGGTCGCCGATAAGTGCAGCATTAACCGCACTTACTGCCATATTGTAAAATAGAAACAGAGAATAACCTGTTCCCACTATAATGCTTAATAAAACTATAATCTGATAATAATTAAAAATACAGAAACCTGCATATAAAATAAATGCAAGGGGAATAGAGCCACGAAACATACGTTTAGTTTCTTGTCTTATAACTTCAAAAGCGTCCATTATTCCCTCCTTATTTTTTATTCTGAGCCTGACTTTGAACAAACTTAAAAAATTTAAACAGGTTTAATATACCAGCTAAAAAGCCCAGAATTATAAATAATATTATAACCCATATGCCAAGTGAAAATTTATTCTTAATGTAATAACCTAATAGCACACAGATTATAATAGGTGTTATTACTGATGCACTAAGAGCGGACACCCAAACCAGATATTTAAGTGCGGATAAATTTTCCACCTTGTCGCCTCCTAAATCAGTGTCACACACTATACAAATATTATACATAATTTTATCACATTGCAAAATAGTTTTCTCAACAAAATAAAATTTCTTTTTGGCGTTTGGCAAAGCAATTTTTACAAAAAATTAAAAATGCATAAATAAAACAAAAAGCCAGATGCAGCACATTGGCAACATCTGGCATATTTTTTTGATACTGGATATTTTACCTAATATCAGATGTACTTTTTCATAGCCTCGGTGATTGCTTCCTCAGACTCGCTGAGAGCAACGGTGAAGTCTACGCTATGCTTTGCAGAGAAAGCGTCGATTTCCTTCAGGAAAGCTTCTGCAACAGCTGTGTCTTTGCTATCTAGCAGCTTGTAAAGGCTGTCGATGTATATCTTGCTGATATCGTAGTTACCAGCATGAATGCCAGAAACGAAACCGAGCAGACCCTTATAGCCTTCAACCATGTAGTCGCTTACGTTTACAAGACGAGCACCATGGGAAATATCAAACTTGAGCTTGTCGCCCTTTGCGATGCAAACAACGCTGCCCTTTTCTTCTTGTACAGCAGTGTTTACCATCTCGATAATTGTCTTTGTTTTACCGGTACCAGTACCGCCAACGATGAGTTTAACCATTATAATTCCTCCTAACCTTTGAGGTTGTCTCTATCTTACCATATATCAAACAAAAATTCAATCATATTTATTATAATTTTTATGGATTTTTTATGTTTTTATATTTATTCCTCAAATTATGTCTTACCCTGCTAATTCTTTTTCATAAGAGTAAACCGCATAAATTCCCTATATATGTCTGAAAAACTCAGTTTTTCCACATCTTCTGATGTTATAAGCTCTATCTGCATAATAGTTCTTGTGCCATCTCTAACCGTTGCTGTGCCTACACTTTGCCCCTGTTTTATCGGTGCAGTTACGCTTTGTAACTTATCTATTTCAAGTGTTATATTTCCCTCTGATTCCTTTGGAATTATAACAGGCTCGGTTTGTTTTGCTTCTATATTAACATTTTGTTTTTTGCCAAGCTCTACTAAAATAGGTTTTGTAGCTTCGGTTAAATCTGGAGTATATGCAGTATAATTTGCAAAGCCATAATCTAGAAGTGTTTTAACCGCATTTGTTCTGTCATCTTTTGTTTTCGCACCCATAACAGTGGCGATAAAAGTCATATTATCTCTTGTTGCCGCCGCTGAAATACAATAACCCGCTTCGGATATATAACCTGTTTTTAAACCAATCATACCGTTATATGTTTTTAACATTTTATTTGTATTTGCAAGCGAAAACTCACCATTTCTAACTGTATCCATCCAAGTGCTTGTGTAATTTATTATCTGAGGGTGTTTTAAAAGCTCTGCCGATATAATTGCTAAATCTCTTGCTGAGGTCAATGTTTTATCTGTTCCAGCATCAAGACCATTTGCATTTATAAATGTGGTTGATTCACAGCCTAACTGTTTAGCTCTCTCATTCATTTTTTCAACAAAAGCCTCTTCAGTGCCCGATAAATGTTCAGCCACAGCAACCGCACAATCATTTGCCGAACCTATTGCAATAGCTTTTAACATTTCATCTAAAGTTAACTGTTCACCTTGTTTTAACCAGATTTGAGTACCACCCATAGACTCAGCATGTGCAGAACCTGTAATCATTGTGTCAAGTGATACTTCGCCCCTGTCAAGTGCCTCCATAGCAAGCAGCATTGTCATAATTTTAGTAACTGATGCAGGCTGATAAGCTTCTGTGCCATTCATTTCATAGAGCATCTGACCATTACTATCATATAATGCAGCCGATTTTGCATTTATTTCGCCCATTTGTGGCAATGCTGATGCCGAGCTGTAAAACAAAGCTAAAGCCATTATAAGGCAAAGCTGTTTTTTCATTTTTTCCACCCCTTTTGCATTTATATTATAATTTTATGTTTTACAGCGAATAGATATTCTAAAATTCACTTCTTTTTGTTGTTATAATATGCTATAATAATTTAAAATATTATAGCAAAGGACTTAAGTAAAATGAGCGAAAATATCAATGAACTTGAAACAACTCAAGAAGACAACCAAAACACTGAAAATACCGAAACTGATGTTTCTGTAAATGAAGTAGTTGATGAGATTATTGAGGAAAACCCAATGACAGCTAAACGCAGACAGTGGTCAGCATTTGTAGAAGGCCCTGCTGCTGATTTTTTCACAGGTTATAAGCTTGAGAAAATGATGATTGATGATGGAAGTGGAAACAAGGCAAAATTCAGCCGTACAAAAGACGACGGCATTAAAGTAGAATATACTTCTGCTGTACTTCTATAAAAAAATTAAGCGTGGTGCGAAATGCACCACGCTTTTTCATTTATGATACTGCTATCACACGGATTTTACCGCCCTTATCTGCTGTACGTTCTGCATATAAGGTAAACTTTGTATAATCGGCTTTTGCCTGATTTAGTGTTATAAATTTACCAAGACCTGTTACATAAACCTGAACATCGTCAGCGATATTATAGTAACCTTCTGATGTTTTAACACCCTTATTTAAATCAAAGTCAGCAAGTGAAGCCGTAGCAATGCGTTTTAACTGAATATTGTCAATGAATTGACGGCTTTCATTTAATTCTGCACCCTTAGCAAAACCGATAGGCTGACCACTTATACCTGCTGGTCTACCGATTGGATTATATGTTAGTGTAGACTGTGAATTATTCTTATAATCATAACGTTTTAAAGTTACAGTAAAGCTCAATTCATTTCCATCTTCATCTTTTTCGCTTGATACATAACCATAACCATAATTCCAAGCATCACCTGAAACGTCACGAAGAACTATTGCTGTTATATTTCCTGAGGAATCCAAAATAGTGTTTCTAATATCAGTCGATTTAATTTCATTAAATGGAAGTTGCTTAATCGAGCTTATGTAAATAGGAGCATTATCATAAACTTGTTCAAGAACCATAACATTTGGTGATACAGCTGTTGTGCCAAGCTTACCTGCCTTAATATCCCATGTACCAGACTTCTTGCCTGAACCCTTATAGCTTATGAGTGATAGTTTATTTGTAGTGCTTTGTGATACAGTCACAAGCTTACCTACAAGTTTTTTATCACTATCAGTAATTTCACCCTTTATAGTCATGCCATTTACAAGACGAATTTGTGCATTTGTTCCGTCTATCTTTTCAAATACACCTGTCATTTCTGCACGAATTTCGCTCGCTGAATATACATCAACTACTGAGCCATAATTATCAAGCAGTAAAGTTATTCTATCACCCTGTTTAAACTTAGCAAAAGAAGGAGTAAGTTTTTCAGAGATATTAAATTCCTTACCAAGCATAGTAATCTTAGTTGGGTTTTTAAATGCAGGTTTTGCATCATAATAAACACCTGTTAGTTTATTATCTGATACATTTACCGTTTTAGCAGAGGTATCTATTGTTATAACATCATATTTTTTGAGTGAATCTCTGCCTATTTCCACACCATTTTTAATTATCTTATAATCATTTGGTATTGGATTTGCTGTATTTGTACCATAGATAAAGCTATTTTCAGCTGCTTTTCTTGCATTTGTACGGATAAGAGTAATATTTCCGACTGAATCATAATGAAGTGTAATTTCATCATTAGGCAGTAAGTTAAACCAGTTTTCATCGAATTTGCCTACCGAGCCATTTAAGTAAACCATTGTGTCACGGTTTGGCTTTATAGTAGTGCCTTGAGTTGTTTCGATTTTATCCGCCTGAACACTTGAAACCTTATAACTTTCTGTTCTTGTGCCTGCCTCTGGTAAAATAGCGATTACAGAACCTGCATTTTTCTTGCTATAATACAATGTTCCACGCATACCAATCATACTGTCATCAAGAGTTCCTTCAGTATTCTTAGTTATAATTTCACCGTTTAAATAGAATTTAGCTTGATTTTCTCTTAAATCAGTATCTGTTTTACTTGTTGCAATTAAGATTGCACCTTCGCTGTCTGAACCAGATACAAGTGTATCTATGAGCTTTCCTGAGTTATCCTTACCACTTACAAACAATGTGTTAAGCAGCATATAGGCGGTATTTTCTCTGCTCATAACCGAATTTGCATAAAGGGTTGTATTTTGTGGACTTAAACCAAGTGACTCAGCTCTTGCCACATAATCATTTGGCCACATAGGGCCAATATCTTCTATTGTATAACCAAGGGCAAGCAGTAACATTGTACAAGCTTCACCATAGCTTATAGTGTTGTTTGGTTTAAAAGTTCCATCTGCATAACCTTTGATTATATTCTTTTTTTGTAAATCTGGGTGTCTGATAGCAGCATTTATATAACCTGCTGCCCAGTGTGTGTTTGGCACATCTGGAAAAATAGTATAACTTTTATATGCAGTCACATCTGTTACACCAAGCATAGTTACAAGTAATTTAGAAAACTCTGCACGAGTTATACTTCTATCTGGTGAAAAAGTATTTGGACTGTCACCCTGCATAATTTTAAAAGAATTTAAAACAGATACAGTTTGATTTAACTTATCGGATTTAATATCGTTAAATGCGGCACTTGCACAGGTGCTAAAAATTGTAGCTGCAAGAAAGCCGCTTAATATTTGTTTTTTCATATTTACCACTCCTTTTTATTGAGTACGAAGTGCTTCGACAGGCTGTAATTTAGATGCTTTATTAGCTGGATATATACCAAAAATTATACCAAGTAATGCAGAGAATAAAAATGCACCAACAATAAGCATAGGACTTGGAAGAACAGTGAACTGTTCTACTTCAGGCATCCAGCTTTGCTCGCTTAATTGTTTTGAAAGCATTATATTACCCATTATTGCCGAGCCGAAACAACCTATTACAATTCCAATTATACCACCACAACAAGAAACAGATGCGGCTTCAATTAAAAACTGTGAAATAATATCTCGTCTTTTAGCACCGATAGCCATACGGATACCGATTTCACGGGTTCGCTCAGTAACTGATACAAGCATAATATTCATAATACCTATGCCACCTACTAAAAGCGAAATCATAGCTACACCGCCCATAAGCAGAGCGTCTTGTTGAGCTGCTGACTCTTGTTGCTCTTGATACTGTGAATCTGAATAAGCATCAAACCAACCATTTGAAGAAGTGCATCTTGGCTCCATAAATTCTTTTAATCTTTTAACAACAATATCTATATCGTCTTTAGAGGCAGCCTGAACAATATACTGTTTGTTTGCATATCTGTCCACTGTCATCATCTGACTTTGCAATGTATAAGGCATAACAATCATTTGGTCTTCAGTATTTAATTTACCTTTGTATTTTCCCTTGTAAACGCCTATAATTTCAAAGCTTTTACCACCAACCTTTATTTTCTGACCCAGCGGACTCATTGCACCAAAGAAATATTTTTTTATAGTTTCACCTATAACACAAACTCTAGCACGTTGGTCACAATCAGCTTTTGTTATATCTCGACCTGCTGTTATGACATTGTTTGTAACCCTACTATAATTTTCATTTCCATAGTACATATTTGTATTATACTTTTGACTATCTATTTTCATAGTTCTATATTGAACACCTCTGTTTTCACTATCATAATATTGACTCTGAGGTGACCAACCTGTTATGTTTTTCTTTAAATCGACATTTAACATCTTCTCCATTTCTTTCCAATCTTGAGTTTTAGCACCAGAACCATTAACACTTATTCTGTTTGTGCCCATAGCCTCAAATTGAAGTCTTGTAAGGGTTGCCTTACTTTGAATAGATGCAACAAGTGTTATAACTGCCGCTACACCGATAATAATACCAAGCATTGTAAGCAGTGAACGCACTTTATTATCCATAATAGACTTTACAGCCATTCTTACTGTCTGTAACCAGTTCATTTAAAATACGCCTCCTCTGCCCGCTCTATCTGAGATAATTTTACCGTCTTGAATGGTTATAACCCTTTGAGCTACTTCTGCAAGCTTATTATCATGTGTAATAAGTATAATTGATGTACCTTGTTTATTAAGCTCTATAAGCTGCTGCATAATCTCAGCACCAGACCTAGAGTCTAAGTTACCAGTAGGCTCATCGGCCATAATAATAGGTGGTTTAGCAGCAACCGCACGAGCGATTGCAACACGTTGCTGCTGACCGCCCGACATTTCATTAGGTCTATGGTCAAGTCTTTTTTCCAGACCAACCGAGCAAAGAGCATTTATGGCAAGCTCTCTACGCTCAGATGCTGGCATACCTCTATAAATAAGAGGTAACTCTACATTTTCAATAGCAGTTAATGCTGGAATTAAATTGAAACCTTGAAATATAAAACCTATTTCTTTGTTTCTTATAGTAGAAAGCACAGATGGCTTCATAGAGCTTACTGCATGCCCATCTAAGTTATATGTGCCATAAGTTGGTATATCCAAACAGCCTAAGATATTCATAAGTGTGGATTTACCAGAGCCTGACTGACCTAAAATACATAAAAACTCTCCCCAAGGCACTTCAAGCGAAATATTATCAAGTGCTCTAACTTCATTTTCTTTGCCTTCATTATATATTTTACTTAAATTCTTTACATCTATTAAAAGATTTTTATCAGGCTCTACTTGAGGCTCTATAACTTGTTTTTTCTTAAAAAACATAGTATTTTGCCTCCTTTATCCAACTGCAATACCAGCACCATTATTAAATTGCTCATACATATCTTGAGGTCCTGCAATAAACACCTCTGTACCCTCATCAATACCGCTTATAATTTGAACATTAGAGCTGTCTGACAGTCCTATTTGTACAGGTACAAGTTTATAACCCTCTGGAACACCTTCAGTACCATCTGGTATTGGCAGAGTATTCTCAAATTTTTGACCTTCTGGTTCTTTTGCAAAAACAGCTGTACCATCGACTGTGTTCACAAGTGCTTTTGTAGGAATAGTTATGCAGTCCTCAACAGATGCTGTTGTAATTTTATATGTTACATAGTAACCCATAGATACAGAAACGTTCTCTGGCAGTGGGTCTAAAACGATAATTGCTGTATATGTAGGTAAACTGCTACCACCAGTGCTTTCATTTGCTTGAAGTGCCACACTTTCAACTGTACCTGTAAGTGTTATATCCTCTGCACCTGTTTGTAATGTTATAGTTGCAGATTGACCTGCTGAAACCGAGTTTATATCATTCATAGAAATCTGTGCTTTTACAACAAGTGATGACATATCTGCAACTACACATGGAGCATTACCTCCAACAAGTTCAGCATCAACGGCTGTGTCAATTTTTAATACTACACCGTCCATAGGTGAAGTTACATTAGAATTGGCAACTTGTGCCTCAAGCTTTTGAATTTGTGCTTGTTTTTCTGCTATTGATTGCTGCTGATTAGCCAAAGTTCTCTGAGCAGTTTCAACCGCACGAACAAGTTCATCATTTTTCTGTCTTACAAGCACAGTACCCGCTGAAAATCTATAATAATCGAGAGTGCCTATACTTGTAATTTTACCTGATTGCTTTACTGTCACTGTTTCTTCTCGTGAATACTCAAGTTTTCCAGATTCAGCAGGCATAATACTTCCATTTGCAGTTGGAATTTCCGCACTTGCCACCATGCCACTTGTGAGTGTGCCTGCATTTTTAACAGCAATAACAACCTTAAATAATCTTGTTCCACTAGGTGAGATTTTCTCTACTCGCTCAATAGAATCTACCCAGCCTGATAATTGTGACATACTAGATGGAATAGACACATTAGCAGCCGCACCCTTTGAAATTGAGTCAATATAAGCATAGCTGAAATAAAGAGGCAAACGCATTACAGTATCATCAACCATAGTTCCTAGCACTGTGCCACCAGAAATCTCATCACCATTTCTATATGTTTTTACAGTTTCACCCTCTGCCGCTGACTGTGGAATAAATTTTCCAGTAAATGGTGCAGTAGTTGAAAGTTCATTTACGCTTTTTTGTGCTGCACTTACGGCAGAAGATGCTTCATCAACCGCTCTTTGTGCTTCTATCAAATCTTTTTTAGCGTTTTCTATTTCTTTTTTAGTTTCGGTAGGGTCTACTGTAAATAATACATCACCTGTTTTTACATTTTGTCCTGGTTCAACCAAAACACTTGTAACCTTTCCTTTTAAATCTTTGCCTAATTCCACTTGTTTTCTTGCCGCAATAGAGCCATCACCTTCTATATATGTTTCAAGCATACCCCTTGAAGCAACGGCTATTGCTGGCTGTTCATCTTGTGATGTTTGGCGTGTACGTTTTACCATATATACACCACCTGCAACAAGACCACCTATAACAAGTAATGTAACTGCCATTTTTACAGGTTTTGGTATCTTGCTACCCTTTTTGTTCATTATATCAGCATATTTATTACGCTGAGGTTTATCATTATTTTTTACCTGATTTTCTGCCATATTGCTTTCGTCCTTTCTTTTTTATATAAAAAAACAATACATTCTTCTAATCTGAAATATGCTAACATTTTGTTGTATCAAAAGTGTATCGAATATATGCAAGTTTTGAGAAAATATGTATATTTGACTTTAGGCATTTATCACTTTATAATTATATCAGATATAAAACAAATTGGGGAAATTTTTTTATGAAAAAAACACTTAAATATGCATTTATACAGACAATTCCTGTATTATTTGGTTATTTATTCATGGGGCTTGCGTTCGGCATTTTGTTTGAAAAAGCTGGATATAACTTTATATGGGCATTTTTTGTAAGCCTTACATGTTATGCAGGCTCTATGCAGTTTGTACTTATAACGCTTCTAACAGGTGGTGCAAGTGCCATTCACTCAGCATTTATGACACTTATGATTAATTTCAGACATATATTTTATGGTTTAAGTTTAATTGAGCGTTTTAAAAAAGCTGGTAAAACTAAATTTTATTTGATACATGCCTTAACAGATGAAACATATTCACTTCACTGTCTAGTAAAACCAAAAGAAGGTATGAATGATACAAAGCTTATGTTATATATTTCGG
The DNA here is from genome assembly GCA_019113005.1 of Candidatus Butyricicoccus avistercoris. GTDB lineage: Bacteria > Bacillota > Clostridia > Oscillospirales > Butyricicoccaceae > Butyricicoccus_B > Butyricicoccus_B avistercoris. The sequence goes on along the minus strand of DXIE01000008.1, from coordinate 51,256 downwards.
TTTTAGACCATATTTATTGGATAACTGGCTGTGTGCTTGGTGCTTTAATCGGTCAGATTATACCTTTTGACACAACAGGTATAGATTTTGCAATGACCGCACTTTTTGTTGTAATATTTGTCGAGCAGTGGAAGGAAGCAAAACAACATTTACCTGCAATTATAGGCGGAGTATGTGCTATAATTTCGCTTTTAGTTTTTGGTGCAGATAATTTCCTTCCTCCTGCACTTGTGGCAACAGTTTTAATGCTTCTATTTTATAGAGCGAATATGGAAAAAGAATAATTTTTAGAGGTGAAAAAATGCCTATTTCGTTTGGTCATTCGGTTATGATAATTGCAGTTGTTGCAGTGTGTACATATTTTACTAGAGCGGCTGCATTTGTACTTTTTGGAGGTAAAAGAGAAGTTCCAAGTTCTGTTAAGTATCTTGGCAAAGTTTTGCCTCCTGCTATTATTGCAATTTTGGTCATATATTGTTTAAAAGGCATAAATCCTACCGTTTTCCCATATGGACTTGCTGAAATAATAGCTGTTATATGTGTTGCAGTTTTACATATATGGAAAAGAAACAATCTGCTTTCAATAGGTCTTGGAACGGTTATTTATATGGTGCTTATACAAGTTGTTTTTGTAAGTTAATCATATTTATTATGCATATATAAAACTAATTTTTGTATATGTTATACTGTTTCTTTACGTTTTTTTAACATATTTTTTACAGTTTGTTGTACCTATTTTATGTTATACTATATTAAAATACTGAGGTGACGGAAAATAATGTCACTTCATCACTTTGGAGGTTTACCTTTTTTTATGGACAGTAGTCATCTTGTTACTCTTGCAGTGATAGCTTTTTGCGTGCTTATGTCAGCATATTTCTCTGCAACTGAAACCGCTTATTCATCTCTTAGCCGAGTGCGTATGAAAAACATGGCTTCAGATGGAAACAAACGTGCAGCACTTGTACTTCGTCAGTCGGAAAATTACGATAAACTGATTTCCACTATCTTAATTGGTAACAATATCGTAAATATCCTTGCAACATCTCTTGCAACTGTATTTTTTATGCAGCTCTTTCCTTTGACAGGTGCAACCATCTCAACCGTTGTTATGACACTTGTTATACTTATCTTTGGCGAAATATCTCCAAAAAGTATAGCTAAAGATGTACCAGAGCGTTTTTCGATGTTCTCTGCCCCACTTCTTAATGTTCTGTTAAAAATACTCGCTCCACTAAACTTCATTTTCTCGCAGTGGAAAAGACTTCTTACAGTTGTATTTAAAATACCTGAAAGCCATGGTATAACAGAAGATGAGCTTTTAACTATTGTTGACGAGGCTCAGGACGGCGGCGGAATAGACCACGAAGAAGGTGCTATGATTCGCAGCGTAATAGAATTTAATGACCTTGAAGTTGCCGATATCTGCACACCTAGAGTTGACGTTTGTGCTTTAGATATCCAAACTCCTAAAAATGAAATTCTTGATATATTCCGTCAAAGCGGATTTTCTAGACTTATTGTGTATAAAGATAGCATAGACAATGTTGTTGGTGTGCTTCATGAAAAGGATTTCTATAATAATGTTATCCATGAAAATAAGCCACTTGAGTCTGCACTTCAAAAACCATTTTTCGTTCCATCTACAATGGATATATCAAAACTTCTTCGTCAGCTTCAAAGCCGTAGGTCACACATTGCTATTGTAAGCGATGATTTTGGCGGTATGATGGGCATTGTAACTATGGAAGATATTATAGAGGAACTTGTTGGCGAGATTTGGGACGAACATGATGAGATAATAAATGAAATTACTCAAATTGATGAAAATTCTTGGCGAGTTGATTGTGGTATGCGTGCAGAAAAATTATTTGAGCATTTTGAAATTGAAAATGCTACAGAAGATGTATCCACAGTCAGCGGCTGGATTTTAGATTCCTTCGGTTTTATTCCTCAGTGTGGCGATTCATTTACGTTTAATAACTTAGAAATCACCGTAACCGAAACTGATGGTCAAAGACTGCGTTATGCTGTTGTCAAAACAATAACTCCAGCAAACGAGACAGAAACTGAAGAAGTAACCGCATAACATATAAACAGTATCTGCTTTTTAAAATGTGGATACTGTTTTTTTATTATAATTTTTTTTATAAAGAAATAGTTAAAAAAAATTCCATAATATTAAAAGTTTGTGAAAAAAATATTTATAATATTTAGAGTGTATGTTATCATATTGATGAAGAAAAAATCATATAAAATATAAATGTTTATATGATTAAAATAAAATTATTTATTAACTGTAAAAAGGAATGGTAAACAGTTATGAAAAAAATAGCAATTACAGAAACTGTCCTTCGTGATGCAAACCAATCACTTATGGCAACTCGTCTGCCGCTTGACGAGTTTAAAGCTATTCTTGATGACATTGATAATGCAGGTTATCACTCCATAGAATGTTGGGGTGGTGCAACATTTGACTCATGTCTTCGTTATCTTGGTGAAGACCCTTGGGAGCGTTTACGCACTATCAAAAGTCATATGAAAAAAACCAAACTTCAAATGCTTTTAAGAGGTCAAAACCTTTTAGGCTATCATCACTATTCAGATGATATGGTCAGACGTTTTGTGCGTGCTGCGGTTGAAAATGGTATGGATATTATCCGTATTTTTGATGCTCTTAACGATTTAAGAAATATTAAAACCGCTGTTGAGTCTTGTCTCGAGGCAGGTGGACACGCTCAAGGTGCAATATGTTATACACTCTCACCTATTCATAACCTTGAAATGTATGTTTCCCTTGGCAAAGAGATAGAACAAATGGGCTGTCAGTCGCTTTGCATTAAGGATATGGCGGGTATCATGAGCCCTAAGGAATGTTTTGACCTTGTTTCTGCTCTTAAAAACGAAATCAATATTCCGATTTATGTTCATACACACCAGACCACTGGTCTTGGCTTTATGACATATTTAAAAGCTGCTGAAGCTGGGGCAGATGGTATTGACTGTGCAATTTCATCTTTTGCTGGTGGTACAAGTCAGCCTGCAACCGAAACTATGGTTTATACTCTAAGTCAAATGGGCTTTGATTGTGGCGTAAATCAGAAAATACTCAAGAAAATAAATGATTTCTTTATTCCAGAAGAACGTAAATTTATAGATAAAGGCGTTTTTGACCCAACAGTGCTTGGAGTAAAAGCCGATGCCCTTGTATATCAAATCCCTGGTGGTATGCTTTCTAACCTTATGGCACAGCTTAAAGCTCAAGGTGCTTTAGACCGTTTAGATGAAGTTTTAGAGGAAACTCCTAGAGTTCGTGCGGATTTAGGTTATCCACCTCTTGTTACTCCTCTTTCTCAGATGGTAGGTGTGCAAGCTACTGTAAATGTGCTTGTAGGTGAACGTTATAAGAATATTGGTAAGGAAATAAAGGCATATATTCGTGGTGAATATGGTAAAGCCCCTGCTCCAATTAATAGCGAACTTATGCAAAAGGTTTTAGGTGATGAAAAGCCTATGATTGGTCGTTTTGCAGAAACTCTTGAGCCTGAATTTGAAAAGGCTAAAGCTGAACTTGGCGATAAGGCACAAAATGACCTTGATGTACTCAGCTATATCTGTTTCCCTGAGCAGACTCTTAAATTCTTTGAAGAACGTGAGCTTAAAAAGGCTCTTGTTTGTAAATATACAATCGAGGAGGTTTGCTGATTATGGGTAATCTTACTGCTAGCTCCTTTCTTGTTGCACTAAGTGGTATGGTAATTGTATTTATTATGCTTGCTGTGCTCTGTTTTATGATTCCAATTATATCTAAAGTGGTACTTGCTATTCAAAAACCTCAAGTAAATAATCGTGTAGCACCAACCACACGACCAAAACCTGAGCCATCTGCACAGCCTAATGTAACTGGTGTAGCTGGTGAGGTTGCACTTATAGATGTCGATGAAAAAACAGCTGCTTGTATTATGGCTATTGTAAGCCATGAAACAGGAATTCCACTTTCTGAACTTATTTTTAAAAGCATTAAAGCTATTTAATCTTGGGGGACTTACAAAATGAAATATGTTGTAACATTAAACGGAAAAAAATACGAAGTAGAAGTAGAAAAGGGCGAAGCTACCGCAGTATATGCTGGAGAAGCAACTAATGCTCCTGCTCCTGCACCAACTCAGACACCTGCAACGCCTGCTCCAGCTCAAGCTCCAGTTCAAGCTGGCTCTGGCGACCCTGTGACCTCTCCTATGCCTGGTGCTATTTTAGATGTACGCTGCTCAAATGGTCAGCAAGTTAAAAAAGGTGATATTCTGTTCATACTTGAAGCTATGAAAATGGAAAACGAAATTTTTGCACCAAAAGATGGCACTATAACTTCTGTTTGCACAAGTAAGGGTGCTACTGTTGAAACAGGCAGTGTACTTTGTACACTGTCTTAAGAAAGGAGAATGAAAAATGAGTGATTTCTCCTTTATAGGCACACTTCAAAAAATACTTATGGAGTCTGGTTTTGCCGCTTTTGCTGAAGACCCTAGAAGTTTGATTATGATAGGTGTAGCTTGTGTACTTTTGTATCTAGGTATTGGAAAGAAATTTGAGCCATTACTGCTTGTACCAATCGCTTTTGGTATTTTACTTGCAAACTTCCCACTTACAGGTATGCTTAATGCCCCTGTTGTTGTCGATGGTGCAACTAAAAGCCCTGGATTTTTATGGGTAATATACCAAGGTGTACAACACGCTATTTATCCATCTATTATTTTTCTTGGCATCGGTGCTATGACCGACTTTGGCCCACTTATTGCACGTCCATCTTCTCTGTTACTTGGTGCAGCTGCTCAGCTTGGTATCTTTACCGCCTTTCTGCTCGCTCTTGCTCTTGGATTTCCTCCAGCAGTTGCGGCAGCTATCGGTGTTATAGGCGGTGCTGATGGCCCTACTGCTATCTTAACTGCCTCTAAGCTTGCCGAGGCTTATTTACCTGCTATTGCAATCGCTGCTTATTCTTATATGGCTCTTATTCCACTTATTCAGCCACCTCTAATGCGTCTTTTAACAACTCAAAAAGAACGTGAAGTTAAAATGACTCAGCTAAGAGTGGTAACTAAAGCAGAAAAAATTGTTTTCCCTATCGCAGTTGCTATTTTTGTAATTTTACTTCTGCCTGATACCGCACCTCTAATCGGTATGTTAATGCTTGGCAATCTATTTCGTGAATGTGGTGTTGTCGACCGTCTTTCCGACACCGCTCAAAATGCACTGATTAATATTGTCACCATTTTCCTTGGTCTGTCTGTTGGCTGTAAGGCAGTTGCAGAAAACTTCTTGACATTTGAAACTATCAAGATTATTATTCTTGGTCTTTTAGCATTTATGCTTTCCACTGCTGGCGGTCTTATCTTCGGTAAGATTATGTATAAACTTTCTGGTGGTAAGATTAACCCACTTATCGGCTCTGCTGGTGTATCCGCCGTACCTATGGCAGCTCGTGTGTCTCAGGTTGAAGGTCAAAAGGCTAACCCTGCTAACTTCCTTCTAATGCATGCTATGGGTCCTAACGTTGCTGGTGTTATTGGCTCTGCTGTTGCTGCTGGCTTTATGATTAAGGTTTTCGGTGGCTAATAACCATTTTATCTTATGACTGTGTATTTTATACACAGTCTTTTTTTATGTTGTGTTTTATTTTAGTTTGTGTTACCCTTAAATAAAATAGTTTTCTTGTCTAGAAAGGATATATTTGCTATGAAAAAGAAAATTTTTAGCTTTATAGGTACTGCTTTTTGCTCTGCTTTAATGGTAAGTGCTTTATCTTCAACCGCTTTTGCAGCAAATGATATTTCTGTAAAAGTAGATGATAAAGCGGTTCAGTTTACAGATGTAAAGCCTATAATTGAAAACAGCCGTACTTTTGTGCCATTTCGTGCTATTTTCGAGCAAATGGACGCTGAAGTTTCTTGGAACGGTGAAACAAACACAATTACTGCTGTGCGTGATGATACAACTGTTAAATTTATAATTGGCAGACAAGATGTTACCATAACAGAAAATGGTGAGTCACAGACCAGAATTATAGATGTTGCCCCATTTATAAGAGATAACCGTACATATGTGCCTATTAGATTTGCTTCTGAGGCTCTTGGTGCTTGTGTTGACTGGGTAAATGACACAAGAACGGTTTTAATCGTTGATGTAGGTAAACTTATGAGCGAATATGAAAATAAGTTTAACAATATACAAAAATATATTGATTTTTCAAATGAGAATGTTGCTCTAACAGGCACTTTTACAAACTCTATGAAATATAAAACCGCTATGGGCAATATCCCAGTTAACACAAGCGGTACACTAAACGGCGTTAAAAATAACTCTGATTTAGAGCTTTCTGGCACTAGCACAACAGATATCAATTCTATTAAATCAGCAATTATTGCAAATGAGGGTGAAAATGCTGTAAATTCTCAAGTTGAAAGCGTATTAAACGGCATTTCCAATGGCTCTTATGCAGCTATTTTAAGTGATAATAAGCTTTACTTATCTGGCTCTATTTTTACACCTTTAGGCTTAGAGCCAAACACTTGGGCTTGCATATCTGAATTTAATCCTTTATCTTTTGGCACTAATTTTATATATTATCTTGCATCTTCTGCTCAAACAGTTACACTTAATACAAATCCTGATAACAGCGTAGGCACTGTGAAAGCTTATCTTGATAATATGAAAAATATTTATGGTGATGAAAGCTTTGTAACTAATGAAGACGGAAGTATTGCACTAAATAATAATGTTATCACTTTAAAGATGAATTTTGATGAAAATAAAAACATCTCTGATGCAGTTTTAACAACAAATAAAGCAGAAAATGGTGTTAATATCTCGACTTCTTCATATAATACAAGTAAAACCTATGATTTCACATTAAATTTAACTGGTGGCAAAACTCTTGATTTGAGCTTTGCTTTAACTGCCCAAAAGTCTAAAACAAGCATTAAACCAACCACTGTTCCAAATGGTGATGTTTTTGATATTAGCCTAAACTATTGATTTAAACAGAAATTTTGGATAAAATAAATAGGTAAAGGGATTTTTTAGAAAGGAGCTATATAAAATGGACAAAAAACCTTATTATATATCCACTGCTATTGCTTATACCTCTGCAAAACCTCATATTGGCAACACTTATGAAATTGTGCTTGCTGATGCTATTGCAAGATATAAGCGTATGACTGGATATGATGTATATTTCCAGACTGGCACTGATGAACATGGTCAGAAAATTCAAGATAAAGCAGAGGCTGCGGGTGTAACTCCTCAAGCTTATGTAGACGGTGTTGCAAACCAAATTCATGATATTTGGGATATGATGAACACAACTTATGATAAATTTGTGCGTACAACCGACCCTATGCATGTAGAAAAAGTGCAGAAAATCTTTAAAAAGCTCTATGAGCAAGGTGACATTTACAAAGGCAGCTATAAAGGAAAATACTGCACACCTTGCGAATCTTTCTGGACTGAAAGCCAATTAGTTGATGGCTGTTGCCCAGACTGTGGTCGACCAGTAACAGACGCTGAAGAAGAAGCATATTTCTTTAAAATGAGCAAATATGCTGACCGTTTAATGAAGCATATTGAAGACCACCCAGAGTTTATTCAGCCTGAAAGCCGTAAAAATGAGATGGTTAACAACTTCCTCAAACCAGGATTACAGGATTTATGCGTTTCTCGTACCTCTTTTAGTTGGGGTATTCCTGTAACTTTTGATGAAAAGCATGTTGTTTATGTATGGCTTGACGCTCTAACAAACTATATCACTTTCTGCGGTTATGACCCAGACGGCAACCATGACGAGCATTATAAAAAATTCTGGCCTGCTGATGTGCATTTAATCGGTAAAGATATTATCCGTTTCCATACAATTTACTGGCCTATCTTCCTAATGGCTTTAGGTGAAGAACTTCCAAAACAGGTATTTGGTCACCCTTGGCTTTTAGTTGGTGACGGTAAAATGTCCAAGTCTACTGGCAATGTTATCTATGCTGATGACCTTGTTAAATGGTTTGGTGTTGATGCTGTGCGTTACTATGTACTGCATGAAATCCCATTTGCAAATGACGGTGTTATGACCTATGAAATGCTTATGGAGAGAATTAACAGCGACCTTGCAAATGTACTCGGCAACCTTGTAAACCGTACAATCGCTATGACACAAAAGTATTTTGACGGCATTGTACAAGAGCCAACCGACTGTGAACCTGTTGATGATGAGTTAAAGGCTGTTGCTCTTGCTCTGCCTGAAAAAGTTGAAACTCGTATGGCTGGACTCCATGTAGCTGATGCTATTGATGAGATTTTCACTTTACTTCGTCGCTCTAACAAATATATTGACGAAACCATGCCTTGGGCACTTGCTAAGGACGAAAGCAAAAAGGCTAGACTTGGCACTGTACTTTATAATCTGCTTGAATCTATTCGCTTTGCAGCTGTTATGTTAAAGCCATATCTTCCAGAAACATCAGATAAGATTTTTGCACAGCTAAATCTTGAAAACGCTGGTGTAGAGTCCTTAAAATCTTTTGGTGCAATTAATGCAGGACATAAGCTATCTGAGGCTGAAATTCTGTTTGCTCGTATTGATATCGCTAAGAAATTAGTAGAAATCACTGGCATTGACCCAGAGGCAGAAAAGAAGGCTAAAAAAGAGGCTAAAGAAGCTGAAAAAGCTGCTAAGAAGGCTGAAAAGAAGGCTAAAAAAGTAGAAATTCCAGAAGGCTGTGTTTCTATTGATGAATTTGCAAAGGTTGAAATGACAGTTTGTAAGGTTCTAGCTTGCGAAAATGTAGAAAAGAGCGAAAAGCTGTTAAAATTCCAGCTTGATGATGGTTCTGGTGTAAATCGTCAGATTTTATCTGGTATTGCTAAATTCTACAACGCAGCTGATTTAGTTGGTAAAACTGTTGTTGCTTGTACAAATCTTCCACCACGCAAGATGATGGGACATGAATCCAATGGTATGATTATCTCTGCTATTCGTGAGGTTGACGGCAAAGAAGAACTACATCTTCTAATGCTTGATGACTCTGTTCCAGCGGGTGCAAAATTAGGCTAAAACTTAAAAAGGCGAGCTTTAAAGCTCGCCTTTTATATTTTTTAGAATAAGCCTACAATCTTGCCATCTGCATCAATATCAATTTTCTCAGCTGCTGGCACTTTTGGCAGCCCTGGCATGGTCATAATTGCACCTGTTTCACAAACCACAAAACCTGCACCCGCTGCAAGTCTTACAGAGCGAACTGTGATATCAAAACCAGTAGGTCTGCCGAGTTTTGTCTGGTCATCAGATAGTGAATACTGGGTTTTTGCCATACAAATTGGCAGATTTCCAAAGCCTAATTTTGCAATATTATCAAGCTCCTTGGCTGCTGCTGGCATAATATTTACCTTATCTGCACCATAAATAGTTTTAGCTATTGTTTCAATCTTTTCTGCAAGTGGCATTTCATCTTCATAGAGCATTTTTAGGTTTGCTTGCTCGTTTTCTAAAACATCAATGACCTTTTCAGCAAGCTCAATGCCTCCTTCTCCGCCCTTTGCGAATACTTCGCTAAGTGCAACTCTTACTCCACGCTTTGCACAATGCTCACGAATAAACTCCATTTCCTCCTCAGTATCGGTCGGGAATGCGTTAATCGCTACAACACATGGAACGCCAAACTTTGCAATATTGTCTAAATGTGCATCAAGGTTGCAAATACCCTTTTTAAGTGCTTCTACATTAGGAGTGTTAAGGTCGGTTTTTGCAACGCCACCATTGTATTTTAAAGCTCTAACAGTTGCAACAAGCACAACACAATCAGGCTTTAAACCTGTTTTACGACATTTGATATCAATAAACTTTTCCGCACCTAAGTCTGCACCAAAACCAGACTCAGTGATTGCAATATCAGCCAAACGAGCTGCCATTCTGGTAGCCTGTACGGAGTTACAGCCGTGAGCAATATTTGCAAATGGGCCGCCATGCATTAAACAAGGAGTGCCTTCAAGTGTTTGGATAAGGTTTGGCTTGATAGCGTCCTTCATAAGAGCTGCCATTGCACCATGAGCATTTAAATCCTTAGCATAAACTGGCTCGCCTGAATATGTATAAGCGACTAAGATATCACCAAAACGCTTTTTAAGGTCGTGAATGTCAGATGCAAGACATAAAATTGCCATAACTTCACTTGCAACTGTAATCATAAAATGGTCTTCTCTTGGTATGCCGTTAGCCTTACCGCCCAGACCGATTGTGATATTTCTAAGAGTTCTGTCATTCATATCCATAACACGAGTGAAAATAACTCGTCTTGGGTCAATGCCTAGAGTATTTCCCTGCTGCATATGGTTATCAAGCATAGCACATAATAGGTTATTTGCTGCTGTGATTGCATGCATATCACCTGTGAAATGCAGGTTAATATCCTCCATTGGTACAACCTGTGCATAACCGCCACCCGCTGCACCGCCTTTAATACCAAATACAGGCCCTAAAGATGGCTCACGAAGTGCAATTATTGCATTTTTACCGATTTTATGCATCGCTTGACCCAAACCAACTGTTGTAGTGGTTTTTCCCTCTCCTGCTGGTGTTGGGTTTATAGCTGTAACAAGTACAAGCTTACCATCTTCCTTATTTGCAAGACGCTTCCAAACATCAGCAGAAATTTTAGCTTTATATTTACCGTAAAGCTCTAAATCGTCCTCATTTAGTCCTGCTTTTTTAGCAACCTCTACTATTGGTTTCATTTTACATGCCTGTGCGATTTCAATATCTGTAAGCATCAAAACACCCTTTCTTTTACCGTTTAATCAACAAATTTTGCCATTAATACAACATTTTTAACTATTATAACACAGTTTTAATATGAAAATGAAGTATATTATATTTTAATTTTGATATTTAAATTATATTTTTTTTATGTTATGATATGTAGTAAGCGTTTATATATTTTTCTGGAGGTGAAATCTTGTATAGCTTTCGTTCACTTGGACATTATTTAAAGCATACAGACCTTTATTTGCTTATAGTAGCTCTTTGCTGCTCTACTTATGGCGGTATTTTGGTATATTCTGCAACTTATAGCATGGAACAGTCTAGTAAATACCTATTAACTCAGCTTATTTCTGTGCTTATAGGTATAGTTGCATTTGTTATAACAAGTCTTTTCGATTTGGAAGAGCTTTCCCGCTATTGGAAATTCTTTTTTGTAGCAAATATACTGTTTCAGCTTTTGCTTTTCACACCACTTGGTTTCAGTGAAGGCGGTAACCATAGCTGGCTTAGATTTGGCTCTTTCGGTATTCAGCCTGGTGAAGTTGGCAAAGTAATTTTTATTTTTACTTTTGCCGCACATCTTGCACAGGAATTTGATAGAATGAACCACTGGAGAACACTTCTTGGTTTAGGACTTCATTTGCTTATTATATTTGTTGCAGTTGTTAAACCATCATCTGATGTGGGTGTAGGTCTATCTTATATTTTTATATTTATTGTTATGCTTTTTGGTGCAGGTCTTAGCCTTAAATGGTTTGCAGGCGGTTTAGTTGTAATTGTTGCATCTATACCTTTTGTATGGAAAGTCATTTCTGGTTTCCGACTTGATAGAATTTTAGTATTATTTGACCCCGCTATAAATGAAACCGTAGCATGGCAAACAGAAAAAAGTAAAGTTGCTATTGGTGCAGGTCAAGTTTTTGGCTCTGGCTTTTTACAGGGCAGTCAAATGCAACATTCTAATTTCCCTGGTAAACACACAGACTTTATTTTTGCTGTTGCTGGTGAAGAATTTGGTCTTGTAGGTTGTCTTCTTGTGCTTGCACTCTTATCACTTCTTATACTAAGACTATTTTATGTAAGTTACACAGCAAACACAACTTTTTCTTCCCTTATGATAATTGGTATTGCAGGTATGTTTTTAAGCCAAACATTTGAAAATATACTTATGTGTATTGGTATGTTCCCTGTTGTTGGTATTACACTTCCGCTTTTCTCTTATGGTGGCTCATCGGTTATAACTATGTATACAGCCTTAGGTATAGCCGCAGGCGTAAGAATGAGAGAAAAACCAAACTGGCTTAAATAGTTTACTAAAAGCATTAGAGTTTTTACTTTAATGCTTTTTTATTTGGCAAATTTTTATGGTTTATTCTGTAAATTCTTGCTGTATACTTTCGGTTAATATTATGATAGAATATAGGGGCAATAATTTATGGGTATGCCCCTGTTAGGAGAAAGATATGAAAGGAATTATTCTTGCTGCTGGTCGTGGTTCTAGACTTTACCCTATGACTCGCCCTGTTTGTAAACCACTTTTACCAGTATATGATAAACCAATGATTTATTATCCTCTTGCTGTGCTTATGCAAGCAGGTATTCGTGATATTATGATAATTATTCCCCCTAGCGAGGAAGGTCCTTTTTATCGTCTTTTAGGCAATGGCAGCAAATGGGGAGTTAATATATCTTATGAAGTACAAGAAGTACCTCGTGGAATTGCTGACGCTTTTCTTGTAGCTGAGCATTTTATAGGAAATGACTCTGTATGTCTTGTATTAGGTGATAATATTTTCCACAGTCCAAATATTGAACAAATAATGTCAAATGCAGGCAAGATAAACCAAAAAGGTGCTACTGTTTTCGGTTATTATGTGGAAGACCCTAGAGCTTTTGGCGTTGTTGAATTTGATGAAAACGGAAATGCATTATCTATTGAAGAAAAACCTCGTTTCCCTAAGTCTAATTATATTATCCCAGGAATATATTTCTATGATAATCAGGTTATAGAAATCGCTCATTCATTAAAACCATCTGCACGAGGTGAACTAGAAATCACCGATGTAAACATAGAATATTTAAAGCGAAATGAGCTTCATGTTATAAAGCTTGATGAAAAATTCACTTGGCTTGATGCTGGTACTGCTGACAATCTTTTAGAAGCTGCAAGAGCAGTAAAAACTGTACAAGATGAAACTGGTCGATATATTGCATGTCTTGAAGAAATTGCCTTTAAAAGAAATTATATATCCGAGGAGGATTTAAATTCTCTTGCTGACAAATTAAAACAAACTCTTTATGGTCAATATTTAATGTGTTTATGATAAGCAAAGTCAAGTAAATAGTATGTAAATTTGTGATTACTCACAAATTTTATGTCAAAACGGTGAAAGCTCTCTTAAAAAGATTGAGTTTTCACCGTTTTTATGGTATAACGAAAAACGAAAATAAATTCTTGAAAGAAGGAACTAGGAAGATACTATGGATAAGAATTTCTGGAAAATTGATAAAAACTTCTGGAAAAAGTACGGTATGTTGTTCATTTCCATGCTTTATACAGCAGTTTTACTCAACTATCTAGCAGTTGAACGTATTGTAAATAGTCAGACATTTATGCCATTTGTAGTAGCTGGTGTTGTACTTGTTATAAGCCGCTTGATACCTTGGACTGGTGTTACAGGTGTGCGTCATATCCGCTGGATTGTATCACTATTATTTTGCGGATTTATTACACACTTTTACTTAAGTCTCATTTCTTCTGGTGCTTATTACGAAAGATTAAAGTTTATTGGTCTTTTAAATATTCTATTCCATACAGCGGTGTTTGTTCTATTATTTGTAGGAACTGATTCACTTCGTAAAGCTATCGTAATCGGTTGTAGTATTTTTGGTGTACTTGGCGTAGTTAACCACTATGTATGGCTGTTTAGAGGTTCTCCTATATCTGTTGATGATATATCTTCTATTACAACCGCTTTTGGTGTTGCTGAAAACTATGACTACACTCCAGACCGATATATTATTTTACTTGGTGCTCTTTTAATCCTCTGGACTGTCACTATGTACCGTATGGGCGGTGATGAATATGTAAGAGGTCGTAAAGTTCGCTTTAAGCAGCTATCAGCTCTTGCTTCTGTTATGCTGTTTGCATGTCTGCCATTTGTAGGCTACGGCGATTATTATAAAGCTAATTCTAATGCATTTAACTATGATTTATACTTTGCAAGTAATTTAGCTACACTTTGCCAAAAAGGCGGAAGTGATATTCCTGAATATTATTCTGCTCAAGCGGTTGAAACCATCGCAAATGAAACAGCAGCTCAGCGTGAGGAAAAAGAACCTGTTACTGCAAGCTCTGATGTAAAACCTAATATTATAGCTATTATGAGCGAATCTTATGGTGATTTAAGAGTTCTTGGCGATTTTGAAACCAATATCGAAGTTACACCTTTTATGGACTCACTAAGAACTAATGAAAATGCAATTACAGGTTATGCGTATGCATCTATTTTTGGTTCTAAAACTGCTAACTCTGAATTTGAATTTTTATCTAGCGACTCTATTTTATTTATTCCTGATACTATGGTTTATCTGCACTACTTTGACGATGTGCAAAACTATGACTCTTTAGTATCTGTACTTAACAATCAGGATTATACAACCGTTGCAATGCACCCTTGGCTGCGTGCTGGTTGGAACAGACCTGCTGTTTACAGCAAAATGGGCTTTGATGAGTCTTATTTCCTTGAAGATATGAAAGATGTTGATTACTATCGTTTATATCCAAGTGACGAATATAACTTTAACCAGATTTTAGACCGTCTTGAAAACAAGGAAGATGATGAAAAACTGTTTATTATGAATATAACCATGCAAAATCACAGCGGCTACGAAGGCGGCGGCAATGGTTATGAACAAACAGTTTCTATTGTAGGTCAAGAGGGCAACTTCCCTAAGACTGAGCTTTATCTATCTGAACAGCATGAAAGCGATAGAGCTCTTGGTGAATTTATAACCGCTCTTGAAAATTATGATGAGCCAACTGTTGTTGTATTCTTTGGTGACCATCAGCCATCTTTAGATTCTAGCTTCTATTCTTGGGTAAATCCAAACCTAACTAAAGATGCTAATGAACTTATGAAAAAATACATGGTTCCATTCTTTATTTGGGCTAACTATGATATTGAGCAAAAAACTGATGTTCGCACAAGTATTAACTATTTAGCTCCTATGATGCTTGATGCAGTTGATATGCCTATGAGTGATTATCAAAGCCACATCTTAGAGCAAAGCAAACAATGGCCTGTTATCTGTGCAAAGGGTGCTTATGATGCTGCGGGTAACTATTATCCTGCTGGTGATTTAGTAAATCTTTTCCCTGAAATTAAAGATTATCAAGATTTAACTATCAACCACACAGTTGATTATAAAAACACCTTACACAGTTTCTTCTCTTATGGAGAAAGTGCAGAAGATGATGCCTCACCTTCTGAAACAACTCAAACAGAGGCTGAACCTGCCGCTTAAATTAAATTTTTCATAGACAGTAGAGTTTTATCTACTGTCTATTTTTTTGTTCTAAACTTTATTTTCTCGCCATAAAATATAAAGCAATGAGCAAAAAATGCTGTTTTGTGAGAGGAGAATCAGCATGAAAAAAATACTTAAAATATTTACTGTTTTTGTTTTGCTTTTCGGTATATATTTTGCAAATGAATTTGTAATATCAAAGCCTTTAGAAGCTCAAACCGCTTACACTGATGACAAAGTAGAACTTCCTATTATTATGTATCACAGCATACTTAGAGATACTGCGAGAGCTGGTGATTATGTTGTATCTCCTGATGCTTTAGCTAGTGATTTGGATTATTTAAAATCAAATGGCTATGAAACAGTAACTATTAGTGATTTAATTCGTTACGTCGACGGGCTTGCAGACCTTCCCAAAAAGCCTGTTATGATAACATTTGACGATGGGCATTTTAATAACTATCTTTATGCCTATCCACTACTTAAAGAGCGTAATATGACCGCTGTAATCTCGGTTATTGGCTCTGAAACAGAAAAGTTTACTAATACTGGCGAAGAAAACGCTTATTGGTCTTATTTAAACATAAATAGATTAAAGGAAATGAGTGATGTTTTTGAAATACAAAATCATTCATATGATATGCATAGCCAAAGTCCAAGAAAAGGAAGTACCCGTATTCGTGGTGAAAGTAAAGAAGATTATCAAAATATTTTAGTTTCTGACACAGAAAAACTTCAAAAATTACTTACTGACAATGGCATATCTGCTCCGACCTGTTACACATATCCTTATGGTATTTATAGCTCTGAAAGTGAGGAAATAATAGAAAGCTTAGGCTTTTTATGCACTCTCACTTGTGAGGAGCGTGTAAACACACTGACAAGAAACCCTGAATGTTTATTTAAACTTGGCAGATTTAACAGACCATCGGGTATATCTACCGAAGAATTTTTCAAAAAAATCAGCTAAAGGAGGATTTAAAACATGTCTAGTTGCTGTCGTATAACCGATTTAAGATGTAAAGAAGTAATAAACCTCTATGATGGGTGCAGAATGGGTTATGTAGGTGATGTTGAAGTTGATACGCTTTGCGGCAGAGTTGTTTCCATAGTTGTCCCTGGACGATGTCACTTTTTCGGTCTTTTAGGTCGTGATGAAGATTATGTTATCGCTTGGGAGCAAATAGAAAAAATTGGTGATGATATAATTTTAGTTAGATATGAACATAATATTAAACGAAAAGAAAGAAAAAAATGGTGGGCTAATATAAGATAAAAATTACCCTTTGACAAAAAGTGTTTTGTGTGATAAGATAAACCAGTATGAATATTACGCACATCTCGTGATGCAAGCGGCTGGTGGTATTATATATACTGCCGCTGACAGATGAACGAGATGGAGGTAAAAACCAAGGAGGAAATATTAAAATGGGCGTAATCTCTATGAAACAGCTTTTAGAAGCTGGTGTACACTTTGGTCATCAGACCCGTCGTTGGAACCCAAAAATGGCTCCATACATCTTCACTGAGCGTAACGGTATCTACATCATCGACCTGCAGAAGACTGTTAAGAAGCTTGAGGAAGCTTACTTCTTCATTCGTGACATCGCTGCTAACGGTGATTCTATCCTGTTCGTTGGTACTAAGAAGCAGGCTCAGGACGCTATCCGTGAGGAAGCTGAGCGTGCAGGTCAGTACTTTGTAAACGCTCGTTGGTTAGGTGGTATGCTGACCAACTTCAAGACAATGCGTACTCGTATCAACCGTTTAAATCAGCTTAAGAAGATGCAGGAAGACGGCACTTTTGACCTTCTGCCTAAGAAGGAAGTTATCAAGCTTCAGCTTGAAATCGCTAAGCTTGAGAAGTATCTTGGCGGCGTTAAGGACATGAAGAAGCTTCCAGGTGCTATGTTCGTTGTTGACCCACGCAAGGAAAAGAACGCTATCGCTGAGGCTAAGAAGCTAGGTATTCCAGTAGTTGCTATCGTTGACACTAACTGTGACCCAGACGAAATCGACTACGTTATCCCAGGTAACGACGATGCTATCCGTGCTATCAAGCTTATCTCTCAGACTATGGCTAACGCTGTAATCGAGGGCAAGCAGGGCGAGCAGTTAGAGGTTGAGGCTAAGGAAGAAGAAGCTGCAACTGCTGAGGCTTAATTTAAACTAATTTTTGATTTTTTATGTTAGGGTGCGAAAGCTCTTTTGGCGTGCCGGTTTTCGGCTTGCATCGCTTTTATTAGCGGTCGCCGGAGCCTTCCACCCTACTTTTATTTAAAATTCTATTTTTTGGAGGAATATAAAAATGGCTTTTACTGCTGCTGACGTAAAGAAGCTACGCGAAATGACTAGCGTAGGTATGATGGACTGTAAGAAGGCTCTTACAGAGGCTGACGGTGATTTCGATAAGGCTATCGAAATTCTTCGTGAGAAGGGTCTGGCTAAGGCTGCTAAGAAGGCTGACCGTATCGCTGCTGAGGGTATGGTTTGTGCTAAGGTTTGTGACGAGTGCGGTATCGGTGCTATCATCGAAGTTAACTCTGAGACCGACTTCGTTGCTAAGAACGCTGACTTCCAGAAGTTCGTAAACGACCTTGCTGCTGTTGTTATCAAGTCTAACCCAGCTGACGTTGAGGCTCTTAAGGCTTGCGATATGGACGGCATGACCGTTGAGGCTGCTCTTCAGGAGAAGATTTTAACTATCGGTGAGAACATTCAGATTCGTCGTTTCGCTCGTTACGATGCTAACACTGTAAACGTTGCTTACAACCACATGGGCGGTGTTATAGGTGTTCTTGTTGCTCTTGAAGTTTCTGAAAACCTAAAGGGTAACGCTACTGTTCTTGCTCTTGGTAAGGACATCGGTATGCAGGCTGCTGCTATGAACCCATCTTTCATGGACAAGTCCGATGTTGATGAGGCTACTCTATCTAAGGAAAGAGAAATCCTTCTAGCTCAGGCTCTTGAGGAGAACAAGACTGCTGCTAAGCCAAAGCCAGAGCAGATTATCCACAAGATGGTTGATGGCCGTATCGGCAAGTACTACGAAGAGAACTGCCTACTTCAGCAGGCTTTCGTTAAGGAAAACAAGGTTTCTGTTGAGCAGCACATTGCAGCTGTTGCTAAGGAACTTGGCGGCGAAATCAAGCTGGCTTCCTACACCCGTTTTGAAAAGGGCGAAGGCATCGAAAAGAAGGTTGACGACTTCGCAGCTGAAGTTGCTTCTATGGCTAACGGCAAGTAATTTAAAATTTTTCAAAGTCTTAGGTGTTAATTCGCCTAAGGCTTTTTTTATTTAGCTTATTATGCTATACTGTTACTTGATTAGACAATAAAAAACAGAAAGGATATAATATATGATTCGTGCCGCTTTTTTTGATATTGACGGAACTCTTTTAAGTTTTAACACTCATCAAGTGCCAGAAGCTACTAAAAAAGCTCTCTACGCTTTGCGTGATATGGGTATAAAGCTTTTCGTTGCAACTGGTCGTGCTCCTCAAACCGCTACATACCTTCGTGAAGTATTTGATTTTGAATTTGATGGATATATTTATTTAAATGGTCAAATGTGTTATATTGGCGATAAGATGATTCACAGCCACACAATTCCAAAAAGCTCTATTGAAATGCTGCTTCCATATATAAAAGAAAAGAAAATTGCTTGTAGTTTTATAGAAGCTGAACATCATTATTTAGGTCTTGAAAATGAACATACCCAGCATTTTAATAAAATGCTGGGTGGTGAAAAAATTTTAGGTGATGTAGAGGACACTCAAAGGGCTTTAGAAAATGATGTATATCAGCTTGGTGCATTTATGCCAATAGAGCAGGATAAGGAATTTCTTGAGCATCTACCACATTGTAGATGTACACGTTGGCATCATATGTTCGCTGATGTTATACCTGTCGATGGCGGTAAAAATGTCGGTATGGATAAAATACTAGAGTATTTTAATATCCCACTTGAACAGAGTATAGCTTTTGGTGATGGCGGAAATGATATTGAGATGATTTCTCATGCAAATATCGGTGTTGCTATGGGCAATGCTATGGAAGATGTTAAACAAGCTGCTGATTTTGTTACAAAGCATGTTGATGAAAACGGTGTTTCATATGCACTTGACAAACTAGGTATTTTACCTTTTAACTACTAACAAAAAAGGACTGCAAAAGCAGTCCTTTTATTTTAATTCCATGTGTCTAAGTCATTAAGACCAATATTTTTACCTTTAAATACTGGGTTTATACCCTCACTACGTTGTTTATCATAGTCTTTTAATGCATTTATAGCAATATTTCCAAGCAGTACAATAGCAAAGATATTAACAATAGACATAAAGCCCATTAAAACGTCTGCTAAATTCCATACTGTTGAAAAATCTGCCTGTGCACCAAGGAAAATAGCAATTAGACAAGTAACTCTAAATGCATTTAACAATGTTTTATTATTCTTGATAAACAGTAAATTTGATTCTGTATAATAATAGTTACCTACAAGGCTTGTAAATGCAAAGAAGAAAATTGCGATTGTAATAAATAAAATACCAACCTCACCAAAAACAGTGGATACTGCACGCTGTACATATGAAATATCCTGTGTTTTTTCTACGCCAGATGTAAGTAAGATAATCGCAGTAGTAGAACAAATAACAAGTGTATCTAAAAATACAGATAGAGTTTGAATAATACCCTGTTTTGCTGGGTGAGATACAACCGCAGTTGCTGCCGCATTAGGTGCAGAACCCATACCAGCCTCATTAGAGAATAAACCTCGTTTAATGCCTTGAACAACTGCACTGCCTGCAAAACCGCCTACGAAAGCCTGAAAATCAAATGCCTTAACAAAAATTGTTTTAAATACCTCTGGAACAATCGCAATATTGCTAAAGAACATAACAAGACCGATTAAAATATAACCGCAAGCCATAATAGGTACTATTACAGATGTAATAAAGCTAATTCTGTGTACACCGCCAAAAATAACTAAACCTGTAGTAACTGCTAGAATTAAACCTACAATCATAGGAATACTTGTCTGGTCATAATGTGGCACATAATATTTAATAGCAGAAGAAATATTAAATGCTTGAAGTCCATTAAAACCATAAGCAAAACACAAAATAAGCAGTACAGAAAACACACAGCCTAACCAGCGTTTTCCTAATCCTTTTTGAATATAATATGCTGGACCGCCTCTAAAAGAGTTGCCGTCATGTACCTTGTATATCTGTGCAAGTGTAGATTCTATAAAAGCTGATGCACCGCCAATAATAGCCATCAGCCACATCCAAAATACTGCACCTTCACCACCGATTGCAATAGCTGATGCAATACCTGCAATATTACCTGTACCAACTCGTGATGCTGTGGAAATCATAAGTGCTTGGAATGAAGAAATTTGTCTTTTGCCATCTTTTTCTTCTCCACGCTCTCTTAAAATCTTCATAACATCAGCCATACTGCGAAGCTGTACAAAGCCTGTGCGTACGGTAAAATATAAACCTGCTGCAATCAGTAAAAATATAAGAAGTTTACTGTATAAAACCTCGTTTAAAACTCCCATAAATCCGTTAAATACTGTTTCAAATTCCTTTAAAAATGCCATAGATTCCCTTCTTTCTTTTATACTAAAAATTTGAATAACTCTATTAATTATACAGTATTTTTATCATTTATGCAATTATTTTGTCTAATTATATATTTAACTTTCTCCAGCCTATTTCTCTAAGTTTTGTACAAACTTCATCATAATTTCTTGAACTTATACCGCTTACCCTTAATGTTTTATTATTTAAATCAAGATTTTCTATATTTACACCATCAATACCGCTAATTTGTCTGTATGTTCCTGTATATTCAAGTATTCCGCCGCAAATAAAATCTAGTTTCATATTTTTAATCTCTCCTTTTGTTTTAGGTTTATTTTTCCCATTTTTATTCCAAATATCCGCTAAACTTGCCTTTTTTATTTATATCTGATATGATAATGTATATTAAAATTTAAAAGGGGATTAACCTTCTATGAGTGAATATCTTTCACATAGCCCAGAAGATACTGAAAAAATCGGTGCAGATTTTGCAAAAACACTAAAAAAAGGTGATGTTATCGCTTTTACTGGCGATTTAGGTGCAGGAAAAACTGCTTTTTCTCGTGGTATTCTTTACGGTCTTGGATATAAAGGACGTGTTACCAGTCCAACTTTTGCTATTGCCAATGAATATCATACAGATTTATTTGATGTAGTACATTTCGATATGTACCGTATTCTAGACCCTGAAGCACTTTTTGAGCTTGGATTTGATGAGTATTTAGACTCAAAACGAATTATTTTAATCGAATGGAGCGAAAATATTAACGATGCACTCCCCGACCATAAATTGGTGTCTATTAAATATGGTACTGAGCCAGATGATAGAATTATAACTATTGAGGAGGTTCATGTGTAATGAGAATTTTAAGCTTTGAATCCTCTGCTGTTTCTGCAAGCGTATGTCTGACTGATGATGAAAAAATAATTGCTCAGTCTTATCAAAACTGTGGTCTTACACATAGCCGTACACTTCTTCCTATGGCAGAAAGTCTGCTTGCTGGCTGTGACCATACACTTGATGATGTTGATGCTTTTGCCATAGCTGCTGGCCCTGGTTCTTTTACTGGTCTTAGAATAGGTGTAGCAACAGTTAAAGGACTTGCTTTTTCGACAAATAAACCTTGTATTGGTGTATCAACACTTGAGGCAATGGCTCAAACTGTTTATGGTGAAAATATTTGTTGTGTTATGGACGCTCGTGCAGGTCAAGTATATCAAGCTTTTTTCAAAAGAGAAGGTCAAACATTAACCCGTCTTTGTGAAGATAGAGCAATTAAGCTAGATGAACTCGCCGAAGAAATTGGCGAAACTTCACAAATTTTAGTTGGAGATGGAGCTAATTTATGTTATACTAAGCTTATCCCTATATGTCCTAATTTATGTCTCGCACCTGAGCATTTGCGTTACCCATCTGCTTATGGCGTAGCTAAACTTGCTCTGACTGGTTTAAATAATGGCAAGGGTGTATGTGCAAATGAGCTTGATGCTTTTTATCTGCGTCCACCATATATTGCACAGCCTAAGAAAACAAAAATTACTGTTTAAGGAGTTTTCACTATGTCAAAAGTTCATGTTATGAATCACCCACTTATTCTGCACAAATTAACTCTAATGCGTGATTGTCAGACAGGTGTAAAAGAATTTCGTGAGGCTACAAGAGAAATTGCTATGCTTATGTGTTATGAGGCAACTCGTGACCTTCCACTAAAAACAATTCAGATTGAAACACCACTTGCTCATGCTAGTGCTAGAGTTATCTCTGGTAAAAAGCTTGCATTTGTTCCTATTCTTCGTGCAGGTCTTGGCATGGTTGACGGTATGCTAGAGCTTATCCCTAATGCTAAAGTAGGTCATTTAGGTCTATATCGCGACCCTGAAACCCTAAAACCTGTTGACTACTACTGCAAACTGCCTGTTGATATTGCAGAACGTGATGTTATTCTAATTGACCCAATGGTTGCTACTGGTGGTTCTGCTGCCGCTGCTATTCAAATGCTAAAGGATAAGGGCGTAAAAAACATCAAGTTAATGTGTCTACTTTCCACTCCTGAGGGTATTGAAGTAGTTCAAAAGGCACATGATGATGTAGACATTTTTGTTGCAGCTATTGATGAAGGCTTAAACGAACATGGTTACATTGTTCCAGGTCTTGGCGATGCTGGCGACCGTATTTTTGGTACTAAGTAAAAAAAATCCGATGAGCTTTATTCTCATCGGATTTTTTTATTTAGAAGAAATAATTTATATATTTAATTTTTCTAAATATATTAATAAATATATCGCTTAAAACAAAAATTATAGCTACAAACAGCAAAATTCCAAACCATGCAGGCACTGCTGGCATAATAAGCTCTTTATCTATAATATTTAAAAACACTGCATGTAAAACATAAATTCCAAAAGAGTTATCCGAAACATGACTGACAAACTTTTCCCAAGCCTGTGGAATACTTTTTGGAAATTTAAGCATTATTATAAATGCACTCGCTGAGGCTAAAACAATCATAGGGTTTCTATACTGAAAAATCACTTCATTATGGTTTCCCTCAATATATGACACAATTATAGTACAGATTGCAGCAGCTAAACAGCCAACAATAAAAAACCAACCACTTATTTTGTGTTTTTTATTGTATAACACATAACCCAATATAAAAAAGAATAAATATTGATTTTGAGAAATAATAGCTATTGGATATTTAACCGACACACCTATAAATTCAAGTATGTATCCTCCAAAAATTGAAACACCAAACAAAATAAGCATATAATAAAGCATTTTATCCGACAAATTTCTAACTAAAGTCTGTATAAGTGGTAATGCTAAATAAATAGATAAAAGTGCATACATAAACCATAAATGTTTACTTGTTGGCGTTGTAAGTATATTATGAAAGTCGTATGTATCGTTTAAATATAAACTTGTCCATAAAAGATAAAATATAAACCAAAAAATTGTTATAAAAAAATACTTTAAAAATCTTTTTATACTTTTTTGTAAATCTGGCTCACGTCCTGCCATTAAAGCACCGCTTACCATAAAAAATATTGGTACAGAAATTCTTGAAAATGAATTTATAAATGCTGCTATAATATAATTAAATTGTGATATATCTGGAAATGCTCGGTTATAAATATTACAAACATGAATTGCAATAACCATAATACAAGAAATAACTCGCATCTGGTCGAGATGAAAATTTCTCTGCAAAAACAATCACTCCTACATACAAAAGAGGCGTTCTTTTTACAGAATACCTCTTTTATTTTAATATTTATTTTTTATTTTGCTTGAGATAATCTACTGTATAATCTTCAATCTTTTTTGGCTTATGGTCAATAGCAGTAGAATCTATATGTTTTAAATCATCATAATGTGGGCTTTGTTTTTTATCCATTTTATATTACCTCCTTTTGCTTTTAGTTTTTCGCAAAAAGAGTTTTTTTATTCTCCAAAATAAAAAGCTGCTATGAGCATCACAGCAGCTTAACAAAGTTTAGGTTTTACTTGCCCATTCGCCTGTTGCCAGTGCGGTTAAATATGCATTAATAAAGCCGTCAATATCGCCGTCCATTACCGCATTTATATTTGTGTTTTCAAACGCTGTACGAGTATCCTTTGCCATTGTATAAGGCATAAATACATAAGAACGAATTTGGCTACCCCATTCAATCTTCTTCTGGTCGCCCTTAATATCAGAAATTTTGTCAAGATGTTCTCTTTCCTTGATTTCAACAAGCTTAGAACGCAACATACGCAGACAGTTATCTTTATTTTGGAACTGGCTTCTTTCAGTCTGACAAGAAACAACAATACCAGTTGCCTTATGAATAAGACGAACAGCAGAAGATGTTTTGTTAATGTGCTGACCACCTGCACCAGAAGAACGGAAAACCTGCATTTCATAATCTTCTGGACGGATTTCAACATCATCAGAGTCATCTGGAATATCTGGAATTACTTCAACCGCAGAGAAAGATGTGTGACGTCTGCCTGATGAGTCAAATGGAGAAATACGCACAAGTCTATGAACACCTGATTCACCCTTTAAGAAACCATAAGCGTTCTCGCCCTCGATAATAATATCAGCAGATTTCAGACCAGCTTCTTCACCGTCCTGATAGTCCATGATTTTATAGGTAAAACCATGACGCTCTGCCCATCTAGTGTACATACGATAAAGCATTGAACACCAGTCTTGAGCCTCTGTTCCGCCTGCACCTGCATGGAAAGAAACAAGTGCATTATTTCTGTCATACTCACCTGTTAGAAGTGTTGACATCTTTTGCTTTTCCATTTCTTCTTCGACATGTGCAAAACCTGTTTCAAGTTCTTCTAGCATAGACTCGTCATTTTCTTCTATCGCCATCTCACAAAGGGTGATTAAATCCTCCCAATGCGTATAAAGGTCGTGAAATGCTTCAATTTTTCCCTTTAAAGCACCCATTCTTGATACTACCTTTTGGCTCTCCTCAGGATTATCCCAAAAGTTTGGCTGAGAAGATTTCATTTCTAATTCTTCAACTTCTCTTGCTGCCTGCTCAAGGTTTAAATTTCCTCTAAGCTCTTCAAGTGCAGGCTGCATATTATTTAACTTAACTTTGTATTCCTCAAATTGCAGCATACAAAAAATGCTCCTTTTCTTTCAAATTACTATCTAAATTATCATCTAATTAATTATTATATCTAAATTATATATAAATGTAAATAGCGTTACTGTTTGGATTTTTTATTAAAATATTTATTTTTTTATACTTATTATATATATGCCTTTGGTCGATATTAGCTATACGAAAGGAAGTGAGTGAAATGTTACCAAGAGTTACACTAGATAGCACTGGTCTAAACAATGCAAAACCACCAGTTCAGCCGGTACATTTTAGAACAATTCCTTCAAATAAAACCCAAGCTGAACTTGAACAACTAGAGAAAATTATTGAAAATAAAAATGTAAACTCTAATAGTCCAGTCACATCTAACAGCCCTGTATCTAAACCACAGCAGACTGAGCCTTCTGTATCCAGTGCTAAACCTGAGCGTTTAAGATTTGATACTTATGAGCCTTCTAAACCTGTTGAATCAGCTGGCATTTATGAACCTAGCAGTAATGATAAAGTTGACTTTAACAAAACTGAACAAAAAGCAGAATATATAACTTCTAATCAAAGCTCTAAATATGATGCTTTGAAAACAGATTATTATAACTCTGTTGCAGAAGAAAATAACAGTATTCTATCTAAGCCAGATAAAGAACAAAAACGTGTCAACATTCTAAATAATGAACTTGCACAGGCAGCTAAAAAAATGAACCTTACATCTGCTGCTGAGTCTATATTCTCATAAGCTAAAAGACCATTTCAAAAATGAAATGGTCTTTTTCTTATTTATATTCCTCTGCTAATTTTTCAAATAAAGGCAATGCTCTCTTAATTGTTTCCGTTTTAACACAATATGAAATTCTTACATGACCTTTTGCACCAAAATCTGACCCTGGTACTAAAAGTAAATCATATTTTTTAGCACGTTCACAAAAAGCTCTGTCATTTGGCTCTAAGCTCTTAGGAAACATATAAAATGCACCATCTGGTTTTACACAAGAATAACCCATTTTTTCAAAGCCTTCGAGTAATAATCTTCTATTTTCGGCGTAAATTGATAAATCCGATGTCATGCCTGTACATTTAGCTATGACTTTTTGAAATAAGCTAGGTGCATTTACAAAGCCTAACATTCTGCCTGCACCGCAAACAGCTGCATAAATTTCTTCAAATTCCTCAACATTAGGCACTAAAATATAACCTATACGCTCACCAGCAAGTGAAAGTGATTTAGAATATGAATAACACACAATAGTTCTGTCATATTTCTTTGCTACAAATGGTACTTCTGCATCATATACAATTTCTCTATATGGCTCATCAGATAAAAGATAAATTGGGTGTTTATACTCATTTGATTTCTGTTTTAAAATTTCAGCAAGTTTTTTAATAGTTTCATTTGTATATACAACACCGCTTGGATTTGATGGCGAATTTATGATAACACCTTTAGTATTTTTATTTATTTTAGATATAAAAGTATCAAAATCAATTTGAAAATCCTGTTCTCTTGGAGGGATAACAACAGCTTTAGCACCTGCCCCCTGCTCGATAAACACAAGATATTCTGGGAAATATGGAGCAAATACAATAAATTCATCATCTTTAGATGAAGTTAAAGCATTTAATGAAATTGTAAGAGATGCGGCTGCACCAACAGTCAAATAAAGCTGATTTTCATTATAATTTGTACCAAAACGCTTATTTAGGTCATCTGCAATAGCTTTTCTGTTTTCTGGTGCACCTTGTGCAGATGTATAACCATGAAGTTTTGCAATATCTTCAGTTTTAATAAGCTCACTTATTACATCTTGCACTGCATCTGGTGCTGGAACATTAGGATTTCCGATTGAAAAATCAAAAATATTTTCTCTACCCACTTGGGCAGCTCTTTTGTTTCCATATTCAAAGATTTCTCTTATTGTTGAGCGAGTTTTTCCGAGCTTAACCGCTGTTTCATTAAGCATAAAATCATTCCCTTCACTTTAGATGATACGATTAAATATATTTTATCACTTTTTCAGATAAAAGCAAATGTTTTTACCTTATTTCTGCCAAACCTGCCATACGGTATATGTTATTATTTATAAATAATAACTCTCAATTAGGGGGACTATCTTAAATGCAAAAAAATTATGTGGTACTTGTAAGCAGTGGAACACAGCAAAACTCTATGAGTGCAAGAAAAGCGGTTTCTGTGCTTTATGGAGATACATTAAACGCCTTAGGAATAACAACTTGTTCGCATTTAAACGGTGATGAAACTTTACTTGCTGACCGCTTTGACGGTTTACTTCTTTCTGGTGGCGGTGACTTATCCGCTGATTTATTTGGTCAACAAAAGCATATAAAATCATCACCAACAGACCAAAGGCGTGACACAGAAGAATTTGCTTTAATTCAGGCTTTTTGTGCAAAGAAAAAACCAATTTTAGGCATTTGTCGAGGTATTCAAGTATTAAATGTATTCTTTGGCGGAGATTTAGTGCAAGATGTACCAAACCATAATAACAGCTCACATAAAATAAAACTTATGCCCGATACATTTTTAAATAAGCTGTATGGAAATGAAATAACAGTAAATAGCTATCATCATCAGGCAATCGGTAGGCTTGCATATGGTTTTTCTGCTCTTGCATATTCAAAAGATGGTGTTATAGAAGCAATTATGCATAATAAATTGCCTATTTTAGCTGTGCAGTGGCACCCAGAACGCATGATTGATGGAATTTGCATGGACACACAAACCGACCAAACCGAAATATTTAACTGGCTTTGTAATAGTCATTAAGGCGGCACAAATCCGCCTTTTATAATATTTAGATATTTATCTAAATATCTATTGACAAAAGATTAAACTTGTTTTATATTACATTTAGATAGACGTCTAAATATTTCTCGGAGGTGATATATTATGGGATTTCAACTTACATTTAAAGCATTATCTGACCCAATAAGGCGTGAAATTTTACAGCTTTTACGCACTTCTCCCCTAACTGCGGGTGAAATTGCTGCACATTTTTCGGTGTCTAATGCGACAATCTCACATCATCTTTCTATACTAAAGGAGGCTGGTCTTGTTTTAGATGAAAAACAGGGAAAATATATAACCTATGAACTAAATATGACAGTTGTAGATGAAATTCTAGGCTGGTTTTACACTCTCAAAGGTGGCGATTTCAATGAAAAAGACAACTAAAATGCAAATTTTTATATCTATTCTTTCACTTTTACCTCTTGTTTTGGTGTTAGCGGTTTATTCAAAACTCCCTGATAAAGTGCCAATACAATGGGATTTTGGCGGCAAAGTTGGATATGATGACAAAAGCAAACTGTTTATAATTGCTATTATGTCTATTGTATTTGCAATTTTATTCCCTTTACTACCAAAAATTGACCCTAAAAAGAAAAATTATGATAAATTCAGCTCATCTTATCAAATTTTTCAAGTTTTTATGATGTTTTTCATGCTTTTTATGACCGCTATTTGCGTTATAGAAGCTCTTAGACCTAATACATTAAATGTATCTATGTTAGTGTGCATTATTGTTGGCATATTATTTGCTTTTATCGGAAATATGATGCCACGTTTTCGTTCTAACTGGTTTTGTGGTATACGCACCCCTTGGACTATGTCAAGTGATGAAAACTGGACTAAGACCCATCGTTTAGGTGGTAAAATGTTCTTCACAGCTGGTATTATAACTTTGTTCTCTGCTCTTATTCCTAATGAATATTTTCGTTTTGGTATCATGATGACAGCTTTAATGATTGCTTGTATTGTGCCTAGTGTTTATAGCTATCTCTTATATAAAAAGACAAAATAAGTTATAAAACAAAGACTCCCCGATTTATCGAGGAGTTTTTTTTATATATGTAAAATTAAATATGCAATAGGAAGTTTTAAAGCACTTGCCCACATGGAAATTAATATACAAACAAACAATACTGCTCTTTGACTTTTAAGTACATAAAAATATGAGAGTCTTTTCCCTTTTGGTGCTTGCTTTGCCGACATATAACAAGCAACTGCACTTGTTATCAAGCATGGCACAGTTACAACCCATGTAAGTCCGCTAGAGCATAGGCTTATTAAAATGCCTTTTGCACCTAATGCACCAAACAAAGCTGATGCAGAAAATGCAAGTATAAAACCTCTTATTGTAAGAGCCATGCATATAAACAAACCAGCAGGTTTTAAAAGCCCTAAAGCAATAATTAAAATCTGCCATGATAAAGCACTTAACATAGCCTTTACTGCATCTAAAAAAGTTGGTGCAAGTTTTGCACTTTCTTCAATAGTGTCTGCAAACGATTTGATTATAGATGTGTCGTTTATTGATGTAAGCTGACCTGTTATACTACCAGCTATACCGCCACATATAAATAAAGCGATAAAAAGTATAAAAATTGGTGTGTTCCAAAGCCTTGAAAACAAAGCAAAACCGAGAATATTCCTGTTTTTCATATGCTCCTCCTAGATTTGGCATATTACAAGATATTCTCGGTTTTTAAATTTTATGCTTATAGAATTTCAAACAAACTAGCCACGATATCCATACAAGGTGTACGCATATATGGAGGGAATTGTTCAGAGAATTCTAAAGTTGCTACTGGCTTTTTACTGTCATCTAAAACAGGTTTTACAGCCAATACAGTAGTACCACCCGACACACGCTCTAAAACATAATCACAGGTAATATCTGGGCAAATTGCGATTACAATTCTACCTCTGGTACAGCCACTTATAGGAGCAAGTGCAGAGCCTAGCTCTAATTTTGTAGGTGCTGTAACCACAACTATTTCGCCTTTAACTACAACGTCCATATCATCTGGACAAAATACAACATTTTGCTTTAGGTTTTGCTCTTTAACAGCTGTATCTTTATCAGACAAAAAGATGTTTTCTGGCGGAATTACACAGTCTTTTAAAACTGCATGAACAATAGCTGGAAGGATTTCGCCTTCACCCAAGAAGGAAACTCTGATTTTATGTGCCATGATACTCCCCCTCTCTAAAAGATATTATAACTGTGTATATTATAAGACCGAATAAGCGGTATTTGCAAATAAAATCATGTTTTTTACAAACATTTGGCTGTTATTACAATTCTTCTTCCATTTGCTCCATGGCTTTCAGATAGATTGCACACTCAAGTCGTTTACGCTCCATCTTACAGCCAAGCTCATAAGGCTCATTCATATTATGATTTGAGTTATAGTTTGCTGCACTACAACCGCCGCTGCAATAGAACTTTGCCCAACAATCCTTACACTTTTCACGGGTATAGATGTTCATACCTGCAAACTGATGAGCGATATCAAGATTAAATGTACCCTCTAGTACATTACCCTGTTTAAACTCATCTTTACCTACAAATTGATGACAAGGGTAAATATCACCATCTGGAGTAATAGCTACATATTCATAGCCTGCACCACAGCCACGCAGACGTTTTACAACGCATGGACCTTGGTTTAGGTCTACCATGAAGTGGAAGAAAGTAAATCTCTTTCCGTTCTTTCTACGCTCAAGCATAATTTCTGCCAAACGGTCATATTCTGCAAAAATAGTAGGTAGTTGCTCCTCTGTAAGCTCATAACCGCAGCCATCATCAGCAGAAACAGGCTCAACAGATAGGCTTGGGAAACCTGAATCTGCAATATGTACAACATCATTAGCAAAATCTAAGTTTTTAGCTGTAAAAGTGCCACGGGCATAATAATCTTTATCACCACGCTTGTCCACAAGCTCTTTAAATTTAGGAACGATTATATCATAACAACCGCCACCGTTTACAGTTTTTCTAAACTCATCGTTTACGCTTTCTCTGCCGTCAAGTGATAATACAACATTATCCATATTTTCATTGATATAATCAATCTTATCAGAGTCTAAGAGTAAACCATTTGTTGTGATTGTGAAACGGAACTTTTTACCTGTTTCAGCCTCATGAGAACGGGCATAATCAACAGTTTTAGTAACTGTATCCCAAGCCATAAGTGGCTCACCGCCAAAGAAATCAAGCTCGATATTCTTTCTGCCCTTTGAGCGTTCGATAACAAAATCAATAGCTTTCTTAGCAACCTCAAAAGGCATAATCTTTCTGCCCTTACCAAAGTCACCAGTTGACGCAAAACAATATTTACAACGCAAATTGCAGTCATGTGCAACATGCAGACAAAGTGCCTTTACAGGTGCATCAGTTGGAATATAACGGCTTACATCAATGTAATCGTCATCTGCAAATAACTGACCTGCTTTTTTAAGCTCTAAAAGCTCGGCATAAGCGGCTTTAACGTCCTCAGCACTGTACTGAGAAAGCTCACTTACAACATTTTCTGGGCAATTTTCTGTCATATTTTCATCTATCAGACCAGCTACTGCATAGCTGATATCATCAAGCACATGCACAGAGCCACTATTTACATCTAAAAGAAAATTGATACCATTTTTTGAATAACGATGAATCATAATTTATCCTTTCTATTTATAAAACGCAGAAAACTGCGAGGCACAAGCTTATGCACCTCGCAGTATTTCGTCCAAGTTTAAAAATTACTTGTTGTGCTCACACTTTTGGTTTGCAACAGTGCAAGAAGTCTTACAAGCGGACTGGCAAGAAGTCTGGCACTCACCACAACCACCATGAGCTGCAGTCTGCTTAAGAGTTGCAGAAGTTAATGTCTTGATGTGTTTCATGGCACAATTCCTCCATTCATTTTTTATATCTCTTACGCTTCATGCTCGCACCGAGCAATGAGCCAAGAACAGCAGTTACAATGGACACTGCAAAATTTATTGACACACGCATAAAATCCACAGTTTGTCCTAGCCAAGCGAGACTAAGCAAAGCTATACACCCGAAAAGGCATAAACCCGCTATAAATCCCCACATTAATCTTTTCTGTCCAGCAAGTCTAGCAGCTATCAAAGAAGTGAAAAAACTTCCCATTCCAATGCATATAAGAGATAATGTTGAAATTTGAGTGCTGCTCATTTTACCAAGCCATATCACAACAGAACATATCGCCATAAGTATAAGAGTAGCAACAAAACCGATTAGAACAGGCACTGCAAGCACTTGTACAACAGAAGTTGGTTCATGTTTTTTCATATTTATTTCCCCTCCTGTGAAAATAATCACCTAAAGCAATTTATTCTCTAACAGAAGGAAGTATACCAAATATTATTTTGTTTCTTTGTTTTCTTCAATCTTATCAGCAGGAGAAGCTTCCTTGCCACGAACTGCCCAACGATAAAGCTTTAGCTTTGTGCGGTCAGCAGTGGATTCGATAACTAAAGTGTCATCTTTAATGCTTACAACTTTGCCAATAAAACCACCAATAGTAGAGATTTCATCTCCTACCTTAATAGAATCACGCATTTCCTTTTCAGCCTTATCACGCTTTTTCTGTGGACGGATAAGGAAAAAGTAAAATACAACAAATAATAAGATAAGTGGCAAAATGCTACCTAAAAGATTTACATACGTCTGTGGACTTGCTGGAGCTGCAAGTAATACCATTTAGAGTACCTCCTCATAAAATTACATAGTATTATTATATCTATTTCTAGTATAAATTACAAGTGTTTATTTTCTACTATTTATAAACTCATATATTGCGTTTACAGTTTGATTTTGCTGTTCATCTGCTGAAATTGTAGCCTTTTGATAACTGTCTTGCTCGCCATAGTTTCCAAATTCAGCGTGACCACCGCCTTCAATTACAACTATATTTTGTGTATAATCTATATTTTCCTCAACCGAGCTATTTAACGAGCCATAAACAGTAAGTGTATCCTCATCTGAATAATCACCATAGATATATGCACCAAGCAGTATTAACCCATCTATCTTATCTTTATTCTTTGATGCAAAATTTGACGCCATTGCACCACCCATTGAATGACCTGCTATATACCAATGCTCTATTTGCTCAAATTTTTCTATTACATTTTCTGCTTCATTAGCATCTAAAACCGCCAGATTAAAAGGCATATGAACTAAAACACACATAAAACCTTTATCTCTCAGTTTATCTAAAATAGGTAAATATGACTCTGGTTCTACTTTTGCACCCGCATAAAAAATTATAGCTGTATCAGACTGATTTTCTGGTGTTAAAATAGTTAAATTATCCTCAGTTGTGACTCCTTGCTCTTTTAAAACTGCAAGTGCAGTTTCATCAGCATGATAATAATCAGACACATAAATTCCAAATCCGACACCCAAAGCTATAATAATACATGATATTATAATTAATATTTTCTTTTTCAAATTATATCACCTCGGTATATAAAAAACAAAAAATCTGAACCCTCAAAATGAAGATTCAGATTTTCTGGTACGCCGAAAGGGATTCGAACCCCCGACCTTTTGGTTCGTAGCCAAACACTCTATCCAGCTGAGCTATCGGCGCATTTGTTGTTGCTGTCGATTGACCGCTTGTATATAATATCACATATAATAATATAAAGTCAAGAAAAATTTCTTAGATTTTTATTATTTTTTTGATATTTATTATTTTATCATTGAATAATATTACTATAACTGGTATAATTTATATGTAATTTCTACATACGAAAGGGTGGTTTTTATATGAAATTTAGTAAAAATATCAAAAGAGCAATTTCCTTTATGCTTGCCTTTGGCTTGTCATATGGTGCAGTTGCTCCTTCTATTACTCCTGCCGCAGCTTCAGAGCTATCATACTCTGTTATGATTGAGCCAAAATATCAAGATGCAAGCTATTTTAGTGAGGGGTTAGCAGCTGTAAAGCAAAATGACAAATGGGGGTATATCGACGAAACAGGAAAAACCATTATTCCATTTGAATATGACTATGCCTTCCCATTTAGCGAAGGGGTTGCTGTTGTAGCTAAATATGGAACTTCACATCTACCGAGCGAATATCAAAACAATCCTGATGTATATGAAGATAATTATTATTGGTATGTCATAGATAAAAATAATAATGCTAAACTATTAACTTATGATTATAATTATGAAATCAATGGAACATCAGAGCAAGTAATATTACCTATATATACATATTCACTAGATGATATATATTCAGATGCCTTATGTCATAATGGTTATATAAATATGCTTAACATTGCTTTCAACGATTATGGAAGCGGTATGATTTTTGATAGAAACGGAAATTATGCAAATATCAACAAAGACCCAAACGCTGACAGTTACCATATGCAATGTGCTTATACATTCAACGAAGGTGTATTTGCTGCTTTTGGTTCAGCTTCCAGTGAAACTGGTTTTTTAGATGAAAACGGCAACCTATTTTT
Source organism: Candidatus Butyricicoccus avistercoris (assembly GCA_019113005.1). Classification (GTDB taxonomy): domain Bacteria; phylum Bacillota; class Clostridia; order Oscillospirales; family Butyricicoccaceae; genus Butyricicoccus_B; species Butyricicoccus_B avistercoris. The sequence continues at coordinate 16,422 of DXIE01000008.1, read as the reverse complement.
AAGCTATGATTCATATGATGTGCGTCCATTTAATCAAGGACTAGCACCAATAAAAGATTGGGACGGAAAATGGGGATTTATTAATAAATCAGGTAATATGGTAATACCTCATAATTATTATGATTTTTATGTAAGAGGTCTTAACACCACATATCAAGTGTTTAATGATGGTATAGCATCTGTAAAAAATACAAACTATGTTTGGGGTGGCATAGATAAAACAGGTAAAACCGTAATTCCTTTTGAGTATGAAGTTCTAAGAGCATTCAATGAAGGTCTTGCTGTTGCTCAGAAAAATGGTAAATTCGGTGTAATTGATACAAACAATAATGTAGTTGTACCATTTGAATATGATGAGCTTAGTGGTTATGGCAGTGGTCGTTGCGTTGCTATAAAAAATGGCCGTGCTTTCTGTATTGACCGCTATGGCAATGAAATAACTGGTTCTGATAAAATAAGCCAGAACAGCTACTTTAAAGGTGATGAATCTGCTTATACAATACAGGTAACACCTTCTGACACAATAATTATAGAAGAAAATAATCTATATGGTTTTGCTTCAACCAAATTTACTCCAGATTTACCTAAAGAATCTGAAATGGACTCTTGGGCATATGAAGAAGTATCACAGGCTATTAAAAATGATTTAGTGCCAGTATATCTGCAAAATCAATATAAAATTAATATAGACCGTGGTGATTTTGCAGCTCTTGTTGTTACACTTCTTGAGCAAGCAAGCGGTAAAGATATCGATACACTTGTTAAGGAAGAAACAGGCAAGACTATAAATGAGCTTTTAACAGCTTATCCTTTCACAGATACAACAAGTAGTGATGTTATAGCCGCTAATGCACTTGGTATTATAAATGGTCGTGGAAATGGAACTTTTGACCCATATGCAAGCATTACAAGACAAGAAGCCGCAGCACTTTTAATGCGTATCGGAAAGTATATGGGTAAAACTGATATTGACACATCTTCTACTAATTTTGCAGATAAAGGCTCTATTCAGTCATATGCTGTTGAAGCTGTAAATTATGTAAATGCATTAAATGTAATGAAAGGTACATCTGATACCACCTTCTCACCTAATGGAACATATACACGTCAGCAGGCATATATAACTGCTTTAAGACTATATAATGCTATAAAATAATACAAAAACAGCCAGAGTATTTAAAAGCTCTGGCTGTTAGTTTTATGCATAAAAAAGAAAACGCACTGACTAAACAGTACGTTTTCTGGTACGCCGAAAGGGATTCGAACCCCCGACCTTTTGGTTCGTAGCCAAACACTCTATCCAGCTGAGCTATCGGCGCATTTGTGCATATCAATTAATAGCTTATACATGATAGCACACAAATAATATAATGTCAATAGCTTTTTTTATTTATAGAAATTTTCTATATAAAAATGTTACAATGTTCGCACGATTGCATATATTGTCAGGACTAAAAGTGGTTTCACTTGTACCACTGGTAATACCTGCATCAACTGCCCATGAAACAGCCTCAGCATAATCCGCATTTTCAGGAACATCATTGAAATTAACTTCACCTGACAAAGGTTTTCCTGATAATTTCCATAAATATGTTACTGTCTGGCTTCTTGTACATGGTGTATTTCCATTGAATGTTTTACCATCAATCAAACCATTTTGATATGCCCAAATGGCTGCATTGTAATAATAATCACTGGTTTTAACATCAGAAAATGGATTTTGAATACTTGGCATAGGTGAACCTTGTGCTCTCCATAAAAATGTGATAATTTGTCCAGTTGTGCAAGTATCATTAGGTGAAAATGTGTTTGATGATGTGCCAGTTGTTATACTCTGTTTAACTGCCCAGTTTACAGCATCAAAATAATACGAATTTGGTAAAACATCAATAAATTTCTCATTTGAATTACCTTGTTCTGATTTCTCTATATCAAAAAAGTCCACTTTGTATGTAAAATCATCAACTTGCTGACCACTAGCTGTGCGTAAACCGTTAATTTCTACTATATATGTGCCTTCATACTTATCTATGCCTTGAGGTCTAAAGATAATACAGTTATTTACACCATAGTTACTTGTTTCTACATTAAAGAATGACCCGCTAACATCATTATTTTCATTTGTTAATATCCATTTTTTGTTGTCACTTTCTCTTGTGATAGTGACTTTGACTTGATAAGCCGAAGGTTTCATATATTTATCAGGATTTAAAGTAACACTCCATGCAGTGTTTCCTTGAAATAGCTCAGATGGAAAATTTCCAGATGAAGGCCAACCAATAAAATCATAAGATGTTACATTTGCACTTTTATCAAACACCTTTTCTGACACATAATAACGATACTTAGTATTGCTCTCTGCATAACCAAAGCCCACTTTACCCATTCTTGGATTAAGTTGCCAACGACGATGTCCCAATCTGTCAATATTTCTTGTATCGCTATCGTCCATAAAGGCATCTACCGCTTTTGTAATTGAATAACCAGCAGAAAGATTACTGCTAGATGTTGCCTCATACGCCTGTCTATAAAAATTTTCTTCCATATCTGCTGGTTTTTCTGGTGTATGACTTAACTTTCCCATAGCTCCTATAATAACAGCACCATATTGTGCTTGTTTAGATAAATTATCATCTAAAACTACATCTGGTAAACCTGCAATTTGTCTTAATGCACTTAATCTATTAGCTGCTGACTGCAAAACTACATCTTTGACAACTCCAGTTTGGTAAGGTGCTGTGCAAGATGGTTTAGAATCAAATACATTGTCTGGTAAAGTTAATGGATTATCTTCCAGTATTTCTATAATTTCTTTTTGACTCATTTTATCTATGTTTGTGCTGCCACTTTGTCTATATAATTCAGTTTGCACTGCACCAGCATTAATATTTTGACATAAAACGGCAACTAATAATATTGATGCTAACTTTTTCATAATGACTCCCCCTATCAAAAAACATGTATATGATACTTGGATTTTAACATATATGGTATTTAAAAAACAAGTACCTTAAAATTAGATAAAATATATAATAAACTGACTGCAATCTTTTTAGAATATAAAAAACCGAACTTTCTAAAAGAAAGTTCGGTATAATTTGGTACGCCGAAAGGGATTCGAACCCCCGACCTTTTGGTTCGTAGCCAAACACTCTATCCAGCTGAGCTATCGGCGCATTTTGCATCATTGTTGACTGCCAATATATGATATCACACAGTTTTTACGCTGTCAACATATTTATGCAAAAAATGACTATTTTTTTATTTAAGCAAAGAAAGATAATAATCTTCACTTGACACCTGCCCAACTGCACTTATCGCAACATTATTAAAATCTAAAACATTTCTAGCTAATTTCAAAACATCTTCGGTTGTTACTGCATCATATTTCTGTATAATCTCATCTATTTCGATTTGTCTGCCAAAATATAGTTCTCCCTTACCTATTTGATGCATTCTAGCACTTGTATTTTCAAGTCCCATAAGCACATTTGATTTAAGCTGTTCTCTACATCTTAAAAGCTCATCTTGTGTTATGCCATTTTGTGCAAAATCATCTATAACATTTTTAATTAGCTTTATTGCTTTTTCCTCGGTTTCTTTACCAAGTGCAGTATAAATAGAAAGCATTCCTGTATCAATATGACTTGCATTAAATGAATATATACAATAACATAGTCCGTTTTTCTCTCTTACAGTTTGGAAAAGTCTTGATGACATACCACCACCAAGCATAGATGATAAAATTTGCATAACATATCTTTCATCTGAGGATATAGATACACTTTTAAAACCTATACATATATGATTTTGCTCTATATCTTTTTTATAAACTCTTGATTTTGGTATATATATCGCCTGTGTAATTTGGTTTTTGCCTTTTCCAGTCATATGAGAAAACAAATCACAAATAAAATCTAAATCATCTTGTTTAAACATACCAGAAATAGCAATAACAGTATCTTCTGGGCGGTATGAGCTTTTCATATAATCATGAAGTATATCAGTTGTCATTTTAGATAGTGTTTCTTTTGTTCCAAGAACAGGACTTCCAAGCGAGCTATCTTCATAACAATTCTCAAAAAGCTTTTCTGTTGCTAAATCTTCAGGGCTATCCTCATACATATCTATTTCTTCAAATACAACCCCACGTTCAAGATTTATATCTTCCTGTGAAAATTTAGAATTTAAAAACATATCCGCTAAGATTTCTATACCCTCTTTTATATGGGTATTTAAAACCTTCATATAATAGCATGTACATTCTTTAGTTGTAAAGGCATTAAACTGCCCACCAAGTGCGTCCATTTGAACTGCAATATCCTGTGCAGAGCGAGTTTCTGTTCCTTTAAATATCATATGCTCTATAAAATGAGAAATTCCGCCTATCTCTTTTGGCTCATGTCTGCTACCATTTCCCACCCAAATTCCAATAGATGCTGAACGAACATAGTCTACCTTTTCAGTGACTACTCTTACTCCATTTGGAAGTGTGATTTTTTTATACATTCTTACACCGTCCTAAAACACTATCTTTAATAATCTAAGTATAACACAAAAAATAAAAGGCATAACAGCTTTTTTGAAACTATTATACCATAAAAGATACTTTTTTAATTTAACAAAAATATAGAAATATTTAGATATGCTGCAAACAACACCCAAAGAAAATATGGTATTTGAAGTTTTGCAGCAAGTTTATCGAGTTTGCTAAATGACAATATCATAAGCAAAATAAGTGCTAAAAGCAATAAAATAATTATAAAAGCTATGCCAAATGTCTGCAAATTAAAGAAAACAAGAGTCCAAATAACATTTACAGCAAGCTGAACAGCAAAAATAATTAAGCTTTTTGTGCGGTCATCAGACTGAGGTTTTAACCAAATTCTAGCTACACTTATACCCATAAGAGCAAATAAAATTCCCCATACAATAGGAAATATAAAACTTGGCGGTGTAAGTGGCGGTTTTACAACTGTTTCTATATATCTATCCACTCCCGCTTTTGTAAGCCAGCTAGAAATTGCACCAACAGCTTCTACTATTAATACTGCGATTATATATGGCTTAAAGCGTTTTATAAATTGCATTTGCATCACCCATAATTATTTTATGAGTCATTTTACATTTATATTCTTATTTTATTATTTGTCAATTTGTCTTGTATATTTACATTTTGGATAACCTGTGCAACCCATAAACTGCCCATATTTACCAGTTCTTTTTATAAGTTTTTTACCACAAAATGGGCATATATCACTATCATGTTTTTGTTTTATATCTTCTATATGTTGTTTTTTTACTTCATCAGAAACATTTGTAAGCGGTTTTAATTTCATTTCAAATTCTTTTATTTGTTCTTTTGTATATATAACTTCACGTTTTTTTAGTTCTTTTCTAAGATTTTTAAGCATTTTATTTCTTTGTAAAATAACTATTTCTTGTGTACTTTTAGGAACTTTTTTAAGTCTGCAACGCTCAGAAAATACAATATACGAAGTAAATGCATCACTAGGCAATGATAAATAATCAGCAAGTGCCATTATATGAGTATTATTTTGTTTTATAGGATTGTAAAACACATGTTTACTTCCATTTGCCATTCTTTGAACCCAATTTCTGTCATCAGCTTTGCCAAATATCCAACCACTATAATTTTTGCTTTCAAATACAAATATACCCTTTTCATGTATCATAAGCAAATCTATTTCTGTACTTTTATTCTTAAGCGGAACATATGCATTTTTTAAAACGATATATTCACCTTTTAAATTATTGTTTTTAAGTGCATATTCGGTCATATATTCGCCAAACTGCCCCACATTTTTATAATTAAGCAATGTGGCAATTAACCCAGGTTGCTCTCCTTTTAAAATCGCTAGTAATCCCATTATATATAAACTTCCTTAATAAAATATATTTATATTTTAAGAAAAAAGTAGAATTTTGTCAATAAATACACTATTTTTCGAGATTAAATGCATTTGCAAGTTTTTGTAATGCCTTTTTTTCTATTCTTGATATATACGAGCGTGATATTTTATATATTGATGCAATTTCTCTTTGTGTAAGAGGCTCTTTACCATATAAGCCATATCTCAAAGCTATAATTTGCTGTTCTCTTGGTTGTAAATTAGCTTTTATATATTTATAAAGTTCATTATACTCATCATTATTATCTATTTTTTTTAAGTTTTCATCTTCACAACTTATCATATCCATAAGTTCAAGTGAATTTCCATCACCATCATGGTCTAATGTTTCAGAAAGCGAAATTTCATTTGCTGATTTTCTATTTGCTCTAAAATGCATTAGTATTTCGTTTTCTATGCATCTTGCAGCATAAGTTGCAAGTTTTACCCCTTTTTCAGGTCTATAACTGTTTACCGCTTTCATAAGTCCTATTGTACCTATTGATATTAAATCATCTTGGTCGGCAGGGTCGGAGTAATATTTTTTTACAACATGAGCTACAAGTCTTAAATTATGTTCTATTAATTTAGATTTTGCCTGATTATCACCTTTTAACATATTTTCTACATATTCTTGCTCTTGTTTAGCTGTAAGAGGCTTTGGGAAACTACTGCCTTGTACTCTTAAAACCAAATAAATGGCACTCATAAGTAAACTTGATGCCAATAACATAAAATTTTACCTCCTAATTTAATTTTCTAAAGTAAATATATGTTATATATTATATTTTTATAAATAAAAAAATCCAAACAAAGCATTTGTAAAAAACAACGTATATTAAAATATATATTTTTTATATTTATAATAAAATTAATAAAACACTATTAATTTTTTTTGGTAAATGTCGATATATGTTAAAGTATTATATATATGGGAGTTGATACTTCATGAAAAGTATAAAAGGAAAGATAAGGCTTGGAATGATATCAACAATAATCATTAGCATGGTTATACTTGGTATCGTTAGCATATCTATGAATTTTTCCAGTTCTATGTCTATGCTGAAAACCTCCATAGAAGGAACTTCTTCTATTACAGCATCTAGAATTGAAAAAGAATTAACTGCATATAAATATGCAGCTGGTGCAGTTGGTTCGGTTGCAAGACTTAGTAATCCAACCATTCCTTTAAGCGAAAAGCAACAGCTTATAGATACTTATGCTAAACAATACAACATGATTCGTGGCAACTTATTAGACTTAAACGGTGACAGTTTATTTGATGGAAATAACTATTCTGACAGAGAGTATTTCCAACATGCATTAAATGGTGAGTGTTATGTTTCTACTCCTGTAAGAAGTAGCGTAACAAATGAGCTAACTGTTATTGTTGCTGCTCCTCTTTGGAAAGATGGTGTACCATCTAGTGAGGTTGTTGGTGTTGTATACCTTGTTCCTGATGAGAACTTTTTAAATGATATTGTAGCATCAGTACATATTACAGATAACAGTGCTCCTTACATTATAGATAAAGATGGTAATACAATAGCTGACCCTGATGCCTCTGTTGTTTGCAATCAAAATATAGAAAATGAAGCTACTAGTGATTCCTCTTTAGAAACTTTGGCTAACTACCACTCAAAAATGCGACAAGGTGAAAGTGGTGTTGGTGAATACAAAATAAATGGAGTGGCTAAGTTGCTTGCGTATGCACCTATCGAAGAAACTGATGGTTGGAGTCTAGGTATTGGTGTTCCAAAATCTGACCTTATGGGACCTATTTATACAGGTGCTTTTGTAACAGCAGTAATTATTGTTATCGCAATTCTAGTCGGTTTATATATAAGTGTTCGTTTGTCACATGCCATAGGTAAACCAGTAGAAGACTGCGTTAAACGTATAGCATTACTCGCAAAGGGTGACTTGAAAACACCTATGCCACAAATAAAATCCAATGACGAAACTGGACGACTTGTTAAGGAAACAGACCATATAGTAAAAACTTTACATGCTCTAATAGAAGATATAAAGTATTTACTTAGTAAAATGGCTGATGGTGATTTTACAGTTAAATCTAAAAACGAAAGCTATTATGTTGGCGATTATAAGCAGTTATTGCCAAGTATAAAGCAAATCACAGGCAATTTAAGTGATATCTTATCACAAATTCATGTAGCTTCTGACCAAGTTGCCATAGGTGCAGACCAAGTTGCTAATGGTTCACAAGCTCTGGCACAGGGTGCTACTGAGCAAGCAAGTGCTGTTGAAGAATTGTCTGCAACAATAGGCGATATAGAGTCTTCAAGTAAGAAAACCGCTGATATATCTTTGTATGCACGAAATGTATCTAATGAAGCAGGAGGAAAACTTCAAAAAAGTAATGAAGCTATTATTAATCTCAGCAAAATTATGAAGGATATCTCTAGCTCATCACAAGAAATCAGCAAGATTATATCTACCATAGAAGATATTGCATTCCAAACCAATATTCTAGCACTTAATGCAGCAGTAGAGGCTGCTCGTGCAGGTGAAGCTGGTAAGGGCTTTGCGGTTGTAGCTGATGAAGTTAGAAACCTTGCATCTAAATCCGACCAGGCTGCTAAGGCTACTAAACAACTGATTGAAAAGTCCGTTGTAGCTGTTGAAGGTGGCTCTGAGATGATGGAAAATGTAATCACTGCGGTAGAAGATGTATTGGCATCTGCTGGTAAGGCTGTTAGCAGTATGGAAGATGTATCTAAAGCAGTTCAAGAACAATATATTTCTATTTCCCAAATCACTCAAGGAACAGAACAAATCGCAAGTGTTGTACAAACTAACTCTGCAACTGCTGAAGAATCTGCCGCTGCAAGTGAAGAGCTTTCTGGTCAAGCTGAAATGCTTAAAAACCTTGTTTCCAAATTTAAATTAAATTAAAAGATAAAACCGCTGTCTAGTAAACAGCGGTTTTTTTATTGTCTATAATTTCTTGGTGAACAACCATATATATTCTTAAATGCACGGGAAAAATGAAGTGGATTTTGATAGCCTACCATGGCTGCAATAGCCCCTACCGAAAATGTGGTTTCTTTTAAAAGCTGTGCTGCTTTTGCCATACGATAGCTTAATAAAAATTCCTGTGGTGTCTTTCCCATTGTATTTCTGAATATTTTACCAAAATAATTTCTATTAAGTCCACATGAAGATGCTATATCCTCAATAGATATATCATTTTGATAATTTTGCTCTATAAAGGAAAGTGCCTCTTTCATATAAAAATCTCGTAGTCTTTTACCTGTTCTTTTTATCTTTGTAGATGATGACTTCATAAGCTGGTCTAAAAATATAAATGCATGACCTATTATAAGCATAGGTCTTTCTGCCCCATTATCAACAATATACATTATTTCATTTAATAATAATGCACCTTCTTTTGAATTTATAGGTGTATATATCGGCTGATTTATGCTAAGTCCTGCGAGCTGTAAACTTTCCCTCACACGAAGTCCATCAAACTCTATCCAAGCATATTCCCATGGCTCATTTTCATCTGCAAAATATGTTGTAACTTGATTTGGCTCTATCAAAAAACCATGTCCCGCTGTTACCTCATAAAGCTCATCTGAACGCAAATATCCTTTCCCAGAAATCACATAATGAAATAAATAATGATTGCGAGCATATGGCCCATATGAGTGAAGTGGTGCACACTTTTCATAACCAAACTGATATAAGTTAAGGTCTACAAAACGTTCATCTGAAAAAACATGGAACTTAAGCCCTTTATCTGACATAGATTTTACACCTCCAGAATTTACTTGCAATCTTATATTTATTATATTATATACCATAATGTAACCTGACTTCAATATAATTAACATCAAAGTATCAAATTGAGATATAAAAAGTGGAATAAAAATATTCACAAATCCTTGTGCATAAAGTATAATACACACATACTACAGATTAACTTTTTGTAGATAGTGCACAACATACAAAAAGAGGAGAAGAAAATTAGTAATATTGAATAGAGTGGCTTTTATTCACTCTGATTATTAAGGAGGATATCAGAATGAAAAATGTAAAACGTCTTTTTGCAGGAGCTCTTGCACTCGGTATGATGCTCACCACATCAGCTTGTGGTGGTGGGTCAGATAGTTCAGCTGACGGTAAAGTAAATCTTACTTTCCAAATCTGGGACGTAGGTCAAAAAGCTGGTATGGAAGCTATGTGTGATGCATACACAGAGAAAAATCCAAATGTAAATATTGAAGTTCAAGTTACTGGTTGGGCTGAATACTGGACAAAACTTGAAGCTGCTGCAACTGGCAACAAGCTACCTGATATTTTTTGGATGCACACAAACGAAATCTTTAAATATGCAGACAATGGTATTTTAGCCGATGTTAGCGACATTGTAGAAACAGACAAATTCTCCGATATTTCTCTACAAAATGCACAGGGCAGCGACGGCAAGCTCTATGGTGTTCCTAAGGACAAAGACGTTGTATGTCTAGTATACAACAAGGAGCTTTTTGATGAGGCAGGTGTTGCATATCCAGACGATACATGGACTTGGGACAATCTAATATCTGCTTCTCAGCAAATCTATGATAAGACTGGTAAGTATGGTTACATGGCTTATGCTGATGAACAGCTTGGTTACTGGAACTTTGTTTACCAGAATGGCGGATATATTCTAAACGATGACAATACTAAGGCAGGTTTTGACCAGCCAGCAACTCAGGAAGCTATGGAGTTCTATATTGGTCTGCAAGATTATGACTGGTGTCCAGACCAAGCATATTTTGGTGAGCAAGCTCCTGGTACAGCATTCCTATCTGGTCAAGGTGCTATGTACTTTGAAGGTAACTGGAACTTCCTACCTATGTTACAAAACAATCCTGAATTAAATGGCAAATTACAGGTTGCTGTTCTTCCAAAAGCACCAAACCCAGTTTCTGGCGATGGTCGTGCTACCATTTCAAATGGTCTTTGCTATGCAACAGGTGCAAACAATAAAAATGCAGATGTTGTAAAAGACGTTCTTAAATTCTTCGGTTCTGAAGAAGGTCAACGTATCCAAGGTGAAAGCGGTGCTGCTATTCCAGCATACGAAGGTTTAGAAGAAACTTGGGTTGGCGTTTTCAAAGATTATGATATCGACGTTACTCCTGTTCTAGAAATGTTTGATTATGGCGTTCAGAGCGTAAACAACGCTTCCCGTCCTGAATGGAAAACTAAGGTAAGCGATGAGCTATTAAAGATTTACTCCAAGCAAGTAAGCATTAAGGACGGTCTTGCAAATATGCAGAAAATTATTGATGAGGCAAGTGCTGGTTAATTATTGAAAAGGGGGTTTTCTTGTGAAGATAGGCAAGAAAAGTAGAAGTGATATGTTTTGGGGATATCTAATGATATTCCCAACCATACTAGGACTTATTGTTTTAAATATTTATCCATTTATCGAAACTATTATAATGAGCCTTTCTTCAACGAAAGCTTTTGGTAAGTATGAATTCTCTGGAATACAAAACTACATCACAATGTTCTCTAGCCAAGAATTCTGGAAAGCAACATGGAATTCAGTTTGGTTTTGTGTTTTAACCGTTCCAGTAGGTATTTTCTTTGCACTTATACTTGCTGTGCTACTAAATGCCAAAATTAAGGGCAGAAGTATTTTCAGAACAATTTATTTCCTACCTATGGTAGTTGCACCTGCTGCAGTTGCTATGGTTTGGAAATGGCTTTTCAATGCTGATTTTGGTATTATTAACTCTGTTCTTGGCACAGATATCAAATGGATTACAGACCCTAAAATTGTGCTTATAACATGTGCTATTGTTTCTATTTGGAGTTCTCTAGGTTATGATGCAATACTGCTTTTATCTGGTATTCAGAATATTTCAAAGTCTTACTATGAAGCAGCAAGTCTTGATGGTGCAAGCAAAGTAAAGCAGTTTTTTACTATAACTATTCCAATGGTATCCCCTACTCTGTTTGTTGTACTTATTATGCGACTTATGGCATCTTTAAAAGTATATGACCTAATCTACATGATGGTAGACCAACAAAACCCTGCTCTTACAGATGCACAAAGCTTAATGTATTTATTCTATCGTGAAAGCTTTATAGCTGGTAACAAGGGTCTAGGCTCTGCAATAGCCGTTTGGACTGTACTTCTTATAGGTATTGTGACCATAGTGCAGTTTATCGGTCAGAAAAAATGGGTTAATTACGAAGTATAAGGAGGTTCGACAGCATGAAAAAACCTATAAACAAAGCAAATATATTAGTTTATATTGCACTTAGCATCGGTGCTATTACAATGCTGTTCCCATTCGTTTGGATGGTTTTAACCGCATTTAAAACAAATACAGAAGCTATGCAAATTCCTCCTGTGATTTTCCCTAGTGAGTGGAAACTAGATGCCTTTAAACAGGCTATGGAAAGCTTACCTTTCCCAAAACTATATTGGAATACCGCACAAATGATTTTCTTCCGTATAGTTTGTGCTGTTGTATTTAGCTCTATGGCTGGTTATGCTTTTGCAAAGATTGAATTTCCTTTCAAAAAAGCGTTATTCAGTCTGGTACTTATTCAAATGATGTTACCTTCTCAGATTTTCTTAATTCCACAGTATCAAATGCTTGCTAAATTTGAGCTTACAGAAAGCATTTTCGGTTTAGTATTCCCAGGTCTGGTTAGTGCTTTTGGTACTTTCTTCTTAAGACAAATTTATATGGGTATTCCAGATGAAATAGCTGAAGCAGCTCAGCTAGATGGCTGCACAAAATGGCAGACGTTCACAAAAGTTATGTTACCACTAACCGTTCCAGGTATTGTAGCTATTGCTATATTTACTGCGGTGTTTGCTTATGGCGACCTGATGTGGCCTCTTATTGTAAACACTGACGTTAATATGATGACCCTTTCTTCTGGTCTATCTACTCTTAACGGTCAGTTTGTAACTAACTTCCCTGTTCTTATGGCAGGTAGTATTTTAGCAATGGCTCCTATGCTAATTCTCTATATTCTGTTCCAACGTCACTTTATCGAAGGCGTTGCTATGACAGGCGGCAAATAACTAAAGCGAGGAAATTTTATGGCAATTTTATGGGATAAGAAAAACAAGGTTTTTTCTCTTAATACTAAAAATACAACTTATCAAATGAAAATAGATAAGTTTGGTTTCTTACTTCATAACTACTATGGCGAGAAACTGAGTAACGACACAAGCTATCTTGTACAATATCAGGACAGAGGATTTTCAGGCAATCCTTACGAGGCTGAAAACGACCGCACATATTCACTTGATGTTTTATCTCAGGAATATCCTTTCCATGGCTCAGGTGATTATCGCAAAACTGCTTTTGATGTTATAGACAGCAATAATACAAGTGGCTGTGATTTAAGAGTCGACTCATATGAAATCATTCAGGGTAAATATACCCTGAATGATTTACCTGCCGTTTATTCCGATAATAATAAAGCTATGACACTTATTATAAATCTGGTTGACACTCGTCTTGATTTAAAAGTTCAGCTTTATTATGGTGTTTTTGAAGATGAAGATATTATCACTCGTGCTGCAAAAATCACAAATGGCAGTGATAAAAAAATCACTCTTTCAAAAGCATTATCTGCAAATCTTGATTTTCTAACTGGTGATTTTGATTTAATTCATTTCCATGGACGTCACGCTGGCGAACGCACTATGGAGCGTACACATATCGAGCATGGTGCATTCTCAATTTGCAGTAGACGTGGTACTTCTAGTCATCAGCATAACCCATTTGTTATTTTGTCTGAGCACGATACAACCGAGCATTTTGGTGGTTGCTATGGTATGTCATTTGTTTATAGCGGTAATTTTGAGTGTACAGCTGAAAAAGACCAATATGGTCAAACTCGTCTGTCTATGGGTGTATTATCAGAGCGTTTTAACTACGATTTAGAGCCTAATGAAAGCTTTTTAGCTCCTGAAGTTATTATGTGCTTTAGCAGCAGCGGTTTTGAAACCCTTTCTCATAAATATCATCATATTATCAGACATAATGTATGTCGTGGTAAATATAAACTAAAACGCCGTCCTATCTTAATCAATAACTGGGAAGCTACATACTTTGATTTTGATGGAGAAAAGCTGTATAATATAGCTAAACAGGCATCTGAGCTAGGCGTTGAAATGATGGTTTTAGATGATGGCTGGTTTGGCTCTCGTAATGATGATAACCAAGGTCTTGGTGACTGGTGGGTAAACGAAAAGAAATTACAGGGTAGTTTAAGGGAAGTTTCTGAAAAAATTTGCTCACTAGGTATGAAGTTCGGTCTTTGGATTGAACCAGAAATGGTCAATGAGAACAGTGATTTATATAGAAATCACCCAGATTGGGCATTTACCATTCCAAATAAAAAGCCTATTAGAAGCAGAAATCAGCTTGTTTTAGATTTTTCTCGTAAGGAAGTTGTAGATTATATCTGCGACAGTATTTTCAAGGTAATAGATGATGCAAAAATATCCTATATAAAAATGGATATGAACCGCAGTATAAATGATGTTTACAGTGCTGTTAAGGGAAACTCAAGTGAAGGCAAAATTTTATATAAATATATGCTTGGTGTTTATGATTTTATGGAGCGTTTGCTCTCTCGCTATCCTAATATACTGTTAGAAGGTTGTAGCGGCGGCGGCGGTCGCTTTGATGCTGGCATGATGTACTACTCTCCACAAATTTGGTGCAGTGATAACACAGATGCTGTTTCCAGACTGCACATTCAATATGGTACATCTTTCGGCTATCCTATAAGCACTGTTGGCAGTCATGTTTCTACTGTTCCTAATCATCAAACTGGTCGTGTGGTTGATTTCAACACTCGTGGTATTGTTGCTATGGCGGGTAGTTTTGGCTATGAGCTTGACTTAAACCTAATTTCTGATGAAGAAAAAGAGCAAGTTAAAAGCCAAATCGAAAATTATAAAAAATACTGGCATCTGCTGCATAATGGCAAATATTATCGCTTAACAAATTGTGAAAACGACCATAATAAAGTGGCTTGGCAGTTTGTATCTGAGGATAAAAACGAAACTCTTGTACAAATAGTTAAGTATGATACACATTGTAATGCACCTATACAGTATATCAAACTTCGTGGTCTAAATGCTGACTGTGAATATGAACTTGATGACAATTTATACTTTGGTAGCACACTTATGAACGCTGGACTTCCAGTTAAACCTATAAATGGAGAATATAAAGCTTACGAGTTACATTTAATTTGTAAAAAGGTGAAGTGAGAATATGCAAGATGTAATGAATATCCTTTCAAATTTAGTAGATTTTCCAGAAATCACAAATGATATTATGCATGGTGATATGCCAGGAGATAAAATCGAAATAAATGACTCTCACAAACAAAAAGCAAAGCTGATTTTTCCTGTTCTAGTGGAAAAACTAAAGAAATATATGGCTAATAACCCATATAATCGAGCTGTTATCTGTGTTTGTGGCGGCAGTGGTGTAGGTAAAAGCGAAACTGCAAGCCTTTTAGGCACAGCTTTACAAAAATCAGGTATTGGCAGTTACATTCTAAGCGGTGACAACTATCCTCATAGAATACCAGCACAAAATGACGCTGAAAGAGTAAGAGTCTTCCGTCATGGTGCAGTTCGTGGACTAGTTGCAAGTGGTCTTTATAATGAAAACACAAAGGCTATTTTGCGTGAGTTACAGGCAAATGACACCGACAGCGACCCTAAACTTTGCACTGAATATCCTTGGCTTGAAACATATCAAAACGAGGGCAAAAAGGCTCTTTCTGGCTATCTTGGCACAGAAAACGAGCAGAATTTTGCAGAGCTTTCTTCAATTATCAAGCAGTTTAAGACTGGTGCAAATGAATTATACCTCAAGCGTATGGGCAGAACTGAGCTTGATTTATGGTATGATTTAGTAGATTTTTCAAACAAAAACGTATTAATCATTGAATGGACACACGGCAACAGTGATAAATACACTGGTGTAGACATTCCAATTCTGTTAAACAGCACACCACAGGAAACACTTGAGCATAGAAGAAGTAGAAACAGAGATGGTGCAGTAGACAGTCCATTTGTTACAATGGTACTTGAAATTGAACAACGTCAGCTAGAGGCTCAGGCACACAAGGCTCAGATTATTGTTTCAAAGAGTGGCGAATTATTAACTTATGCACAGTATCGCAAGCAAATGGCAGAGGGAGGCGTTTAATAATGAAAAATAATCCTATGTTAAACGCCTATCCAGATAGCATTGGCGAAAATTTAGGCGATATCGTAGAGTTTTTAAGCAAACCAGAGCTAAAAGACGTTTTCGGCTCATTTTATATACTGCCTAGCGTTTTTAACACCGATTTAGACCGAGGTTTTTCAGTAGTTGACTATAATTTAAGCAATGAATTTGCAAAAGCTGAGGATTTAGAAAAACTGCAAAACTTAGGCATTGATTTAAAACTCGATTTTATTTTAAATCATGCATCTGTTTTAAGTCCA
>DXIE01000007.1 GCA_019113005.1 Candidatus Butyricicoccus avistercoris | reverse complement strand
GTTTGATATGCTGCATCTTCTACTGTGCCATTTGTACCACTGGTTAAAGGTGTTGATGCTGTAAGTGAAAGCTCTGCCTCTGTTTTAAAATCAACATAATCATTGCTTTTAAGCTCATCAGCTTTTGAAACTGCTTTTTGTATATCAACTAGAGTTGTATTAAGGTATGTGGAAACGTCATAAAGCTCACTTTCTGGCTCGCTATTTTCATTTGCCTCTATAACAATTCTTATATCGTTTCCTCGTGTGCCTGCATATTTTGCGGTAGCATAATCATTACTTGCCTTAGTTCCGCCTGAATTTAAACGGAAGAAATGTACTTTCTTCGCATGAAGAAAAATTTCACGCATTGGCTTTAGTTCATCAGCTGTATAAGCATAACCAAAAATCTTTTGTGAGTTCTTTTGAAAATCTGCAAGCTCTACAGTGATTACCTCATTTTCCGCACCCCAATTCATTTCAAGCGGAATTGTGGCAATGCCTCTATCTGATAGCGTAGCATTAGCATTTGCAACTGATATAAAGTTAATATAAGCACCAGGAAGTATTTTGTTTTGTACTAAAAAAGTACCTCCACCAAGAGCCATATCACTTCACCTTGCCTTTCTTCATAAAATCAGCCATTAGTTTTTCTATTTGACTGGTTGTATATGTTTGATTATCTTTCAGTAAAACAGAAAGCAAATCACGTCTTTTTGCATATTTTTTTGAATTTAAAATAGTATTTTTGGTAAAAACTATTTCTTTTTTCACTTCTTTTATTTCGTCGGTAGATATGATAATCACCCTTTCTTTACGCTAATATCTGTTTCTAAGGTTTCCATATTAGTTTTGTCAGTCACTTTAATCATGGTTAAGTTATAGCTTATGAAAAAATGTAAAACATTGTCTATGATTTCATAACTTACACCTGTTCCATGTAATATATCACCGTTTAAAAGTGTAATAAATTCAAGTGTGTTTATAAGTTTTTCTGCAACATCTAACATCTCAGTGTTGCTTTCTTTAGGGAAATATTGAATATCAAACGAATTATTTCTTACACTTCTAGTTCCTATGAGCGGTGTTACTTCTGGTTTTAAAATAGCGACAAAAAAACAAGGTTCTTTCAAACCTTGTGTAACATTATCTTTATAGATTTCAATTTCATCACCAAATATACTATTTATGACTACCGCAATACCGTCAATTATTTCACTCAGCATCAAAACACCCTTTGATAAAATTATATAGTTTTCGTTCTATGATTTTAGGTGCTTGTCTTTCAAGTTCTTGAGTAGATATGGTTAGCATATAACGACCTTTTACCCAACTAGATGTTAGTTTCTTGCCTAAAGCCGGAACATATCTTCCTGCTTTTTGTCTATGTCCATATTCCACATATGAAGCATATTCTGCATTATTTGCAATCGTTATAACATAATTATCTCCATGCTTTTCAATAGGCAAAATAAACCAATTATCACGCAAGTTACTGCCTTCATATCCTGACCAATATTTAGATTTTGCCTCATCAGTAGCATATGACGGTATTACTCCTACGGGAGTTCTTTTCACTGTTTTATTAAGCAATCTGCCTGCAAGCTCTTTAGCTGTTTTTCTTATGAATTTATCTATAGCAGAATCCATAAGCTGTTCAAGTCTTTTATTTAGCTTTTTGAGCTGTTCATAGTCGCAACGTCCCCATTTAGCCATTTAAGCGTATCCTTTCCATTCTGCAAGTGGTATTTCTTGATGATTTGTAAACACACCAACCTCACCACTTTTTGAATATATAAATTCTCGCTCTGGTAAATCAAACCGTCTGACTACAATTTTACAGCCAGACGGAATAATAATTTGTGGATTTAAAAACAATTTTACACTTTGTGATATAGTAGCAACATTATCACCACTGTTTGAAGTTAAGCTTTCAAATGATAGTTTACATGGAATATCTTCAAAAATCGCAACTTCTGAAAATTCTGTTATCTTTGTTTGCTCATTTTTGATTTTCTCTTTCTTATAAACAGTGCAAATATCTTTCCAAAGTCTTTCAAGCGGATTTACCATACAAGCCTCCTGTATTTGATAAGCTCACTAGCTCTATTTGACAATAATGTTATCAAGCTATCTAATCGCTGTTCTGGAGTTTGACTTCCCTCACCAATTGCATATTGAATATTGGTGTCACCTTCTTGGATTTGCTTTACAGCAAGCTCTAAATCAATACTTTCAAGCTGTCCAGAGGTCTTTTTAAAACTCAAATATTCACCAATAGCCATATAAACCGCTATGCTTTCAAGTCCTTCAGGCATTGGCAAAACTGTATTTGTTTCATTTAAAACCTTATATTCAACATTGTTTATAATTAAATCTAGTAAACCGTCGTTTTCAGCCTCAGTTATACCCATAGCGGTTAAAAAGGCAATTATCTTTTCACGCAAAACAAAATCACCTATTCTTTTTTTGATTCATCATCAGCAATTTCTTCTGCACTATATCCTAAAGATTTTAACTTTTCTACTGTTTTTGCATCTTTTATTTTTGCAACACCCTTATTAAATGTAGCCAAACATTTTCCATTATCCCAAACAGCACCATATTTTATCTTTCCTGTAACTTTATACATATCTAAATACTCCTTTATTCACGACCAGTATAATCAAGACCAGTGATAGAGCCATGTAAGAATGATGGGCCATGGTCTAAACCAATTTCACCATAAATCTGTTTCTTTTCTGCTGCACCAGTTTTAGCTAAATCCTCAAGGAACAATGTACCCTTGTTTGGCACGTCCTGAAATACTGGGGCACAAGCTGCAACATCAGCAATTAAAATTCTATCATTTGGTACATGTGGGTTATAAGCCACACCCATTTTAAAGAAATCTGTTTCAATTTCGGTTATATTCATACCTGCAACGTTTCTAGCTGCTGGAGTGTTATAACCTAGCTGCTTTTCATAAAGTGCTGTAATTCGTTGTTTTTGGTCTGAACCACACATAAGCACCATATTACCAAACAAAGCACCAGCGTCAGCCATAGCCTTATAAAGCTGTTTTAATAGGTCAATAGAGATTGCACTATTACCCGCTGCAATAGTTGTACCAGTTGAGCAAAGTTCAAACATACCTCTTGTTTTATTAACCTCACTTGATGAAGATGCCTTATTAAATGTACCGTTAAGGAATGTATATTCAACATCACGAGCAATCTTTTTTAGTCTTTGAGCAATTTGGAAATCAAGTTCTGATGTTGGGTTAGCTGTTTGACCTGCTGTGTTAAGTCCAGACAGCTTACCACGGTTTGCAAGCTTTGCATAGGTTATTGTGATTGACTCATGGAAAATTTGTGTTACATTTGTTTTTTGCTCACGAGCAACAGCGGTTGCTTCAGGTGCAGTCTGTGATGCATCTTCTGAAATTGCTGGCTGTTTTGCCTCTGGTAGTTCGTAGAGCTGACCTGTTGGAAATTCATCATTTTCGGTTTTCATACCACCAGATAAACCGCCAATCATTGATAAAAACGGTGTTTGTGTTGGTGTAGCTGTGAATAAATCACCTGCAAAGTTTGGTAAATTAAAGGTGTTACCTGCACCTGTTACATTACTAGCCATAAATATTAACCTTTCCTTCCTTTATTAGTAAAGCTGAATACCATCAGCTGCTGCTTCTCTTTTAATTGATACCGCTAACGCTGCATTACCCGCTTTTCTAGCATCTGCAAGCCTTGTTTCATAAGCGGATAGTTTTGCATCTGGTGGAGTTGTTACACTTCCTGCTGGAGATGTACCCGAAATAACAGGGTTTGTATCTGACTTAAATAGAAAACTTGTAGTTTGTCCCTTGACTAACTTGCCAATTTCATCAGACAGACCTGAAATAGTGCCATCATCAGACAAACTTGCCTTTTGCAGAAATGCAGAAAGCAAAGGTTTAACCGTAGCTGGGTTAATTGCCTTTGCTTCTATAAGTGCCTTATCAACTGCATTATCAATTCTGAAAGCCTTCATTTCTTCATCATGCTTTGTCTGTTGGTCTTTGTTAACTGTTTGCAAATCGGTTATCTGCTGTTTTAAGGCTTTTATATCACCTGTTGAATTTTGCAAGTTCTCAAGCTGTGTATCACGCTCTTTAATGGTGTTTTTAGCTGTTTGAAGTTCAGTGTTTATCTCATTAAACTGTGACTTTGGAACATAACCATTATTTATTTCGGCTAAAACCTTTGTTGCCTGTTCCTCGGTTAGCCCCATAGCTAATAAAGCTTCTTTATCCATTTTTATTACCTCCGTTTTAAGTATAAAAAAAGAACTATGTTTCCATAGTTCCTTTGTTTTTCGGTTTTATATTTAATCTTTGTTTCTTTGAAGCAAATTTACCTTTCCTTCTTTGATAGCCTGTTTAAGCTCACGCATAAATTTTTCATGTGCTTCTATATCTTCTTTTTTGGTGCTTACTTTCACTACTTCACAACTATTCTCTGCATCAAATTCAGTTATTCTTGCACGAAATTTATCTTTATCGCTTAACTCAACATATCTTTCTGCTTTTTCTTTCATCGGCAATCTTGCAAATTCATCAAAAGTCAACATAATACTTCCTCCGCTTCCATAAAAATGATACCATCTTTTAAAGTCGCATTTTTTATTAAGAATTTCATATTTCTGTCATATAAGATTTCGTTTTCTTTAGGGTTGTATCTTCTTATATCTCGTCCATTTTTTGAATTTATTTTTATAACAACAGATGGGTTTTCATGATAAAACGATTTATTTGTAGATGTTGAAGTGTATGAATGAAAGATAACTTCACGACCAACTTGAGTTTTGTTTGCAAATTTTATCAATTCTTCATTTTCAAATGTAAGACTGCGATAAACAACGCCCTCATACTTTGGCATTTTCTTGAGTGCCGAATCAAGGTGCTTTTGAAACTCAAGCATTTCTGCTGGCAATTCTTCTCCGTCACGCAGTAAACCATTTATTTTATAACTTCCACTGCTTACATATTCATTGATTGCCCATTTTTCTTCATCTGTTAAATTTATTATACCACTGTCATTAGCATTTATCAAACCATCTTTGTTACCACCATTTACAAACGCCTTTTCCCAATCAGTATATGTCATATTTGATGGTATGTAATAAACCTCTCCATCTTCAGTTCTGGCAGCTCTTTCGCCTTCCATATCATCATAATATGGGCAGGTTGTTCCTCTGCAATTTGGATGAAATGGTGGAACTGTAACACCTGCCTCATACTCACTAAGCGGTATAACCTTTCCATCAAGTGGTTTACATATACTGCAAGTTCGACTGTCAAGCGTTTCCACTATCTCTATAAGCTCCACATCTAAATCATGATACATCTGATTTTTAGAAACAGCATTAAAATAGCTGGTTTCCGTATGAACCAGCCTACTTATTTTATATCTATCAGTGTTAAATTTACCCTTTATTGCGGTTATTGTTTTTTGTGGTGTATCTCCACGCAATAAACCTTGAATTAACTGTTTTTGAATATCATTTAGTAGATTAGCTTTATTTGTCCAAATTCTATCACTAAACGTTCTGTTATCAGTTGTCCAAGGCTTAGAAAGCAATAAATCTAGTTTATTTTGATTTAAAGCAGTTAAATCCCAACCAATTCCCAAGCCTTTTTGAATTTCAAAAGCACTTTGTGTATAACCATTAGAAACTATATCCCTTAAGAGTTGGTCAAGCTCATCAACTCTATTGCCGTATAGAATTTCTATTTGCTGCTGAATTTGCATTTGAATAGCCTCTAAACGGCTTATATGAAATCTAGCTGACGCATTTTCAAGTTTCTTTTTCCATTCATCTGAAATATTAGCCTGCTTTCCAATTTCTATATATTTTTCAACTGACCATTTAAACTCATCAAGCTGTCCAGCAGTTAGTATTTTTTTTGCATCTATGAGTGATATTTTATTGTTTATAGCAAATCTACCATACCATGCCTCAATATCTTTCTTAACTGAATTCTCAGCATCTCTATATATTTTCTCAAGACTTTTTATGTATTCATCACTCTTTTGATGTGCAGCAATTTCTAAAAGTGCAAAGCGTTTTCGCCAATATTCTGAATTATTCATTTTGTGTCAAACCCCAATCATCAGTGGTTTTTTCACTTTTAAGACGTGCAAGTTCTTTTTTTGCATCAACTGTCCAAGGGTGTTGACTGACAATGGTTTCATCAGAAAGCACACCAACCGATTTTAGACAATTATCAATGCTTTCAGACTCATTTATCAAGATATCACGATTGAAAATAACATTTACATCTTCATTTGTAAAATCACCTAACCCTTTTGTAATCATATCTTGATTTACAAACCATAAAAGCTGTTCAAACGAGGCTTTAAATTCTGTTTCCATACCATTTGCATCTAAATCTATATCTGAATACATAGACTGTATATTCATTTGGTTTGGACTGCATGAAAGCCTGTCATCTTTTGCATCAAATCCACGAGCGTTTTCAATCAATGACTTTTTAAGCACTTCTAAGATTGTTTTATAATTTTCTGAACTTACTTCAACTGATAATGTATTAACATCACCATCACCACGCACCTTTACAGCACTGTATGTAGCAAGATTACGTCTAAACTCTCCAAGGTTTTCACCGTCATAATTTTTTAGCACTAATATGCTATTTTGTGGTGATTGCTCCATGCCGTTTTGGAAATCTGAAAGAATAATATTTATGCTATCTTGTAGAGATTTAACCCGCTCAATAAGTGGTATTTCTTTTTTATTATATTTAAACGGTATTAACGGGAACTTATTCCATGCATACGCTTTATTTTCACTTGTGATATATGGAGAGTATTCTCCAAGCTCTATATCTGGTATAAGTGTAGAGCCGTCTAATATATAACGATATATACCATCTGGTTTAAAAATCTCTACTCTTTCAATGATTTTCTTTGTTATACCGTCCCAGACTTCCTGACGATATAAACGAGCAGCAGCATCTAAAATTGTATGGTCATCATCTGCCCAAAATGGCAATATTTCAAATGCTGGAAGACGTTTAAAACAAAGTGTACTGTTATTGTCGTAATATATAAATAACCAACCTAAACCGCCATTTATTGCGTCTTCGCCAACATATTTTATTGTTCTTCCAAAACTTGAGTTAAAGTATTTTTTAAGCGATTGACCATATAACTCATTTTCACAGTCAAATGTTATAGGCTTTCCCAGCAAGTAGTTTGTTTTCTGGTCTACCATTTTTGCATATTGATTATCAATTATTTTATTGTTTGGCAGATTTTCCACGCTTTCAAGTTTGCCATCAACACCTATAACCATTCTTTTTCGGCTTAAAATATCATGTTTGCCTTTATAATAATTTTCGCCCATTATTTGAGATTTTCTTACGTGTGAGTTTTTCCAACTTGCAATCTCACGACCAAAAAACTCTATTTCACTTAAACCATAATTAGACTTTTCTTTGATTAACCTGTTTATTTTAGCGGTTTCTGTTTCCATAAATAGCACTTTATCACCTTCTTTCTGTTATTCAAAACTGAACTTAGCACCAACTAGCATATCTTCAAGTGCATAACGCATAGCGTCCATAAGATGGTTAAAATCATCAATAGGCTTGTTTATCTTTGCCCCAAATTTATCTTCTGCCCATGTATAGTTAGATATTTCGGTTATAAAATTAACGCAACGTGGGTGTATGATAATTGTATAGTTTTGAATGTACTGTATGCCATTATTTATGCTGTCTTTGCCTTTTCTCGCTGCATCTATTCGATAAAGACCACATTCTTTAAGTTCATCAACACTTTTAGGTTCTGCACCATCTGCTTTTATACGCTCTTTGCCATATCCCATAGAGGTTATTTTTTGACAAATTGCATTGTTTGTTAATGCTTTTTCGTATAACTCATCAAAAACCCAAATTGTTTTTTCTTCTTTGCTAACAAGTCCACAAAATAAAGCTGTTGGGTCATTTGTATCTTTAATACCCTCGGTTTCCCGATATTTATTAGGGGAATAGACTATATCTTCACCCAAATAGGGTGTTCGGCACTTCCCACAAAGGATTTTCACCTCTGCGGTACTCCCTTAAGGGATAGTCGTTACACCTTCCAACGAAAAAAAGAACGCTAAAAAACGTTCCTTGTTTCAAGGCTTGGCACGGTATTGTCATTCATTATAATGCGACCATCTAAAGCCACCAGTTGATTTGCGTTTACCTTTACACACTCTAGTTATGTGTGTATCCTTGAGCCCATATTGTTCAGCAGCAGCTTTAACAGATTCAAAAATCTCACCTGTATCAAGATTTATTACTTTTTTACGAAGTCCATACCCTATTTTTGTTCTCCATTCATCAGTCAAAGTACGACCTCTTCTAGCTTGGCTCATTTTTGCCTTTGCTTCTTCTGAATGTTTCTTCCCATAAAAAGGGTTTCCAACTCCACGATACGCCTCTTTTTTTGCAATACGCATTTTTTCTTTAGAGCTATCTTTATGATGATAGCCTGCTGTATTTGCTCCGCCATTGCATTGATTGTATCCATTCGGAACTTCACAATCGTAAAAAGTAATCCAATATTTTTCTTTTTCATTCAGCGTTTCAATATCTCCCGCTTCATCAATAATTTCAAAAGAAAAACATGCATCTCCATATTTTCTAATAGCTTGACCAAGCAAAGAATTTCGCTTGCGTTTATGTTCTGCAATACGCTCATTCAGCGTTCTAACTGTTTGACCAATATAAACTTTTCCATTTAACATATTTGTAGCTTTGTAAATAATCAACTTTATCACCCAAAATTATTATATCATGGGTCATTAGTGTAATCAATAATGATTAGATTTTCACCGTTAGCACAGTATATATAACTGCACACCCTGCAAGTGCAGGTTCACCGAATTTTCGATACGTATTTCTACGTAAAGGGGCTAATATCAACCCAAAATCTAAGCCGAAAACGGATTTAACTCCCTCTTTCTTGCTAATTTCATTTATATTAAAGTCTTGTTCCTTCCATTTCTCATAGATAAGACCTTCAATTATGCCCCAACCGCCAAGACCTGCAACTTTATAACGTCTTGGGTTATTTTCTTTCATGGTGTTGAAAACTTTTAAGTCTGAGCTATCAAGCCATTCATTGCAAAGATAATTTGTAGTAGTAGCATATATTTGCCCGTCTGAGCTTTTCCAACTATCATAAAATTTATAAATTGGATTACCTTGACTATCTTTTCCAGTAATTTCACCGAAAAAGCGTTTTCTAAGCCAATGTTTTTCATTCCAAGGGTTAAAAGTAAGAGTTATTTGTTTAAATAATCCTGTTTCTTCTGGAATTGCACCACGAATAGACTCATCAAGCATATCAAAATCAGATTCGCTTGTGATTTCATAAGCCTCTTCTATCCAGCACCAGCACAAATAACCTATTTCAACAGTTATAGAAGTTACTTTCATAGAGTCATCAAGACCACGAAAATAAATTTTCTGACCTGTTGGTTTGTATGTCATTTCTAATGGACTTTCTTTTATTTCCCAGTATTCTTGTACTTCTAAGCGATTTATAGCCCATTTAAGCTCTGTAAAACATGAGTCTTTCAAAGTTCTAAAAACTTTACGCACAACAAGAGTGTTAGCATCTTTATATTGCATCATTCTCTTGATGATATTAAGTGCTGTTGTTTTGGACTTTTTACTAGCTCGACTGCCTTTGCAAACTCTGTAACGTCCTTTGAAATTCCAATATTCTTTATAACCCTTACCAACTATTTGTGGTAGATTTACAATTTTAGCATTATTCTTCAAGTTGGTCATCACCAACTATAATAACTGGAACAGCACCGCCCATCTCTACCTTATAGGTGAATAAACCATAACGCTTGCCAATAAGTTCAGCAGCTTTCATTCGTTCCTTTTCATCTGGGTGTTTTTTTATAACTTTTTGGCGACCATCACCGCAAAATGCTAGAACTGAAGATGATGACTCACCACGTATAACAGATGTTAAATACTCCATAACTTCTTGAGCATCAGCAATTTTATTTGAATGAATTTTACTAAGTTGTTCATCTATATACTTTTTAACCTTAGTATTACTTAGCAATCTACTTGCATTTACATCTGCCACAGCATCTTTTTTTACATTTGGATAAGCAGCTTTATATGCTCTCCTTCCGTTGCAATCAATCAAATATTCATCACAAAACTTTTTTTGCTTATCAGTCATATGTATCTTTCACCTGCCTTTATTCAAAAATAAAACCGCCCACTTTCTAAGCAGACGGTTTATGTAAAATTCTACAATGCTATTATACCACATCTTTAGTGGACAAAACGGACAACTTTAAAAATCTATCATGTTTTTTTCTAATGCCATCGGCAGTATTACCTCCACCAATATTATCTGCCACCTGTTGCCAACTTAAACCATTTACATATCTAAGCGATAATATTGTTCTCATTTGTGCATCTGAAACACTTGTTATATAACGATTTAGTCGATTATATTCAATAACTGATTGTCTAACTTTAAGTTCAATTAAATCCTTTTGTTCTGCAATAAGTATACTTAAATCACCTATTTTATCATGCGTACCAGATACATGAGGTAAACCTGTTATTTTAGCTGTGCAATCAGTAGCAGCAACTTTTAATTCATCAAGTTTTCTTTGTTCTTCTTCAATCTCCCTGTTAAGCCAATAAAGCTCAGATAATTCTTTTTTGGTCAATCTTATACCTCCAACGCATATATCTTAGCATCTTATCACTGTATAAACTTCAATCGGTAACGCTATAATCCATAAATATGCGAAAATCACTGAGCTGTTTGGAACTGTTTAAACATTTATTCTCAATCCACTTTTGAGCCTCCCAATGACTTTCAAAAGGCTCTACATCGGTTTGAATATATGCAGGATTTTTGGTGTATTTGTTTACTTCTGCTTTTTCAAAGATTAAGTATTCCATGTTATTTATCCTCCTGTTGTAAATATTTTATGGTTTTATTAGCAAGACTTATAGTTGTACACTGGTTTAATGATTTTTATTATATCAACTGTATCACCAATATTACTTATAATTTCATCAATATTTTTATATGCCATAGGGCTTTCATCTATTGTGGACAGATTAACAGATATTGTATATATTCCTTGCATAGACTTTTCAAATTCATCAAGCGATATACATTCCTTCGCTTTGTTGCGACTCATTAGGCGACCTGCACCATGAGGAGCTGAACAGTTCCAGTCGTCATTGCCTTTACCTCTACCAATAATACAACCATCACGCATATTTATAGGAATTAACAACATTTCACCATCATTTGCAGATATAGCACCCTTGCGAACAATATTAGATTTTATATCTATATAGTTGTGTATGGTTTCAAATCTGTCTAAGCTACGCCAAGCCATGGCATCAATGATTATATTAGCAATTGTATTTCTGTTTAATACAGCGAACTGTTGACATATTTCCATATCATGCAAATAATTTTCACGATATTTACCAGTAAGATAACATAATTCTTCTGGTATATTTAAAGGATTTTGGTTGAATTTTTGATGCAATTCTTTAATAGCTTTCTGAATTTCAGTTTTTCTTCCTTGCTTTTTATAATCTTCAATCAATTTTTCTTGCATTTCATATAGTTTATCCTTACCTTGCATTAGCTCAATAGCAAGATTCTGATAATATTCAGCAACTTGTTTTCCTAAATTTCTGCTACCACTGTGTATTATCAAATATTTGCAACCATCTGTATCTGTATCGACTTCTATAAAGTGATTTCCGCCGCCTAAAGTTCCTATACTACGCTCAAGACGTTTACTGTTTTTAAGTTTTCGATAACATTTTAACTGTTGTAATTCATCAAATCTTATCTGACGCACATCATGTACATTTTTACCACTTGGCACCTTTTGGCGTATAATATTATCAAGTTTTTCAAAGTCAATATCAATTTTACCTAACTTAATTGTAAACATGCCACAGCCAATATCTACACCAACAATATTTGGAATTACTTTATCTCCTAAATCAGCGGTAAAACCTATAACACAGCCTTTACCAGTATGAACATCTGGCATTATTCTAATTTTACAGTCTTGAAAAGCTGGTTGCTTTGCTAGAGTATAAATTTGGTTAATCGCTTCATAGTCTACATTCTCTGTAAATATTTTTAAATTCATATTACCTCTCCATTCTTGGTGCAATTTAAATGAAATATCGTTTTATAATATTAAATATTTGTTTTTAAAATACACCAATAATACAATTTCTGCAATAAATTTTTATGAACATCTCTCAACGCTTGCATATATTTAATGATAAAGGATATCAAATTTAGTTCTATTAAAACGGAACATCGCCATCGTCATCGCCAAGCTCTGCAAAATCGCTTGCATCTGGTGTAATAAATGGTGGTGCTTTATAGGTAGAGGTTGCCACTGTACCACCTTCCCCTCTCGCCTTTTTGGTTTCACCAAATTGCATTTCATCAACATTTATTTCTATGGTTGTACGCTTATTTCCGTTTTTATCCTCCCAATTACGGGACTGAATACGACCTACAACAATAGCAAGCATACCCTTTGTAAACCATTGCTTGACAAATTCGCCAATTCTGCCCCATGCCACACAGTCGATGAAATCGCCCACTTGTTCACCGTTGGGGCCTTTTCTGTCACGATTTACCGCAAGGGTAAAAGATGTAACAGGTGTGTTACTTTGTGTGTATCGCATTTCTGGGTCACGAGTTAAACGACCCATCAAAATTGCCTTGTTTAGCATTGTTATTCCTCCTTATTTTGCTCCCTATATCTTTTCATTTCCTCTAACCAATCTAATTCCCATTGCTCAAGTGGCTTGTCCTTATCATCTACCTGAGTTTCAATAGGTTTATGGTACTGAATTGTTTTATAAATATAAGGCTCTGGCTCTTTTATATATTTATTTCTTGTCTGCTCCAAGATAGCTAAAATCTGGTCTGCTGACTTACCGTTTAGGTATAAATTTTTAATGGCAGTTAAATGTGACTTATTTGGTTCACGTTTAAAAATAGAAATAAAAAGCTCTTTGTACGAGGAAAGGAAAAGGGAAATGTTTTTTTCCTCTACCTCTTCCTCTATCTCTTTCTCTATCTCTTTCTCTTCCTCTT
>DXIE01000006.1 GCA_019113005.1 Candidatus Butyricicoccus avistercoris | reverse complement strand
TTATAGCTATATCTAGTTCTTCACTATCATAACACTGAACGAGCCAATCACCATTTAAACTAAACTGTTTTTTAGCTTCGCTTAAAAGAGCGTCCAGTCTGTCATCTGGGTTTAGTTTCCATAATGCATTTTTATTTTGTGACTCTACTCCACAAAATAGAGCGAAAAACTGTATATAATGATTGTACTCAGATACTTTACTCTGGTCAATCATCAAATTGTTTTTTCTTAAATTTTTTTCGTTTTCATAACACTCATATAATGTATCACAATGCAAATCAAACAATTTCAAGGCTATAACTCCCCCTTTTATTGGTTTTTATGCATTAAATGCGTTTTCAATATGGTTTATGCTAACAGCTTTGTTTTCAGGCATATAAATTTCTATAACATCAAACCTTGGTTGTAACTCTGTTTTATTATTAATAATCCAATCCTCAGCAGTTATAATAATTTTTTGCTGTTTTTTTACGGTTACAAACTCGGCAGGAGTTCCATATTTGCTATTTTTTCTGAGT
Organism: Candidatus Butyricicoccus avistercoris; assembly: GCA_019113005.1. Taxonomy (GTDB): domain Bacteria; phylum Bacillota; class Clostridia; order Oscillospirales; family Butyricicoccaceae; genus Butyricicoccus_B; species Butyricicoccus_B avistercoris. The sequence goes on along the minus strand of DXIE01000006.1, from coordinate 25,652 downwards.
TTAACCTCAACAAATATTATATACCTGTCATTTTTCATTATAATATCAATCTCGCCAAAACGTGAATGATAATTTCTTTCGATTAACCTGTAACCTTTTTTACTTAGAAACTCTAGTGCAATATCTTCGCCTAATTTTCCTCTGTTCATCTTTTAGCCTCTGGGTGCTTTTCATAGAATTTCTTTAAAAAAGTAAGTCTGTGAATTTCACAAGCACCATGTTCTAAAATAGCATTATAATGCACCTTTGTGCCGTATCCTTTGTGCTTTTCAAAAGCATACTCTGGATATTTTTCAGCCATTTGTAGCATATATCTATCTCTTGTCACCTTGGCTAAAATAGATGCTGCCGCAATAGATGGGCTTTTTGCATCGCCTTTAACAATACAGCTAAACGGAATATTTAAACCTTGTGAACGGTTGCCATCTACAAGAGTATAGTCAGCTTTAATATTTAAACCCTCAACCGCATTTTTCATTGCAAGATATGTTGCTTGCAAAATATTTATTTCATCTATTTTTTTATGGTCAACCATAACTATGGAGTAAGCAAGAGCAGTGTTTTTAATCTCATCAAATAGTAAATCACGCTTTTTTTCACTGATTTTTTTAGAGTCATTTAAACCGTCTATTTGACAGCCATCAGGCAAAATAACTGCTGCTGCACACACAGGGCCAGCAAGTGGACCACGTCCAGCCTCATCAATGCCACATATATTTTTATAGCCTTTATCGGCTATTTCATGTTCAATCGTCCACTGTAACATCTGCATATTCCTCTGGTGTTTCAAGTGTGATTTTTCCAAGCACACCGCCACGGTATTCATCTAAAAATACTCTTGCCATACGCTCGGTATCGATTTCACCGCCACGCATCATAAAACCACGCTTTTTGCCTGCCTGTTCAAGCAGAGTATAACCTAAAAAGTCGATTTCCTCATTTAAATCTGGTATTTCTACCCTATATCTATCAATAATAGCCTTAGGTGCTCTTAAAGCGAGGATTTCAAACAGTTTACAAGCTAGGGTTTCAACATCTAAAATATCATCTTTAACTGCACCAGTTGAGGCTAAAAGTAAACCTGTGCGTTCATCATCGAATTTAGGCCATAATATTCCTGGGGTATCTAGTAAATCTATACCATCACCCACTCTAAACCATTGAGCACCACGAGTTACTCCTGGTTTATCAGCGGCTTTTGCCGATTTTCTGCCCAAAATGCGGTTAATAAAGGTTGATTTACCCACATTCGGAATACCTACAACCATTACACGCACAGCACGACCTGTTTGACCTTTTTCATTCCACTGAGCGATTTTTTCAGCTAAAACCTCACGAACAGCAGATGCAAAACGCTCTGTACCTTTGCCATGTTGGCTATCAGTTTGAATAACAGACCAACCTTTTTTTCTAAAGAAAGCAGTCCATTTTTGAGTTTGTTCAGCATCTGCAAGGTCAATTCTGTTCATAATAATCATTCTAGGCTTACTGCCTGCGATTTCGTCCATATCTGGATTACGGCTGACCATAGGTATGCGAGCGTCAACAACTTCGCATACAATATCTATATTTTTAAGGTTTTCGAGCATTTGGCGACGAGTTTTCGCCATATGCCCTGGATACCATTGTATATTCATTAGGTTTTACCTCCAAAATTACTTATAGGCCAGATAACAGCTTTAACTTGACCTATAATATATCTTTCATCAACCATACCTATTTGAGGGTGACGGCTATCGGTTGAACCATTTCTGTTATCACCCATTACAAATACACAGCCTTCAGGCACAACCTGTGGAAAATCCATACCTTCATACATCATAGGAAGTTCAAAATCATTTACATAAGGCTCATCAAGCTCATTACCATTAACATAAACCTTACCTAAATCGAAGTTTATGTCTATTTCATCGCCACCAGTTGCAATAATACGTTTTACAATAGGGCCTTCAATAAATCCAGGGATATCTGGCTGATGCAGTACGATTATATCACCTTTTTCAGGTGTATAAGCCAAATCGCTTACAAGCATAATATCTTTATTATGCAGTGTTGGGAACATAGAGCTGCCATCAACACCAACAAGTCTTACAAAAAATGTGAATAATACCACAATAGCAATCAAAGCTACAACTATTGATTCGCCCCAATCAAACAAAATACTTTGAAAGCGACCTTTTTTATCAACTTTTTCTTCCTCGAATGGTTCACGATTATCTACCATAAAAACATATCCTCCATTCAGTTTATATTTTGCATATACATTTTATTATAGCCTTGATGTAAATTATAATCAAGAAAAAAGAAAAGAGGGAAACGAAATTTAATCGCTTCCCTCTTAATGATTGCAACTTAAACCTTTTCTGCAACCTTAGCAGCCTTACCAACACGGCCACGCAGGTAGTACAGCTTAGCACGGCGAACCTTACCGTTACGAACAACCTCAAACTTAGCGATATTTGGGGAGTGTACTGGGAAAGTCTTTTCAACGCCAACGCCGTAAGAAATACGACGAACAGTAACAGTCTTGTTGATACCAGCGTGCTTCATAGCAATGATGATGCCTTCAAACACCTGAATACGCTCTCTGTTACCTTCCTTAATCTTTGCATGCACCTTTACGGTGTCACCAATCTTCAGTTCTGGAAGATCGCTCTTGAGCTGCTGCTCAGATAATACCTTTACTAAATCCATATTACAGTATTCCTTTCATCATAGACATTCTTGCCATATCATAAATTTAAGGCTCTAGCCGGTAAGCAGAGGAATGCCCGTTATTCGGTTTTAAATTATAACACATTTAAAACTTAATTTCAAGATTTTTTTGTCTAGAAAGCGTTTTTTTGCTGTTTATCGTCAAATTAACATATTTTTTGATTTTTTCTTTTGTTGGTATTGTTATTTTTGGCTAAAAGCGTTATACTATTACTGTTCCAAGACTAACACTTAAATAAAAAGGAGTTGACAATTTTTATGTGGGCTTATGAGAGTGTATTTTATCAGTTTTATCCAATCGGTTTTTGTGGTGCACCAAGGGTCAATGATGGTGTAACAGTAAACAGAATAGGTAAGGTTTCAAACTGGATAGAGCATCTAAAAAAACTAGGAGCAAACGCTATTTACTTCTCCCCTATTTTTGAATCTGACAGTCATGGTTATGATACTCGTGATTTTACAAAAATAGATTGCAGACTTGGCACAAATGAAGATTTTGCAAAAGTGTGTGATGATTTACACAAGGCAGATATAAAGGTTGTGCTTGATGGTGTATTTAATCATGTCGGACGTGGATTTTGGGCGTTTAAAGATGTTCAGGAGAAAAAATGGGACTCACCATATAAAGATTGGTTTCATATTTCCTTTGATGGAAATTCAGGATATAATGACGGCTTTTGGTATGAAGGTTGGGAAGGTCATTTTGAGCTAGTAAAATTAAATCTTAAAAACCCAGCAGTTGTAGAGCATATATTTAGCTGTATAAAAAAATGGGTAGAAGAATTTGATATTGACGGTTTACGTCTTGATGTTGCATATATGCTCGACAGAGATTTTTTAAGACAGCTAAGGAGCTTTACAAACACATTAAAGCCTGATTTTGTGCTTATTGGTGAAATGCTGCATGGTGACTATAATCAAATCGTCAATGAAAATATGCTTCATTCTTGCACTAACTACGAATGTTATAAAGGCTTGTATTCCTCCCTTAATAGCATGAATTTATTTGAAATTACCCATTCACTTATGAGACAGTTTGGCCCAGAACAGTGGACACTTTATAAAGGCAAACATTTAATGAGCTTTGTGGATAACCATGATGTAACAAGAGCAGCAAGCATTTTAACCGATAAAAACCACTTGCCATTACTATTTGGTATGATGTTTGGTATGCCTGGTATACCTTGTATATATTATGGCTCTGAATGGGGTATAGAGGGTGTTAAACAAAACGGTAGTGATGACTCACTTCGCCCTGAGCTTGAAAAACCAGAATGGAATGAACTCACAGATAAAATTGCAGCTATGGCAAAAGCACATAGAGAAAGCAATGCACTTTGCTATGGTGATTTTAAGCATGTAGTTTTAACCAATAAACAAGCTATCTGGGAAAGAAAAACAGATAGCGAGCGTGTTTTAATCGCAATAAATGCTGATAGCGTACCATATACCGCACATTTTGACGCAAGATGTGGAACTGCTGTCGACCTAATCACAGGCAAAATGCATGATTTTGGCGGTGGAAGTGAACTTCCTCCATATTCAGTTGCATTCTGGAAAATGGAATGTGTATGATAAATTTTAAGGCTTAGAGTTTTTCTCTAAGCCTTTTTTCACGCTTTAAACCTCCACTGCATAGACTGCCACAGGAGGATTTAAGGCTTTATGGACTTTTTACTTGTATTTTTAATGTCAATGGACTCACTTTTAACCTGTTTTTCACTTGGAACAAAGAGAATATCAATATCATTAGGTGCAAGACTGGTTATAGCTTTTGTTGGCACTAGCTGTTTAATTTTATCATTTTTATTTGCACAGATTTTATCTTTGATTTTACCCGAAAGTATTTTTCATTTTATAAGTAGTTTTTCACTTGTCATAATTGCTTTATTTTGCCTGCTTGATAAAAGCTTTTTAAATCCAGATACAGCAGACATTGACCATTCAGGTGTTTTATCACCTGTTGAGGCTTTGTTTTTAGCTGTTCCGCTTTCGCTTGACTCACTTTTTACTGGCTTATCTGTAAATACAAATATATTCTTGATTATTTTTTGTTTTATCTGTGGATTTACAGCCTCTTTTATCGGGCAAAAACTTGGCGAAAAATTTGCAAATGCACAAGGCAAAAAAGCGAGTTTTTGCAGTGGGTGTATGCTTTTAATGATAGCAGGTTTTAAAATGCTTTTTGGGTAAAAAAATCGAGCCGAATTAAAGCGGCTCGATTTAGCATTTTTATTCTTCTTCGGTTTCAATCTTTGTAACAGCGATTGATAAATCATCAAGCTGTTTTTGCTCAACAACATCTGGGCAATGCATCATTAAATCTGATGCGTTTTGAACCTTAGGGAATGCGATAACATCACGGATAGAGTCAAGACCAGCAAGTAACATACATAGTCTATCAAGACCATAAGCCAAACCACCATGAGGAGGTGCACCATAAGAGAACGCAGTGATTAAATGACCAAACTGTTCCTGTGCTTTCTCCTCTGTAAAACCAAGAGTTCTAAACATCTTAGTTTGAAGTTCTGGGTCATGGATACGGATAGAACCGCCACCAAGCTCACAACCGTTAAGGATAATATCATAAGCCTTTGCACGAACCTTTTTAGGGTCGGTGTCAAGCAGTGCAATATCCTCGTCCATTGGAGCAGTGAATGGGTGATGCTTTGCAACAAGTCTGTCCTCCTCCTCGCTATACTCAAACTGTGGGAAATCGGTTACCCATAATAGTTTAAAGTCATCTTTCTTAGCAAGGTCAAGACGCTTAGCAAGCTCACAACGTAGAGCACCAAGAGCAGTTGCAGCAGTTTCCCAATCAGCATCAGCAACAACAAACAGTAAATCATTTTCCTTTGCATTTGCCCGAGCCTTAATTTGCTCAATTTCTTCTTCACTTATGAACTTAGCAAAAGATGAAGTCATAGAGCCGTCCTGAGCAAGCTTTAACCAAGCAAGACCCTTTGCACGATAAGTTTTTACAAATTCGCCTAGTTTGTCAATCTCTTTACGAGGGAATTTATCTGCATAACCGTTGCAGTTAATAAGTCTTACGCTACCGCCATTATCAACAGTATCCTTAAATACCTTGAATGAACAATTAGCTGCAATATCAGAAATATCACAGATTTCAAAACCGAAACGAGTATCTGGTTTATCAGAACCATACTTGTCCATAGCATCTTGCCATGTCATTCTTGGAAGTGGCAAAGCGATATCAACATCTAGAACTTCCTTAAATACACGCTGTAAAAATCCTTCATTTACTGCAATAACATCATCTTGCTCAACAAAAGACATCTCAAGGTCAATCTGAGTAAATTCTGGCTGACGGTCTGCACGAAGGTCTTCATCTCTAAAGCAGCGAGTGATTTGGATATACCTATCCATACCAGCGAGCATTAAAAGCTGCTTATACTGCTGAGGTGACTGTGGCAGAGCATAGAATTTACCAGCATGCACACGGCTAGGCACAAGATAATCTCTAGCACCTTCTGGAGTGGATTTAGTAAGCATTGGGGTTTCAATTTCAATAAAGCCCTGTTCATCGAAATAGTTTCTAGCTACCTGCATAACTCTATGGCGAAGCATCATATTTCTCTGCATAGATGGGCGACGTAGGTCAAGATAGCGATATTTTAAACGAATTTGGTCATTTACTTCCTTTGTGTCATCAATTTCAAAAGGAGTTGTTTCCGCACGGGTTAAAATACGGATATCCTGAGCGATAACTTCAACTTCACCAGTTGGCATTTTTTTATTTATAGCAGCCTCATCACGAGCAATCAGTTCACCTTTAATTGCAACAACAAATTCTGTTCTGCAAGTGAAAGCAATATCAAATAAATCCTTGTTTACGCTCTTATCAAAAGTACACTGAATAATGCCAGAACGGTCACGAATAATTAAAAACAGTACACCGCCGTTATCACGAACTCGGTCAACCCAACCATTAACAGTTACAACATTACCAACATCTGATTTTCTGAGATTACCGCACATATGAGTGCGTTTCATACCTGTAATAGAAGTATTATTCATAATTACATATGCCTTTCATAAATTATTTATCTTGAATTACTTTTTCGTTTTGATTTTTAGCCAAGCCAGTTTTTATTCTCTCTAAAGCCTCATCAAAACCAGTGTTTGTCTGCTCACCTGTTGCAAGCTCCTTTAGAGCGACAATATTATTTTTAATTTCGTCCTCACCTATAAATACAACATAAGGTATGGAAAGCTTGTCTGCATAAGTGATTTTAGCTTTAAACTTTTTCTTTTCACAGTTAAGCTGAGCACGAATACCATTATCACGCAGACGAGTTGCAAGCTCAATAGCAGCACCCATATCGTCAGTCATAGGTAAAATCATAACATCAGCAGGTGAAGCAGTTTCAGCAAGATAATTTTTATCTTCTAAAACAAAGAACAGACGAGTTAAACCGATAGAAATACCCACTCCTGGGAGCTGTTTGTCTGTGTAATACTCAGCAAGGTTATCATAACGACCACCAGAGCAAATAGAGCCAATTTCTGGGTGGTCAAGCATAGTGGTTTCGTAAACAGTTCCAGTGTAGTAATCAAGACCACGAGCGATAGTTAAATCAATTTCAAAGTGGCTTGCAGGCACACCAAACTGCTCCATATATTTTGCAACAGTTGTCAGTTCGCTGATACCTAAATCAAGAACTTCATTTTTGCCCTCATAAGCCTTTAGAGCCTCTAAAATGCCCTCAGTACCACCAGAGATAGTTATAAACTTGATAATTTCATCAGCTTGATTTTCAGATGCACCACAATCGTCTAAAAGAATTTGACGCACTTTATCAGCACCGATTTTCTCAAGTTTATCAATAGTACGCATTACGTCGCCAGAACGCTCACTTAAACCAAGCATTTCAAAAAAGCCGTTTAATACTTTTCTGTTATTGATACGGATTTTAAAGCGATTTAAGCCCATTTTAGAGAAAGTTTTATAAATAATAGATGGAATTTCAGCCTCATTAATGATATCAAGCTGACCATCGCCAATAATATCAATATCAGCTTGATAGAACTCTCTAAATCTACCACGCTGAGCACGTTCACCACGGTAAACCTTACCTATTTGATATCTTCTAAATGGAAAGGTAAGCTGACCATAATGCAAAGCTACATATTTAGCAAGTGGTACAGTTAAATCAAATCTCATGGATAAATCTGTATCACCTTTTTGGAAACGATAAATTTGTTTTTCTGTTTCACCGCCACCCTTAGCAAGTAGAACTTCAGATGCCTCAAGCACAGGAGTATCCAGTGGATAAAATCCATAAAGCTCATATGTTTCACGCAGAGTTTGCATCATACGTTCCATTTGTGCTTGTTTTTGTGGCAAAAGCTCCATAAAACCTGACAGGGTTCTAGGTTTCATTTTTTCCATTTGTGTAAGCCCCTTTTAATATATGAAAATTTATTTAAAAATTTAATTTAACTATATTATCATACCATATTTGCTGTAAAACTCAATAGTTTTAAGCCATAAAAAAATGCTGCGAAGTAAATCACAGCATTAAAACAAATTTATCTAGTTTTAGGGTTTACAATATTTCTCCAATCAAGGTCGCCTCTGTCAAGACCTAAAATTAGCATTTCAGCAGTAGCTGCATTAGTAGCGATTGGAATATTGTGCATATCACAAAGTCTAGCTAGTGCATGAACGTCTGGTTCATATTCACTATTTGACATTGGGTCTCTGAAAAATAATACAAGGTCGATTTCATTATATGCTACACGAGCAGATATCTGCTCCTCACCGCCCTGCATTCCCGCAAGATACTTTTCAATTTTAAGGCCAGTAGCTTCGGAAACAAACTTTCCTGTTGTACCAGTAGCACAAATGTTATGTTTTGCTAAAACACCGCAATATGCCATACAGAATTGTACCATAAGTTCTTTTTTGCGGTCATGTGCAATCAGAGCGATATTCATTTTAGATTTCCCCTTTCGAGTTAAGTTTTTAGATACGCATAATTGGCAATCTAACGCCATCTATTCTTTGTGCAATATTGCAAAATGCGGTTGAAGCTCCACCTTTTTTATGTTTGATAAGACATTTGCCATTACTGCCATAAGAGATAACATTTTCATCTTCAGGCACAACACCTAAAAGTGGAATACCTACTTCGTCCATAATATCATCTATATTGCCCATAATGCCTTGACGAATCAAAGAAGGACGGACTCTGTTTACAACTATACGAATACGCATTATATTTTCCTGCTCGAGCAGTCTAGCGACACGCTCAGCTCCCCTAACGCTTGCTGTATCTGGCATTGTAACCACAATCGCCTGAGTAGAAATGCAAGCAAAGAGTTTAATTTCATCACCTAAACCCGCAGGGCTGTCTATTATAACATATTCAAAACCTTGGTTTTGAGCCTCGGTGATAATATTAGTAATTTTATCTTCATCTAATTTAGGAAGTTCTATGGGTGCAGTTAACAGATAAAGATTGTCCAAATCGTGATGTTTTGCGGCGGCCTGTTCAAGTGAAACGATACCAAGAGCGACATCAGCAAAACTAAAAACAACTAAATCACTCATACCTAAAACGATATCAAGATTTCTAAGCCCTACATCTGCATCTACAACCAAGGTCTTATGACCTTTTTGAGCAAGTGCAGCGGCAACATTTGCAGTCATAGAAGTTTTACCTGTGCCACCTTTACCAGATGCTACCAAAATCACTTTAAACATACTACCTCTATTACTCCTCCCGATTTTAGTATAAAACATTTGCAATAGATATACAAGGTTTTCTCCAACTTTTCATTAAAAAAAGATTTTATTTTATATATATTGCATAACAAAAAAGTTGCGTATCAAAATTAGTATATACAAATATACTATTTAATGAGTGTATTTTCGCCGCCCATATCAGTCACACTGCCACCGTCTGTAAAGTATGCGTCAAATATATCTCTTGCAATCGGTGCAACATCTGAACCATGTTTAGCATACTCACCAACAACCGCAACAGCTATCTGAGGGTCATCATAAGGGGCATAAGCGATAAACACCGCATGGTCACCTTTATACTTACCGTTTTCATCTTTTTCATTGTGTTCTGCTGTACCAGATTTACCTGCAACCTTTATGCGATAATCTGCAAATGTTCTAGCTGCTGTACCTTCATCATCGGTAACTTCAGCCATACCTGTTCGAACTAAATCAAGAGTTTCCTGTGAAATATCTATTTGTCTTATAATTTCAGACTCTTCAGCCTTAACAGTGCCAGTATAATCATATGTTTTAACACTTCTAAGCAGTGTTGGCTTATAAAGTGTACCACCATTTGCAATAGCCGCAGTGTAATTTGCAAGCTGAATAGGAGTCATCAGGTTATCACTCTGACCGATACCAGTAGTAACAACGTCACCTGGTTGCCATGGGTTTAAAAGAGGAGCATTTATAAGCATTTCTGCACGATTTTTAGGGCCTGAAGCTGTACCAGCACGCTCACCCTCTAGTTCTATACCTGTTTTTTGACCAAAACCGAAAAGTCTGCTCCATTCTTCCAGCTTTTCACCGCCAAGTCTATAACTTGTTTCATAGAAATATATATTACAGGACTTTTGCAAAGCTCTTAAAACATTTATAGGGCCATGAGTACCTAAACATTTATATTTTTTAGATTCAAACTGGTCATAATAGTGATTACAAGTTATGATGGTTGAGCCATCAATAACACCTTCTTCAAGTCCTGCAATAGCGGTAAGTGGCTTAAATGTAGAACCTGGCTGATAAGCACCTTGTATAGCTCTGTTAAACAGTGGTTTATTCTGCTCATCTTGTGACCAAGTTGAATAAAGCTCATTCCACAAAGTTAAATCATAGCTTGGATAACTTGCAAGGGCTAAAACCTGACCTGAGTTTACATCAATAGCAACCGCAGCACCACCGCCTGCACCATCAATAGATGATAATGTTTCTGCAAGAGAATCTTCAGCTGCTTTTTGAACATCAAGGTCAATAGTTAAAATACAGTTATTTCCTGGTTGTGGTGGTGTACCTTCAACTATATTTGTAACATTACCATTAGCGTCGGTTTCTATTGAGCGTGTGCCATCAGTACCTCTTAAATATTCCTCAAATGACTTTTCCACACCCTGTTGACCAACCATTGCATTCATATTATAACCTTTTGCTTGATATTCTGGCCAATCCTCTTTGTAAATTTTTGTAATTCTGCCTAGGATATGAGCTGCATAAGTTGTTTCATATTTTCTTACAGCTTCTGTTTCAACGTTTACACCTGCAAACTGTGTATGCTGTTCTTTAATTTGGGCTATAAGCTCCATAGAAACATCAGATGCAATTATAAATGAGTTATAAGATGAAAAACCACTTTGCTGCATTTCATATCTTATACCAACAATAGTTCTGGCATTAGCATCAGAATATACTTCTTCTACCCCATAATAATTTCTGAGGTTTGCCATCATTTCTTCTGCTGTGAGGTCTGTGCCAAAGCCTTCCTCCTCAGCAAATTCGGCTAGAAGTTCACGTTCTTTGCTATCTTCCTCTCCAATATAAGTAAATGGTGCATTTTCAGAGATTGGCAAAGTATCAACAGGCATACTTCCTGAATTTTTAATTAACTGTACAAGTGATAAAATTGTATAGTTTTGATTTTCTTTATCCCAATGCGGATAATCTATTCTAAGTGAATATACCGACTGATTTGTAACTAACGCTCTACCATATCTATCAACTATTTCACCTCTTGATGCTGCAACAGTTGATGATGTAGTTAGTCTATTTTGTGCCTGCTCATGGTATTCTTCGCCATTTATGACTTGAAGTGAAAACAGACCTGCTGCTGTTACACATAAAAGCAAACTCATTATACCAAAAAGTGCTACTAATCTACGAAGAAGTTTTGCTTTATTATCCATTTGGACTCCTTTCCTAAATTATCTTTTCAAATCGTCTTGATATATTTCTAACAGGAAAATAAACAATAGGTGATAAAACAATAGTTAAAAGTATTTCACCACACATTGCTTGAAAAACAAGTGGAAATGGTACTTTAGAGATAAGCATAAGTGAAAGACCATATCTGACAAGCCCTAAAACGAGCATACCACATGTGCTTAAAAGCAGCATAGATGGAAACATACGTCTTAAAAACTTCATACTTATAGCACCCGCTAAAATACCAAAAAGCATATAATAAATTGGGAATAACCCCTCTACTCCTATAAAGCCAATATCATAGAGCATACCAGTCATAAAACCAATAAAACCTCCTAAAACAGGACCTTCCATAAGAGCAACTGCTGCTGGAACACAAGGCAATAAATCAATTCTAAAGCCCATTATCTCCATTGGTATATTGGCGGTTTCAATAGCATAAAGCACGATAAGAAACAATAAATAAGCAATATATTTTACAATTATCGGTTGTTCTTTTTGCATAACTTAGCCATTCACCTCAAAATCTGTGATAATATATACATTCTTGACTTCTTTTACATTTACAAATGGCTTAATAACAGCATAGTTAGCTATACCGTTATCCTCTGGAAGTACACGATCAACCGTACCAATCATAATGCCCTTAGGGAATACTCCACCCATACCTGAGGTTTCAATGGTATCACCTATAACAACCTCACAGTCGGTTTCAAGATATGCAAGCTTTAAAGCACCTTCATTCATAAGTGTATACTCTCCTTCTGCTACGCCTACTTCTCTTGTTCGGGTTACAATAGCACCTGCCTGCATATTGGTATCAATAACAGTTGTAACATCACAATAAGTTGGAGCAACCGATGAAACATAACCTACCATACCATCTTCTGTTATTACAACATCATTTAATTCTACACCATCGCTAGAGCCTTTATCCAGAGAAATAGTTGTTGCCCATTCTCCTGGGCTTCTTGATATAACCTCTGCTGGTTCACAATGCGTAAACTGTGGATTGTTTTCTTTTAAACCTAAAAGTGTGCGAAGATTATCTCTTTCAGTTATAGCTAAATCTGCCTCTCGAACTTTTTCCTCAAGCTCTCTAACCTTAGTTTTAAGCTCCTCGTTTTCCTTTTCAAGTGCATCATATCCTTCAAAATATGAGCTACCTTGGGAAATCATATTTCCTATTTGACTTACACCTTTTTGTATAGGCTTTATAACAACACCTAAACCAGTTGCAACTGGATTAGAATTTCCTGTTGCACCTGTATAGACAGTAACACCCAAACATAAAACTATAACAAGTGCTACTACAACAAACATGCGAAAAGAAAATGGATTTTTCAATTTTACACCTCATCTAATGGGACATATAATGTTCTATTTCACAAAGCATAGTATAAACAAGTGATACTGGAAGTCCTACTACGCTAAAATAATCCCCTTCTATACCTTCAACCAGAACAGAACCTAAACCTTGTATACCATAAGCACCCGCTTTATCCATAGGCTCACCTGTTGCAACATAGCTTTCTATTTCATGTTCTGTAAGCACTCTAAATTTAACTTTAGTTGTTCTATGATTTATAATCTTTTTGTCTTTACATAAAACAGCTACACCAGTTATAACTTCATGCTTTCTACCAGAAAGCATTTTAAGCATTCTTATTGCATCTTCTTTGTCCTTTGGTTTACCAAGTGGTTTATTATCTACCACAACCATAGTATCTGAACCTATAACAATACTATCTGGATTTTGCTCTAAAACTGCTTCAGCTTTGCGTTTTGCGAGGGTTTCTATTTGTTTTTCAATAGAAAGCCCCTCTGGCAAAGTTTCATCAGCATCAGCTGGGCAAACTGTAAAATCTGTTGTTATATTTGATAAAAGTTCCTGTCTTCTTGGCGAGGCAGATGCTAAAATTATTTTTTTCATTTATTCACCTATTTTTTTATTTATTCTACGCCACGATAATAAAGTCCTCGTGTAAACTCTGAATTTATGCTTTGATTATTCTGTGCGAGTGAGCAAATCTCAGCACATTTTTCTTTGTTTTCGGTTGTAAATCTAAGCATAGCATATTTTGCCCCAACTTGTTTACACTCGTTTATTTTATCTGCAATATAAAGTGGCTGACTGTTTAAAAGTTCATTTCTGCAACCGAAAGCGGGTAAAAGTGCGAATTTTTTGCCCTGTCTATCGGTTAAGTAACAGGTTTGTTTTTTACAAGTACATTCGCCTGTTTTTTTTCTTATTGCACAGTTTTCAAATACCATAAGCGGTAAATACCCGTAAATGGTCAAAATCGTGTCCATAGGCTTTTGCAAATCTCTAAGCTGTGCAAGTCTTGCCTCAAAAGATAGCACTTGTCGTTCTATGCCTAAATCATTTAAAACATTCATGCAAGAGCTGTTATAAGCGTTAAGCCCAAAATCACCATGTATTTTTAAATTTAACTTTCTTGCAAGCTGTACTTGACCTATATTTGTAATCATAACAGAATCTACTCCATTATTTTTACAGGTCTCAAGCAGTTTTTCAATGTTTGGCTGTTCATCATCACGATATACTCTAGGCATAACTGGGATTAATCCCTCAGTTTTTGCAGCTACTTCAAGCGGTGCATAAATAGTGCTAATACCAGAATTTTTAACTACCTGTGCTTGTTCTACGGTTCTAACTATAGCTACAAACTGCATATCTTGTGTGTTTTGTTTGCTTTTCTCTAGCGGTTTTGGCTCTATCCATCGTCTGACTGGTGGTTTACCTCTTGTTTCGAGTAAGTTCTCCAGTGCTTGTCTACGAATAGCATTTATTCGTGATGCTGGAACAATAACGCCTTCTGGCAAGTTTATAGTTATATTTTTAACATCAAATGGAGTTCCGCCTGTCTTTTTGAGGTTTTTCTCCAGTTGTTCACTTGACGTTGGTTTATTTTTAGCTTGCTCAATAGGCTCATTGTCATTTATGGTATGTGTATTTTCATCTAAATCGGTTACAGTTAGCGAAATACCGCTTTCTGTTATATCACATACCATATTTACATGTACAAGCGGCATTTCTTTGCCCTCTGCAAAGCGTTTAGCCGCCTCATCATAGAGATGTTTTACGTTCTCAAGCGGCACATCTGTTTTTGTACCAAACATATTATCGCCTTTTTTGCCTGTTAAATATCCATCGGTAAAACCATCTCTTGAAAAAACTAGCTCAAGTGTTTTAACTTCCTCGGCTGTTGGTCTGCGTTTTTCTTTTAAAAGTCTTGCATATATATCGGTTACAATGGCTGCATATTCTGGGCGTTTCATTCTGCCCTCTATTTTAAGTGATGATACACCTGCCTTGACTATTGGCTCAAGCCACCCTGCAAGTGATAAATCCTTGAGTGATAACGGGTAACATTGTTTTTTACACCCATCATATTTATAAGGCAGTCTGCAAGGCTGTGCACAAAGTCCACGGTTTCCCGACCGCTGACCAATAACAGCAGACAGATAGCACTGCCCTGAATAACACATACAGAGTGCACCATGAACAAAAACTTCGGTTTCAATACCTGCATTAGCGGTTATATATTTAATCTGCTCAAGTGTACACTCTCTTGACAGCACTACACGAGAAAAACCAAGTTCTTTTGCAGTTAATGCACCATCTAGCGTATGAATTGTCATTTGAGTTGATGCATGAATAGGCATATCTGGAGCACATTCTTTTATAAGTTTAGCAACTCCTAAATCTTGAACGATAAGTGCATCTGCACCCGCTTCATTTAAAAATTTAATATCATTTATTGCATCTTGTCGTTCCTTATCAAGTGCTAAAATATTAAAGGTGATATTTGTTTTAACACCCCTTGCACGACAATAGCTAATAGCCTGTCGCATTTCCTCTTTAGTGAAGTTTTTCGCCCCACGTCTTGCATTAAAAGTACCAAAACCCATATAAACCGCATTTGCACCGCTTTGAACAGCGGCTCTTACACCTTCAAATGAGCCTGCTGGTGCTAAAAGCTCGGGCATATTCATGATTTTTTCTCCGCCTTTACTGGCTCAGTTGTTTTTTCTTTTTCTTCTGATTTTTCTTCTGGCTTGTCCTCAGGCTCTTTCTCTTTTTCAGGCTCGGAAGCTGACTCAAACTTCATACCAGCTTTTGCTTGAAGTTGGTCTCTTAAATCTGCATTTTCTTGAACAAGTCGCATCATTTCCTCACGAATAGCCTTGATTTGTTCTTCACGCTCTGAAATTTCGCCCTTTGCTCTGCGAACCTCACGTTCTGCCTTAGTTGCTTCATCGGCAAGGTTTAAAGCCGCAAGCACAGCCGCATTAAGTGGAGATGCTTCGGTTACTTCTCTAGCTTCTCTTATTTTGTTATCTGCACGAAGTGCAACTTGTCTTGTATATTCTTCATTTTCTTCTGCTAAGATTGTATATTGTTGACCTGCTATTGTCACTGAAATTCTATTTGGCATAATAAAAATCTCCTTTATTATGTATTATTTTGAGAACTAAAACTAAAATCGTAAACGTATTTATTATACCATATAATAATACAAAAAACAAACCAGAACACCATAAAAACACATACAAATATGTAGTTTTTGTGAATATGTTTATACAGCATATTAGAAATTTAGCTTTTTATATTGTAAGGTTGTTTGCACTATGATACTATAAAAACATAATTTATATATTTTGGAGTTATGTTGTTATGTCTGAACAAATGCATCGAATTGTTGTAAAGGTTGGTACATCTAGCCTTACATATGAAAACGGTAAATTAAATATAGCTTGTATTGAAAAGCTTGTTAGAGTTATTGCAGATTTACAAAATAGAGGTTATCAGATGGTTTTAGTGTCCTCTGGTGCTGTTGGTGTAGGATGTGCAAAACTTGGCTGGCGTGAAAGACCAAAAGATATAAGAAAAAAACAGGCTGCCGCTGCTGTTGGTCAATGCGAGCTTATGCATATATATGATAAATTTTTTCTTGAATATGGCATAAATGTTGCACAGGTACTTCTTACAAGAGAAAATGTATCTGATGATGAGCAGCGTGAAAATATTCACAACACATTTGATATACTGCTTGAAAATGATGTTGTACCGATTGTAAATGAAAATGACACTGTCGCCACTGCCGAACTTGAACACATGGAAACCTTTGGCGATAATGATACACTTTCTGCTGTTGTTTCCCGTATATGCGGTGCAGATTTACTTGTTATTTTCACCGATATAGACGGCTTATATGACTCAAATCCTAGAGAAAATCCAAATGCCAAACTCATAGATAGAGTTGACCATATAGACTCTGCACTTCGTGCCGTTGCAGGTGGCCCAGGAACAGCGGGCGGTACTGGCGGTATGGCTACAAAACTTGGTGCAGCCGAACTTTGTATGGACGCTGGTATATCAATGCTTATAACCAAAGGTGATAAAGCTGATATCTTATATGATATAGTAGATGGTAAACCTGTTGGTACATTATTTAAACGCAAACGCAAAAAGGAGGCTCTTTTAAATGCGTGATTTAATACAAATTGCAGAAGATGCTAAAAATGCCAAGCGAGAAGTTGCAAAGCTTGATACAAGCATGAAAAATAATGCAATAAATAAAATTGCAGATGCACTTTTAGCAAAAACTGATGAAATTTTAGCAGCCAATCAAAAAGACCTTGATTTAGCTATAGAAAACGGCATGAATGAAGGTTTAATTGACCGCTTAACATTAACAGCGAAAAGAATTGAAGGCATTGCAGAAGGTTGCAGACAGGTTGCAGCACTCGCCGACCCAGTAGGCGAGCTTTTATGGCAAAAAATCCGCCCAAATGGTCTTAAAATCGGCTTAAAACGTGTTGCAATGGGTGTAATTGGCATGATTTACGAGGCAAGACCAAATGTAACTGTTGATGCTGCTGTTTTATGTTTTAAAGCTGGCTCTGCTTGTATTTTGAGAAGTGGTAAAGAGGCTTTCCACTCCTCCATGTGCCTTACAAATGTTATGAGAGAGGCTTTAAAAGAGTGCAATATAACTCCAAATGCTATAAACATTTTAGAGGATACAAGCAGACAAACCGCTACCGAAATGATGCGTCTAAATGGTTATATTGATGTTTTAATTCCTCGTGGTGGTGCAGGTCTTATTAAATCAGTTGTTCAAAACGCAACTGTTCCTGTTATTGAAACAGGTACTGGAAACTGTCATGTATATATTGACTCTCATGCTGATATGAATATGGCGGTTAATATTTTGGTAAACTCTAAATGTCAGCGAATTTCTGTTTGTAATGCGGCTGAAAGCCTTCTAGTGCATGAGGCTGTTGCAAAAGAATTTTTACCTCTTGCAGCAAAAGAACTTGCAAAAAGCAATGTTATAATTCATGGTTGCAGCAAAACAAAAGAAATTTTAGGCGATAGCATTATCCCTGCTACCGAAGATGACTATGCCACCGAGTATTTAAACTATGAAATCTCGGTTAAAATTGTCTCCTCTCTTGATGAGGCAATCGACCATATCAATAAATATAACACTGGTCACTCTGAATGTATTGTCACAGATAGTTATGCAGCCTCTCAGCGTTTTCTAGATGAAGTTGATGCTGCTGCTGTATATGTTAACGCTTCTACCCGCTTTACAGATGGGTTTGAGTTTGGATTTGGTGCAGAAATCGGTATTTCAACACAAAAACTCCATGCTCGTGGCCCTATGGGACTTGAAGCACTTACAAGCCAAAAATATGTAATCTTAGGAAATGGACAGGTGAGAATATAATGGAACGTGAATTCAAATGGAAAGCAAACTCAGATGATTATAATAAAATTTTAAAGGATTTAAATTTATCAGAAGATGAGGCAATAGAAATGCATGCATCTTATTATGACACTGCTGCTCATTGGCTTAGAAGTCATAAAATAGCACTTCGTTTGCGTCGTGAAAATGACAAACAAGTTTGCTGTTTAAAACTTCAAGATGCTGCCCGTGATGGTTTACATGTGCATGATGAATTTGAATGTTCGGCAGCTTCACTAAATGATGGTCTCAATGAGCTGCCAAAGCATGGTGCACCTAGTGACCTATGTGCTGCACTCAAGACAGAAACTTTAATTGCCGTATGTGAAACAAAATTCCATCGTCGCAGAGCATTATGGCAAGCCCCAGATTTTACAGCTGAAATTGTGTTTGATGATGGCGTTTTAATCTGTCAAGATAAACAGAAGGCTTTTATTGAAATTGAATGTGAGCAAAAGTCAGGTGATGATAAGGCTTTTGAATCTGCTTGTATGGCTATTTCTGAAAAATTTGTATTAAAGTCTGAATCAAAGAGCAAATTTTCTCGTGCACTCGATTTAGAGCGTGCATAAATTTTAAGTTATGCTGTAATAATATTCATATTTTATTTTCAAATTTAATCCATATATATTATCAAAATTTTGTATATTTTATTAGTATTTTTAAGCCATAGGTGAAAATCTATGGCTTTTATATTGCAATTTATTGTCTGTTTTAGTATAATAAAGAGGAATATATAATAATCTAGGGGAGTGTAAAACAATGCACGAAAAACTATGGGTTGTCGTTGCTTTTGGTTGCTATCTCATCTTTATGATGTGTATAGGAATGTACTTTTACGGCAAAAACCGAACAACCACTGAATATTTTCTAGGGGGACGAAAACTCGGTTCTTGGGTAGTTTCAATGTCTGCTCAAGCTAGTGATATGTCAGGTTGGCTGCTTATGGGACTTCCAGGAGCTGCTTATCTTTCTGGTATATCCGCTAGTTGGATTGCAATAGGTCTTGCAATCGGTACTTATCTTAACTGGTTGCTTGTTGCTAAACCTTTAAGACAATATACAAAAATTGCTGATGATGCTATAACATTGCCACAGTTTTTTAAAAACCGTTTCCATGATAAATCAGGTATGCTTTCTGTTGTATCTGCGGTATTTATTTTAGTATTTTTCTTATTCTATACCGCATCTGGTTTTGTAAGTGCAGCTAAACTTTTTTCATCTATATTTGGAATTAATTATATAGTTGCTCTGCTTATCGGTGCAGTTGTAGTTATAAGCTATACTTTTGCAGGCGGATTTTTCGCTGTATGTTGGACTGACTTTTTCCAAGGTATGCTTATGTTTTTCTGTGTAATTGCTGTTCCAGCAATCGCAATACAGCATATAGGCGGCTGGTGTGATTTCGTAAACAATGTAAATACATTAAACCCTAACTTCTTTAGTATGTTTGTTGATGGTGCTAATAATCAGCCTTATACATTCATTGGCATTGTTTCTATGCTTGCATGGGGACTTGGTTATTTTGGTCAGCCTCATATTTTAATACGTTTTATGGGCATAGAATCACCTGCTGCAATCAAAAAATCTCGTAGAATTGCTACTGTTTGGGTGCTTATTTCCTTGACTGCCGCTGTTATGATTGGTCTTTCTGGCAGAATTTATCTTGGTGATATCTTAACCCAGAACGGTTTACAGGAAACTATTTATATAACTATGGTTTCTAAGATTTTCCCTGTGTTTATCGGCGGCATTTTCTTATCAGCTATTTTAGCTGCAATTATGTCCACTGCTGATAGTCAGCTTCTTGTTACTGCATCTGCAATAACAGAAGATTTTTATCACAACAAAATACGTCCAAACGCATCTACTTCTGAGCTTATGTGGGTTAGTCGTATCTGCGTTATGGCTGTTTCAATTATCGCTGTTTTAATCGCCACCGACCAGAATAGCACTGTTTTAGGTCTTGTTTCCTATGCTTGGGCTGGTTTTGGTTCAGCTTTTGGTCCTCTTGTTCTTTGCTCGCTTTTATGGAAACGCACAAACAAACAAGGTGCTATGGCTGGTATAATCGTTGGCGGTCTTACATCTATTATTTGGGCACAGCTCTCTGGCGGTATTTTCGACCTTTACGAAATAGTTCCAGGCTTTGTGTTTGGTTTACTTGCTATTATAATTGTGAGTTTACTTACCCCTGCTCCTGATGCTGAAATTGTAAATGAGTTTGAAAAATATCATTCATGTGAGGACTAAATAATAAATTTATTTCTGTGCCATTATTTTAATAAAATCCACCTTATATTATGTCAAACAAAAGGAGAATTACCCATGAAACAGAAGGCTGTTGTTGACCGCTTTGAAGGTGAATTTGTTGTTCTTGAACTTGATAATGGCGGTTATATCAATATACCACGAGTAAACTGCCCTGAAATGGCTGGAGAAGGCATGGTAGTCTGGTATGAAGATAATCGTATTCTCTGCATCGACGAAGAAGAAACTGCTCGTCGTGATTACGATTTTCAAGCTCGTTTTGAACGCATATTAGGCTGTAACAAGTAAATTTGTTTAAACTAAAATTAAAATATAAAAAGGAAGATGAAACCAATGCAGAAAAAACCATTTGTAACACTTTCTCAAGTAGAGGAAATGACAAAAACTTATCCTACACCATTTCATCTTTATGATGAAAAAGCTATTCGTGAAAATGCTCGCAAAGTAAAAGCTGCATTTGCATGGAACAAAGGCTTTAAAGAGTATTTTGCTGTAAAAGCTACTCCAAACCCAAGAATTTTACAAATTCTAAAGGAAGAAGGCTTTGGTGCTGACTGTTCAAGCTATACTGAGCTTTTAATGAGTGATGCTGTTGGTCTAAATGGTCATAACATTATGTTCTCATCTAATGTTACACCAGCAGAAGATTTTGAGCTTGCTGCTAAACTTGGTGCAATTATCAACTTTGATGATATCACTCATATTGATTTTTATGAAAAAATCGCTCCATTTCAGGAAACCATGTCCTGTCGTTTTAACCCAGGCGGAGATTTTAAAATTGATAATGAGATTATGGACTGCCCACAGGAAGCTAAATACGGCATGACTCGCCCTCAACTTACCGAGGCTTTCTTAAAGCTAAAGGAAAAAGGTGTAAAACATTTTGGTATTCATGCATTCTTAGCATCTAATACTGTTGCTAATGAATACTATCCTGTACTTGCTCGTATTCTTTTTGAAACCGCTGTCGAGCTTCAAAAGGAAACTGGCGTTCATATCGCATTTGTTAACCTATCTGGTGGCGTTGGTGTTCCTTACCGTCCAGACCAAAAGCCAAATGATATTATGGCTATCGGCGAAGGTGTTCGCAAGGCTTATGAAGAAGTGCTTGTACCTGCTGGTATGGGTGATGTGGCTATTTATACCGAGCTTGGCAGATTTATTCTTGCTCCTTACGGCTGTCTAATCACTAAGTGTGTTCATCAAAAGCACACACACAAGGAGTATATTGGCTGTGATGCTTGTGCTGCAAACCTTATGCGTCCTGCTATGTACGGTGCTTACCATCATATCACTGTACTTGGTAAGGAAGACGCAGCATGTGACCATAAGTATGATGTAACTGGTGGCTTATGTGAAAATAACGATAAATTTGCTATTGACCGTATGCTTCCAGAAATCAATATTGGTGATTATTTAGTAATTCATGATACTGGTGCTCATGGTTTTGCTATGGGTTATAACTACAACGGTAAATTACGTTCTGCTGAAGTACTTCTGAAGGAAGATGGTTCAACCGAGCTTATCCGCCGTGCAGAACGTCCAGAAGATTATTTTGCAACTCTTGATGTAACTGGCGTTTTTAACAAGTAATTTTAAACTTTATTTTATTAAAAAAAGGCTGTGTATACAATTTTACTTGTACTCAGCCTTTTTTATACCTTTTTTTGTATTTTTTGTCGAATGTACTCAGTATTTGCAAGCTTTTTTTTGCTCATATTACAATAAATTTAGCTTTTACTCTTTTCAATTTGTTATAAAAGTGTTATACTCAGTGTATCATTGATTTGCCATGTGTATCTGGTGAATTGGAAAGGAGTTCATCTAATGGGTTTTGTTGACAATCTGCGTAATGCTTGGAATAGCTTTACTGGTAATAGTTATGATGACGAATATGAAGATAATACTGTATACAGTCAGGATATGTATTCTGGAGTCAATATGACTTCTTCTGCTCCTAATTATTCATATTATCAGCAGCCAACATATGAACAGCAGCCAGAGGAAACTTTTACACCTACTGTTAATAAATCAGAAAACCTTGTAACAGAAATCGCTATGGTTAAGCCTAGTGATATGGAATCTGTTCGTGATGCTGCAACACATCTGATTAAAAACCGTGCTGTTGTTCTAAGTCTTAAAAACACAGAATCCAGTCTTGCTCGTCGTTGGCTAGACTATCTTGGTGGGGCTACATACGCAGTTGATGGCAAGATCAACCGCATCGCACCTTATACTTATCTGTTAACCCCAAAGGGTGTGGAGTTGGTCTCTGGTTTTGAAACCGAAGCTTAATCTATTCGCCAGATTTTTTATATTTGAAAGTTTAACCTTGTAGATTTGGAAATCTACAAGGCTTTTTTTTACTCTATTATACATACTGCATGCACTGCTATCCCCTGCTCTGCACCTGTAAAACCAAGTTTTTCCTCTGTTGTCGCTTTAACGCTCACATCATCAACAGAAATTTCAAGTGCATTTGCTATATTTTCTCGCATTTTTAAAATATACGGTGACATTTTAGGAGCCTCAGCTATTATTGTAGCATCTATATTGCCTATTTTATATCCCTTTTCATAGAGTCTTGTTTTAACTATTTTCATAAGCCCAAGACTGTCTGCACCCTTAAAATTGTCATCATTATCTGGAAATAGTTTGCCTATATCCCCCATTGCAGCCGCTCCTAAAAGTGCGTCCATTATAGCATGTGAAAGTACATCTGCATCACTATGACCAAGTAGTCCTGTTTTGTGTGGGATATCTACACCGCCTAATATGCATTTTCTGCCCTCTACCAGTCTATGTACATCATATCCATGACCTATTCTCATATTTTTTAGACCTCCTTTAATAGAGTTTGTGCAAGCTCTATATCCTCTGGTGTTGTAATTTTTATATTTTTATAATCGCCTTTGCTGACATATACAGATATGCCTATCTGCTCAACCGCTGCACAATCATCTGTTAATGATAAATTATTATCTTTTGCATTTTGAAGTGCTTTTTTTATTATATCGCTTTTGAATATTTGTGGTGTTTGAACTGCTGCTATACTATCTCTTTTTACATCACCTACAATAAAACCGTTTTCCACTCTCTTTATGCTGTCCTTACAGGCAACAAGTGGAGCTGCTGCACCATAATTTATAGCATCATTTATAACATTTGTTATAATATCCTGCGAAATAAGTGGTCTGGCTGCATCATGTATAGCTATAAATTCGCTTTTATCTGAACACGCTTTTACACCACAAAGCACTGACTCGGTTCTGGTGTTTCCTCCACGAACAATTTGGCTGACCTTGCTTATAGAAAAACTTTTACAAAGCTCTGCATAACCTAAAATATCACTTTCTCTGCAAACTACTATTATTTCGTCTATATTTTCATTATTTTGAAAGCTTAAAAGTGTTCTTGCAAGCACAGGTATACCATCTATTAAAAGCAATAATTTATTTATATCCTCGCCCATTCTGCGAGATGAACCTGCTGCTGGTATTACAGCTGAGACAAAAGGTTTTTCTTCTTTTTTCTTAAACATAATGCCCTCCTTTTTTGATTATATATTATCTGATTTTTTTAAACTTTGCAATATCATCAGCATTAAACCATAGTACACATGCAAAAAGTATTAAGCTTATACCTTTGCCATAAATAAAAATAATAACAGCAAATATGCTTATAATTATTTTTATTATAATACTTATAAAATTATAGTTTGTAAAAATAATCATTGCTACTCTGCCACCATCAAGCGGCATAACAGGAATTAAATTTACTATACTTAAAATCAAATTTGCACCCGAAAAAGTAAAAAAAACAAGCTTTGCAGATATATAAGAGGCTATAAAACCCATAAATGGCCCAGATAAAGCTATTATTATATCTTTTATTTTACTTTGATAATTATGATATTTTATAACTCCGCCAAAAACTGTAAGCTTTATTTTAAGTATCTTACATCTGCATAAGATAATAGCTATTAAATGTCCCATTTCATGAATTAATGCTGCAACTAAAAACATAATTGTAAGCATAGTTGTATCTAATAATAAAGCTGCTATAACAATTATTAAAACCGAGTCAGAAACCTCTATACGCCCGCTCAATAGAAAACATAATGTGATGGGTCTAATATTTTTCCATCACGCCACACTTCAAAATGCAAATGATTGCCTGTTGCAACTCCTGTTGCACCTACTTCTGCAATCTTATCCCCTGCTTTAACTTTATCACCTTGTTTTGCAGTTACCTTGCTGCAATGTGCATAAAGTGTTGAAAATCCGTCCTCATGGTCTACTATAACATAATTTCCATAGCTGTCGCTTGTGCCTGTTTCTCTAACCGTACCATCTGCAAAACTTAAAATTTTTTCTCCCTCATCTGCTCCTATATCTAAGCCATAATGAAAGCTTTCTTCACCATTTACTGGGTGTACTCGCTCGCCAAAATCAGATGTTTTTATACCGTCTACTGGTTTACAGCTTGCAAAGCTCAAAACATAAGCTGTTATATCCTCCTCTTTTGGGAAATTTGATTGTTCTCTTGATGAAAGCAAATCCTCTGTAAATGGTGCTTCTGCATATACCATTGTGGCTTCATCATCACCCTTATTAAATACTGCAAAAACCGCTTGTAAATCGCCATTTTCAAAGGTTTGCCCTGCCGCCTCAACCACTTGCTCGGCAGATATTCCACCATTTAATGCTTCAATTATTTTAACTTTTAAACTATCTGCCCAAGGCTGATTAGATGTTTTTATTAAAACTGCACCCAAAAGCAAACCTGCGGAAAGTAATATCTTTACGTCCCGCAGGTTAAGTTTATCATTATTCTTTACACCTGCCATTTATGTTCACTCCTTAAAAATTTTTGAGTTTACATAAATATATGCAGATTGTAATTTTAAAATTCTTTTATTTTAAAATAAA
>DXIE01000005.1 GCA_019113005.1 Candidatus Butyricicoccus avistercoris | reverse complement strand
GTGTGTGTAAATATGTTATTCTATTTACGAAATAAAATATTTTTATCCTAGAAGGGAGTAGCTTTTATGCAGGTCGGAATATCAACAGCTTGTTTTTATCCAGATGCACTTGAGGAAACATTTTCACATATTGCAGATATGGGATTTAAAAAGATAGAGATATTTTTTAATACTGAAAGTGAGCTTCATGACCCAGTTATATCCGAAATAAAAAACTTGGTCGGTGAAAATGGTTTAGAAGTTATATCTATACACCCATATACATCACTTATGGAGGGAATGTTATTATTTTCTGACTATAAACGCAGAACTCAAGATGGATTTGAACAATATAAGAGATATTTCGAGGCAGCTAAAAAGCTGGGGGCAAAATATTTAACTTTTCATGGCGAACGACTCACACCCGAAAATAAAATAGATAAAAAAGAGGTATGGGAAAGAAAAATTGAATGTTATCACAAACTATGCAGTATAGCAAAAGAATTTGATGTTACAGTTGCTCAGGAAAATGTAGCATGGTGTAAATCAAGTAGTCCTGAATATTTAAAAAGATTATATGAAGACGTTAAAGAGCTTAGATATACACTTGATTTAAAACAAGGTCATAGAGCAGGGCATGTATGGACAGATTATTATAATATAATCTATGATAGACTGAAAAATATACATATAAATGATTTTGATGAAAACCACAGCTGTTTACTTCCAAGTGAAGGCAGTTTTGATTATACAGAGTTTTTTAAAAGACTTAAAAAAGATAATTACAAAGGTGATGTAATTATTGAGGTTTATAAATCAAATTATAATACAAAACAGCAGCTTATAAATTCAGCTGAATTTTTGAGAAATAAAATAAATAATAATCTTTAAAATGTATTAAAAAAATGGTATTATAAACAAAAAGGTAGGTGTTGTTCCTGTGAAGTGTCCATTTTGTAATTATGGTGACAGCAAGGTTGTAGATTCTCGTCCAGCAGAGGAAGGGGCAAGCATTCGCCGTCGCAGAGAGTGTTTAAAGTGTGGTAAGCGTTTCACAACATATGAAACAGTTGAAAGATTGCCACTTATGCTGATAAAGCGTGATGGTACACGTCAGCCATATAGCCGACAAAAATTATTATCTGGCGTTATGAAAGCATGTGAAAAGCGTCCCGTGCCACAACAAAAGCTAGAAATGCTTGTAGACCATGTCGAGCAAAAATTATTTGGCTCGCTTGAGTCTGAAGTTTCGTCAAAAACCATAGGGGAAATGGTTATGGAGGAATTAAGAGATATTGATGAGGTTGCTTATGTTAGATTTGCATCGGTTTACCGTCAGTTTAAAGATATTAACACATTTATGGAAGAATTAAACACTCTTATTCGTGATAAATAAAAAAAGGCGTGTTACAGAAATGTAATACGCCTTTTAAGTTTAAAATCTTCTGTTATTGTAAGCAGCTGCTAATATGTTCATGTTTTTAAATATGATATGATAAGCAATCCAGTAACCTATACCACAAAGCAGAGAGCCTAAAAGCATCCACAAAAGAACACTTGTGCCATCTTCCTGTAAAGCTATACCATAACGAGGTGCATTTGCTGCAATACGGTTGCCGACAGCATAATACCAATAAAAACCATAGATACCACAAGTTATTATGCTTAAAAGAATAAAGACAATCAGACCAGAAGTTTTTTTGCCATCACCTTCACAAGCTCTATTTACATCATTAGCAAGTGAATATATAACATAAAGTCCATAAAAACCACAAGTAATGATATTTAAAATTATGAAGGTTAAAATACTTCTGTCTTGTTTTAATGGAACTGTTGTCAAATTGTATGGTTGCTGTTGGAAGTTATTTTGATAAGTTTGCCCATTATAATTTTGTTGGTTTGCAGAATTGTATTGAGTGTTATTATACTGATTGTTAGCATTATTTTGTGAATGATTTGAAATGCTAGAGATAAGTTCACAAAATGCATTTTTTACATCTTTTGCGGCATTTGAAAACTTTTCACCAGTGTTCTGTGTAAAAGAATTGAAATCTGGGGCTTGATTCAAAGAATGTAATATAGCGAATGTAGCACCAATACAAACTATAACTAAAATAAGCTCGAATAAAGAACCAGTGTATATACCGCCAGCGAATATCAAGTTAAATAGCTGACGAATAATAAGCATCACAACGTTTAGAATACATGATACAGTTAATGCTAAAAATAAACCAGTTGAGTTTTCTTTAGAATGTTTAAAGCCAAGCACAACCAAAACAAGTGCAGTTAAAATATAAATAATACCGCTTATAATAGAAATAGGGATTGTGAGTATAAAAATTGGGTTAAAGTGAAAATAATAATAATTATTGACATTAAAAAGACTAGAGAATATAGCACCTAGACCTTTATAAGCAAAGACAATGGTAAATACAGCACAGAAAATTTTAAAGATAAGCTCTAAAGAGTCATTATTTTGAGGCTGTTTGTCATTAACTTGGAAAGCTGACCAATCGGTTTGATTTTGATTGTAAGCATTGCCTTGGGTGTTTTGCTGAGAAGTATTATTCTCGGTGTTTTGATTTGTTTGGAAATTTTGGTTTTGCTCTTGTTGCGGTTCTTGTTGTAAATTTTGACCACAATTAGGGCAAAAACGGCTGTTATCAGGAACTTGAGTACCACAATTACTGCAATACATAAATATCCCCCCCTAAATATAAATATTTATTGTATCAGCTTATGAATAACACGATATATAAAACCCGCTTGAGGTTCAAATACAACTATATCATCATTAGGCTGAAACATACGAATTAAATAAGTAATTATAAAAATTGCAACAATTAAAATAAAGCAAATTTTAAAAAATGTAATTTTATTTCTAAATACAAAGAGCAAAACAGTAGGAATGACAAGCCAAAAAAGCGGGTGAAAATGAAAAGCTGATACAAAATCAAGTTTTAATGCAGCTAAAAAAGCTCTTGACATGCCACAGCCTGCACATGAAATGCCAGTTAAAAATTTAATAGGGCAAGTAATACCGATTGACTCTATTGCTATATAAAATAATAAAATAACACTAATTGCTTTTATGTTATTTTTTGAAATCATCATATCACCAATTTAATTATAACAAAAACATATAAACAGTCAATAATAAAATAGCTCCTTTATTAAGGAGCTATTATTTTTACCAGCAAAGGGAGTCATAAAGAGCTTCATATTTTTTAGCTGATTCATTCCAAGAGAAGTCCATATTCATGCCACGTTTAACCATATCATTCCAAGCGTCTCTATGGTCATAGAATATCTGTTCTGCATAGAAGATAGTGCCAAGCATTTCATCAGCATTGTAGTTTGCAAATGAGAAACCAGTGCCAGTGCCTGCATATTCATTATATGGCTGAACAGTATCTCTCAGACCACCTGTTTCACGAACGATTGGAACAGTACCATAACGAAGTGAAATAAGCTGAGTTAAACCGCAAGGCTCAAACATAGAAGGCATTAGCATCGCATCAGCAGCAGCATATAGGCGATGAGCACGTTCTTCATTAAAATATATATTAGCTGAAACCTGACTTTTTCTAGACCATTCATAGTGTCTTAACAGATTTTCATATCGAGGCTCACCAGTTCCGATAACTACAAACTGAATACGAGAATCAAGCATACGATTTAATACCCAGTCTACAAGGTCAAAGCCTTTCTGGTCGGTAAGTCTTGTAATCATAGCAAGCATCATAACTTCTGGGTCAACAGGTAAACCTAGTTCTTCTTGAAGTTTAGCTTTGTTTTCAGCTTTACCCTTTAAGAAATTCTTTGTATTATAATTAGCATATAGATGCTTATCTGTTTGAGGATTATAGATATCATAATCAATGCCATTTACAATGCCGCTTAATGTGTTAGACTTAGCACGAAGTAAACCATCAAGACCTTCACCATAGTAAGGCATTTTAATTTCATCTGCATAACTGCCTGAAACGGTTGTAATTCTATCAGCATAAACCAAACCGCCTTTTAGCATATTGGCATCACGCTTATATTCCATACGGTCAGGCATAAATACATAATCAGGTAGACCTGTATAAAGTTTTAATGTAGGAATATCCCAAATACCTTGGAAACGAAGATTATGAATAGTCATAATAGTGCGAATTCCATGGAAGAAAGAATTTTCTTTGAATAGGGTATGTAGGAATACAGGCAAAACACCTGTTTGCCAGTCATGGCAGTGTATCACATCTGGGTGGAAATTGATAACAGGCAAAATTGCAAGTGCTGCTTTAGAGAAATAACAAAAACGCTCAATATCCCAATGAATATCACCATAAGGTTTGTCGCCTGAGAAATAATGTTCATTATCTATAAAGTAATATGTAACACCGTCCATGGTATAAGACATAATACCAACATATACATTTCCAAGATGACCTAAATCCATATAGAAATGATGAACATATTTAAACTGACTGCGATACTCCTGAGGAATGCAGGTATAATCTGGTAAGATAACACGAACATCATATTTTTTATGGTCAAGAGATTTAGGTAAAGCACCAACAACGTCAGCAAGACCGCCAGTTTTTACAAAAGGAACACATTCTGATGCAACGAATAAAATATTTTTCATGATTAGCCTCCTCAGTTTAATTGAGAAATCCACGCTGATTTTATTTACAGGGTGTTTTTAATAGTATAACACATTTTAAAGCTAAATTGGGAAAAATTGTCCATAAAAATTTTGAAAAAATTTTTTAGTGATACGTAGATACAATTATGATACAATAATGATATAATTATATTGTGGATATATAGTAAATTTGTGTATAATATCGGGATAAAAGGAGGATAAATATGCTTCGTGTACTAATCGTAGATGATGAAAAGCCTATCTCAGATTTAATAAATATGAGCCTTACTTCGGCAGGTTATGACTGCACATGTGTATATGATGGACTTTCAGCGGCGGATATAATAGATAAAAATCAATTTGATTTGATTTTGCTTGATGTAATGCTCCCAGGGGTAGATGGTTTTGAGCTTATGGATTACATAAGACCAAAGGAAATACCTGTAATTTTCCTAACAGCAAAAACATCAGTAAATGACAGAGTAAAGGGTTTAAAGCTTGGTGCGGAGGATTATTTAATAAAGCCATTTGAGGTTATAGAGCTACTTGCAAGAGTGGAAACCGTTTTAAGACGCACACATAAGCTTGATAAAATACTTGAGGTTGGAGGACTTACAATAGATACATCATCAAGGACAGTTATGCGTGATGGTGAAAAAATATTACTTACTAAAAAAGAGTTTGAGCTAATGCTTCTTTTTGTTAGAAATCCAAATATAGCTTTATATCGTGAAACTATATACGAAAGAGTTTGGGAAAGTGATTATATGGGTGATAGCCGAACAGTAGACCTTCATGTGCAAAGACTTAGAAAAAAGGTAGGCTGGGAAGATAACATAAAAGCGGTATATAAGGTAGGTTACAGATTTGAAGATTCATAATGTGCGTTTTAGAGATAAAATACAGATTATAATTGTTTTAATGCTTACCATTTCTATTAGTATTTGTGGGACATGGCTTATAGGAAAATCTTTTACAAGTGCCAAAACTCAAAGGATAGATGCAGCTCAAAATGCACAGCGTATGGCGATGTATACATTGATATCTACAACAAGTGATAATCAGTGGGACAATAATAAACTGTCAGGTACTCTTAGATTGTTAGAGCGTCAAGTAGGACAGCGTTTTAAGCTTACTGATGAAGATGGTAATGTTATATATCAAAAGCAGTATAATGACCAATCTTTTAAAGATGGCATGATAGAAAAAGTATCTGATAATAAAATGGCGTGGCGTATACAAATAAACTCTTTGGGTAACCACGAAATACAAACTGCATCTGCTATAAATAATGGTGAAAAGCTTTATTATCTTGAAAGTATTTATCCAATAGAAAATGTGTATAAATCAAGAGATTACATGATAAGCAGCTTTATGGGTATAACATTAGTGATTATAGCAATGGGAATTTTCATTGCAAGAAAAGTGTCATACTGGATTACAGGTTCACTTACAAGACTTGCTGAAACTGCAAGAGCGATTGCAAGCGGTGATTTATCTGAGAGAGTTAATATTAAAAGTGATGATGAAATAGGTCAGCTTGCAGATGATTTTAACAGAATGGCAGACCAAGTTTCAGAAAATATAAATAAACTTGAAAACGCTATGCAAAGACAAGAGGAATTTATGGCGTCTTTTGCTCATGAAATGAGAACTCCAATGACTTCTATTATAGGTTATGCTGATTTAATGCGTTCGCAGGAACTTCCACCTGATATGCGTAGACAAGCCGCAAATTATATTTTTACAGAAGGAAAAAGACTTGAAAGTTTGTCTAATAAACTGCTTGATATAATTGTTTTGCAAAAAACTACAATAAATAAACAAGAATGTAAAATGTCAAGTTTAATAGAACAGGTTTATGGTTTGCTAGAAAAACGCATGAAAGAGTCTAATATTGAGATAGATATAAATTGTGATGATAGCACTTGGCTTGTTGAACCTGATTTATTTAAAACTCTTATAAGTAATTTACTTGATAATGCACGAAAAGCCATGCCTGATGGTGGAAATATAACAATAATAGCCAATAAAAAAGCTGATATTTGGCAAATTGAAGTTAAGGATACAGGTTATGGCATACCAAAAGAGGAAATGCCAAAGCTTACAGATGCTTTTTATCGTGTTGATAAAGCAAGAGCTAGGGCAAGTGGTGGTGCAGGTTTAGGACTTAAACTTTGCAGTCAGATTGTTAAGTTACATAATGGCATAATGAGCTTTTCAAGTGAGCAAGGAAAGGGTACTACTGTTACTGTCACTTTGCGAAAGGACGGGTTATAATGGCTGTTAAACTTCGTAGATTTGGTGTTTTTATTTTATTAGTTCTTATTGTAGCTTTTTGTGTAGCTTTGCCAACTATTGAAACAATAGCAAGAGATTTAAGGCATATAAATAGCATAAATGTGGTAGAAATAGACCCCATAAAATCAGATAACAATACTTCTTTAGTAAAAAGAATATCACTGATAAGTAGTAAAATATATAAAGGTGAGGCTCAGACATTAGGATTTGAAAACGGGTCTAAACTTACTTTAAATTCAGCGATTGAAAACGCTATAAAACAAATGGACACCTTATATAATATGGGACTTCTACCTGAAAGCAGTGATGCTTATAATAATTCACAAGAAGGTTCACAACAAATTTTTATAAGTGGTGTAGAATTTGCTGTGGATAATGATAACCCATCATGTAACCTTATTCTATGGAATATAGAGGCTGTATCAGATAATTACTCATTAAGCATTAAGATGGACGATGAAACAGGTAAAGTTTTAATGTATCAAGTGATATCTCAAAACTCTTTAGATTGGGCAGATGAACTGGATTTTAATAATGTAAGTAAATTGTGGTCGGAGTATTTAGGACTTAATATTGATAATAATTTAAAAATACTTTATGGAAATAGAGCCAAAATATATCTACAAATGAATAATAATTTGTTTCTATATTCAGTAAACTATGATTTAAATGATATTGATGATAATATTTTAAAGGTTTTGAGAGTGTGTTTATACGATACAGAAGGACAGGTGGAATATGTTTTATACCATGATTTATATGAATTTGGTATGGTAGTAGAATAATAAAGTATAATATTCGGGGCTTTATTGGTGTTTTTGTCGATAATTCCCCGAAAAAAATACTTTACTTATAGTGAAAAATGTGTTACGATGTATAAGAAATTTTAGTGCTTTTGTGAAAGGAGTTTGTCATGGCAAATAAAGCGGGAACAAAACAAGTCACTGCCAATAAAAAAGCATGGCATGACTACTTCATAGAAGAAAAAATCGAGGCAGGTATAGAACTTGCAGGCACAGAAGTTAAATCAATTCGTCAAGGTCAAATAAATCTCAAGGATTCTTACTGTACCTTTAAAGATGGTGAAATTTTTGTGCGTGGCATGCATATAAGTCCATATGAAAAGGGTAATATATTTAATAAAGACCCTATGCGTGTTCGCAAGCTTTTACTTCATAAAAAAGAGATTTTAAGACTCTTTGGAAAAACTAAACAAGATGGTTATTCCATAGTACCACTTAGTGTTTATTTTAGAAATAGTCATGTTAAAGTTGAAATAGGACTTTGTAAAGGTAAAAAATTGCATGATAAGCGTGATAGCATGGCAAAACGTGATGCAAAACGTGAAATAGACCGTGCAATGAAAAACCGTCAACGTGATTAAATAAATTATGGGGACGTACTGGCTTCGACGGGGGTGTTGAAGCAGGAATAGCGGGCGGAAGTGAGGACGCTTCCTTAAAAGCCTCAAATGTTTATAAATTAAACAACAACAATTATTCTTTACAGGCTGCCTAATTAGGCTGGCCCGTCCTACCTGAGAGTACCACGGCTCGGGATTAGGGCGTCGATTTTGTGGTGAACGTCACAGGCAAAGAGTTGCGTCTGTGATGTATTATGACTCTACTAAAGCAATTAGCCTGTTTGTCGGCGAATTGTGGAGGGAATGAAAAAAGATAAACTACGCCCGTAGAGGTTCTTGTGAATATGCTTTCGGACAGGGGTTCAACTCCCCTCGTCTCCACCAATTTCAAAATAAAACCGATGGCTTAGGCTGTCGGTTTTATTGTTTTATTACGGCATAAGATATTGACTTTTATTTCTTAATAATGGTATACTGTCACTAGAGCTACTATATTATTTACAATAGATATTTTTACAGTAGTAAAGGAGAATTATTATGAATAAAGAAACTTATTTAAAAAAGTTTTCTAGTGCAGTACGTTGGATGTTGCCAAAATCAGATGCAGATGAAGTTTTAGCAGACTATGATGAAATACTATCTGAGTATTCTGAAGAAGATGAAAATATATTTGTTAAAGAGTTAGGTGAGCCAGTACAAGCCGCAAAACTATTATCAGAGCCAAAAGTTTATCATCGTTGGCTAGTTGCATTTAGTTTGATGGCATTTTTCTTACTAATATCTGAATTCCTTATTTTGCGAGCAAATTTTAATAATTATTCTAATACGTCTATGTACATAATTTTTATTTTAGGATTGTCAGTTTCATTTATATGGTTTAGACCCAAATATAGAGAAAAACATAAATCTACTTTTCCCCCAAAATTATTACTTATGTTGTTTGTATTGATAGTTTGTATGGTAGTTACTGCTGTAATCGTGGAGAGTCTATTTCAAAAGAATTGGAATTTTATTCCCTTTGAGATATATGGTGTGGTTGTATATCGGACATTGTTGTTTACTGGAACACTTTCTACTATCTTCGGCTTGTTTGGTCTTATCAAAGCCAGACTATCCGACTATCGTTGGCGTTCTCTGTATGTAATGAGTTTGACTTTATTGGTGGAATGTGTTTTAATATTAGCTATTTTAGTTAGTATGGGTAGTTTAATTCATTTTCCTATTACAAATTTAATCGTTATTGGTGTAATTGGTTTTATTTTTACGGTGGTGTCGATATGTTAAAAAAAGACATTATTGAATTGTGTTTACTTCATATGTTATCTTCCGAGGATTTATATGGTTATGAAATCTTACGCCGACTCCACGAAAGTTTTCCTGACACACAGGAAAGTGCAATTTATGCTTTGCTAAGAAGATTATGCAAAGAAGGCTATACAGAACAATATGAAGGTAAAAAATCAGATGGACCAACAAGAAAATATTATCGAATTACAAAAAGCGGATATGAAAAGAAAGATAATTTGTTAAATGAATGGCATCGTCTAAGGGATACACTTTCTGCATTAGGGGTTCAATAATATTTGATTATATTGTATTAAAATACTAAAATCTTTAATATGCAAATTCACCTAATAATGTATTTGAAATATATTAAAAATGTTGAAAATGTTAATGTTGACAACGAATAAGAGCGAATATATACTTTAATTATACGGTGAAAGTATTATTATATGAAAGGAGAGATATTATGGCAAAGTATAAGTGTAGTATATGTGGTTATGTTTACGATGAGGAAAAAGAGGGTAAGCCTTTGTCACAGCTCAAGGATTGTCCTATTTGTCATCAACCACTTGATAAATTTGTTCTTTTAGAAAGCGAAAACAAGCAAACAATTTTAAAAACAACCAGTTTAGAGTATCCGAAAGAATTAGCAAGACAAGATGCAAATTGCAGATACATGAGAGAAATCCATGAGATGGCGGTTACAGGCAAAAGTATTTCAGCGGCTATGGGTACAGATTTAAAAATGCCTAACTAGGACGATATTTTAATTTTAGGTGCACAACTAAATCCTATGCCACTTGATGAACATGCACAAGTGAACACAAAAACAATTATAGGTAAAAATGCTAAAAAGCCACTTGTACTTGAAAATCCAGTTTATATCTCCCATATGTCATTTGGTGCACTTTCTAAAGAGGCTAAAGTATCACTTGCAAAGGGTTCTGCAATGGCAAAAAGTGCTATGTGTTCTGGTGAAGGCGGAATACTGCCAGAAGAAATGGCAGCAGCAGATAAATATATATTTGAATATGTTGGAAATCTGTATAGCGTAACACCAGAAAACCTTAAAAATGCAGATGCTATTGAAATTAAAATAGGTCAAGGCACAAAGCCTGGTATGGGTGGTCATTTGCCAGCAGATAAGGTAACAGAAGAAATAGCAAAAATTAGAAATAAACCTATGGGACAAGATGTTATTGCACCGTCTAGATTTCCTAATGTTGAAACAAAGGAAGATTTAAAAAATCTTGTAACACATATCAGAGAAGTATCTGAAGGCAGACCTGTGGGCATAAAAATAGCAGCAGGAAGAATTGAAAAGGATTTAGAGTTTTGTGTATATGCCGAACCTGATTTTATCACCATAGATGGCAGAGGAGGGGCTACTGGTTCATCTCCAAAGTTACTTCGTGATTCTTCGAGTGTTCCTACAATTTATGCTTTACATAGAGCTAGAAAGTATCTTGACAGTATAAATTCAGATATAAGTCTAGTCATAACAGGTGGTTTGAGAGTGTCGTCAGACTTTGCAAAAGCGATTGCAATGGGTGCAGATGCAATAGCTATTGCTTCTGCCTCTTTAATTGCACTTGCATGCCAACAATATAAGATTTGTGGAACAGGTATGTGTCCAGTTGGGGTTGCTACACAAGACGAAAACCTTAGAAAAAGATTAAATGAAGATATAGCAGCTCAAAGGGTGGCTAACTTCTTAAATATATCACTTGAAGAACTTAAAATGTTTGCAAGAATTACAGGGCATGAAAATCTGCATGATTTGTCAGTAGATGATTTATGCACAATAAACAGAGAAATAAGTGAATTTACAGATATTGCACACGCTTAAAATAAAAAACCGATGGTTATTTAACCATCGGTTTTAATTATTATGTTTAGCTTTGCAGATTAGCTGTGTCATAGTACCCATAGGGCAGTAAACACACCATGAGCGAGGTTTAAATAAAACCATAGTGATAAAACCAAGTACAGTAGATGTTAGCATTACGCTATAAAATCCAAAAGCAAACTGTGCTACACCATTAGAAATAATAGTTCCATGATAAGCCCAATGCCATGGAAGTTTAAAAGTCCAAAGCAGAGTTATAACCTGTTTTAAATCACTTGCACCAGAAAAAACTAAATAGGTATTAAAAAGCATAACAAAAAACATGGCAAAAAAGAAAATTAAAAAACCATATCTAAAATATTTACTTTTTAGCCATTTTGGAACATCTTTTCTGCGAGATAAACCAAATTTGCCACCTATTAAGGCAAATAATTGACCTCTGCCACAATATTTGTTGCAATATGTTTTATCTTTGCCTGAAATAGCCATAATAAGTGGCACAAAAAAGCAAATAAGACCAAGCCATGCAAATAAAATATTAAAAAAGCCTAAAATCAAATAGGTTAAAGAGGCTATCCATAAATAATCATACCAATTTTTTTTAGTTTTCATAATTGTTCTCCTTGATAGTTATTACGCTTGCAGGACACTCCTTGACACATTTGCCACAGCCTACACATTTTTCAGGATTTACAAGTGCAAAAATCCCTTTATTTATGCTGATTGCATTCATAGGGCATACACGTTTACAGCAGCCACAAGCAACACAAAGAGAAGTGTCAACAAAAGCTGTGCGTTTAGCTCGTTTCAAAGTAGACATAAAAAAACACCTCATTTCTGTTAATTATATTAGCGTTTTATTAAATTTATTTCTGTGATAAAATCACAAAAAATACACCTAACAGTAAAGTTATACTGAAAGGTGTATCTGTTTTAAGTGATTTATTACTATTTTTGCTGTATAGCCTGTTATAAATCCTAGAGGGAAAGAGCATATAAGCAGCATTGGCAAATAAGCGATGACATAAACGCTATTAAGCACAAATATAGCGGCTATTACTTGACCTATATTGTGAGCTGCTGCACCAGCTATTGAAATTCCGTAAAATGAAAATAGTTTTCCTTCCCATTTAAGCAGAATATACATAATAATTATTGAGAATAAACCGCCTAAAAATGAGAATAAAAAACCTGTAAAGCTGCCTGCAAAAATAGATGATAAAACTATTCTACATATAAAAATAGCAGCAGTTTGCTTGATATCCAGCATTATAAGGGCAAATAAAAGAACAATATTTGCAAGCCCTAGTTTAATACCTGCTATTGGCACAATAAGCTGTAAGGGGATAAGTCTTTCAACAAGTGAAAGCACAAGAGCAAGAGCAACTAATAAACCACATTGTGATATTTTACGCATAGAATACCCCCTTTTAAGTTGCAATAGCATCTATTTGGTTTTCTTGACCGATAAGTTTTACTATAACCTTGTTTGGCAAACACACAGCAATTTGCCCCGCATGGGTAAGCTTACCAGTATGCACACAAACTTGGTCAGGGCAATCAGATGATTCAAACCAAACCGAATTATCTTCAATACAAATAACACTATTTCCGTTTTGTGTTTCAATAGTTATTTTATCTTTATAGCCTTTATTTAATATTATTTTATGTATAATTTTGTTATCTTGACTTATTTCACATATTAATTGGTCTGTTTGTGTGCTTATAAAAGGTACAAGGCATATAATAGCCATAATTAATATAATTGCGAATATAACAAAATCACCTTTCTTAAGAGTTTTTAATAATTTCATAATCTGCACCTTCTGCAAGGGTTAAGTTTATCGAGCCGACAGTATATATTTTATGCTCTTTTGTTATAAAAACAGCGTTTATATCGTTATCTTTACAAAATTTTATTCCTTCATCAAGACCCATAACAAAAAGGGCAGTGGTCAAAGCATCTGCACGGGTTGAATTTCTATCAATAACAGTAACCGCTCTAAGCTCATTTTGAGCGGGATAACCAGTTTTAGGGTCAAAAATATGATGATATCTAACACCATCTTGCTCAAAATAACGTTCATAATCACCAGAGGTTACAATGGATAAATCTTTAATCTTAATACTTGCTATATAAGAGCTATTGTTATCAGGGTCAGCTAAACCAATAGACCATAAACCATTATCAGAGTTTGGATTTTCTCCATATGCACCTATATTACCACCTAAACTAGCTAGTATTGGTGTTGAAATGTCCTTAGTTACTAAGTCGGTTACATAGCCTTTGCCGATACCGCCGAGGTCGACTTGAGCACCATTTAAAAGTTTAACCTGATTATCTTCAAGAAAAACTATATTTTCATATCCGACATGGGTTAAAGTCTCGTTTATTTGCTCATCATTTGGAACAGAAGGAGAGTCAGTGCCAATGCCCCATAAATCAGAAAGCACAGCAGTTGTTGGGTCAAAAGCACCATTTGTAAATTTAGCAAGCTCTACGGCTTGTTTTAAAGCATTATAAGCATCATCATCAAGGGTTACAGGCTCACCGTTTGCTGAATTTAACTTTGCAATAGAGCTTGAAGAAATTTGTCTGCTAAGGCGGTTGCTAAGCTCATTTACTTTTTTTTGTGCATTTGAAAGAATGGTGTCAGCATCAGACTTTGAGCTTGACCAAACTGATATATTCATAAAAGTATCCATTGCAAAAAAATCTTGTGACGAGTTTTTTAAAGATGAACAGCCACAAAGCATGGAAAGTACAATAAAGAGAGTAAAAACACGTTTTTTCATAAAATTACTCCGAAATTCTAAATTTTATAACAGATATAATTATAAAGCGATGTATAGCAAAAAGCAAATAAAATTTAAAAAAACCGCTGGAAATATAACCAGCGGTTAAGAAAATTTTTGATTAAATAGAAGCAGTGATTGGCTCAGATGCAGGAACATAACTCATACTAACAACAGATGTTACAAACATGGCACAAATCTGGCAGATATGCACTAAATCGTTATCAATGCAGTGACGAACGGTTTCGTTTTTATAACGGTCATGCATAGATTTAATACGACTTAAAAGAGCATCTTCGGAAACAGGAGGGATAACGGACTCAACCCAGCTATCAAAATCCTGTTCAGTGAGCTTACGACGCAGGCTGAGAGCTACACGCTTTTCATAGATATAATGAGCAAGCAAGCTTTTGTTATAGATATCATCATTATGAGGGTAACAGAAGAAATCGGTTAAATAATGACAGATTTCGCCCAAATCTATGGATAAATCCTTGCCATTATGCTCCTCAATAGTATATTTCTTTAAGAATGTACGAATTTTATCCATAACCTCATCAAACATTATAGATGGGTAATGACGCTTTGTAAGATATGTTCCAGTCAGGTCTGGTTTTAGATTGCCGTAACGAAAAGCGTTTTCGTCAAAGCTAACACCATAGGTTGATTTAACATAAGCCAATAAAAGATTGGCTACACGGGTATGAGAAATAGAATCCATGTACTAATAATGCCTCCTAATGGTATGGTAGTATATAAAAATTTTTGCTAAATAATCTTAACGAACAACTGCGTACATTGTAGCACATATTTTTATCAAGTACCATAGGGTTTATAAAAAAAACACATATTTTTGATTAAATCGTCAAATACCACAAAATAGCCAAAATAAAATTTTTAAATACACTGATATTTAACGAGCTCTAAAAGCTTCGCTTCTAAATTTAACCTTTCCATCTAAGGCAGCTCTCAAGCGATTACACATAATTTCTCTATCTTGGTTTAAAGTGCCAGCTAAATTTACATAATTTGATGCATGGTTAGCACGGAAAATACTGCCTTCAGCATCTATATGTTCGAGTAATACTAGAGTTTCGTGTGCAATTTCAATAGGGTTCATAAGATAGAAACGACCTTCTTCCCAATCCTTCATAAGTGGGGTAGGAAGTTCAAAAAGTAAAGTTAAAAGACCTATATACTCTGGTTTCATTCTAGATAGAGCTTCAGCCGTTTTAATTGCGTGTTCTTCGGAAAGCTCAAGCGAGCCAAGACCTGCAATGCAAGTTACAGAAAGTTTCATACCAGCTTTTTTAACCATAAGACCTGCACGGACTATCTCATCAGCAGTTTCACCCTTGTTAACACGTTTTAAAACCTCATCAGAGCCAGATTCCAGACCTAAATAAATCATAGAAAGACCAAGCTCATGGAGCATATTTAAATCTTCTTGTTTTTTGCATAGAATAGATGCAGGAGAGCCATAAGATGTTACACGTTCACATTCTGGGAAAAGCTTTTTGATATATTTTAAAATTTCCGCCATATGCTGAGGCTGACACATTAAAGCATCACCATCAGCAAGGAAAATTCTATCAACATGACGGTATTGTTTGCGAGCTGCATCAAAATCAGCTTTTACTTCTTCAAGTTTTCTAACTCTGAATTGTTTTTCTTTATACATATCGCAGAATGTGCATTTATTATGGCTGCAACCAATAGTTACCTGTACAATAAGGCTGTAAGCCTCAGATGGTGGACGGAAAACTCTGCCTTCATAGTGAATCATATTATAAAAATCCTTTCATTATGCTTATAAATTAAAAAGTGCCTGCATAAAACACAAGCACTTTTATACGTTTATTCTTGAGGTTTAGACTCATTATCCTCATCATGGATAACTTCGTCATCTTCATAATCAGTTGCTACTTGCTCATAAATTTCATCTTCAGACTCATCATCTAATTCATCATCTGCACAGCAGTTATCAGAACCGCAATCAGCACAGCAAGTGCCTTCTTCATCGTTTTCAGCCTCAGCCATAAGCTCATCAAGCTCATTCATAGCTTTAAGCTCAGCCTCGTGATAGATTTCTTCACGCTTTTTCTTTTTTAACATTGCAACTGCAACTGCACCAGCACCAGCCGCAATACCAGTAAGGGCAAGACCCAGACCAAGTTTTTTCTTTTTACTCATTTTATATCACCTCTTAGATATAGGAGTGCTGTTAAAATATGTTTTATTGAGAACACTTTATCACACTCGAAACTATTTGTCAATCAGGAGATATCAATAGTTTGTGCATTATTTTCCCAGTTCATACGCACGTTTGATACAGTTATCATTAGCCTTTGCAAGAATACCATAAAGGTCATATTCATTTAAAACCTTCATGGCTTCTAGTGTAGTGCCATTAGGAGAACAAACCGCCTTAATAAGCTCATCTGGTGTTTTATCGCCTGTAAGCATCATTTCAGCCGAGCCTATTAAAGTTTGACAGAATAGCTTTAAAGCATCATCACGGTTTATGCCATGCTTTTCAGCAGATTTTAGCATACCCTCAGTAAATGCATAGATATAAGCAGGAGCAGAACCTGCAAAAGGAATAACATCATTGAGTTTATTTTCATCATCAAAAACAACGGTTACACCCATTGTATCAAATATATTACAAACGGTTTTAAGCTGCTCATTGGTTGCAGCTTTGTTTTTAACAAGCTGAGTTGCACCCTTGCCAAGTAAAAGCGGAGTGTTAGGCATACAGCGAACAATAGGGCAATCACTTGACAGAGCTTTTTCCATTTTGGCAAATGGCACACCAGCTGCAATAGATATTACAAGAGGTTTAGCATCAAGTCCTGAAAGTTTTTCAAGCATTTCAGGGAAAGTTTGAGGTTTTACAGCAAACAATACCATTTCACTTTGCATATAAAGCTTTGTGTAGTCATCGCTTACAGCAAAACCAAGCTTAGCATTTTGTTTGCGTTTTTCGTCAGAGCGATTATATAAAATAATCTCACTTGCAGGTGTGCCAGCACGAACCATACCTTGTGCGATAGCCATACCCATATTACCAGCACCGATAACTCCTAAACGATATTGTTTGCTCATAATTTCAAGACCTCTTTTTTAAATTTTTTTCTTACATTTGATTGTAATAAATACAGCGAATGTGACAAGTAAAATTGCACCTAAAATAAGACCAATAAAGCCGTTTTGTGTTATACCTGCTGCTATATAGCTTATAAAGCATATAACAGCAACACTGACAGCATAAGGTATCTGAGTAGAGACATGATTTATATGCTTACACTGAGCACCAGCAGAAGCTAAAATGGTGGTATCAGAGATAGGTGAAATATGGTCACCACAAACAGCACCAGAAAGACAAGCAGAAACGGTTATAGTAAGCATAACATCTGTACCGAAAATAGAGAAAGCTATTGGGATAAGAATACCAAAAGTACCCCAAGAAGTGCCAGTAGCAAAAGCGATACCAAGAGCTATTAAGAAGAATATCGCAGGTAAGAACATGCTTATTGCGGCATCACCATGAATATGAGAGGAAACAAATCCACGCAAATCAAGATAATCTTCAGAGCAGATACCAGAAAGAGTCCAAGCTAGTGTTAAAATAAAGATAGCAGGAACCATTGCTTTAAAGCCCTCAGTGAAAGATTCGCAGAACTGACCAAAAGTTAAAATTTTACGAGGTACATACATAAGGAAGGTAAAAACTAAAGCTACAAAAGAGCCAAGTACAAGAGCATCAGCAGCTGAGCAGTTAGCAAAAGCATCAACAATACCTACACCTTCAAAACCACCACCGCTATAATACATAGCAGTAATACAGCTTATGATTAGGAAAAAGATAGGTATTAATAAGTCTTTTACAGTGCCACAGCCTACAATAACAGTAGATTCTTCTTCATTTGAGTCAATTTTACCGCTTTTTTCGACATGTTTATTATATTTTGCCATTGTAAAGAAATCAATATCAGTAGCACAAATCCAAATTAAAAACGCAAGAGTAAACAGTGCGTAAAAATTAAAAGGAATTGTTTGTAAAAACAGTGAAAAACCATTGATATTAGCATCTTCAGGCAGGGAAGATGTAACAGCAGCCGCCCAAGAAGAAATAGGTGCAATAATACACACAGGAGCTGCGGTAGCATCAATAATATAAGCGAGTTTAGCACGGGTTATTTTCTGACGGTCTGTAATAGGACGCATTACAGTTCCGACAGTTAAACAGTTAAAATAGTCATCAACAAAAATGAGTGCACCTAGTGCAGAGGTAGCAAATGAAGCACCACGTCTTGATTTTATTTTTCGAGTTGCCCATTCACCATAGGCACGGGAAGCACCAGATTTTGTTATAAGTGAAACTATCATACCAAGCATAATTAAGAAAATAATAATGCTTAAATTGCCAGAAACTTTATCTTTCATAATTGTGAA
>DXIE01000001.1 GCA_019113005.1 Candidatus Butyricicoccus avistercoris | reverse complement strand
ACACCTGTTCCCATTCCGAACACAGTAGTTAAGCTCGTTTACGGTGACAATACTTGGCTGGCGACGGCCTGGGAAGATAACTCATCGCTTACACTTAAAGCAGTAACCAATATGGTTGCTGCTTTTTTCTTTTGTAAATCTATAAAACAAAAAATATTGTTTTTCGACAAAATTCGACAAATGTTCGACAAGACTTTTGATATACTATATATGGTTCTTTTTTACACGCTTTAAAGAACCTAGAGCATTTTTATTATCAGCTCCCAACTGATATGCTCGAAATAAAATTTAATAAAGAAACACCTCTATATTTGTTATAGAGGTGTTTCTTTATGCCTAAAATTAAATTATAATGTATCTAATAGGAGGGGATATTAAATGCGTATATTAGTGTCTGAAGATGAGAAAGATTTAAATAGACTTATTTGTAACACTTTAATTCGTGCAGGTTATAGTGTTGATTTTTGCTATAATGGTGAAGATGCTTTAGA
The DNA here is from genome assembly GCA_019113005.1 of Candidatus Butyricicoccus avistercoris. Lineage (GTDB taxonomy): Bacteria > Bacillota > Clostridia > Oscillospirales > Butyricicoccaceae > Butyricicoccus_B > Butyricicoccus_B avistercoris. The sequence goes on along the minus strand of DXIE01000001.1, from coordinate 10,562 downwards.
TTATATAGCAAATGCTGATTATGACTGTATCTTATTAGATATTATGATGCCTAAACTAGATGGTCATGAGGTTTTAAAGCGTTTACGTCAGCAAAATAAAAATTTCCCAGTTATATTTTTAACTGCTAAAGATACTATTCAGGATAGAATAACAGGTCTTGACTTGGGTGCTGATGACTATTTAGTTAAACCTTTTGATTTTGACGAGTTACTTGCTAGAATTCGTGCGGCTACTCGTAAATATGGTACTCAAAAAACAAGTATTTATAATTTAGCTGATTTATCTGTTGATACTGCAACTCATGTTGTTAAAAGAGGTAATCAAGAAATTAAATTGTCTGCCAAAGAATATGCTATTTTAGAATATTTAATAATGCATAAAGAAACTGTTGTTACCAGAAATCAGCTCGAAAACCATATATGGAATTATGATTATGTTGGTGGCTCTAATGTTGTTGATGTTTATATAACATATCTTAGAAGAAAAATTGATAATAATTTTGAAAACAAATTATTACACACTATTCGTGGCACAGGTTGGATTTTAAAGGGGTCAAAATGAAATTTCTTTCTGTTAAGCTTAAATTAACTCTTTGGATAACCTCTTTAATGTTTTTTTTAGTGTCAGTTGTACTGTTATCTATGATTTCTATTACTAGTAATGTAGTTAGAGAAAATACTTTAGATTTATTATCAAGCACAATTAGACAAAATCTTGTTAGTGTATCAATGCAAAATGGTAAACTCATTTTTGATGAAAATTTTAATTTTACTTATAATGGTGTATATACTTTGATTTATAGTGACTCAAATGCACTGTTAGCTGGTCAACCACCTATAAATTTGCCCGAAAATATAGAATTTGAAAATGGTATTACAAAAGAAGTTCAAAGTATAGATGGTGAATATTATATTTTAGATTTTTGGCTTTATTTTGGTTGGGAAGATGGTGTTTGGGTGCGTGGAATAGTTCCTAAACCAGACGTTACAGACATTATAGAGGATATCGAAGGTATAGCATTAACAATATTACCGTTAACTATTATTATAGGCGGTTTGGGTGCATATCTTTTGGCTAGAAAAACCTTTAAGCCTATAAATAAAATTATAAATGCTGCAAGTGCTATCGGTGAAGGACGTGATTTATCCCTTAGAATAGGCTTGCCTAAAGGTAAAGATGAAATAACTAAACTTGCATCAGCTTTTGATAATATGTTTGCCAGACTTGAAAAATCTTTTGAGACAGAAAAACAATTTACTTCTGATGCTTCTCATGAACTGCGTACACCAACCGCTGTTATTTTAGCAGAATGTAATGATTCAATAAACCATACTTCAATAGATGAATATAAAAAATCAATCGAAGTTATAAATAGACAAGCTGTTAAAATGTCTAATCTTATTAAACAACTTCTTCAAATGACACGCTTAGAACAAGGTACTCAAGCGGTTAATTTTGAAACTCAAGATTTAAGCGAATTTATTCATATTATTTGCTCTGAACAGCCAGATTTACCAGAAATGATGTCATTATATCTTGATATACAAGATAATATTACCGCTGAATTTGATATTGTGCTTATGAGCAGATTATTACAAAATTTAATAAATAATGCCATAACTTATGGTAATCCAAATGGGTTTATTAAAATTAAACTCTATAAAGAATTACAAACAATTTATCTTTCTGTAGAGGATAATGGTATAGGTATGACTGAAGAGCAGCTTCAAAATATTTGGAAAAGATTTTATCAAGCTGATGGGTCAAGGCAAAATGGTGCTGGTTTAGGACTTACTATGGTTAAACAAATAGCAAATTTACATCATGGTGATATAAAAGTCACAAGCAAAGAGGGAAAAGGTAGTTTATTTGTCTTTTCTTTTCCAGAAAAGCAATCTTAAAAAAATTTTTGCTCTTTTAATGGAATTTTAATTTTCATATGATATCATAAGTATAACAAAAGAAATTAACAACTAAACTTTTGAAAGGTATGATTTATATGAAAAAATTATTATCAATTTTAACAGTTTCAGCTGTTACAGTTGCTGCTTTGACGGGCTGTGCAACAAATAAGTTAACAAAACAGGCTAATGTAAACTATATTGGTGTAGATGCAGCAAAAAATACCGCTCTTTCTAATGCAAATATTGACTCGAGTAATGCTGTTTTCAACCAAGCAAAACTTGATGATAAAAACGGTACTGCTTACTATAAAGTAGACTTTATTGCTAATGGCACTGAATATGAATATGATATTGATGCAATTACTGGCACTGTAATTGAACAGAACCAAAAACAAGCTGATACTACTCAAGTGGGTGTTCTTGTTGATGAGGCTAAAGCAAAAGAAATTGCTTTAAATCATGCAGGCGTAACTGAGGCTGATACTTCTTTTATCTGGGCAAAGCCAGATGTTGATGATGGTCAGCAAATTTATGAAGTTGAGTTTTATGTAGCTGCTACAAACACCGAGTATGATTATGAAATACATGCTCAAACAGGCGAAATTATTAGCTTTGATTATGACGCTGAAAATTATACTCCTAAGACAAATAACACAACAAACGGTGCTAATAATAACACGACTAACAATTCTACAACAAAAACTGAGCAAGAAATTAAAAAAATCGCTCTTGCTAAAGTTCCAAACGCAACAGAAAAAGATATTCAAGTTAAACTTGATAGAGATGATGGAAAACTAAAATATGAAGGTAAAATCATCTATGAAGGTATGGAATATGAATTTGAAATAGACGCTTATAGCGGTGCTATTTTAGAATGGGAAGCTGAATCTATATTTGATTAAAATTATTTTTTAAAAGAGGTGTTTTATTATGAAAAAATTAGTTTGTTCTCTTTCATTAGCTGCTATTTTATTAAGTGGTATGGTAGCAGGTGCTGCATATAATGTAAATGCTACTCTAACTCCTGATGTAAATGTTAATATTGATGGCACTAATCGAACATTTTATAACGCTCAGGGTCAGGAAGTTTTTCCTATAATATATAATGGTTCAACTTATCTTCCACTGCGTGCAATCGGCGAAATTATGAATAAAAATGTTAACTGGGATGCTACTACACAAACTGCAAGTATTGGCGGAACTCGTGTAACAGGTACAACAGTAGGTACTCCAAACAATTCAGCTACAAGAACTAATATAACAATGCTCGCTTGCCCAGAATATAAAATTATTATTGATGGAAGTACCAGAGTATTCAATGATGTTAATGGAAATATAGTTCAGCCAATGAATTATAATGGCTCTATTTATCTTCCACTGCGTGCAATCGGTGAGATTATGGGTAAAACAGTAACTTGGAACGCTACTACTCAAACCGCAACATTAACTGGTGGCAGTCAGTCTAGTGGTGAAGTTACCGACTTCGACACTCAAAACCCTACAAATCCAACCAATCCATCAACACAAAATATAACTTTAGACAAAGCAAAAGAAATTGCACTAAATCATGCGGGTAAAACTGCTTCTCAAGTTCAGTTTGTAAAGGCATATCAAAATTGGGACGATGGAATTCAAAAATATGATATTGAATTTACATTTGTATCAAATAATATTACTCACAAGTATGATTATGAAATATCTATGACTGGCAAGATTATAGATTATGATTATGAAGCTAAACAGTATTCAACTGGTGCAAATGTAGCCATAAGCGAACAGCAGGCAAAACAAACAGCTCTTAATAAGGTTTCTGGTGCAACCACTTCCAATATCTATGAATTTAGACTAGATTATGATGATGGAAGATATAAGTATGAAGGTAAAATTGTATACAATACTTGGGAATATGAATTTGAAATTGATGCTAATACAGGCAGCATAATAGAATGGGATGTAGATTCTATTTATGATTAAACAATATAAAACGCACATCATTTTTTGATGTGCGTTTTTTTGCGTTAACTATAAATTATTGGCTGAATTTGTTTGTTTTCTAGTGCATAATCTATTGTATCTGGTATTAAATTCATATTTGCTACAAGTGAACGGGGTTTTTCATTTGGTGCATCTTGCTTAAACGGCACAAAATAATAATTCTTTCTGTTTAAAAGTCTGCCTATATTCTCAGCAGAACCAGAAAGACCATCATTTGTAGATATTGCTATAACAACCGGTCGTTCTCTCCTTAAATGGCTTTTTACTGCCATTGGTACAGTGCCATCTATTATAGAATTACTTAGTTTTGCAAGTGTATTGCCCGTGCATGGTGCTACAACTAAAACATCAAATAAACCTTGTGGTCCTATTGGCTCGGCTTTTACTATACTGTCTATTATAGGTTTTTTTGTTATATCACTTAAATGATTATATAACACATCTGCTTTACCGAATTTAGTATCCATTGTAGCTGAATGATTAGATAATATAGCGGTTATATCATATTTTTTTGACATATCTTCAAGCGTTTTTATAACTTTGCTAAATGTGCAAAATGAGCCTGTCATTGCAAAGCCTATTCGGATTTTATCGCTCATAACACTTTTTCCTCCTGTAATATAGTGTAAATAGTGTTTTTTATTGCTGTTGCCGCTGAAATCGGTGCAACCTTTCCAGGAAGTGATAACGCATGTATTGCCCTTATTCCGATTTTTTCGGCATAGTCAAAATCTACTCCGCCTGCATTTGATGCTAAATCAATTATCAAACAGTTTTCATTTATGCCTCTTAATTCGCCTACGCCAAGCACTAATGCTGGAACAGTGTTTATTATTAAATCAAAATCACTTAATTTGCCTATTAAATCATTAGTATTAAGATAACTTAATCCTCTTGAGGTAATCCATGCAAAATCCTTAGGCGAACGGGCTGATACTGTAACTTTTGCATGTAATGCAGATAAGTCATCAGAGAGTATTCTGCCTATGCGTCCATTTCCTATAACAAGCACTTTTGCTCCATGAAGTGTTATAAGCAGCTCTCGCATTGCAAGCTCTAATGCTCCCTCACATGTTGGTATTGCGTTTAAAACTGCAAGTTCTTCACGTCCTAAATAATCATAAAGTAAAATTTCATTGCGTTTTGCCTGATTTTTTATATCTTCTGTAACACCACCTGCAAATACAATCTTTTTAGAAGGTATAGAATTTATAATTAAATCTAATTTATATGATGTATTGCAAAGAGGGGCATTTAATACTCCTTTTTCCCTCTGAACTGGCATAGGTAAGATTATTATATCTGCTTTAGAAAAATCTGCTATACTTATCGGTTTTATATCTTCTTTGAATGAAAATCGGTCAATTCCAAAACTAAAAACATCATGCCCATCTAAACAAAGCTGCTTTGCAAGAAATATCTGTCTCATATCTCCGCCAACAACTGCAAATGTAAGATTTTTGTTCAATATATTCCGCCTCCCTTCATGTCAGACTATGCAAAGAAATTTTAAAGTGTGCATCAAAATTGTATGTTTTGGAAATATGTACCGATGATACTTGATGAATATTATAATATTGTGGTATGCTATATACGGTATCTCCTAGCATATAGGTTTTACTGTATGTAATTAGCCGTTTGGGGAAGGCGGCAAAGCTCTATTCTTAGAGCATACTTTTTGTTAGAAAGGATTGAAAATTCCATGAACAAACAAGAAATCATGGAGGGTATTGCATTTCAGTTAAAGAGTGATTATCACACCACTCCTAAAGATGCAAAACCTGAACAGCTTCACATGGCTGTATCTAAGGCGATTATGGCAGAAATCGCTGACCGTTGGCAAAATAGTCTTGAGAAACACCGTAAACAACGCAGAGCTTACTATTTCTCCGCAGAGTTCCTTATGGGACGTATGATTTATAACAACCTTATGTGCCTTGGCATGACTAAGGAGGTTGGTGAGCTTCTTGAGGAAGCTGGTGCTTCTCTAGAAGAATTTGAAGATGTTGAGGACTGTGCTCTTGGTAATGGTGGTCTTGGTAGACTTGCAGCTTGTTTCCTAGATTCTGCGGCTACTCTTGACCTCCCACTTGAGGGTTATGGCATTCGTTATAAATATGGTCTGTTTAAACAGAAAATTAGAGGTGGTTTCCAGACTGAAACCGCTGATGACTGGACTCGCTACGGCGACCCTTGGAGTTTAAGACGTGAGGACGAAAAAGTTAGCGTTCGTTTTGCTGACCAGAATATTGTAGCTGTACCTTACGATATGCCTATTATTGGTTATGGTACTGACAATATTGGCACACTTCGTCTATGGCAGGCTGAAACCGAAACTCCTTTCGATTTTAACCTGTTTAATGAACAGCAATATGACAAGTCTGTTGCGGCTGCTAACCGTGCAGAGGATATTTCTCGTGTGCTTTATCCAAATGACTCAACAGATGCAGGTAAAATCCTACGACTAAAACAGCAGTATTTCTTCTGTTCTGCATCTTTACAGGATATCATTAAGAAGTTTAAAAAGGTTCATGGCGGTGACTTCTCTAAGTTTGCTGACCTTAACGCTATTCAGCTTAATGACACTCACCCTGTTATTGCTATTCCTGAACTTATTCGTCTCTTAACTGATGGCGAAAACCTAACCTTTGATGAGGCTCTAGCTATTTGTAAAAAGGTGTTTGCTTATACTAACCATACTATTCTGGCTGAGGCTCTTGAAAAGTGGAGCAGTCACTTAATGATTAGCACTATTCCTCGTGTTTATGACATTATCGTTAAGATTGATGAGGCTCTGGGCAAGGAATTATCTGCTCTTGGCGTTCCTGCTGACAAGGCTGCTTCTATGCGTATTATTCAAAATAACACCGTTCATATGGCTCATATGGCTATCTTTGCATCTCAGTATGTAAACGGTGTTGCTCAGCTTCATACCGAAATTTTGAAAAACGACGTTTTAAAGGATTGGTATAATATTTATCCAAACCGTTTCCAAAACAAGACTAACGGTATCACTCAGCGTCGTTGGCTTGCTCTTTGTAACCCAGAGCTTTCTGACCTTCTAACCGAGCTACTCGGCAACGAAAGCTGGAAAACCGACCTTTCTCAGCTTAAAAAGCTTGAAAAGTTCGTAAGTGATGACAAGATTATGGAGCGTGTAGCTCAAATTAAGATGAATAACCATAAGCGTCTGGCGGCTTATATCCAGAAAAAAGATGGAATTTATGTTGACCCTAACACCTGCTTTGATATTCAGATTAAGCGTCTGCACGAGTATAAGCGTCAATTCCTAAACATTCTTGCTATTCTTGAGCTTTACTACGAAATCATTGAGGGTAGCCTAACTGACTTTACACCAACAACCTTTATCTTTGGTGCAAAATCTGCTCCAGGCTATAAGCGTGCTAAGGGTATTATCAAGCTAATTAACGAAGTTGCTCGTGTTATTGATAATGACCATCGTGTTAAGGGTATTCTAAAGGTTGTATTTGTTTCAAACTACAACGTTTCTTATGCTGAAAAGCTAGTTGCTGCTGCTGATATTTCTGAGCAGATTTCTACTGCTGGTAAGGAAGCTTCTGGCACTGGTAACATGAAGCTTATGGCTAATGGTGCTGTTACTATGGGCACTTATGACGGTGCGAATATCGAAATCTTCGAGGAAGCAGGCGAGGAAAATAACTATCGCTTTGGTGCTACTGTTGAAGAAATTAACGATGTTTCCGAGCGTTATAACCCTAACTGGACTTATCACCATGACCACAGAGTTAAACGTATTCTTGATGCTCTTATCAATGGTACTTTAGATGATGGCGGTTCTGGTATCTTTAGAGAGTTACATGACTCTATCGTTTATGGTACAGGTTGGCATCGTCCTGACCAGTATTTCTTACTGCTTGACCTTGAGCGTTATTTAGATGCTCGTAAGAAGGCAAGTCAGGATTATAAGGATACATTAGGCTTTGCTCGTAAATGTTGGATGAATATTTGCAACTCTGGCAAGTTCTCATCTGACCGTACTATTGCTGAGTATGCTAAGGATATTTGGCATATCGAAAAAATCTAATATTTAAAATTATTTACTGGCGGAAAGGATTTTTTTATTATGACTTTACAACAGCTAATTTATGCCGTTACCATTGCCTCAACTGGCTCGGTAAATCAGGCAGCAAAACAACTGTTTCTATCTCAGTCAAGCCTTTCTGCCAGTATTTTAAATTTAGAGCAGGAAATAGGTATAAATTTATTCCGTAGAACCAACAGAGGTGTAACTATAACGCCAGAAGGTGAGGAATTTTTAATCCATGCAAGGCAAATTGTAAATCAATATAGGCTCACTGAGGAAAAATTTATACTAAAGCGGGAGACTAGAAAAAGTTTTGAAGTTTCTTCTCAGCATTATACTTTTGCTGTAAAAGCTTTTATAAATATGGCTAAACAATTCGAGCTTGACCGCTATGCTTTTGGCATGCATGAATGTAAAACAACTGAGGTTATCGAAAATGTTAAAAATTACAAAAGTGAAATAGGCGTTTTATATGTTGATGACTTTAATCACGATATTTTAATGCGTACTTTTAACGAAAATGATTTGATATTTACCGAGCTTTTTTCATGCAAGATATTTGTCTTTTTAGCCGATTCACACCCGCTTGCTAAAAATGATATACTGGATTTAGACGATTTACAGCCTTATCCTTGCCTTTCTTTTGACCAAGGTGAAAATAGTGCTTTTTATCTAGCAGAAGAAGTATATTCATCTTTAAATTATAAACATGTTATAAATGTTAGTGATAGAGCTACAATGCTTAATCTTATGATTGGACTAAATGGCTATACTCTTTGTAGTGGTATCATGTGTGAGGACTTAAACGGTAAAGATTACACTGTTATTCCGCTAAACTCTGATAAAATTATGAGAATAGGCTATATAAGGCGTAAAGATAGTCAAATAAGCAATATGGCACAAATTTATATTGATGAACTTAAAAAATGCAGTATAAATATAATCTGAAACACTATGATTTTATAGTGTTTTTTTATTATCTCTTGCTATAATTTTAAACGATAACCAGCAAACTGTTATCGGTATTAACACTTATTTTAAAAACCTAGTATAATAGTAGACAAGATAAAAACTTATACGAGGTGTGGAAACTATGGCTAGAATTACAAATGAACAAAAAGCAAACTGGAGATTTGAAACCCGTCAATTACATATCGGTCAAGAAGACCATGATGCTGTAACTGGTGCAAGAGCTGTACCTATTTATCAAACAACTTCTTTTGTTTTTGATAACTGCCAAGATGCGGCAGACAGATTTGCACTTAAAAAAAGCGGTAATATATATGGCAGACTTACAAACCCTACCGAAGCAGTGTTTGAGCAGAGAATTGCTGAGCTTGAAGGCGGTATTGCTGCTTTGTCTGTTGCTTCTGGTGCGGCGGCTGTAACATACGCAATTCAAAATGTTGCTCGTCAGGGTGACCATATTGTGGCTGCTAAAAATATCTATGGTGGTACTTATAATTTACTTGCTCATACTTTACCGTCTTACGGAATTACAACAACTTTTGTTGATGCACTAGACCCTCAAAATTTTGCAAAGGCTATCAAAGAGAATACTCGTGCTATATATATTGAAACCCTTGGTAATCCTAACAGTGAAGTAACTGATATTGATGCAATAGCTGAAATTGCTCATGCTCATGGTTTACCGCTGATTATTGATAATACTTTCGGTACTCCTTATTTAATTCGTCCGATTGAGCATGGTGCAGATATTGTTGTCGAATCGGCTACTAAATTTATCGGTGGTCATGGTACAACTCTAGGCGGTGTTATTGTCGATGCAGGTACTTTTGATTGGAGTGCTTATCCAGAAAAATATCCTCAGCTTACTCAGCCAGACCCAAGCTATAATGGTATTAGCTTTGTAGAGGCTGCGGGAAAAGCTGCTTTTATAACCCGTATTCGTGCGATTATACTTCGTGATATGGGTGCAACTCTTTCTCCAATTCATAACTGGATTTTACTACAAGGTTTGGAAACACTCTCTTTGCGTGTAGACCGTCATATTGAAAATGCTCTTAAGGTTGTTGAATATCTAAAAACTGTGCCTGGGGTTGAGCAGATAAATCACCCATCTGTTAGCACAGACCCAGAACAGCAAAGACTATATATTGAATATTTCCCTAATGGAGCGGGTTCTATATTCACATTTAATATTAAAGGTGGTGAAAGAGAGGCTCACCAGTTTATTGATAGACTTCAGTTATTTAGTTTACTTGCAAATGTTGCAGACGCTAAAAGCCTCGTAATTCACCCTGCAAGCACTACTCATGCAGAACTTACTGAGGCAGAACAACGTGAACAGGGAATATATCCAAATACAATCAGACTGTCAATAGGTCTAGAACATATTGATGATATTATTGCAGACCTTGAGCAGGCTTTTAATGGTTAATATATTTGTAATCGAGTCGTGTTATTAAAACGGCTCGATTTTTTTATAAAAACAGGAAAAAACCTGTTGACAAATGGTGTTTGATGTCGTATACTAATCAAGCTGTCAGCTGAGGGTGGCTAGTCAAAAGAAAAAACTTGAAAAACTTCAAAAAAAGATGTTGACAAGTAAAAACTCTTTTGATATAATAATTAA
>DXIE01000004.1 GCA_019113005.1 Candidatus Butyricicoccus avistercoris | reverse complement strand
TTATATACCGACATGCAATTTCCCAATCTGATGGTTCTGCTCGCTCTACACCACGAATTTTAAATGATATATCCAAACGAAACAATTCATCTGCAAATAAAATTGAAATCACTGTTACAACGCAAATTAACACTCCATAAATCCATGCAGTCCATTCACCCTTATGGGTTAACTCAGGTTCAGTTATCAAATCTACTATGGTAATAGGGTCTATTTGATTTATATCTTCATTCACTACTGTTTCATAATTTGTTGTTAATGAAATACCTATATTCTCCAAGTCTCCATTCTCATTATACAACTGCCTATAATCTCCAAGATTGAGAATAGCACCTCTAAAAATAATTTCTTCTCCTAATTTAATTTCTATACCAGTCATAAACTCTGACATATCATTATTTTTTGGAATAGCCGTCGAATCTTCTTTTGCAGTATATGGACCATATATCTTATCGCCATATTGAAACTCAACCTTTTTATCTTCTGACACAATAAAACTAGCTTGTTTCCCATCAATTTTAGCAGAATATATAGTGTTACCATTTTGCTGACTCGGAGTAAATATTACATTATTGTATAAAAAACCTACACGGGCGATTGTTATTGGATAGACTACTGTAAATACTAAAATCATAACAGTTATAATAATTAAGACTGCCTTTCGATACCTATCTAACAATTTAATCCTTTGCATAACTACACCTCTGTTTTCAGTCAACTTGGTAATAATTAATGGTTCTCGTAATTTTTTTGACAAGTTTACTTTGCAACACAATGATAGCATTGCAAAATTTTCTTGTCAATTTTTATTTTAAATTATTACTTAGAAAAAAAGTATAAAAAGCTATGCAGTTTTAATAAACCACACAGCTTTTTATTTTATGCTTTAATTATTAATTGATTCTACAATAGCATCTGCAAGCATATCAAGCTCTACTGCTTTGTCTTCATGTAACGATGATGCAAGAGATAGACGTTCATTTAATACGGTCATATTTTTCATTTCATCATCAATAAATTTTTGCATTAAATCGCCAGATTTACATGCCCATGAGCCATTTTCTATAATTGCAAATGTTCTATTTTGCAGATTAAGTGCTTTCATATCCTCTAGATAGCTTTTCATAACAGGATAAATTCCAAGATTATATGTTACCGATGCAAGCACAATATGACTATATTTGAAACTCTCTGAAATCAAATAAGACACATGTGTATTGGATACATCGTATACAGCTACATCTGTAATTCCACGCTCACAAAGTTTTGCTGCAAGTGCTTGTGCTGCCGCTTCAGTATTACCATACATTGACGCATAAGCAATCATTACGCCCTTAACTTCTGGTTCATATCGACTCCATTTATCATACTTTTCTACAAAATAACCTAAATCTTTACGCCATACTGGACCATGAAGTGGACAGATAAATTTAATTTGGTCTAATATTCCACCCGCTTTTTTAAGCAGCAGCTGAATATGTGGGCCATATTTACCAACAATATTAGTTAAATATCTACGAGCTTCATCAAGCCAATCTCTATCAAAATTCACTTCATCAGCAAACAGCTTACCATCAAGTGCAATGAATGAACCAAATGCATCAGCAGAAAACAGAACTCCATTTGTTGTGTCAAATGTAACCATTGCTTCTGGCCAGTGTACCATAGGTGCACCAACAAATGTCACATTATGTTCACCAAATGAATATGTATCGCCTTCCTTTACTTCAATGCACTCATGTTCGTCTATATCGAAACCAAACTGATGCATAAGCATAAATGCTTTTTCAGTTGAAATAACTTTTACATTTGGATAACGCAGCAAAATTTCTTCAATAGATGCACCATGGTCTGGCTCCATATGATTAATTACAAGATAATCAAGCTCTTTGCCCTTTAAGAGATATTCAATATTTTCTAAAAGCTGTCTGCAAGCTGACCAATCCACTGTATCAAAAAGTACAGATTTTTTATCTAATAACAGATAAGCATTATAGCTTACCCCCTTTGGAATAGGGTGAATATTTTCAAAAAGGGTTAATCTATGGTCATTTGCACCAACCCAATATAAATTATCAGTAACCGCTCTTACGCAATGCATAACTAAACCTCCTTTAAGCCTCTATAAACTGCTCTTTGCTTTCTGCACATTCTGGGCAAACCCAATCTTCTGGCAGTTTTTCAAACAGTGTTCCTGCTGGAATTTCTGCATCTGGGTCGCCTAACTCTGGAATATATTCATATCCACAACCACCACATACATATGTTTTTCCAATTGGTGCTGGTTTTGGTAGCTTTGGACGTTTCATTTTCACCATAGGTGGTGCAGGTTTTTTATCTCCAGTATCAAGAGCATCTGCAAGCAGTGGTAAAATCTCATTTACATCGCCAACAATGCCATAATCGCAGTTTTTGAAAATAGGTGCACCTGCATTCTTATTGATTGCAACAATAGTAGATGCATCTTTTATACCCTTTAAATGCTGAACTGCACCAGAAATACCACAAGCAATATATAGATTACCTGTAAACTTCTGACCTGACATACCAACGTATCTATTAAGTGGAACATATTTAAGTGTTTCTGCAACTGGTCTTGAAGAACCGATTGCTGCACCTGCTGCCTTTGCTAGTTTTTCGATAAGCTTCATATTTTTCTTATCGCCTATACCCTTGCCAGCAGAAACAACTCTTTCAGCCTGCACAATAGGTGTATCAATATCAATGCCTACTGTAAAATCGTGTCCATCTTTCTTTAGATGCTCAACAAGTGCATTAACCTTTTCCTCTGCTGTGCCATCACGCAAAATCATATTTTTACGGACACCTGTAACTGGTGCTGGTTTTTTAGGTTTGCTAGAAGAACCACCTTCACTCTTTGGTGGTTTTCCAAGCAGATGAGAGGCAATTACGACACGCTGAATTTCATTTGTACCCTCATAAATTGTTGTAATCTTTGCATCTCTATATGCTCTTTCTACTTCCATACCCTTCATAAAACCTGCACCACCAAAGATTTGCAGTGCATCGTTTGTAACCTCAAGAGCAATATCTGAAGCATACATTTTTGCCATAGCAGATTCCATACCATATGGTACATGAGCTTCTTTCATTTCAGCTGCTGAATAAATAAGCATTCTTGCACAGCGGAGTTTAGTTGCCATATCTGCAAGTTTAAAGGAAATCGACTGCTGGAAACCGATTGGTTTACCAAACTGGATACGTTCTTTTGCATACTCAAGAGCATTTTCATAAGCACCCTGAGCAATACCCAGTGCCTGAGATGCAATACCAATACGACCACCATCAAGAGTTGACATAGCAATTTTAAAGCCTTCGCCTTCTTTGCCTAGTAAATTTTCTTTTGGAACTTCTACATTATCAAAAATAAGTTCTGCTGTTGATGATGAGCGGATACCCATTTTGTCATAATGGTCACCAAAATAAAAACCTTTCCAACCCTTTTCAACAATAAATGCACTAATTCCTCTTGTGCCAATATCTGGAGTTGTTACTGCAAATACTACATATGTATCCGCTTTTGGTGCATTAGTTATAAATATTTTGCCACCATTTAAAATATAGTGGTCTCCTTTTAGCACCGCAGTTGTTTCTGTTCCGCCTGCATCAGAACCTGCATTTGGCTCAGTTAAACCAAAAGCACCGATTTTTTCACCACTTGCAAGTGGTACAAGATACTTTTTCTTTTGTTCTTCTGTGCCATAAGCAAAAATAGGCCATGAACCAAGTGATACATGTGCAGACAAAATAACGCCTGTGCCACCATCTACTCTTGAAAGTTCTTCAACAGCGATTGCATAACTTAAAGCATCAAGTCCTGCTCCGCCATACTCCTTAGGATATGGAATACCCATAAGCCCTAATTTGCCTAATTTCTTTATAGCCTCATCTGGAAATTCATTTTCTTTATCCAGTTGAAATGCGATTGGTTTAATTTCTTCCTCTGCGAACGCACGAACTTTTGCTCTTAACTCCTCATGAGCAGTTGTAGTTTGAAACAACATACAGTTACCTCCTTGCTTTATCTTGTAAATAGTATACCAAATTACTCTATATTTCTTGTAAAAAAAGAAAGCCATCAAACTATGTATGGTAACTCCTTTCTTTTGACAGCTTCATTATAGTAACATATGTGTATTTTGTCAAGCAATCATAACTATATTTTGTTAATTCTGCAAAACGCACTAATAAAAACTATTTAATTTGACATTTTAGATATCTATTATTTTATTATTATGATAAAATTAAATTAACAATTTTTTTAAATCTAGGAGGGTTAAATTTATGAGTGTCCGCAGCCTTGGTTATGATAGCGAAAATCTAGATACTATTATTTGTTATTTTATGAAAACCATACTTGAATTAGAGAAAAACGGTGTTCTTAACTTGCCATTAGAAAACACTTTAGTTGAACCTTATAAAACATTTTTGGATACTGCTATGGAAATATTTATGCGGTCACCTTCACCAGAACTTGCTCATTTAATTTTAGATGCAGAATATGATTGTATTTTAAGTAATGGACATTTCTCTACTGAAACAATACTAGGTTTAAAGCTAATAAAAGAATTTACTTTTCATATTCATTATGATGCTGACTATTATGAATATTTTCTAGCAACAGAAAATATGTGGGGACTTGATGCAATAGAGTTTGCACATCTTAATTTTTATCCTTATTTGTCTGAAGATATTAAATCGAAACATCATATTATATAAAACAAAAGGATTGAATACAGTTTTAGTGCTGTTTTCAATCCTCTTTCTTTTTTATTTTTTAAGTTTTTCTCTTAGAGCTATAATATTTTCTTCTATCTTTTTGATAGTTTCAGCGAATACCTCATCACTTTTACCTGATGGGTCATCAAGTCCCCAGTTTTCCATATACTGAGCTGTGAGATTTGGACAAGAAACATTACATCCCATAAAAATTGCAACATCTGGTTTAGGAATATCGGAAAGCAGTTTATTAAACTGTGTTTCCTCCATATCAATTCCATATGTTTTCTTTATCATTCTAACAGCATCTGGATTTATATGACTTTTTAGCTCTGTACCCGCTGAATAACTTTCAAAAACATCGCTTGCAAACTTTTTGCCTAGTGCCTCTGCCATTTGACTTCTGCATGAATTATGCACACAAATAAAAGCAACCTTCGGCTTTCCTTCACATTTTATATTTAGACTCATGTTTATTTACTCCTTAAAAACCCGCTTTTTTTAATAATTCTTTAACTTCTTTGACATTTAATACTTTACCCATAACAACAGGTTTTTCATTTATTACAAGTGCAGGCATACCCATAACACCGTAACCTGCGATTTGTGCCATATCATCAACATATTCAACCTTAGCTGAAATATTCATATTGCTTACAGCTATTTTAGTGTTTTCAAGCAGTGTATGACATGACTTACAACCAGTACCTAAAACCTTTATAACTGTATTAGCACTTGCAATGTTTTAAATTTCTTTTACTTCGACTGTTTGACAATTTGATTGACACGCACAAGTTGGCTTTTTATCATTTTTACCGAAACCGAATAAACCCATATTTGCCTCCTAATAAATTTATTATATTATAAAATATTGTATAGCATTAAAGAAATAGCCTACAATAATTATACCTATTGTACAGATAGCGATAAATGTACCTAAAAGCTTAGGTTTAACTGCTTTTTTTAACATAATCATAGATGGTAAGCTAAGAGTAGTAACTGCCATCATAAATGAAAGAATTGTTCCAAGACCTGCACCCTTAAACAAAAGACTTTCTGCAACTGGAATAGTGCCAAAAATATCTGCGTACATCGGAACACCTACAATAGTAGCTAAAATAACTGCAAAAGGATTATTACTGCCTAATATACTTTCAACCCAAGCTTGTGGCACAACATTATGAATTAATGCACCTATACCAACACCTACAAAAATATAAGGTGCAACCTTTTTAATAGTATTAATCAGTTGTTCTTTTGCATATTTAACTCTATCCTTACGGGTAAGTGTTTCGGATTCCATTTCAATATGCGGTGCATTTTTAATAAAATCCTCTACATATCTATCCATTTTCAGTTTTTGTAAAAGTGTACCGCCTATAACTGCAATAACTAAGCCTAAAATTACATATATAACAGCAACTTTTGCACCAAAAATACTCATAAGCAAAACAAGTGAACCTAAATCAACCATAGGTGAAGAAATCAAGAAAGAAAATGTAACACCTACTGGCAAACCTGCACTTGTAAATCCCATAAAAATTGGAATAGATGAACATGAACAAAAAGGCGTTACTGTTCCAAGCAGTGCAGAAACAATATTTGCCCAAATTCCTTTAAATCTACCTAAAATTCTTTTTGTTCGCTCTGGTGGAAAATAGCTTTGTATATATGAGATAGTGAAAATTAATACTGAAAGCAAAATAAAAATTTTAATTGTATCATAAATAAAGAATTGTAAAGCACCGCCTATAATACTGTCCAGCGATAAGCCAAAAGCCTCTAATCCATTGCCTATTAGTGAATTTAGCCATTTCATTGATAAAATCTGATTTTGAATAAAAAACCATATAGAGCTAAGAGTTTCCATTACGCCCTCCCTTGATAGTTCTAATTTTTTCGATATATAGTTTAAATAAAAAACCACTGTTGAAAATGGTTTTTATTTTTCACAAACACATGTATTTTCATTGCAAAGATTAACTTTTGTAAGTACATCTAACAATTTTTTAGCCTTTTCACAGCCTTCTGTATCTATCGAGTAATGTGTCCATTTACCTTCATTACGACCTGTAACAATACCAGACTCGCATAATATCTTCATATGATATGATAAAGTTGATTGACTTATGTTTAAATTTTCAAGAATTACACAAGCACATTTTTCGCCAGTTCTTAAAAGCTCTAAAATTTGCAACCTATTTACATCACAAAAAGCTTTAAACACTTTTGCATCTTTTGAGTAATCATACATATAATACCACCTCAAATTTAAATTATTCGATGTGACTTAATTATAAATGTTATATTGAAAAAAGTCAATATGAAAAGTCAAATAAAAAACACCTGCTAGAAAACAGGTGTTTTAAATGTTTATTCAAGCTCAAAAGCTCCAGTATAAAGCTGATAATATGTGCCTTTCTTAGCTATTAAGCTGTCATGGTCACCACGTTCAATAATTTGACCATGGTCAAGCACCATAATAACATCAGAGTTCTGTATAGTTGAAAGTCTATGGGCAATAACAAATGTTGTACGGCCATGCATAAGTGAGTCCATACCATTTTGTACAAGTTTTTCTGTTCTTGTGTCGATTGAAGAAGTTGCTTCATCAAGAATCATAGCTGGAGGGTCTGCAACTGCAGCTCGTGCAATAGCTAAAAGCTGTCTTTGACCTTGGCTAAGTCCAGCACCTGCACCTGTAAGCATTGTATTATATCCATCAGATAAATGGGTTATAAAACCATGAGCATTTGCAAGTTTTGCTGCTGCAATACATTCTTCATCGGTTGCATCAAGTCGACCATATCTAATATTATCCATAACAGTGCCAGTAAATAAATAAGTATCCTGAAGCACTATACCAAGTGATTTTCTGAGGTCAGCTTTTTTAATCTTGTTTATATTTATACCATCATAACGGATTTTACCATCATCTATATCATAGAAACGGTTTATTAGATTGGTAATTGTTGTTTTACCTGCACCAGTTGCACCAACAAATGCAACCTTTTGACCAGGTTCAGCATAAAGAGTAACATTTTTTAGTACAAGCTTGTTTTCTTCATATCCGAAATCAACATCAACCATTCTCACATCACCTTTTAGTTTTGTATAGGTTAATGTGCCATCACCATGAGGGTGTTTCCAAGCATAATTTCTTGTATGTTCAGTAGTTTCAATGATTTGACCGTTTTCTTCTTTAATTTCAACAAGAGTAACATAACCGTTGTCAGTTTCAACTTCTTCATCAATAAGATTAAAAATACGCTGTGCACCAGCAAGCGCCATAGCAACCATACTAACTTGCTGAGAAATTTGCTGAATTGGTATTGAAAATGATTTTGAGAGTGTTAAAAACGCAACTACAACACCAGTTGTAATATTTTCACTGCCAGAAATAGCTAAATATCCGCCTATCATTGCAACAAGTACATATTGTAAATTACCTATTTGAGCTAAAACAGGCATTAAAATATTCGCAAATTTATTTGCGTGCTGAGCCTCGCCAAATAATGCATCATTCTTTTTTACAAAATTTTCTTTTGCTTTTTCCTCATGGCAGAACACTTTTACTACTTTTTGTCCACCAATCATTTCCTCAATATATCCATTGATATCTGCAAGTGCGAACTGCTGACTAATAAAATATCTAGTACTATTGCCACCAATAAATTTGGTAACAACAAACACCAAAACCGACATTACTGCAACTAATAAAGATAGTATTAAACTATATCTAAGCATAACAATAAATGTTGCAATTACACTTACAGAGCAAGATATAAGCTGTGGAAGTGCTTGAGAAATAAACTGTCTAAGTGTATCGGCATCGTTGGTATAATGGCTCATAATATCGCCATGTGTATTGGTATCAAAATATTTTATTGGAAGTGCTTGCATATGATTAAACATATCATCACGAATGTTTTTTAAACAGCCTTGAGAAACTTTAATCATCAAACGGTTATATGCTAAAGTACACATAACACCTATTAAATAAATACCTGCAAGCAACAACAACATATTTGCAAGCTCTTTAAAAACAGGATTTTTCTCTAGCAGTAAAGGCTCAATAAAATCATCGACTAGAACCTGAATAAACATAGAACCGATTACATTTGCTGCCGTAGAAACTAAAACACATATACAGGCAACTATAAATACAATTCTAGCATGACTTATAATATAGTTTAAAAGACGCTTAATAGTAGCACTGGTATATCTTCTTTCCATGTTTTATTACTCCCCTTTCTGCTGTGATTTATAAACTTCTTGATATATTTTGTTATTTTTTAGAAGTTCATTATGTGTACCTATGCTGTCAATTTTATCATCGTCCATAACAATAATCATATCTGCATCTTCAACTGATGAAATACGTTGAGCAATAATGATTTTTGTTGTATCTGGAATTTCCTCTCGGAAAGCCTTACGGATAAGTGCATCGGTTTTTGTATCAACAGCAGATGTAGAGTCGTCAAGAATTAAGATTTTAGGTTTTTTAAGCAATGCTCTAGCAATACATAGACGCTGTCTTTGACCACCAGATACATTAGAACCGCCTTGTTCGATATATGTATCATATTTATTAGGGAAAGTTTGAATAAACTCGTCAGCTTGAGCAAGTTTACAAGCATGGATTATAGCTTCATCACTTGCATTTTCATCACCCCATCTTAAATTTTCCTTGATTGTACCAGAAAACAGCACATTCTTTTGCAGAACCATTGCAACATTATCTCTCAAGGTTTCAATATCATAGGTTCTAACATCTTTTCCGCCT
The DNA here is from genome assembly GCA_019113005.1 of Candidatus Butyricicoccus avistercoris. Taxonomy (GTDB): domain Bacteria; phylum Bacillota; class Clostridia; order Oscillospirales; family Butyricicoccaceae; genus Butyricicoccus_B; species Butyricicoccus_B avistercoris. The sequence continues at coordinate 10,745 of DXIE01000004.1, read as the reverse complement.
ACTAAAACTCTACCATGAGTTGCATCATAAAGTCGAGGTATAAGCTGAACTAAACTACTTTTACCAGAACCAGTACCGCCTATTATTCCGACTGTTGCACCAGATGGTATAGTAAGGTTTATGTTCTCAAGTGCATAAATATCTTTGTTTCTGTAATATCCAAAATCAACATTTTCAAAGCAGATAGAACCATCTTTTACTTCCATGTCTGGATTTTGTGGATTTGTGATATCACTTTTTTCGTCTAACACTTCTACAATACGTTCACATGAGCTTTGTGCGATTGTAATAATTACAAGCACCATAGAAAGCATCATAAGAGAAATCATAATTTGCATTGCATAAGTTATAAGGCTTGTAAGCTGACCTGTTGTAAGCTCTACACCACCAGAAAGCACAATAATTCTAGCACCAAGCCAGAAAACCAAAATCAAACATGTATATACAACAAATTGCATTAAAGGAGCATTTAAAGAAACATAGCTCTCTGCTTTTAAGAATTTGTTATATAAATCGGTCGAAACCTTATTAAATTTCTTTTTTTCATGCTCTTCACGAACAAAAGATTTAACAACTCGAATACCGCTTAAATTTTCCTGTACAACGCTGTTTAAATAATCATAAGTATCAAAAACTTGTTCAAAAATAGGGTGTGCTTTATGTATTATAAGTGCAAGACCACCACCTAATATAGGTATCATAACAAGAAATACTAATGCTAATTTTACACTGATAGTAAATGACATAAAAAGTGCAAAAATAAGAAGCAATGGTGCTCTAACAGCTATACGAATTATCATTTGATAAGCGTTTTGCATGTTAGTTATATCGGTTGTAAGTCGTGTTACAAGACCAGCAGATGAAAATTTATCAATATTGGAAAATGAAAAGCCCTGAATATGAAAATACATATCCTGACGCAAGTTTCTTGCAAATCCTGTTGCAGCTTTTGCAGCTTTTGCACCTGCTAAAAGACCAAAAAGCATACCAAGCAATACACATATAATCATTGCAATGCCAAGTTTAGCAAGAACATTTAAATTTCCACCATAAATACCTTTATCAATTATGCTTGCCATTAAAAATGGAACTATAATTTCCATTACAACTTCAAGACCAGCATATAAAGCAGTTTTTAGTGATTCGCTTTTAAATTCACGAATACTTCTCATTAGTTTTTTTATCACAGTCTTATATACTCCCTTCTTTTAAATAATTCCTATAAATCAAATTTATCTTGTGAGATATTAGCAATCATTCTGTCAAAAAATGAATTAATGGTTTCTATTTCCTCTTGTGAAAATCCCTTACACATATTGTGAAAAACCTCATAGTCTTTAGCTTCCAGTTTCTCAAACATATTCCTAGATTTATCTGTACAGCTTATTTTTTTAAGCCTTTTATCAATCTCACTTGGACAGCATTTAACAAAGCCCTTACTTTCCAGACGCTTAATAATCCCTGTCATAGTTGGGTGTGAAACTTTTTCAAATCTTTCTAAATCCTTTTGATTTATTTCTGCTATTCCTTCCTCCTCCATATCAGTTATTTCTCCCAAAACTCTAATCTGTGCAAATGTTAATCCCATATCACTTGCCCATTTGTCCATCATACGTTTAAAGGTTCTATCTATTATTGCTATCTTTAAACCATATGCACTAGTATTCTTACACATCTCCACCTCCGAAAATTAAGTAGCATACTACCTAATTTTAAGTTCAGTATTTTTAATTGTCAAGTATTTTTATAAATTTTCACAAAAAATACTTTTTATCTCTATTAAAAATAAAAAAACAGATAGCCTTTAATTTGACTATCTGCTGTAATTTTTAATTTATAAAACTTATGCACTCGCTTTTACTTAACCTATCTTTTGATAAACAATTTGCTTTTGTTGTTCTGTTGGATTCCACTCAAAGTATATCTCTATTATTTTATCATTATAGCATAAAATATACTCATTTCGGTTTGTTCCATCGTCATAAAAAAGCTGATATGCTTCATTTGCTGACCATGGTTTTTCATCTATTTTTTGATAAGTTTTATATTTTTGATTTACCATTGCATTTTTACATGTATTATATAATTGCTTAAATTTTACAAATGTTATTTCATATCTCATATAAGGCAAATCTTCATACTCATTTTTTGCATACTGCCAAGTTTCAAGTTGCTCTAAAAACACAGACTTGCTTTTTGTTCGCTCGGCAATGTAATCATCAGAATTTACGTCTATTAAATCACTGACCACAAGTGGAACTTTATCAATATAGTTGTTTTTTTCATCTATATTACTATTTGATGCCAATTTAATTGAGATGGCAGCAAATAATGCAGTTATTGCAAAACTCAGTATAAAACATAAAGCAAGTGTTATTGCTCTATTAGTATTTCTTTTAACTTTATTATCCTTAAGCACCTGCTTAATACCATTTATAAATACAAATAGCAACATCATAGATATAAATATTGATATAGCCCCATAACTTAGGAATTTATCTTCATCAAATATTGCACTAATAAGCCAAAAGGCTAAAAATGCAAATACAACATAAGACATTGTTTTTTGCAGTTTTGTTTTTCCTTTAGGTGGCAAAAATTCGCCATCTTCTGCAAGTTTGACAGCTTTTGAATGCCATCGAAAATATCCTATTATTTCAGCTAAATACACTATTGAAACCAAAAACCAAAGAAATCCTGCTAAAACATATATAGAGTTTGAAAAAAGTTCAACAGGTTCATTTAAAAATCTTGAAATAAGAATAAATTCTTGCACTAAACCTAAACCCAATAAAATAAAATAAGAAGGTAAAAAATTCTTTTTAGCTGTATTATGTATTGTTTCAACCGTGGTCTGTGCATCTGTTTCAATAGGAACGGCTTGCAAATTTTCATTGTAAAATACCTGCATTTGTGCCGATTGACAAGCTATTTTCCAACCTGTATGTTCACAAAATTCATAAAAATCTTTTTGTTTATCCGATGGTTCTGGGTCAAATTCTGATGCATTGGGATAGTAACAAACATTAAATTTTAGCTTTTGAGGTTCGATTTTCTTGTAAACCCAACCAAACATATCCATTTTGCTTATCAGCCAACCTTTTTGTGCCATCTTCTCAAGATGTTTTTCAATTCCATCAACATCAAAAAAGGAGAATATTTCAAATCTACGTTTTGTGGTTCTCATGCTTAACCCTCCTCACCAAAGGCTTTTTTATAATCATTTATCTGGGCGAGTATTCTATTATATTCATTATCTAACATTTCTTTTCCTTTTTCGGTTATTATATAGCTTCGTTTTCTGCCCTCTACTTTGCTTTCTTTTATCATATTTTCTTCTAAAAACTGCTCTAAAAGAGTGTAAAGTGTACCTGAACCGATATTTACACGAGCATTTGTCATACTTGGCACTTTATCAAGAATATCCATGCCATAACATTCATCTTTTAAGCATAAAAGAGTGTAAAACATTTGCTCGGTCAGAGTTTGAAACTTAGCCCTTGGCATTTAAGCACCTCCTATTCTCGAATATCGAGTTTTGTTTTATCTTTATTATATTCTCGATATTCGAGAAAGTCAAATTATATTTTATATATTGCTTAAACTAAACAAAATATATATTTTGTTTATTATTTAAAAAGGCGATGAGATTAACTCATCGCCTAATTTTTATCTACACTTATTCATCTTATTGCAACCGCAACCATCATTGCGGCGTTGCTCATTGCAACCACAATCGTTATGACGAGTTTCCTGTTTTGGTGGGAAGAATGCATCTACTGGGAATTCAAATCTTTCAAAGATTTCACATGGGTCATCACAGCTACCATCATCAGAACAACTGCAATCACGCTCTGGCATACAAATATCATATGCAGGCATTAAAAGCTGAATATCACGCTCTAGACGCATAATTGAGAATTGACCCAATGTTACAAAGAGCTTATTACAGTTATCGTCAAGTGCTATATCCTCTCCACCAAAGCATTGACCTACACAGTTAGGCACATTATTAACTTCACAGCAGCAACCACAGCAGTAATTAGGTTCTACAATTTTAGCTTCTAGGATAACAGGTTCTACTGTTTCTACAACTGCGATTGGCTTATTTGCAGACTGTAAATATTGTAAATCTGCACCATTCTGACAATATTTTGAGCTAAAAATTCTTGCCCCGCCATCACTACCAAATAATACTGCTCTCTTATCATATACAGCAAGACCATTTAACAGTCTTGGACAGCCTACATTAGTGCTTGCCTCAACTGTGATACGATAGAAAAATCTCACATCAACAGAGTAAAATCCCTTATTATACTGGATTTTCTCAACGTCGATGTTAGCATATAGCAGCTCAGCACATCTTGGCTTGACATTTACACAATGATTATTGATAAAAGCCTGTGATTCAGTGGTTAGATAAACTCTTAAATCACGAACACATTCTTTGCTTTTACATGAATCATATACCTTATTAGTATGAATACATACAGCCTCACGGAAACCATTACTTAAGCAATTGTTTGAGTTTACAGGGCCTGGTGACATTCTTTCAGACATAGAACAAAACCTCCAATTTTAAGCTTTTATACCATAGAATATGAATAAAATCTGAAATGTGTGAATTAAATTCTAGGCATATTTCTAGGCTGAGGAACTGGTTGGACATCAAATTCAGGGTTATATGCATAATAATTTTTTGCATCTAAATTTTCCTGAACAGTACGAAGTGCATCACCAACAAGCAAAATCTCAAGCATCATATGTTCCATATGATTTCTATATTTCCGTCTGCTATATTTATAACTTTTATAAGCGAATCAACCACAGATTGCTTATCCTCAAATGAAATTTCCTCCCATTTTTGAACATGGTCTGATACTATGCAGTTTTCAGTATATGTAAATAATATACTATCTTTTTGCAACTGCTTTCTTTCATCATCTAACTGAGTTATTTTATTATTTATATATTCCATCAAAATTGAATTTGCACCCGCTACATTTGAGAGCAAACCATCTATTTCTTTGTCAATTTCAGCTATTCGTATTTTATTCTTATTTATATTAGGATTTGCTTTTTCATGTTTTGAAAGCGTTTTAAACTCGGATAAACGATTTTTAATTGCATTTAAAATATATTCTTCTAATATATCCGCATAGATAGTTCCGCCTGTGCCTGTACACTTTACCTTTTTTGTGGCTAAAGCCATACCACAAATAAAATATCTATGCCATTTAGTATTAGACTTTGCAATACTTAGACTGTGACCACACCGACCACATTTAACTTTGCCGACTAACCATGAATTTTTAGCCTTACAAGTTCGTGTTGACTGCTTATTATTTAAACAGCGAATTCTGCATTTTATCCAATCGCTTGACGGTATTATTCCCTCATGTGGAGCAATCACAAGTTCTTTATTTTCTTTGCCCTTGTATAAATAACAAGAATTAAACCCTGTAAAATCAGATACAGGGTTTGCAATATTAACATCTCTACTTTTAAAAAAATTGTATATATCAGCATCAGCTTTAACATATATAGGGTTTTTAAGTATTTCACTTATTCTTGCACTGCTCCAACTTCCTCCTCTAAGATGTTTTATATTGTTATCTCTAAAATATCTTATAATATCACCAAGTGAGTTTTCTGGTTTTTGATACATTGAAAACATCAGTTTTATTTGCTCTGCTTCCTCGTCAACTGGCACATACATAGATGTTTTTATACCATCTATTACAGTATCGGTTTTAGTAAATCCATATGGCATACGTCCACCCATATAAAACCCACGTTTACACCTTGAATAATAAGCATCTGTAACACGCTTTTGTATTGTTTCACGTTCAAGCTGTGCAAATACAATACATATATTAAGCATAGCTCTGCCAATAGGTGTAGAAGTATCAAATTTTTCGGTTGAAGAAACAAATTCAACATTATACTTTGTGAATATATCCATCATATTTGCAAAATCAAGAATTGAACGGCTTATACGGTCAAGCTTATATACAATAACCCTTGATATAAGCCCTTGTTTTACATCTTCTAGCATTTGCTCAAACGCTGGGCGATTTGTATTTTTACCGCTGTAACCCTTGTCTATATATTCTTTATATGGATTTCCATGTGTTTCATATTTACAATATTCCAGTTGACTTTCTATTGATATACTGTCTGTTTTTTCTACCGATTGTCTTGAATATAGTGCATCATACATTGTTTATCTCCATTTACTGTTCATATTTTGAAAATACTGAAAATAGCTCTTTTTCAATCTCTGTTTTAACGGTTTCCAGTTCTTTTTTGTTATACTCTGGACGTTTATTTACAATATTAAACTGCATTTTCTCCATAGATATTTTTTCTGATTGACCGCAGTTAAACAAGTTAATCCTCTCCCTTACAATAAAATTTATACTATATCGTATGAACTACAATAATGGCTATATTACTATTCTGCAAAACATATCATATTGCTTTCTTTTTCAATGTACATGGTTTTTATTTATAATAACTATATAAGAGTACATTTTCAATTATATAAAACTCAATCTTTATACACTTGCAAATTGTTTATTTTTATACTATAATTATTTATTTTACTATGTAAGCATACCATTTGTCCTCGACACCCCGTATGCTGGGAAGTTACTAATCGATTGTCTGCAAACAACCTCACGAGAATTCCACTCCCCTGTTACCACAGAGCCGTCCAATGTTGTGACACGTTCAAGACGGGAGTACCATTATAAATTCGGATTGTCATCGCTAATATCAGCTTGCAAATTCTGATACGCATTATCTAGTATTATTCGCTCCTGCATAGTTTGCCGTCATGGCGTACTAATAATGCCAGCTTATGCTTAAACTGCATATCCGAATTGAAGTATTAGTAAATGTATATTCAGTTTCCAAGATACATAGAGGATATAAAAACCCCTTCATAATATATCCCGAAAAAAATGGCTTTTGGTCGATAAATTCTAAAAATTTTTTTAAAATATATGCACAATTTTTCATAAAATTTTTATCACTTTTCACTCAACCCCACAACATCAACATATGAAAAAGCTAAATTGTAAACCTTATTTTATTATATGATTGACAACAGTTTGTTTTTACATTATACTATCTAACAAATAATAGTAAAAATATTAGGAGATTAAAATGCAAATTCAAAAAAACAAAAATTTAGTTTTATGTGCTTTATTTGTTGCACTCATAGCAGTTGGTGCATTTATACGTATCCCTGTACCAGTTGTTCCATTCACATTACAATTTTTATTTACCACCCTTGCTGGTCTTTTATTAGGTGGAAAACTAGGAGCTACTTCAGTTTTTATTTATACTGTTATGGGACTTGTAGGTTTGCCAGTATTTGCTGAAGGTGGTGGTATTTCTTATTTACTAAAGCCAAGTTTTGGATATATTATAGGTTTTATAGTGGCTGCATATATTACTGGAATTATTGCAAATAAAGTTTACAATCCAACTTATAAAAGACTACTTGTAGCAAATTTTATAGGACTTGCAATAGTTTATTTGTTTGGAATGATATATTACTATATTATGAGTAATTTCTATCTAGAAACTCCAATAGGTCTGTTCCCTCTTTTTTTATACTGCTTTATCTTAGCTGTTCCAGGCGATATTGTTTTATGTATTGTTAGTGCAATACTTGCTAAAAGACTTATTCCAATCATTAAAAATAACAGGACGTGATAAAAATGAATTTATACTCATTAACCGAAAAAGTTCTAAATGGTGGTCAAATTAACAATATAGAGGCTGAATATTTGTATAATCAGCCATTAAATGAGTTATGTGAAAATGCTAATAAAATACGCAAGCATTTTTGCTCTAACAAGTTTGATATTTGTACAATCATAAACGGAAAAAGTGGTCGCTGTTCAGAAAATTGCAAATTCTGTGCACAATCGGCACATAATCATACAGGTATTGATGAATATCCTTTGCTTTCTGATGAGCAAATTTTAAAACAAGCAAAAATAAACCATGAGCAAGGAGTTTTACGTTATTCAATAGTTACATCTGGTAAATACCTATCAGATGCTGAAATAGATAGAATGTGTAATGTAATCAAAAAAATTAAAAATGAAGTTGGTATTTCTGTTTGTGTTTCATTTGGTTTGCTTAACAAGCAACAATTTGAAAAACTTAAACAAGCGGGTGCAACAAGGGTACATAACAATCTTGAAACTTCAAGAAATAATTTTCCTAATATATGCACAACTCACACATTTGATGATAAATTAAAATCAATTCGTGCCGCACAAGAAGCAGGTCTTGAAGTTTGTAGTGGCGGAATTATGGGTTTAGGTGAAAGCATACTTGATAGAATTGATATGGCTTTTACGCTTAGAGATTTAGGCATAAAAAGCATACCAGTTAATATGTTAAACCCTATATCTGGTACACCTTTTGGCAAAAATAAAAGGCTGTCAAATGATGATATGAGAAGAATTATAGCTGTTTACCGTTTTATACTACCTGATGCATTTATAAGACTGGCAGGCGGAAGAGGTCTTTTGGACGACAAAGGCAAAGGCTGTTTTATTTCAGGTGCAAATGCTGCTATTTCAGGCGATATGTTGACAACAGCCGGAATAACCACAAAAACCGATATGCAGTTATTAAACAAATTAGGATATGAGGTGAAAATATCTGATGAGTAAAAACTTATTTATAACTGGAACAGGCACAGATGTAGGAAAAACCTATGTAACTGGTTTAATTTTAAAAAAGCTCAATCAAAACAATAAAAAAGCAGCATATTATAAAGCAGCTATGAGTGGAAATGATAGAAAACCCGATGGCAGTTTAATCGCTGGTGATGCACTTCACGTTAAAACAATATCATCTATTACTCAGCCTTTAGAAGAAATGTGTCCATATATTTATGAGCAGGCTGTTTCCCCACATTTGGCGGCAAAACTGGAACAAAATCCTGTTGATATGCAAAAAGTATTGCAAAACTTTGATTATCTTTGTGATAAATATGATTATGTGACCGCCGAAGGCTCTGGAGGAATAATCTGTCCTTTACGCTTTGATAATCAAAAAATCATGTTAGAGGATTTTATAAAATCACGCAACTTAAACTGTTTAATTGTTGCTGACGCAGGTCTTGGAACTATAAATTCTGTTGTACTGACATATGAATACATGAAACTACACAATATATCTGCAAAAGGAATTATATTTAATAATTTCGAGCCTGAAAACCCTATGCATACCGATAATTTACTTATGTGTGAACACCTAACAGGCTTAAAGGTTCTAGCCTGTGTGAAAAACGAAGATACAGATTTAAATATATCTTTTAAAACATTAAATTCACTATACAACTAAAAATGTGGTGAAAAACAAATGATTTGGTATCCATATCAGCAAATGAAAACCATGAAAACCCCTTATAAAATCACAGATGCACAAGGCGTTTATCTATATACTCAAGATAAAAAGCTTATTGATTCGGTTTCATCATGGTGGAGTGCAATTCACGGCTACAAAAACGTTGAGCTTAACAATGCAATAGAAAATCAGCTTGGTAAATTCGCTCATGTTATGCTAGGCGGGCTTACCCATGAACCTGTCGAAAAACTTTCCGAAAAACTGCAAAGTTGGCTTCCCGCTGATTTAAATTATTGTTTCTTTTCTGATTCTGGCAGTGTAGCCGTTGAAGTTGCTCTAAAAATGGCATTGCAATACTATATAAACAAAGGTACAACCAAACGCACCATTGTATTAGCACTTGAACATGCATATCACGGTGACACTTTTAAAACAATGGAAGTTGGCGATGATGAAGATTATCATTTTGTTTTAAAAGCATATGGCAAAAGTAAAAATGTAGTACATATACCAACTAATATTGAGGCACTTGAACATGCATTTGCAAAATATCATAAAAATTTAAATTGTTTCATTGTTGAACCACTCCTCCAAGGTGCTGGCGGCATGAGAATGTATGATATTTCATTTTTAAAAAGAGCTAGACAGTTATGCGATAAATACAATGTTTTGCTTATTTTTGATGAAGTAGCCACTGGATTTGGTCGAACTGGCAACCGTTTTGTTGCAGATTTAGTTTTACCTGATATTTTGGTGCTTGGAAAAGCTCTTACAGGCGGTTATATAGGACACGCTGTTACGGTAGCAAATGAAAAAGTTTATAAAGGTTTCTATGATGATAATGCTGACCATGCTTTAATGCATGGACCTACTTTTATGGGAAATGCTCTGGCTTGTAGCGTTGCTTTAAAATCAATAGAGCTTTTTGAAAAATACGACTATATGTCTAAAATTCAAAACATAGAACGCATAACACGCCGTGAAATGAATGGCTTTTCCGACCCTAGAATTAAAGAAATAAGAATAATGGGTGCTTGTGTATGTATAGAAGTGCATGACGCACAAACTATAAAGGGCTATCAGCAATTTGCTTATGACAGAGGTGTTTTTAGCCGTCCATTTTTAAACTATTTATATGCAATGGTGCCTTATGTTATAAATGAAGATGAACTTGTAAAGGTTTTAACAACCATGAAAGATTGGTTTAATGAAAACTAAAAAACACCTTGGAATTTTGATATGCACCCCAAAAGTTAGACACTTTGGAGGTGCATATTTTCATGTCAAAAAAAGGAAGTGTGCAAAAAAGATATAGTGCAGAATTTAAAGTATCTGTTATAATGGATATGAGAAAACACCATTTA
>DXIE01000058.1 GCA_019113005.1 Candidatus Butyricicoccus avistercoris | reverse complement strand
AGTCAAATACATTGATGGTTTTTATAATCCTATCAGACCTCATTCACATAACAATGGGCTTTCCCCTAACCAGATGGAATCTCTATTCTTTAGTTAATTTTACTTGTCCACTTTATTGACTATAGTCCAATCAAGATGATGGCTGCATCATCGTCCATATCACGGACAATAGCAGGCATGGTTTCTTTCCCGGCAAGCTCAGATGCACGATGTCTCCTGTGACCGGAAATGATCTCATAACCACCATCAGGGTCAGGACGAACAATAGCAGGTGTAAGAACCCCAAATTCTCGAACACTCTCAGCTGTTTTCAACATTTCCTCATCATCTACCACCCGGAAGGGATGTCCTTCAAAGGGGTGTAAATCGGAAAGCGGGATTTCCTGCACTCGTTCCTGCTGGGCTTCAGCTCGTGACTGGTCGGTAGAGAAAATATCATCGTACCCCTTCAAGCTGATGTTTGCGCCTTTTTTCTGCATTTTTTAACACCTCCTTTGTCAGAACCCGGTAGGCATCAGCGACTTTGCCTTTGGGATCGTGCTTAAAGATACTGGCTCCTTCGGCACTGATTTCCTCTGCACGAACAGAACGTGGAATGTCTGTCTTGTAGACTTTCAGCTTTCCTCCATAACTTTCCCGGATCAGATTGCTGATGTCCTTGGAATAATTGGTTCTGCTGTCCACCATCGTCAGAAGAATACCCTCGATTTTCAATTTTGGGTTGATTTGTCGTCTGACCTTGTTGATGGTTTCCAGCAGCTGTTCCAAGCCCTTTGCAGGAAGATATGCCGCCTGAACAGGGATCAGCACATTGTCGGCAGCTGCCAACGCATTGACTGTCAGCATACCCAAAGAGGGCATACAGTCCAGAAGAATGTAGTCATAATTCTGCTTGACCGTATCCAGGTACTGACGGAGAATGGTCTCCCGGCTCATGGCATTGACCAGGGAAACCTCTAAGCCTGACAGTTCAATATTGGCAGGCATCAAGTCCACACCTTCCGGGTGATGAAGAATGCCTTCGCCGGGGACAATCGGCTTTTCCATCATAATCTTTCCCATCATGTCGGAAAGGGTGGGAGATAAGGTATCCGGGTACGGATTTCCCAGACTGACTGTTAAAGAAGCCTGTGGATCTGTGTCTACCAACAAAACCTTTTTGCCCTCCATTGCCAGTCCCACACCCAAATTTTCCGTGGTTGTGGTCTTGCCTGTGCCGCCTTTCTGGTTGACTACGGCAATGACGGTTGCTTTTTTCGACAAATATCTTCACCTCGCTTTCTATTCTGTGTATACTGCATTGATTACCACCTCCCTCCAAGTTTCCCCGAGGCCATATCATGCCTGACCTTTGCGTCATAGTGGGCGCTTATGGTGTAGGGGGCGTTGTATATCGAAGCAAGTAGATACTGCTTGATATTGCGAACATCGGTTGTGTTCTCTTTGAAAGAACTCAATACAAATCTGATATGTTCAGAATCCAGCTTCATAAAACTGCTTTTGACAATTTCAATGGGCTTATCATCACTGGCAATCCGGATTTGCTTGCGGTTACTGCACATGACCTCAACAATCAGATGCAGTATCAGATCGAGTATCTCATGGTCATACGGATAATCCTGTTTCAGATAGTCCATGGAAAGCTGTTCATAAAAATACTGATAATATCGGGTAAATTCGTCAGTCCCATCGGCTTCCTTTCCACAAAAACCGGAAGGAAAGAAAGGATCAGTATCACTCAAATCAATATATTTAGTATCAGTATTATTACCTTGTGCTTTTGACAGTTCCTGAATTGTGTTTTTGACAACTCCAGAATTGTCCTTTTGACAATTCAAGAATTGTCTTTCCACAGAACCGGAAATGAAGTCCTTTACATAGATCAGGTTCGGTTTCCCCAGTCCCTGTCGCTTGCGTTCTATCAAACCGCATTTCTTTTCCAGCTCATCCAGCAGCTTCACCGCTTTCTTTTCGGCACAGCCTAACGCTCCTTTGATTTCTTCAATCGTGAAGATGATATAGACACGGCCTTCCTCGTCCAGCCAATTGTTCCGGGCTGAGAGGTTCATGCGGTCAAGCAGAATACCGTAAAGCAGCTTGGCATCGGTTGATACATTCCAAAAACACTCCTCGGTGAACAACACCTTTGGAACACGGTAGAATGTGAACATCTCCGCTTGCTGACCATAGAAATAATCATACGTCACTCATCCTCACCACCTCTTTCTGCGGGAAATACTCTTTTTTCAGAGGGGTTCTGCGGAAAGTCGTATCCTTCAGCTTGTACGGACATCGGACAAAAAAGCAGAAGCGGTACTTCCATCGGGGTTGATAATACTCGCAGTCTTTGCAGCATTTTGGCTTGTCACGGCGATTGCGTTCATACTCATACATATCAACGCACCCCCACTTCCTTCATAATCTTCCTGGTACACCAGCCGATGCAGGGATGATCCCGCCCATAAGGACAACCTTCACATTCCGACTTCGGCTTTGGGGGTACGGAGATTAAGTAGTAACAATTTTCTTCGCTCAGACAGCAGCCCGTTTTATTGTTTTTCCAGAAATGGCAGTAACAGCAGTCGTTTGGCTTGTCTGGGGAATAGAAGATCTTACTCAAAAATCAAACCTCCAATCTTTCAGATTTACCCATGAATTTTGGGCATAAAAAAAGAGCGTCTATCCATCCCCGATACAGGGGCAAATAGACGCTCTATGTACATGGTAATATTCAATTTTATTTCTTATAACGGCTTAGCACTCGGAACATCCGCCTTTTGTATTAGCAAGGTTTTTAGCACGATTTTTCGCCTAATTAGCTGGAAGGGCCTTTTCATTAGCAAAAACGGCCCTTTTTCTGCTAATGATTAGCAGAAATTTTTGTCTTATCACAGCAGTTCGATTTTTTAGGGCTTGTCAAAAATCAGAATTTGAAGTAAAATTTGAAAACATTATTTCGTATCAGCAATCACACTGGAATTTGTTAAAAAAAGCCGAAAACCCTTGAAAACAAAGGCTTTCGGCGTTGTTAGCTGGCGTCCCAAAGAGGACTTGAACCTCCGACCCCACGCTTAGGAGGCGTGTGCTCTATCCAACTGAGCTATTGGGACGTATTTAATTTTTTTGTCAGCCTCCGTAATTATCGGACTCAGCTCCCAACTAAGGTTTTTCCAAGGTGAGCGTTGTAACGTAACCTTAGGAGGCATGTGCTCTATCCAACTGAGCTACTGACGCATATATTAAATTAAAACTATGTACTCATAATTAAATTACACAGCTATTTTAGTATACAAAAACATAATAAAAAAGTCAACTATAATATAAAAAATCGCTTATCAAATTTAGATAAGCGATTTTGTTTTTTTAATTATTAGCTAAATCACAAAGCTCTTTTAACATTTTTGGAAGTTCAGTTTCCATATTTTCATCAGAGAATTGGCAAGTACCAACTTGTTTATGTCCACCACCATTGTATTTTAGCATAAGATGACCAACATCAATATTAGATGTTCTATTTAAAATACTATATCCAACAGCAGCAGAGCAACCTAAGCCACCTTTACCATTTACAATCCATGCAGAGATGTTTTGCTCAGGATACATGCTATAAATCATAAAGCGGTTGCCAGTGTAAATAGGGTCAACACCTCTTAAATCAGAGATAATAACATTACCTACGACACGAGTATATTTTTTAACCATTTCCTTAAACTTTTCAGTTTGCCCATTATATACTTCTATACGTTCTTTAACATCTGATAGATTTAGTATTTCCTTAGTTGTCATTGTGTGACAAGCTTTCATAAGTTCTTCCATAAGTTTATAGTTTGGAACTGTAAACTGACGCCATCTGCCGAGACCCGTTCTAGGGTCCATTAGGAAACCAATAAGAATCCAACCTTTTGGATTTAGAACTTCATCAATAGTAAGATTGCCAGAGTCGACTTTATCAACAGCTTCCATCATATCGTCAAACTGTGGGAAACGCTCACGACCACCATAATATTCATAAATAATTCTTGCACATGATGGAGCGGGTCTGCTTTCACCATTGTATTTACCGTTTAGTTCAAGACGTTCCTGTTCGCTTGAATGGTGGTCAAACCATAAAGCACAACCTTCTACAAAAGGTACATTTGCAAGACAATCATTGTCTCCAACTTCAAATAAACCATCTTGTAAATCTTTTGGATGTACAAACTTCCAGCTGTCAATAATACCAGCTTCTAAAAGCAATGCACCACAAGCTAAACCATCAAAATCAGAACGTGTTACCAGTCTCATTGTTAATTCCCCTTACCTCGAATTTTATATTAACAATATAAAAATATATAAAAATATTATAATATGTAACTATTATATCATGCAGTTTATATATATTCAATATGTTATTAATGTTTTATATGTAAAGCTAATCGACCATACTTAAATGTGTATGGTCGATTAGCTTTGTTATCTATTCATTTTTGCTTTTACGATGTATTCGCCACCGCCAACTTCACCAAACATATATTTACCAGCTTGATTTGTTTTAGTTGTGGCTACTAAAACTTCTCGTTTTGTACCATCAGCCAGAGTTGTAACCTTATATAGTCCTACAAAACAATTAGATACAACTTTACTTGTATCATCACGAATTATGCCACTTACAGTGCCACTATAAGTTCGTGAATCCACTGTCATTGTCATATCAACATTGGAAATAGAGCCGTTTGTAATAGTGGCAGCTATAACCGAATCAGCAGTATAACCTTCAGCAGTTGCGATTAAATTATAAACACCATCTGCTACATCATAAAATGCAAATTCGCCGTCATCAGCTGTATAAGTTGTAGCAATAGCAGTGTTTATGGTATCATTTAGTGTGATTTTAACACCACCTAATGGACTCTTTGTTCCATCAGCGTTATTAAGGTGTAATATACCAGCAATAGCACCAAGATTTAATGTTTCATCAGCTATACAAACTAAATCTATTTTTATTGTATCAGAATTATTAAGTGTTACACCTTGAGTATTGCTCAAACGATAACCGTCTTTGACAGCACCAACGCTATAAGTTCCAGCTGGTAGTTCAGAAATAGTATAATTACCATTTTCATCTGTAAGAGTGTGTTTATATGGCATTCCGTTACTATCGAAAACTTTTACAGTAGCGTTAGGTATAGGATTTTGACCATCTGTTACTATACCAATTAAAGTTGAAAAAATTTCAGCAGCAGGACTTAAATTTAAGTCAATATTTGCTTCTTCTAAACCAGCAATGGAAAAATTTTGACTATATTTTAATCCTAAAAGGTCTAATTTAATATCTGCCATAATTGCCTCCTAATAATCACTTAGATTGTTTAACTGGATAGCCTATTAAAAATCCGATGGAGCTAGAAATAAAATCGCGAAGCTGAGAAACGGTTGAAAGTGCAGAATCGGTAAGTGGCATAGAGCCGTTATTCCAAGGGTCTATATTTCTTAAAATAATTAGTAATATTAGACTAAATAGTCCAATAAAACTGACAATTATAATTTGTAAAGAGTTATCATTTGTTTGTTTTGGTGATAAATCTTTTATTTGACCAGATATAAGCTCAGTTTTGCTCTCAGAAAATCCAATTTTATTTTGAATTTTTGTTGTATCATCAGATTTTTCTATCCTTTGCATTATATTCTCTGAAACATTGTTTGTTTCTACATTTTCAGAAAAACGCGTGCTAAGGAAATATCCAAAAATAGATGCAGCGGTCGTTCTAACAATAACATCGAAGGGATTACTATCACTATGAAAAATAATACTGTAAGCCGATTGACAAAGTAGAATAAATAAAAATATAAGTAAACTTATGTCTACAATTCTAAGATTTTTACAAATATTTAATGATTTATATTTCATTGTTTCATTATTTCACCTCTATCCTCTAAGAGTTAAAAAATATATAAATTAGAAATTTGCACCTCCTTGTAAATAATTTTAAAATAATATATGTATTTACCATGAAAAATATTACAATATATTACATAGTTTTTTGCTATGAATTATAAAAAGTTATAAAAAAACTCGAATATTAGATATATATGAAAAAATTTGTTTGCATAAAGTATTTTCTATGTTATAATACATTACACGGATAAAATCGTAAAATAAATTTTAAGAATGAGGACAATATGGCTTTAAATCAAAAAATATATGATACTTTTATAAAAATTCTAAAAGAGGAATTAGTACCAGCCTTTGGTTGTACTGAACCTATTGCTATTGCTTATTGTGCAGCAAAAGCTAGAGATATTCTTGGTTGTATACCTAAAAAAGTTGCAATCGAGGCAAGTGGCAATATAATTAAAAATGTTAAAAGTGTTGTAGTGCCTAACACAAATGGTTTAAAGGGCATACCTGCGGCAGCCGCTGCTGGTATAGTAGCGGGAGATTCAAGTAAAAAACTCGAGGTTATATCTGAAGTTTCAGAAGAAAAACAGAAACAAATAAAAGAATATTTAGATAGCAACGAATTTGACATTTCTCCTATTTTAGATGGAGATAAACTTGAAATTCGTATAACTGTATATTCCGATGAAAATACCGCTTGTGTACATATTTCAAGAAATCATTGCAATATAGTAGAGATATCAAAAAATGATGAAGTACTATATAAAGAAGAATTACCATTATATTCTGAAAAGCCTAAACATGCAGACAGAAGTGATTTAAGCGTTAAAAATATAATTGAATTTGCAGAGACAGTTGATTTAGAACTTGTAAAGGATATTTTAAAGAGACAAATAGATTATAATTATAAAATCGCTTTGGAAGGTCTTGAAAATGATTGGGGAGCTAATATAGGCAAAATACTCATTAAAACTTATGGTGAAGATGTAAAAATTATGAGTAAAGCTTTAGCTGCTGCTGGTTCTGATGCTAGAATGGGTGGCTGTGAGTTGCCTGTGGTTATAAATTCTGGTAGTGGAAATCAAGGAATTACAGTTTCAGTTCCTGTTATAACTTATGCTAAACATTTAAATTGCTCAGAGGATAAACTATATAGAGCGTTACTTATTTCTAACCTTATAGCCATTCATATTAAACATGGTATAGGTCCATTATCTGCTTTTTGTGGTGCTGTTAGTGCAGGTTGTGCCGCAGGTTGTGGCATTGCTTATCTGTATGGTGGACATGAAAAGGAAATTGACCACACTTTAGTAAATTCTCTCGCAACTGTTTCAGGTATTTTCTGTGATGGTGCAAAGGCATCATGTGCAGCTAAAATTGCATCTTCTGTTGAAGCGGGCATACTTGGTTATTTTATGTATATGAACGGTCAGCAGTTTTATGCAGATGATGGTATTGTGTCAAAAGGCGTAGAAAATACGATTAAAAATGTATGTCGTTTGGGTGCAAATGCTATGAACGAAACTGATGAGGAAATTATTCGCATTATGACCCAGTGCGACTAATAAAAAAGTATATTTACAAGGAGGAATATATAAAATGAACAAATTTAAAAAGTGCATGGCACTGGTTTTAACTGGTGCAATGGCATTTTCACTGCTTGCAGGCTGTGGCGGTGATGGCGAAACACAGGTTGCAACTGCTGGAGGAAATGGCAGTACATCTGGTCAACAGATAAATCTTCGTGCGATATCATTTGGCAATAACTACGATGTACAGGATATGGGCTGGCGTTGGATGATGGCTGAATGTTATGAAGGTCTAATGCGTGATGTTGCAGATGAAAATGGTGATAAATTTGAGTTTGCTGGTGCAGAATCTATGGACGTGTCAGATGACGGTCTAGTTTATACTTTCCATTTGCGTGAAAATGCAAAGTGGTCTGATGGTAAGCCTGTAACAGCTCATGACTATGAATACGGTTGGAAACGTTTGTTAAATCCTGAAAACGCTTATGATTATGCATCTTTTATTTTTAATGTAGTGGGTGCAGAGGAATATTATAATGGCACAGGTTCAGTTGATGATGTAGCTATTAAGGCTGTTGATGATTACACTTTTGAGGTAACACTAAAGGTAGCTGACCCTACATTCCAAGCTAAACTTGTTGCAACTCCACTTTATCCAACTCGTGAGGATATTGCAGAGGCAGCGGGTGATAACTGGGGCAAGGATTGGACACTTTGTGTTTACAATGGCCCATTTGCTATGACTGGTCTTGTAGAAGATAACTCCATGACATGGACTAAAAATGAATATTATTGGAACGCTGAAAATGTAAAGCTTGACCAGATTAACTGGTATTGTGTTCCAGAAAATGCTACTGCTGCTACTATGTTTGATAATGGTCAGCTAGATGTTCTTGATGCTTCTGGTGAATATATCGCAAAATATTCTAAAAAGGCTGAAAATGGCGAGCTTCAAAGCATGGACGTAGAATATCCAGGAGCAGGAATGTTATGTTTTGACCATCAAAATGGCGGTCTTTCTGGTCTGATGAAGAATGTCAATATTAGAAAGGCTATTTCTTATTCTATCAATCGTGAAGAAATGGTTTCTGCTGTTTATGGTCGATATAGTGCCGCTTATGGTCTGGTATCTCCAGCTATTACACTTGATGGAAAGTCTTATCGCTCTCAAGCAGGTGATATAATTAAGACTGAATATGACTCCTATGCTGGTGACTCTGCAAAACTCAAAGAATTATTCCAAAAGGGTCTAGATGAACTTGGTGTTAAAACTCCTATGAGTGATGTTAAGTTAACTTTACTTTCTTATGGCAGCACTACTGAAAATCAGTTAGAGCGTGAATATATTCAGCAGTCATTACAACAGAATTTAGGCATAAAGGTAGAGCTTAACACTGTTGGCGATTACGATATGTTTATGGCTAAACGTGATACATTTGATTTTGATATTTTTATCTCTACTTGGTTTAGTGATTATAATGACCCAATGGACTTCCTTAAGATTTTAACCACTGGTACTTATTCTTCTTATGGTCTGTATTCAAATCCTGAATATGATGCAATGGCTAACTCCTTAACTGGTGTTCAAGATAATGCAGTTCGTCTTGAAACATATAAGAATATGGAAAATAAACTGCTTGTTGAGGATTGTGCAGTTGCTCCTATTTACTATGCAGATAAACACTATTACTATCAAAATTGGGTTCAGGACTTCAGAACATCTTCTTTCGGTGCAAGTCAGGAGCTTTATATCGCATATATTGATGGTAAATAATTAAACATTTAAAAAGGAGAGCTTATCAAAAAATATAAGCTCTTCTTTGCTATAAAATGCAAGGAGCATTAAAATTATGGGAAAGTATTTTGTGCGTCGCTTAATAGAAATGATAGTTACACTATTTCTTATTGCGACAGCGACCTTCTTTTTATTAGAGGCAGTTCCAGGCGACCCGCTTGCAGAACGTGCAGATAAACTTGCACCAACTTTAAAGCAAAATTTATATGCAAAATATGGTCTTGATAAACCTATGATGGAACGATACATCATAACTATGAAGGGCATTTGTGTAGGTGATTTTGGTGAGTCTTTTGTATATGCTGGTCAAACAGTAAAAGGACTTATTAAAGACAGACTTCCTGTATCAGCAAGACTTGGCTTACAGCAAGTTATTTTAGGTGTGACAGTTGGCTTACTGCTTGGTGTACTTGCGGCGGTTAAGCGAGGAACAATAGCCGATTATCTTGTTATAGCTTTATCAGTTCTGCTTATATCTGTCCCGCATTTGATATTTGGCTTGCTACTGCAAAAAGTATTTGCAGGTAACTTGCAATGGTTTCCAACGATAGGTTGGCCTGCTGGTAAAGATTTATGGTTTGGTGGTTGGCAATATACGGTTTTACCTACATTAACAGGCTGTTTTACTTATATTGCAACCTATGCAAGACTACTCAAAACATCTATGCTTGATGTAATAAATCAAGATTATGTTTTAACTGCTGAATCAAAAGGACTTAGCAGGGGACATGTAATAAGAAAACATATTTTAAGAAACTCTTTTGTTCCAGTTATAACACAACTTCCAATGTCTATTGCTATGTGTATAACAGGTTCATTCTTCATTGAAAGCATTTTTTCTATTCCAGGAATAGGGCAATACTATGTAACAGCAGTAAATAATCAGGATTTATCTATTATTATGGGTGAGACTGTAATTTTAGCAGCTCTTTATATTGTTGTGCTGTTTATTACTGATTTACTTTATGTAGCAGTAGACCCTAGAATCCGTATAACAGGAAAGGGGCGATAATTAAAATGGCGGAATTAACACCAGATAAGTTTAAAGTAATCGGATATAGTAAAGATGAAGCAAACCGAATTGACCGTCCTACAATTTCTTATTGGCAAGATGCTTGGCGTAGACTTAGAAAAAATCCAGTTGCTATGTCAGCTCTTGTAGTGCTTTGTCTTTTAGTTGTCATGGTTATTGTAGGCCCACTTATTAAAGGCTATGACTATGAAACTATGAATGTTTCTTTAAAAAACCTATCCCCATCATCAGATTACTGGTTTGGCACAGATAACTTAGGCAGAGATTTATTTTCGCGTATTTGGGTAGGTGCTAGAGCTTCACTAATTATTGCTCTTTTAGCAACTGCCTTAAAACTTATTATCGGCACAGTTTATGGTGCTGTTATGGCACACTTTGGCGGTTGGATAGATGAGCTTTTAATGCGTATAATCGAGGTTATAAACTCAATTCCTTCACTGCTTGTAACTATTCTTATTATGCTTGTTTTGGGCAATAATCTATTCGCTTTACTTGTTGCACTTAGCATTACTGCATGGTGTAATACTGCTCGTCAAGTGCGTGGCATGATAAAGCAGCTTAGAACGTCAGAATATGTTTATGCAGCCGAGGTTTTAGGTGCAAGCCATTGGCATATTATTTTAAAGCACTATATACCAAATATGCTTGGCATTTTAATTCTTGATACTGCAACTGCAATTCCTATGTTTATTTTTACCGAAGCGGGACTTAGTTTCCTTGGAATTGGTCTGCAAGCACCTGCAATAAGTCTTGGTGTACTTATCGCAATGGGACAGCAAAATATGGATTTCTATCCATCACAACTATTTTTCCCATGTCTTATACTTTGTATAATCGTTATGGCATTTAATCTTTTGGGTGATGGTCTTAGAGACGCATTAGACCCAAGACTTCGTCAGTAACGAGTAGGAGGAATTATGCCTATCTTAGAAGTAAAAAATCTTAGAGTTTCATATCATACCTATGCAGGCGAAGTTAAATCGGTAAGAGGTGTAAATTTTGCACTTGAAAAAGGTGAGGCTTTGGCGATTGTAGGTGAGTCAGGCTGCGGAAAGTCTGTAACTGCCAAATCTGTTATGGGACTTATTAAAGCTCCTCAAGGTGAAATAAAAAGCGGCAGTGAAATACTTTATAATGGCGAAAACATTTTAAATTATGATAAAAAACAGTGGCAAAATTATAAAGGTGGAGAATGTGCAATTATTTTCCAAGATGCACTTGCAGCACTTAACCCAACTATGAAAGTTGGAAAACAGATTATGGAAAACTTAATAGCACATAAGAATATGACCAAGGCTGAGGCAGAAAAAGAAGCTGTGGAGATGCTCCGTTTAGTTGGTATTCCAGAGCCAGAAAAACGTGTAAAACAATATCCTCACCAGTTTTCAGGTGGTATGCGTCAGCGTGTAATGATTGCTATTGCTTTTGCTTGCGACCCTAAAATTTTAATCTGTGATGAGCCTACCACTGCACTTGATGTTACAATTCAAGGTCAGATTTTGGATATCATAAAGGACTTACAGCGTAAAAATGGTACATCTGTAATTATGATTACACATGATTTAGGTGTTGTTGCAAATATCGCACAAAAAATTGCTGTTATGTATTCTGGTATTATTGTAGAGCGTGGCACATGTGAAGATATTTTTTATAAACCACGCCACCCATACACATGGGCATTAATTAAATCTGTGCCACGTCTTGACCTTGAAAACAAACAAGAACTTGCAACTATTCAAGGAACACCACCAGATTTATTAAATCCGCCTGTGGGTTGTCCGTTTAGCACAAGATGCGAATATTGCATGCCAATTTGTAAAGAGCAAATGCCTGAATATACAGAGTTTGGCTCTGAACATACCGCTGCTTGTTGGTTACATCACCCACTTGCACCAAATATAGAAATGCCAAATCTTGAAGGAGGGAACTAAAAATGGAAATTAAAGAGGTTCTTTTTTCGATTGAGCATTTAAAAAAATACTTTAACGTTGGACGTGATGCGGTTTTAAAAGCGGTTGATGATGTTTCATTTGAAATATATAAGGGCGAGACACTTGGTATGGTGGGTGAGTCTGGTTGTGGCAAAACCACATGTGGACGAACAACTATCGGTTTATATGATAAAACCGACGGAAAAGTGCTTTTTAAAGGCAAAGATGTTCACGCTATGACAGGAAAAGAAAAATTTGCATTTAAGAAAGATGTGCAAATGGTTTTCCAAGACCCATACAGCTCATTAAATCCTAGAATGACTGTCGCTGATATAATAGGTGAGGGCATAGACATTCACAAGCTTGCTAAAAATAAAAAAGAACGTCAAGAAATGATTTATAAATACCTTGAGCTTGTTGGTCTTAATAAAGAACATGCTAACCGTTTTGTGCATGAATTTTCTGGCGGTCAGCGTCAACGTATAGGTATTGCTCGTGCACTTGCAGTTCAGCCTGAATTTATGGTGCTTGATGAACCTATTTCTGCACTTGATGTGTCTATTCAAGCTCAGATTGTAAATTTACTTATAGATTTACAGAAAAAAATGGGTCTAACTTATCTTTTTGTAGCACATGATTTGTCTATGGTTAAACATATTTCAGATAGAGTAGCTGTTTTGTATTTAGGTACTCTTGTAGAACTTACAACATCTGAGGAGCTTTACAAAAATCCTAAACACCCATATACTAAAGCACTTTTATCTGCAATACCTATTCCAGACCCTAAAATTGAAGCACAAAATGATAAAACTAAAATCCGTTTACAAGGCGAAGTGCCAAGTCCTATAAACACAAAAGCGGGCTGTAAATTTGCCTCAAGATGTCAATATGCTACGGAAAATTGTGAAAAACAAATGCCACAGCTCAAAGATATAGGAAATAATCATTTTGTTGCATGTCATCGCTTAACTGGTGATAATCAATGAAAAAAGCATTTAAAATAGGTATAATATCAGCTGCTTGTATATTCCTTGTTTTGTTTATTATAGGTCTAATAATAAGTGGTTTTGATATAAAATCTGCATTAGAAGTGGCTAAAAATGGACTTGTATTTGTTTTAGCTATTTTAATGTTTATGCTTGCAGGAATGATTATGATTAAAGGCAAAAATCCAGAAGATAAATTTAAATTATCTAAATCGCATTTTGCTATAATTATACTAATTATTTTGCTTTTTGCAGCAATAATAGATTATATTTTATTTTATATTTAAAAAATAAGGAGCTATTATCTATCAAAAAATTTAGATAGGTAATAGCCCTTTTTAGTTAACTTTCTTTTTTATAAATTCTATATGCAACTAAAATACAAGGAAGCATTATAACAAGCTGTATTACTACTGAGATGAAAGGGATATCTGTTTGAGGTACATTTTCCTGCTCCATAAATAACACTATATAGCTTCCTAATATATTAAAAATCGCATGTAATACTATTGATATTGTAAGATTTTTTGTTTTGTAATAGATAACTCCAAAAAGCATACCTAAGCTAAATGCATAAATAACCTGTGTTATTGTGCCTATGATTAAATATGGTTTATCAATAAGATTTAAAAAATGCATAAGTGCAAAAACCATTGATGCATAAACTATATATCTAATAGTAGAATGATTATATCTTTTTCCAATGTCACAAGTTATACCTTGTATTAAACCTCGACATAAAAGCTCTTCAAAAGTTGCAGTGCATATACAACTTATAACAAAACCTATAAAAACATCTGTAGAAGTTGAAACTTTATCTTGTAAACTTAAAAAATTAAGTCCTCCAAAAATACAACCTGCAAGTATTACATACCAGCCATAGCTAAATAACTTTGAAAAATTGCCAGTAAAATTAAAATATTTTTCTGCCCTAAATTTTTTTGTAAGTAGTAATACCAATAAAAACGGAACTATATATGTAATTACACCTTCTAACAGCGGTATTTCAATAAATTTATACATAATACCACCTATTGCTAAACCTATAAAACCAATTATAACACAAATAATCACTTTTAATATATCTTTTTTTAGCATAAAATTCCTCTGCCTTTCTATTTTTTTATATTATAAAACAATATTGTATCATTCTTGCATCTTTTAGCTATTTTATTAAATAATATTCACTCTATTGCACGAGCCGTTATTGCGTGGTAAAATATAATAGATTGTAAATCTTATTATGAAGTGGGGTAAATTAAGTTTTGAATAGAGCTAATATTATGGGCGTTGGTTTTGACGCTGTTAATCTAACAGAAGCTGTTGATATGGCTATAAAGCAAATTAAAGACGGCAAAAAGGGTTATGTTGTCACTCCAAACCCTGAAATCGTTTATCAAGCAATGGAAAACGATGAGTTTTGCACACTTGTAAACAACGCCTCTCTTGTTTTACCTGATGGTATAGGCATTATCTACGCAGCTAAAATATTAGGTGAAAAACTTAAAGGACGTGTCCCAGGTATTGATTTTGCATCTCTTTTAATGCACCGTATGTCTAAAGAAAATATGCGTCTATTTTTACTAGGTGCTAAACCAGGGGTTGCTGATAAGGCAGCTGAAAATCTAAAAAAGAAATATTCAGGTCTTGTTATAGCAGGCACTAAAGATGGATATTTCAAAGATGACATGGAGGCAGTTGAGACGGTAAATGCTGTTGGTGGTGCTGATGTTATGTTTGTTTGTCTTGGTGCTCCTAAACAAGAAAAATTCATGTCACAATATCAAGATAATTTGAATGTAACTCTTTGTTGTGGTCTTGGTGGTTCTTTAGATGTATTTGCTGGTACAGTACAACGTGCACCAGATATTTTTATTAAACTAGGTATGGAATGGTTTTATAGACTTTGTAAAGAGCCTAAGAGAATAGGCAGAATGATGAAATTACCACTTTTTATGCTGCTTGTAATTAGAAAGAAATTATTTGGGAGGTAAATAAATGAAGGTTCGTTTAATTGCACATACACCTGACCCTGAACGTTTAATCGCAGGTGCTGCAAAAAACTGTTATTCTTCTACTGATGTTGATGGTATTTTTGAGGGTCTTACAGATGAAAAAGTTGAGTCTTTTTTAGGTATGTTAACTGAGATAGGTCACGAAAGCCCTATCGAACATGTTAGCTTTTCTTTTGCCATCGAAGGCGTTTCACGTTCACTGTTAGCTCAAATTACACGTCATAGAATTGCATCTTTTAGTGTGCAGTCTCAGAGATATGTAAAAGAGCGTGGATTTGAATATATAATACCACCAGAAATAGAATGTATTTCGGAGGCTAAAGAAAAATTTGTTAAAGCAATGGAAGATGACCAGCGTACATATGAAGAACTTACAGCTATTCTTTATAAAAAGCATTTTGATGCATTTTTAGCTGAAGGTCTTGATGAGAAAAAAGCTAAAAGTAAGGCTGAAAAGAAAGCTATTGAAGATGCTAGATATGTTCTTCCTAATGCTTGTGCGACAAGAATTATGATGACTGTAAATGCAAGGTCTTTACAAAATTTCTTTAGACTGCGTTGTTGTAATCGTGCTCAGTGGGAAATTCGTGAGCTTGCTGAAAAAATGTATGCTTTGGTTTATGAAGTTGCACCAACTTTATTTTCTAAATCTGGCCCATCATGTGTAGATGGTGCTTGCACAGAAGGCAATATGACCTGTGGTAAGGCTTGTCAGGTTCGTGAATATTATAAGTCAATGCGTGAAAAACTAGCTAATAAAAAATAATTTATTATTTTATCGGACAAATAGAAAAGAGCGAATTTATGTTAGAATTTAGAGATATAACACTGGAAGATAAACAGCGTGTTGAATCTTGTACAAAATCTGTTAATTATCATTTATGTGAACACTGCTTTACAGATTTATTTATATGGCGTGGTCATTATGAAACAAAGATTTGTTTTTATAAAGAATTTTTACTTGTAAAAATGAAGACAACAGATGACAAAAAAACAATGTATCTTGCACCTGTTGGCAATGGTGATTTAGCTGATGCTATAAAAATGCTAGAGCAAGATGCAAAAGATAACAATATAGAGTTTGCAATGTGCTCGATTGCTGAAGATATGAAACCACAAATAGAAGCTTTGTTTCCAGATAGATATGAATATAATACTGATGAAAGTGGTTGGGATTATATTTATTTAAGTGAAAAACTTCAAACTCTTTCAGGTAAAAAACTTCAAAGTAAACGTAATCTTGTAAATAGATTTCTAGCAAATTATGAAGGTCGTTGGAGTTATGAAGATATAAGTCCTATAAATACACATGATGCTTTTAATTTCCATATTAAATGGTGTGAACAAAATGGTTGTATGAGAGATAACTCTTTCTGGGGTGAAACCTGTGCAATCGGTGCTGGTCTTAATCATTTTGAGGCTTTAAACCTTAAAGGTGGTATTTTAAGACTTGACGGAGAAGTTATAGCATTTACTTTCGGCTCACAGGCAACAGATGATATGTTTGTAGTACAAATAGAAAAGGCTGACAGCAATATTGCTGGAGCATATCAAATGATAAATCAGCAATTTGTAAAGAAAAATTGCACACATGTTAAATATGTAAATAGAGAAGAAGATTTGGGGCTTGAAGGTCTTAGAAAAGCTAAAAAATCTTATTATCCAGAAATGATGGGTGTTAAATATTGTGCCAGAATAAAATAAATATACGTTTTGCAAATGATACGGATACAAAAGCTGTTATAAATCTTTGGAATATGTGTTTTCCAGATGAAAGCGGATTTAATGAGTATTTTTTCAATAAATTATATAAACCAGAATATAATTTATTACTGTTTAAAGATGATATTTTATGTTCAATGGCTCAAATGCTTCCATACGAAATGCAGAGTAATGGCAAAATAGAGAATGTAACTTATATTTATGGTGCTTGCACACATAAAGATTATCGCAGGCAACATCTCATGGATAAACTTTTAAATTATAGCTTTGAGATTGATAAGAAAAATAATGTATCTGCATCTATATTAATACCTCAAGAAAAATGGTTATTTGATTTTTATGCAAAGTTTGATTATAAACCAATGTTTAATATATCAGAAATGAAATTAAATAATTATATAGAGTGTGAAGATGAAATATCTATAACTAAAGCTGGGGATATAGATAATATGCAGAGCTTATATAATTTAGTAGCGGGCAATAAATATCATGTAATTCGTGATAAACTCGAATGGCAAAGACAGATTGATTTGTTTAATAACTGCGGTGGACAAGCTATTTGTATGTACAATTTGCAAAATGAGTTTATAGGTTATGCTTTTATCTGGTTAGATAAAAATAGCTTTTATGCTCAGGAATTTGTATTTAAACCAGAGTATAAAAATATTTGTATAGCTAATATGCAAAGATATTTTAAAATTCCAAATTGTAAATTATCAGGCTTGCAATTTGATAATGCGTATGCTTTAGGCTGTATTCGCAAAAATGATAATACAAGCACTGGTTATATAAATTTAATGCTCAATTAAAGGAGAGGTTTTATTATGGTATATGTTCTTCTAGCTGATGGATTTGAAGAAGTAGAGGCATTAACTCCTGTTGATTTACTTCGTCGTGCAGGTGCTGATGTAAAAACTGTTGGTATTACTGGTAAAACTGTTACTAGCTCTCATAATGTACCTATAATTGCTGATATTTTACCAGAAGATGTTTGCTTTGAAGAGGCTGAAATGGTAGTTTTACCAGGAGGTATGCCAGGAGCTATAAATTTAAATGAATCTGAATTTGTGCATAAATTAGTGAGATATTGTGCTGATAATGACCGTTATATTGGTGCTATTTGTTCTGCACCATCAGTTGTTTTAGGCTCTATGGATTTATTAAAACATAAAAAGGCAATCTGCTACCCAGGTATGGAAGATGGTATGACATTAGCTACTGTTGTTCATCAAAATTGCTGCGTTGAGGGTAAAATCATCACTGGTCGTGCTTTAGGCGGTGCTATGGATTTTGCTTTAGCTTTATGCACAGCTATAATGGGAGGTGCAGCGGCTAAACAGGTTGCTGATTCTATTTGTTATGTGCCAGCAGAATAAAAAATTATTACGCAAAAAAATGAAAGAGCAGAGAAATGCTCTTTCTGTTTATATAAGAAAAGCTAATGATGAGAAAATTGCAGAAAATATTATAAAAAGTTCTATTTTTAAAAATGCTAAATCTATTTTTTGCTATTGCTCATTTTATAGCGAAATAAGCACTATAAATATAATAAAATATGCACTACAAAACAATAAAACTGTATGTGTGCCTAAAACCATTGGTAATGGTATAATGACTGCTAATAAGATATTATCTTTAGATGATTTGGAAATCGGAAATTATGGCATATTAGAGCCTAATTTAAATTGTGAGCAAACTAGGGAAAATGCCATAGATTTATGTATTATACCTTGCCTTGCTGCTGATAAAAATGGTCACAGACTAGGTTATGGCGGTGGATATTATGACCGCTTTCTAGCCAAAACTAATGCTAAAAAAGCAATATTATGCTACGATGATAGAATATTAGCCAATGTTTTTGCTGAAAGTCATGATATACCATGTGATTTTATATTTACAGAAAGTCAGGTGATTAGTATTTGATTAAACATAAATCGGCATTTTTATCTGGAGTATCAATATATATCTGTTTTTGTATACTTGTAGCATCTGATTCAATATCTAATGTATTTAAAACTGGTTCATTTGCAATTAATATTTTATTTTCTGAAATATTGGCTTTTATTTTACCAACTATATTTATGATTGCACTTATAAGAGGTAATAATAAAATCAGAATTCCTGCATCTACAAAGCAGTTTAAACCTAAAAATATACGTTTTGCAATATATTTAGGTATAATAACCTGTTTAATATCATTTCTATTAAATATATTTTTCTTAAACCTTGGAAACCAAGATGTTTCTGGTGTAAATCCTTTGGGTATTGACGGTCGTGATATTCAGCGAAATTTTATTTTGTATTTAATAGGTCTTGTTATAATTCCTGCTTTTACTAAAGAAATATATTTTCGTGGAGTGCTATTCACAGTTTTTTCAAGATATGCAGGCACTAAAATAGCTATTATACTTTCTGCTCTTGTTTTTGCTATGCTTTATCTATCATTTTATACCTTTGCAGGTGCATTCATTTTGGGATTAGTGCTTGCTTGGCTGACTTATATATTTAAGTCTATATGGTATTCGGTTATAACTCATTCAGTAAATACATTATGCTATTTATTTATGATTTGGATTACTGATACATATAGTGCCTTTGGTATATGGAAGTATATTATTCCTGTATGTTTGTTCATATTACTTTTATTTATATATATGGCACTTGTAAGCACAGAAAAGTTACTTCTTTCTGGTAGAGTTCCACATTTTAAACCATGTACAAGACCTGCAAAACAAGCTGTTTGTATTCTTACACTTAATTTAGGTGCAATTATATTTATAATTTCTTTTTTTGCAAAAACAGTATTTAAAGTTATTTAGGAGCGTTTTATGAATCAAAATAATATGCAATATGATGATTATGATGATGATTATTATGATTCACAAGAACAAAATAATCAGAAAAAACAAAATAAAGGTTGTGCATCAACTTTTGTATATCTTATAACAATTTTATTAATTTCTATTGTTTTATCTTTAGTTGCTATATTTGTTGCAAATGATGTTTTTGCACTTGTTAAAGACGATAAAGATATTATACTTGAAGTTCCACAAAACACTAAAATATCAAAATTAAGCGGTGAGCTTGATAAAAAAGATGTTGTAAACTATGGTCTTATATTTAAGATTTTTCTGCTTGTAACTGATAAAGATGGAGAAGTTTTAGCTGGCTCTTACAAGCTTTCACCTTCTATGGACTATGCACAAATAGCTAGAAGTCTTAGAAATACAGATACACAAGACACTGTAACTGTTACTATTCCAGAGGGCTATACAATAGCTCAGATAAAACAGACTCTTATAGAAAAAGGTGTATGTTCTGAGGACGATTTAAACGAGGCATTAAATAATTATCCTTTTAAACACGAATTTTTAGAGGATAAGTTGCCACCATCTCAAAATTGGCTTGAGGGTTATCTATTCCCAGATACCTATACTTTTTATAAAGATGGCGATGCTGTCAAAGATGTCATAAATAAAATGCTTAATAACTTTGATAATCGCTTTGATGAAAACATTATAAATGGTGCTGAAGAACTGGGCATTAGTATAGAAGAGGCAGTTATAATAGCTTCTCTTATTGAACGTGAGGCAAAAGTTGCAGAAGAATTTTCAATGATTTCTGGTGTTATTCATAATCGTCTAAATAGCTCAAAGTTCCCTTATCTTGAAATAGATGCATCTTTGCTCTATGGTCTTGGAAGAACAAGTGGCGAGCTTACCAAAAAAGATTTGGAAACCGATACACCTTATAACACTTATTTGCATAAAGGTTTACCACCTACACCTATTTGTAACCCTGGTTATAATGCTCTTTATGCTGCAACTCACCCTGATGAACATGATTATTATTTCTATGTTGCTATGCCTGATGGTTCTCATCTGTTTGCATCTACTAATAGTAAGCATGAACAAAATAAAGAAAAAGCTAAGGAAGCTTTTGCTGAGGCTGCAAATTCAGACTCTTAAAACTTATAAAGAACCTGTAAACTTTTTGCAGGTTCTTTGCTTTGATTTTTTTAATTTGATAGGAGAAATAATATGTTTAAACCTGAAATTTTATCACCAGCTGGTGATTTTGAAAAAATGCGTTTTGCAATAGCTTATGGTGCAGATGCTGTTTATATGTCTGGTAAATCATTTGGTATGCGAGCTGCTGCTGGCAATTTCAATGAAGAAGATATGAGAAAAGCTATTGAATATGCTCATAATCATGGCGTAAAATGCTATATTACAGCAAATATTATACCAACAAACGAAGATATCAAACAAATGCCTGCATATTTTGAACATTTACAGGACGTTAATGCAGATGCAATTATTGTTGCTGATGTTGGTACTATTTCAATGGCTAGAAAATATGCACCAAAAGTACCTTTGCATATCAGCACTCAGACAAGTATTTTAAACTATGAGGCTGCAAACTACTGGGCAGAACAAGGTGCAGAAAGAATAGTTTTAGCTCGTGAATTAAGTCTCGAAGAAATAAAAGAAATTAGAGAAAAAACACCTAAAGAGCTTGAAATAGAGGCTTTTGTACACGGTGCTATGTGCATTTCTTATTCTGGTCGTTGCCTAATTTCTCAATATTTAACTGGTCGTGATGCAAATCATGGTGCATGTGCTCAGCCTTGCCGTTGGAAATATAATTTAGTTGAGGAAAAACGCCCTAATGAATACTTCCCAGTTGTAGAAGGGGAGGGTGGCACATACCTCTATAACTCAAAAGATATGTGTATGATTGACCATATACCTGAGCTTGTTGATGCTGGTATCACTTCATTTAAAATTGAGGGCAGAAATAAAACAGCATATTATGCTGCTGGTGTTACTTCTGCATATCGTCGTGCAGTTGATGCTTACTGTGAAAATCCTTCTGGTTTTGTTCTTCCTCAAGATATTCATGATGAGATTGGAAAGGTAAGTCATAGAAATTACTATACTGGTTTTTACTTTGTCGACAAAGATGGTCAGTTCTATGAAAATAATCAGTATATAAGAGATTGGGAAGTTACTGGTATGCCATTTAAAATAGAGGGTAATAAGGCTACATTTACTCTAAAAAATAGATTTTATGCAGGTCAAGAACTCGAACTTGTACAGCCTAACAAACCTCCTTACAGATTTACTGCAAACGGCATAGTAAATGAAAAGGGTGAGACCCCTGAGGTTTTCCCACACCCAGAAATGAAGTTTACTGTTGAGTTCCCATTTGAAGTTGATGAATTTGCTATTTTAAGACGTGAGAAAAACTAATTGACATAAAATCAAAATATGTTATAATTATATTGTATTTTAATATGTTATTGGCTATGACGAAACGAGCAATAGTAAAGTAACCCAAAGAGAGAGGGAGTAGGTGAAAGCCCTTGGTCAAACGACTATTGCAGCTACTTCTGAGCTTTCTGTGAACTCAAGCAGAACGTATTTCCTGCGTTATAGGAAACCTGAGATACTGCTATTTAGCAGTAATTAGGGTGGTACCGTGAAACTTTGCCTTCGCCCCTATGCTTATTAGGGACGAAGGCTTTAATTTTTTATCTATTGGAGGAATGAAATCATGCAGTATAGAGGCTTAAACGAGCTTCGTGAAATGTATTTAAAATTCTTTGAAAGCAAAAAACATTTACGTTTACCAAGTTTCTCACTTGTTCCACAAAACGATGCTTCTTTGCTTTTAATCAACTCTGGTATGGCTCCTATGAAACCATACTTTAAAGGTGAAATAGAGCCACCTTGTCATAGAGTTACTACATGTCAAAAATGTATCCGTACAGGCGATATTGAAAATGTAGGTAAAACCGCTCGCCATGGCACTTTCTTTGAAATGCTTGGTAACTTCTCATTCGGTGATTACTTCAAACGTGAAGCTATTGCTTGGAGTTGGGAATTTTTAACCTCTCCAGAATGGGTTGGTATTGACCCAAATCTGCTTTATCCATCTATCTATGAAAATGATGATGAGGCTTTTGAAATCTGGAATAAGGAAATAGGTATCCCTGCTGAGCGTATTTTCCGCTTTGGTAAGGCTGATAACTTCTGGGAGCATGGCTCTGGTCCATGTGGTCCATGTTCTGAAATTTACTTTGACCGTGGGGAACAGTTCGGCTGTGGCAAGGAAGGTTGTACAGTAGGTTGTGATTGTGACCGTTACATGGAAGTTTGGAACAATGTATTCTCTCAGTTTGATAACGATGGTAACGGCAATTATACTGAGCTTGCTCAAAAGAACATTGATACTGGTATGGGTCTTGAGCGTTTAGCTTGTGTTGTACAGGGTGTAGGTTCTCTGTTTGAAGTTGACACTGTTCGCAACATTATGAAGCATATTGAAAAAATCGCTGGTGTTGAATATCATCAGGACGAAAACAAGGATATCTCTCTTCGTGTAATCACTGACCATATTCGCTCTACTGTAATGATGGTTTGTGATGGCGTTATTCCTTCTAATGAAGGTCGTGGCTATGTACTTCGTCGTTTACTTCGTCGTGCAGCTCGTCATGGTAAGTTACTTGGTATTAATCGCCCATTCTTAAAGGAAGTTTGTGATACTGTAATCGCTGAAAGCGGTGATGCATATCCAGAACTAAAGGAAAAGAGCGATTATATCCATAAGGTTATTGAAATGGAAGAAGCTCGCTTTGATGCAACTATTGACGCTGGTCTATCTATTTTAAATGATATGATTGCTACTGTTAAGGCTGAAAATAAAACCGAACTGCCTGCGGCTGATGCATTTAAGCTTTATGATACCTATGGTTTCCCAATCGACCTTACTCTTGAAATTTTAGAAGAACAAGGCATGACCACTGACAGAGCAGGTTTTGATGCTCTTATGGACGAACAGCGTACTCGTGCAAGAGAAGACCGCAAAAAAATGGGTGACCTTGGTTGGGCAAGTGAAGATTTAGGTCTTGACAAGTCTATTAAAACACGTTTTGATGGTTACACAATTTTTGAAGAAGACGCAAAGATTATCGCACTTGTTGTTGGCGGTGAGCTTTCTGGTACTGCTAACAAGGGCGATACTGTAACAGTTGTGCTTGACCAGACTCCTTTCTATGCAGAATCTGGTGGACAGGTGCCTGACCATGGTACTTTAACTGGTAAAAATGGTGCTGTTGTTGTTATAAACGATGTACAAAAAACTAAGGACGGCAAGTTCCTTCACACTGGTAAGGTTGAAGAAGGTACTATTTCTGTTGATGATACCGTATATGCTAAGATTGATATGGCTAGACGTCAGGCAATCGCTCGTTCTCATACTGCAACTCACTTACTACAAAAGGCTCTGCGTACTGTTTTAGGTACTCATGTAGAACAGGCGGGTTCTTATACTGATGCTGACCATATACGTTTTGACTTTACTCATTTCTCTGGTTTAACCGCTGAAGAGCTTGAAAAAGTTGAAAACATGGTAAATGATGCTATCTTAGAAGGTTATGATGTAATAACTGAAGAAATGCCTATTGATGAAGCTAAAAAGCGTGGTGCAATGGCTCTGTTTGGTGAGAAATATGGCTCAACCGTTCGTGTTGTACAGGCTGGCGATTTCTCCATTGAGCTTTGTGGTGGTACTCATCTTAGCAACACAGCTAAGGCGGGTGTATTTAAAATCATTGGTGAGGCATCAGTTGCTGCTGGCGTAAGACGTATCGAAGCTATCACTGGTAAGGGTGTATTAAACTTTATTAATGAAAAGCAACACACAATTGTTGAGACTGCTAAGGCACTTAAAACAACTCCGGCTGACCTTGTTAATAAGGTTGAGCAAGTTATGAACGAAATGCGTGAGATGGGCAAAAACATGGACAAATTATCTGCAAAACTTGCTAATATGCAGCTTGTAGACCTGTTTAACCTGTCTCGTGACGTTAAGGGTGTAAATGTAGTTGCTGTTAAACTAGATGATGTAAGCGTTGATACTATGCGTCAAATGGGTGATACAATCAAGCAAAAAGACCCTAAGATGGTGGCTGTATTATCAAGTATAAACGGTGATAAAGTTCAATTCCTTTGCGTATGTGGTGCTGAGGCTGTTAAACTTGGTGCTCATGCTGGTAAAATTGTAAAGGCAACTGCTGCAATCTGTGGCGGTGGTGGCGGTGGTCGTCCTGATAATGCTACCGCAGGTGGTAAAAATCCAGCTAAACTTGAGGAAGCTCTCGAAGCTGTAAACAATATTGTTGAACAGCAGCTTGGATAATTAAAATAAACAGGAGGTTTCGCTTTATGAGTGATTGTATTTTCTGTAAGATTGCTGGCAAGGAAATCCCTTCTAAACCAGTGTATGAAGATGATTTGTGCTATGCGTTCTATGATTTAGAACCTCAAGCACCAACACATTTTTTAGTTATTCCTAAACAGCATATTGTAAGTGCTTTAGAGATTAACGAGGAAAATGCATCTATAATAGGGCATTGCTATGCAGTTATTGCTAAGGTAGCAAAAGAAATGAATATTAAGAGCTATCGTGTAGTTACAAACTGCGGAGAGCAAGCAGGGCAAACTGTATTTCATCTGCATTTCCATGTACTTGCAGGCAGAGATATGACATGGCCTCCAGGTTGATAATGTAATTATAAGCAGGGGAATAGGGTTTATAAACTCTTTTCTCCTGTTTCTTTATTTATAAATAGGGTAGGGGGAGTG
This sequence comes from Candidatus Butyricicoccus avistercoris, assembly GCA_019113005.1. Taxonomy (GTDB): domain Bacteria; phylum Bacillota; class Clostridia; order Oscillospirales; family Butyricicoccaceae; genus Butyricicoccus_B; species Butyricicoccus_B avistercoris. Next base: position 15,678 of record DXIE01000058.1, on the reverse strand, counting down.
TTTATGTATTGGTGTTTTCCGATTATAACTCTTTCGGTATTTATTGGTGTATGGTGCGAAACTCAATATCCAGTATTCAGACAACAAAATTGGATTTTACCATTACTTATAATTTTGTGTGTAAGTTTTTTTGTTATTAATAGATTATATAAAAACAATGTTTTGTATAATTCATTCTATTATATAAAATATATATTACTGGGAATTTGCCTAGGAATCACATACAGTGCAGTATATAATGCATTTGTTCAAATTCCTATAACAATGCTAGACAATCAAAGAGCAGATATATATGCAGTTGTAACCGAATATCCTGAAATTTACGAAGATAATCAACGTGTAAGCCTTAAAATAGACGTTAAAAAATCTAATATGAACATGAAAATTCCTTATTTTTATACACTTGCTTATTTGCCTCTAACCGATGAGCCAATAGAGCCATCAGATATTATAAAAACTAAACTGTTTTTCTATATTGGTTCTGATGATGGTGGATTTGATAGGGAAGTGTATTATTCAGGTAGAAATTATCATATTTTATCAGAATGTGCTTACAAGCCAACTTTTGAGGTGCAAAAATCTGAAAATATACCTTTGCTTTTAAAGCCTAAAATTTGGGCAAACAATTTTAAAAGCATATTAGAAGATAAATTGCAAAACGCAGGCTTTATGAATGGTTTACTTTTTGGTGATACATCAGATTTATCAATTTATATAAAACAAGATTTTCAAAAATCTGGTTTAAGTCATGTGCTTGCTGTTTCTGGTATGCATATAGGATTTATAGTCTTACTATTCTTAACGCTCTTTGGTAAGCGTTTTGGTATGATTATAGCTTGTATAGCTCTTATTTTCTTTGTTCCAATGACAGGAGCATCACCATCTGTAATCCGTGCTGTTATTATGTATTTAATTTCGGTCGGTGGGTTCTATTTAAGGCGTGACCACAGTTTATTGCATTCGCTTTGCTTTGCACTTATTTTTCTGCTAATTATTAACCCGTATTCGGTTAGAAGTATCAGTTTACAGCTTTCTTTTTTGGCAACTTTAGGTATAATATTTATATATAGACCTTTGCAAAACTTGTTTTTAAAGCCAATTAAAAAAACTAATCTTTCTAGATTACTAAAAAGATTAGTTTATATAATAACTGGTGTATTGAGTTGTTCTATAAGTGCCTGCATTTTTACATCACCAATTTTACTTTTAAATTTTGGTTATATATCAATCGCAGCAACTTTGACGAATATACTTACTATTGGTGTATTTTCCATTTTATTCATATCTGGTTTATTACTTTGTATTTTGGGAAGTGTGCCTGTCATATCCAGTATTCTTATAACTACTATAAACTTATTAAGTAATTATGTTTTTTATATTGCAGATATAACTGGAAATATATCTGGTTTTCTGTTATACTGGGAAGACATGAAAATTAAAGCTTTAATCATAGGCTTTTATAGTTTCATTATTTTATGGATTATTTTTATAAAACATTTTCACTATTATGTTGGAATGATTATAAGCTTATCTATAATAGTAATAACTGTTTATATAAATATCGGAATTGAAAATAATAAATATGAAGTTAAGCTATTTAATGAAAGCGGTCAAACAATAGCTGTTTCATCAATGCGTAATAGTTTCGTTGTTATTGACTGTGCAGGAACAGAGCCACAAGCTACCGCTGAAAATGTACTTGCCTATATGGATTGGTATAACTATAAAGAGATTGATTTATTAATTATCACTTCATTAGATAATGGTCATGCAAAATCAGTACCATATTTACTAGAAAACACAAATGTAAAAAGGTGTATATTGCCTAATAATTATCTAGAGAGTGATATTGCTAATGAGATTTTAAATTCTTTAAAAGAGCATAGTATAACAACTGTTTATTGGACTGAAACAAGTGAAAAAGATATTCAGCCTAAATCACTTGGTATAAATATTATGGGTGGAACTGACAGAAAATTAGGTGTAAGAATAAAAATGGAAGATATTGATTTACTGAGCTTTCATAGTTTTACTCCTAAAATGTTAAATGAGCTTTTAAACACCCAAAATATAAGCTGTAAAGATATTATACTTTCCGATTCTTTTCTTAGTGATGATGAAAGAATAAAAGAAGTGTTAAACACTTTACACCCAGATAAAATATATATTCCAACTGCATTTTCAGAAGATAATTATATAGAAAACATATCTTATCAAACAACTAAGAAAAATGGAGATTTTACATTTACAACTATAATAAAATAAGGAGGTGCAAAATGGCAGCCCCAAAAAATGAGACTGGATACAAGCAAATACGATTAGATTTACAATCTAAAAATTATCAAAAATTATATATTTTTTATGGTGAAGAGGACTATCTAAAAGAACGTTATCTTCAAAGGCTAAAAAAAGCGGTTGTTGATGAAACATTTGCACAATTTAATCTTGTAGAGTTTGAATGGAAAGGACTAAACGCTGAGATATTAACCGAAGCAATAGAAAGTTATCCTGCATTTTCTGAACGTAAAATGGTAATAATTAAAGATTTAGATATTTACAAGCCACCAGCTAGTATAAGTGATATATTGCCAAACTTACTCTCAGATTTACCAGATTATATTTGCCTTGTTTTTTATTATGACACCATAGAATATAAGCCAGATAAAAGAACAAAGCTTTATTCTGTCATAAATAAATTTGCAAGTGTAAACGAATTTGGACGTATGAGCGAAAATGAACTTATTACGCAAATTAGTAAGTATGTGCGAAGTGCTGGAAAAGAAATCAGTAAAGATACATGTCAATATTTACTGTTTTTATGTGGCAATTCAATGACAAATTTATTAACAGAAATTGATAAAGCAATATCTCACAGTACACTGCAAGAAATAAAAAAATATAACATTGAATCTGTTTGCACTCGAACTCTTGATGCTGTTGTATTTGACCTTACAGACCATATTGCAGCTAAAAGATTTGATAAAGCTATATCAATTTTAAATGATTTAATTGCTCAGAAAAATACAGAGGTAATGTTATTTTCTGCTATTCAAAAACATATGCAAAGAATGTATGCAGCTAAACTATTTATGGGAACACCATCTGCAAATCAAAAAGAACTTATGTCACTAATTGGCACAGGTTCTAGTTTTTACGCAAATAAAATGCAGGATATGGCTAGACGTATATCAATAAATTGGCTTAGAAAATGTATAAAAATATGTGGTGAAACTGACATAGCACTTAAAAGCAGTTCAGCAGATAAAGTAAAAATCATTGAAATAGCTTTACTGGAAATGGCATCAACAGAGGACAGGGGAAAATTTTAAATGATAGAGATAAAAGAAGCTATAATTGTTGAAGGTCGTTATGATATACAAACATTAAAACAATGCGTGAATACTGTTATTTTGCAAACTGGTGGATTTAGGATTTTTAAAGACAAAGAACGTTTGCAGATGATAAGAAAAATCGCCCAAAAAAGAGGAATTTTAATTCTCACTGATAGTGATGGGGCAGGGCTTGTAATAAGAAATTTTCTTAAAGGTGCTATTCCAACAAATCAAGTCAAACATGCATATATACCTGAGATTTTAGGTAAAGAATCCAGAAAACGTCATGCATCTAAAGCTGGTACACTTGGTGTTGAAGGTATGAGTCAAGATGTTTTAAAAAATGCCTTGATTTCAGCTGGAGCCACTATTCTAGGTGATGAACAAAAAACAATAAAACAACTTGTTAAAGCAGATTTATTTGCACTTGGTCTGTCTGGGCAGAGTGGTAGTGAACAAAAAAGAAAAGCTCTTTTAAAAAAGTTAAATTTACCACAATATCTTTCCTCAAATGCATTATTAGATTTTTTAAATGCTGTAAGTAATAAAGATGAAATTTTTGAAATTATTAAAGAAATAGAAAATAATACTTGACATCTTTTAAAACTGCGGTATAATAAAACCGTAAAATTTATTAGTTCTGTTTCAGGGCGGAGTGAAATTCTCCACCGGCAGTGATGAGGTTTATAAACCTACAAGTCTGCGAGCCTTTTGGCATGATGGGTTAGATTCCCAACCGACGGTTAAAGTCCGGATGAGAGAAACGGAGACGTATTTATATATTTTTTTGCGTCCACGCCCTTGGAATAAATTAAGTTCCAAGGGCTTTTCTGTTTTCCCCAAACCAGCAGAACAAGAATAAGGAGTGTTCTTGTATGTCAAAAACTATGAAAATTACTTACACCGCTATTTTTGCGGCACTTGCCACTGTACTTATGTACTTTGAATTTTATGTGCCTTTTATGCCGCCTTTCTTAAAAGTTGACCTTAGTGGTGCAATAATTTTAATCGGTGCATTTATTTTTGGTATTCGTTCAGCAATCACCATGACACTAATTAAAGACCTTATACATGTTACCCAAACTCAAACAGGTGGTACAGGTGAACTTCAAGATTTTATCTTAATTTCTATACTTGTTATTATTTCTGTTTCAGTTTATAAGAGTATGCGTACTCAAAGGGGTGCAATTATCGGTTGTGTAATTGGTTCTATTGTTATGTCACTGGTTGGTATGCTTACAAACTATCTGTTTATTTTACCTTTCTATGCAAATGTTATGAATTTTCCTCTTGAGGCTATTTGGGAAATGTGTCAAAGTGTAAACCCATACATCAAGGGCATGGAAACATATTTATTTATTGGTGTTCTTCCATTTAACCTAATCAAATGTAGCATTATAACCTGTGTAACAATGCTTGTTTATAAGAAATTAAGTGTGTTTATTAAATCTAAACAGGCTCTTGTAAATAAAGCTAAAAAACAATCTGCATCTGAATAAAAAACATATTCAATCAAAATTTAAATCCCTTTATGCTTTAAAGCATAAAGGGATTTTTCGTTTATTTATTAAATTTTAAAGTTATTTTAAACAAATCTCCATCAATTTCAATGGAAAATTGACCTTTCATAAGTTCGGTTAAGCTTTGTGCTATTGATAAACCTAAACCACTGCCTTCTGTTGTTCTTGACGCATCTCCACGGACAAACCTTTCCATAAGTTCGTTAGCTTTGATATTAAGTCTTGTTTGAGATATATTTTTTAGTGTGATTATAACAGTATCAAGTTTATTTGTTAAATCAATATAAACTCTAGTGTTTGGCATTGCATACTTTACAATATTGCCTAAAAGATTATCAAAAACTCTCCAAAGTAGTCTGCCATCTGCAACTATTGATACTGGTTCATCTGGTGTATTTATCACTATTTCTAGTTTTTTTTCCTTGAAACGTGAGTCATATTCACCTATACATTGAGCTAATAATTCTTTGACCTCCATTTGCACAGCATTAACTGTTATATTTCCAGTCGTTGCTTTGCTAACTTCTATTAAATCAGTGATTAACTTTTTTAGTTTTACTGATTGTCTGTCCAAAACTTCGATATATTCCTCAGCTTCTTTAGTTGAAGCAGGTTGAGTTTTTAATAAATCCACATAATTTATAATAGAGGTTAAGGGAGTTTTAATATCATGTGACACATTAGTAAGAAGTTCATATCTCATACGCTCACTCTTTAGACGTTCTTCAACTGCAACGGTCATGCCATCGGATATTTTATTTAAATTTTCCGCATGGTTTAAAAGTTCTCCTTTAAAAGTATCAACAGATATTTTATAATCTAAATCACCATGTGCTAAATGTTCACCTGCATTTTTTATTTCGTTTAGATGTGAACATAATTTATTGATTTTTATAAAAATAAATACATCTAAAACTAAAAATATAAATCCCAAAAAAAATGATTCAGCCAATAAAAAAAAGAATATTTCAAATAACAATATAAATGGTATAAATAATAAGTAAATCTTTGCTGTAATACTTATGCCACTTGTTATATTATTATATATTGTACCAGCTTTACCTTTAATGTCTGCTGATTTTAAATTGTTGCTACATTTTTCATAAAATTCATTTAGATTATTTTTCTTTTCATCTAAATCAACAGCGAACACAAAATTTATATCACTATTTGCTTTAGCCTTAGCTTTTAAAAATAAATACTTTAACTTGTTAAATAACCATCTTAGAATTTTATAACATAATGTAGACTTGATAAGCGTTTTGGTTTTAATTCTTGCAACAAATGTATGAAACCACGCTAAACAAATAACAAATATTCCAATAATACATGATACAGCTAAACCGTATATAAAGTATAATACTTCATCTAAATTATAACATATCTCTTCAAAAGTGATAGCTAATAAACATATAAATGTTGGTAATAAAATAATGGTTAATACATCAAATGGTATTTTGTGTATATATCTGACTTCAAGTTCGCCTGTGGTTGAGTTTCTAGCCGAACCTACAAGCAAAATAATATATGCAATAAATCCAATAACAGCTGAAATACCAATATAAATTAAATAATTGTAGCAATTAGGCAAGAGTTTATTAAAAGTATTATATGCTTTTTTAAAAGTATCATTTACATCAGAAGTGCTGTTAAAATATATCTTATAGACACACTCGTCATTTAATACTTTGTTATTCAAATGTTCATACATAGTCGCAATTGAATTAAATCCAGCAATAGGAACCTCGTTTCCTTGACTATCAACACGAATAATACCAACACTTGAATTTTTCAACTTATCAGTTAAGAAATCAAAGTTATATTGCTCAGATAATGTAAGTGTTCCATTTTGTTGCTTTTCATAATAATCATACCATTCTTCAGCTGTTATAGCTTGATTATATTGAGCATTTGAAACAATATAACTATTGTGCCAGTTATCACCTTCTGAATAACAACCCAAACTAATTGCTAAACTAGCAAATGTTGAAAATACACCAGCAACCGCAATGCTTACAATAAGTATTAAAAGTGCAATTATTTTAACTGGTTTAGAATAGATTTTCATAATAAAAACCACCTTTCTTTTACTCAATACTAAATTTATAACCTTGACCCCAAACAACTTTTAAATATCTTGGTTCAGCTGGGTTAATCTCAATTTTTTCTCTTAAATGTCTTATATGAACAGCAACTGTTGCATCAGAGCCTGAATAAATTTTATCTTTCCAAACCTCATTATATATTTGATTTGATGAATAAACTTTTCCTGCATTATGCATAAGAAGTGATAAAATATTAAACTCAAGCGGTGTTAAATTTACAACCTCACCATCAACTGTTACTTCTTTGCTATCGTCATCGAGTGAAACCCCTCCAAATGTTAAAACATTGTTTTGAGGTTTTGGCATTGCTCCAAGCATTGTATAACGTCTTATTTGGCTTTTAACCCTTGCTACAACTTCAACTGGATTAAATGGTTTTGTTACATAATCATCTGCACCAATGGTTAAACCTAAAATTTTATCTGTATCTTCAGATTTTGCTGTAAGTAATATAACAGGTATATTATATTCTTCACGCAGTTTAGCAGTTGTTGCTATTCCGTCAAGCTCAGGCATCATTATATCCATTAAACATAAATGCACTTCTTGTGTTTTTAAGATTTCTAAAACTTCTAAACCGTTATAAGCAGTTAAAACTTCATAATTTTCAGCCGATAAATATATTTTAAGTGCTGAAACGATGTCTTTATCATCATCACAAACAAGTATTTTATACATTTTTAACACTCCCTTTTTCCTTTTTGCTATACATATTATTACATATATATTTTTAAAAACAAAGTAGCTAAATTATTAAGAATTCTTTAAGATATAATAAATATACAATGCTAATTTATTATAAACAAAAATTAAAGGGTGGGGGATATATATGGAAAATTTTGTTTTTGATATTCCTAAATTAAACTTAGAAACCGATTTAAAACAAGTAAGCTACATATTAAATAAGTATTCTGAATTTAATTCTCGTGAAAAATATCCGAAAATGTGGAAAATAACGGACACATTAATAAATGAAAAATCTAACAAGCGTAGAACTTATAAATCAAAGCTTTCAACTTCTTTACGAAGTTGGTTAATTGGATTATTTTTAATTGTTACACAGCTTACAGATGATAAATTTAACATATTGTTTTTTCTAGTGGGGTTAGCATGTTATATTTTGGGCATATTCACCCTATTTGTGGTTAATAAAAATCTACTCGGTTTTTTAAGTATTGCACAGACTGCAATTATTACAATAGCTATTGTCTATGATATAAACAAATTTAAAATATTGATTCCATTTGCTGTTTTAAGTGCTATGGTGGTTTTATGTATAGCTTTTAGCAAATATATGGATATAAAATTAGATAGAAGTGCAAAAATTCTTATAGAAAAATTAAGCAACACACCAGAAAACAGCAAAATTATATTTAATAGCGATTTTATAACACTTTATATGAGCGATGATAATAAAACTACTGTAAATTATGATAATCTTAAATATATAATATACAGTGAAAATCTAATCGGTGTAGTTTATAGCGAATATATACTTATTGCTAAAAAATATGATGGTCTTAACATGAATGCTTTTAACGATTTTATAAATAAAAAAATAAAATAATAAAAACGTCCCGTATGTTTTCCAGAACAGAGAGAAAGCATTTACGGGACGTATAATAAATTTAGATGTTATTATAATTTTTTACAGGTTCTAACCATTCATTTGATGTATTTTCCCCTGTAACTTCTATGGAAATATGAGAGAACCAACTGTCATGCGTTGCACCATGCCAATGTTTAACATTTGCAGGAATATTAACAATATCTCCTGCATTTAATTTTTGTACTGGTTTATTCCATTCTTGATAATAACCTTGACCTGCAACACAGATTAAAATTTGACCACCACCATTATCAGCATGATGTATATGCCAGTTGTTTCGGCATTTAGGTTCAAATGTAACATTGTAAATACCAATTTGTTCAGTTGATAATGGTGCTAAATAGCTTTGACCAACAAAATATTGTGCAAAAGCATCATTTGGTTGTCCAATAGGGAATACCATGCTATTTTCATGTGCAGTTTTTGAATCAATAACCGTGTTATCATCTGACCAAACTTCTTTTGCCATATTGAAAGCTGCCCAAGCTTTAGACCAACCTACATAAAAAGCTGCATGTGTTAAAATTTCTGCTATTTCTGTTTTTGTAATGCCATTATTTTTTGCAGTGTTAAGATGGTATTTAAAAGAGGAATCTGTTAAACCCTGTGCCATTAAAGCGGTAACAGTGACTATTGAACGTTCTTTTAATGATAATAGATTGTCTCTATTCCAAACTTGTCCAAAAAGTATATCATCATTTATTTCTGCAAATTTAGGAGCAAAATCTCCTAGTGAATCTCTGCCTGCTGTTTGTTTTATAGACATAAAAATGACCTCCATAAATCACTTTATTTGTTTTATAAATTTTGCTGGTACACCGCCAACCATAGTAAAAGGTTTCACATCTTTATTTACAACTGCACCTGCTGCAATAATAGCACCATCTCCAATAGTTACACCTGCTAAAATGGTTGCATTAGCTCCAATCCAAACATTTTTACCTATACAAATAGGTTTAGGGTGCATATTTGCTCGTTTAGATGGGTCCTCATCATGGTTAATCGTTGCAAAAACCACATTGTGACCAACAAGAGTACCATCACCAATAGTAATACCACCTTGGTCTTGCATTTTACAACCGCTATTTAAAAATACATTATCTCCTATTGTTATGTTTTTACCGCAATCAGTATAAAAAGGCGGAAACATACCAAAATTTTTACCCACTTTTTTGCCTATTAGTTTTTCAAAAAGCTGTGTAATTTCTTCAGGTGTATGATAGCCATTATTTATTATTGAAGTTATTTGTAATGCCTCTTGTGCTAACTTATGCATATATTGGTGAGTGTCAGAGTTTGCAATAACTTCACTGTTCATGTTAGATAAAAACTCTTTTAATTCCATAATAACCTCACTTTAAATCAAAAGTAATTTGTATATTTCCATTGCCAACCGCTTGTTTAAGTCCAGTTATATCATCAATTTTTCCAATAGCTGTATATCCATAAGATGTAGAAAAACTTTTATAAAAAAGAACTAAACAATTTGAATTATATAACATTATATCTCCTGCGTGAATTTGCTCAGGATAAAATGTATTTGTAGCAAGATTATTAGAAAGATAACAATATTTTTCATTATTATTTAAATCTTGCATATCCAATGTAATAGGTAACATGGAAATAAAAGACCTTGCTGTTTCATTATCGTATATTTCAGCAGTGAAAACTTTATCATTTATAATAATTTCTATTGTTTGCATTATATCATCATTTATATTTTCTGTTTCAATAGATATATCTGGTTTAGATATTTCTTGATTTGTTGTACATGCTGTAACTGACAGTGTAATAGCTATACTAACAAAACTTGAAATTATTTGATTTAACATATAGCCATTCCTTTAAATATTTTTACCCATCTCATATGCTTCAGATAATGCTTGATGACCACTTATAGTGCCAACAGAATCCACACCACCTGCAAACACTGAACCTTTTAATTTTGCTTTAGGAAAACATTCAATCCAACCCTTTAATCCATTTTCAGCTATTTTAGGTGTATTCTTATCATTTTCAGCCGCAGCTGTAAGCATATAAATTTCACGAAAACGATAATCAGAACCATATAACGCATTAGCACGGTCTAAAACTGTTTTCATTTGTCCACTCATTTCATAATAATAAATCGGTGTTGCAAAAACTATAACATCTGCATACATCATTTTTTCAGCTATTATATTAGCATCATCTTTAATTATACATTTACCAGTTTTTAAGCAAGTAAGGCAACCTTTACAAAAGCTTATATTTTTACCAACCAGACTTATTTTTTCTACATTATGCCCTGAATCTTTAGCACCATTAAAAAAATAATCTGCCAGTGTTTCAGAATTTCCGCCTTTTCTAAGGCTTGTCGATAAAATAAATACGTTTTTACTCATAATTATTCCCTCATTATAAATTTATTTAATATAATTATATCAATCATAACTATTTATAACAAATACTTATATCAAATAGTTATATATGCTTTAAAAGCATATATAAAAGTTTTATAATTATAATAACTTTAATAGAGGAGAAGTTTTATTATGGAGTTTCGTGTTTTAGAATATTTTCTAGCTGTTGTAAAAGAGGAAAGTATTTCAGGTGCAGCTAAGTTTTTGCATTTATCACAACCAACATTATCTCGCCAATTAAAGGATATGGAAAATGAATTAGGTAAAACATTGTTTATAAGAAGTAATAGAAAAATAAAACTTACAGAGGAAGGTTTAATCCTCCGTAAAAGAGCAGAAGAGATTATAGAACTTATGAAAAAGGCACAGGCTGAAATAAATCTTTCTGATGAAATACTTGCAGGAAATATTTATATTGGGGCAGGGGAGACAGTAGGGGTTAGAGAGCTTATAAGAGTTTTTAAAAATCTAAGAAAAGAATATCCTTTAATAAATTTACATATTGTAAGCGGTGATAAAACAACTGTTTTAGAAGATTTAGAGCATGGACTTATAGACTTTGCTTTAGTGTTTGGGAAAGTAGATAATAATAGATATGATGGCTTTTCATTAAAATCAGTTGATTGTTTTGGGGTTATGATGCGAAAAGATGACCCTCTAGCAGAAAAAGATATTATTAAACCAGATGATTTATTTAATAAACCTTTAATTTTATCAAGGCAATTATATAAAGATAACAATATTTCAGAGTTATTGAGTTGCGATAAGAAGAAAATCAATATAGTTGGCACATATAATTTATTATTTAATGGTTCACTTATGGTTGAGGAAGGTATTGGATATGCAATTTGTTTTGATAATATAATCAATGTTACGGGTGATAGCAAGCTATGTTTTAGACCTCTATCAGTAGAAATTCGTCCTAAAATGAGTTTGGTATGGAAGAAAAATCAAGTATTTACTAAGCTATCAGAGAAATTTTTAGATAATATTAAAAATATAAAAGATTAATAGTTCTTATTATATTAAAAAATATGTTATAATAAATTTGTACTTTCATAAAAGGAATAAATTTGTTATAATAACAAGGTATATAAATACAAGGAGGAATTTATGGATATTTCCCTTGAAATTGAAAGATTAAGAGAACTTATTAATTATCATAATAAAAGATATTATGATGATGATTCTCCAGAAATTTCTGATTATGATTATGACCAGTTACAAATTAAACTTAGAACTCTTGAAAAAGAACACCCAGAGTTTGCAAGTGAAAATTCTCCGACTCAACGTGTTGGCGGTCATGCAAGTGAAAAATTTGCTAAAGTTACTCATGCATACCCACTTGAAAGCCTTCAAGATGTTTTCTCTTTTGATGAGCTTAATGATTTCTACAATCGTGTAAATGGTGTTGTAGATGATGCCGAATATGTAGTTGAGCTTAAAATCGATGGTCTTTCTGTTGCACTTGAATATGAAAACGGTATTTTTGTGCGTGGTGCAACTCGTGGTGATGGTCTAGTTGGTGAAGATGTAACCGAAAACCTTATGACTATAAAAGATATACCACATAAGATAGAAAATGCTCCTGAGCATTTAATAGTTCGTGGTGAAGTATATATGTCAAAAAAGGTTTTCACTGAGCTTAATGAACAGCTTGAACTTTTACAAAAACCTTTATTTGCAAATCCACGAAATGCGGCGGCAGGTTCTTTAAGACAAAAAGATAGCAAAATCACAAAAGAGCGAAAGCTATCTATGTTTTGTTTTAATATACAGAATGCTGATGAACTGCCAATTAAAACACATTGTGAATCACTAGACTATTTGAAAAGTTTAGGTTTTAAAGTAAGCCCTTATTATCCTGTTATAAAAAATACTGAGGATATAGTCAAGGAGATTGAGCGAATGGGTGAACTTCGTGGTTCGCTTGATTTTGATATGGACGGTGCAGTTGTAAAAGTGAATGACTTTAATCAGCGTAGACAGCTTGGTTCAACTGCTAAATTTCCACGCTGGGCAGCTGCTTATAAGTACCCTCCAGAGATTAAGCCAACTCTTTTAAAAGATATTATTATATCAGTTGGTCGAACAGGTGTATTAACCCCTAATGCTGTATTAGAGCCTGTACATCTTGCAGGCACTACGGTTTCAAGGGCTACACTTCATAATCGTGATTTCATTAAGGATTTAGATGTAAGAATAGGGGATACCGTTTTAGTTAGAAAAGCGGGTGAAATTATCCCTGAGATTGTAGGTGTGAAAAAAGATAAACGTCCACAAGATGCAATCGCTTTTGAAATGCCTAAAAAATGCCCTGTTTGTGGTGCTGAGGTCTTTGAAGATAAAGACGAGGCTGCAATTCGCTGTACAGGTGCGGAATGTCCAGCTCAACTTCTTAGAAATTTAATGCATTTTGCTTCTCGTGATGCTATGGATATTGACGGCTGTGGTGAGGCTGTTTTAAAAGCTTTAATAGATGCTGAGCTTATTCATTCAGCAGCCGATTTATATTATCTATCTACTGATGATATTATGTCTCTTGACAGAAAAAAAGAAAAATCAGCTAACAATCTATATAACAGCATACAGCACAGCAAACAAAGAGATTTATCACGTCTGCTTTTTGCATTTGGCATACGCCATGTTGGACAAAAAGCCGCTAAAATATTATCAAATCATTTTGGCTCACTTGATAATCTTCTAAATGCATCTTTAGATGAGCTTACAGTAATTCGTGATATAGGTGAAACAACAGCTCAGTCTATCTGTAACTGGAGAGAACAAGAGCAATCTAAGCATATTATTGAAAAACTGCGTGGGGCAGGTGTGAACTTTAATGGTGAGCAAACAGTAACATCAAATAAACTTGAAGGTATGACTATTGTTGCTACTGGTTCACTCACACTGTATACACGAAAAGAGATAAACGACCTTATCGAATCTTTAGGCGGTAAGGCATCAGGCTCGGTTTCTAAAAAGACAAGCTATGTTGTAGCGGGTGAAAATGCAGGTTCTAAGCTAAAAAAGGCTCAGGAACTCGGCATACCTGTATTGACCGAAGCTGAATTTAAAACGATGATTGAAACATAAATGTTTTTATCTATATATAAACAGGAGGTTTTAAGATATGGCAATCGAAAGAAAAGAAATTGAACATATCGCAAAGCTCGCAAGACTGGATATCAGTGGCGAGAAATTTGAACATCTAGCAGCGGATATGCAAGGCATTGTTGCAATGGTAGACCAGCTGCAAGGACTTAATTTAGATGATATTACCGATGTAATCGACACAGAACGTAAAAATGCGTTCCATGAAGATGTAGCGGTGCAAGAATACACCCCAGAAGAGCTTATAGCTCCAAACGCACCTGATTTTCAGGCTGGTGGCGTTGCAGTACCACGTGTTGTGGAATAAATCGAGGTGAGAAAGAATGGAATTATTTAAAAAGACTGCCACAGAACTTTCTTCTATGCTTAAAGCTAAAGAAATCAGTGCTGTGGAACTTACAAATGATATTTTAGCTCGTACTGAAGCTGTTGAAAGCAAGGTACAAGGTTATGTAACTGTAACCGCTGATGCTGCAAGAAAGCAAGCTGAAGCTGTTGATGCTAAACGTGCAGCAGGTGAGGAGCTTTCTGATTTAGCTGGTATCCCAGTTGCTATTAAGGACAATATCTGTACAAAGGGCACTTTAACCACTTGTGCATCTAAAATGCTTTATAACTTTAACCCTCCATACAATGCAACTGTTATGGATAAGCTCTCCGCTCATGACATTGTTATGACTGGTAAGGCTAATATGGACGAGTTTGCAATGGGTTCTTCTTGTGAAAACTCTGGTATGCACCCAACTTATAACCCACATAATCTGAACAAAGTTCCAGGTGGTTCTTCTGGTGGTTCTGCGGCTGTTGTTGCTGCTGGCGAAGTTCCTCTATCACTTGGTTCTGATACTGGCGGTTCTATCCGTCAACCAGCATCTTTCTGTGGTGTTGTTGGTTTAAAACCAACTTATGGTGCTGTTTCACGTTACGGTCTTATTGCTTTTGCATCTTCCCTTGACCAGATTGGCCCATTCGGTCGCTCTGTTGAAGATACTGCTATGTTATTTGATGCTATCACAGCACATGACCCTAAGCATGATTCAACTTCTGTTAAAACTCCATTTGAAGGCACTACTCGAGCAAATCTAAATGCTGATATGAATGGCAAGAAAATCGGTCTTCCTAAGGAATATTTTGGCGAAGGTATTTCTGAAGAAGTTCGCAAGAGCGTTTTAGCTGCTGCTGAAATTTATAAATCTTTAGGTGCAGAAGTTTTTGAAATTTCTCTGCCACTTTCTGAGTATGCACTTCCAATTTACTATATTCTGTCATCTGCTGAGGCATCTTCTAACCTTGCACGTTTTGACGGTGTAAAATATGGTTATCGTACTCCAAATGCTGATGAGGATTTAATCGCTCTTTACACTAAATCTCGTTCAGAAGGTTTTGGCGAGGAAGTTCAGCGTCGTATTATGCTTGGTACTTATGTGCTATCTTCTGGTTACTATGACGCTTATTATAAAAAGGCTCGTGCTGCACAGCGTAAAATTAAGGCTGAGTTTGCAAGTGCTTTTGAAAAGTGTGATGCAATTTTAACACCAGTTGCACCTACAACTGCTTATGATATTGGCTCTAAAACCACAAATCCACTTGAGATGTATG
>DXIE01000003.1 GCA_019113005.1 Candidatus Butyricicoccus avistercoris | reverse complement strand
CAAATGCTTATACTTGTAAATCGTGGCTACGAAACTGTTTGTTATGCAGTGGAAAATGCAAATGAGATAGTACCTGTTATTGGTCAGCCAGAAATATTTATAGATGAAAATGAACTTCAGTCAATAGCTTTAGAGCTTCAAAAGGCTTATATAGTTAAAATTATAAAGGAGGACAACTAAAGTGGATTTTACAGAGAAAACTTTAGACCAAACATATCACTTTCGTGGAAAAATTATGTCTGCAAGAGTTGATAATATAGAGCTGCCAAATGGTAAACCTGCAATTCGTGAGGTTTGTGAGCATGTTGGCGGTGTTGGTATACTGCCAATAGACGATGAAGGCAATGTTATTTTAGTTCGTCAGTTTAGATACCCTTATAAAGAGGTTATTTATGAAATTCCTGCTGGTAAACTAGACCACGGTGCAGAGGAGGATATTGAAAGCTGTGGCAGACGTGAACTCAAAGAGGAAACAGGCTTTACAGCTCAAAATATGATAAAACTTGGTCAGGTTTATCCTTCTCCAGGGTTCCTTAATGAAATTGTATATCTTTATGCGGCAACTGGTCTGACTGCTGGTGAAATCTCACCTGATGAAGATGAGTTTGTAGAATATGTTCGTATGCCATTTGCAGAGCTTGAAAAGAAAATTGCATCTGATGAAATTCGTGATGCTAAAACTGTTATGGCAGCTTATAGAGCAAGATTAAACGGTCTGATTGGGTAAAACCTAATCACCATGGGAAAGGAGAAAATTTATGTCAAAAACCATTCTTGTGGTGGAAGATGAAAAAGCTATCGCTGATATATTAGTGTTTAATTTACAGCGTGAGGGTTATCAAACTTTAGAGGCTAATAATGGTGCTGATGGCTTAAAATTAGCACTTGAAAAATCACCTGACCTAATACTATTAGATGTTATGTTACCTCAAATGGATGGGTTTGAAGTATGTAAAAAAGTCCGTATGAGTTCACAAGTTCCTATTCTTATGCTAACAGCTAGAGAAGAAGAAACAGACAAAATCTTAGGGCTTGAGCTTGGGGCAGATGATTATATAACAAAACCATTTTCTATGCGTGAACTAATGGCTAGAGTTAAAGCTAATATGAGAAGAAGCGTGCCAAGTGATGATGAAGTTAAAACAAATGTATCAGATGGCTTGCAAATTAAAGCTTCTAATGGTTCAATTTACAAACATGGCAAACAGCTTGATTTATCTGTTAGAGAATTTGAGCTTTTAACATTTTTAGCAGCTACTCCAGGGCAGGTTTACTCAAGAGAACAACTTATGGAAAAGGTTTGGGGTTATGAATATTATGGCGATTTAAGAGCTGTTGATGTTGCTATTCGTAGACTTCGTGAAAAAATAGAAGATGAATCAGCTCAGCCTAGATATATTATCACTAAACGTGGACTAGGATATTATTTCTCAGAAACTGAAAAACTAGAAAGCATTTAAGGAGCTATTCATGGAAAATAATAAAAAAATGACTGTTGGTGTGTTTCGCAGTCTGCACATGAAATTAGTTCTTATTTTGATATTGCTTATTATATCTGTTATGGTAGTTACCGGCACATTTCTTATAAATAGTGTCGGTAACTATTATCTTAAAGATTTTCAAGACCAAATGACCAGAGTTTTTACATTTGATTTAAGAGAGGCTATGGAAGAAGCTGCTCATGAGCAAAATGCAGCCAGTCAGTTAAATGAAATGATTAATGTAAGAGCGGGTTCGCTTGGCATTGATAGTCATAGAAATTATTATATATTAGATAGTGCAGGTAATTATTTAAGTGGTTCAAGAGAAAAAGGCAGTGCAGAAATCACAATAACACCTAATTTATTATCTGCTATGGCAGGTCAAATAGGACTTAAAAATGCAGTTATAGACCATTATATTGATGCTGCATACCCTGTAAAGGGTGAAAATGAAACATTTATTGTTTATATTAAAGATGATAAACAGGAAATACAAGAGCTTTCATGGCGTTTCTTTAGCATTGTTATGGAAGCAATGCTCTTTGGGCTTTTAGTTGTAGTATTACTCAGCTTTTTACTCAGTAAAACTATAACGACACCTATTGAAAATATAACTAAACAGGCAAAACTTGTAGCATCGGGCGATTATAGCCATAGATTGGAAATACAATCGGGTGACGAAATAGGTAATCTTTCAGAAACATTTAACTATATGGCTGAAATGCTCCAAAACACAATAGGAGAAGTGCAAGATGAAAGAGATAAGTTAAACACTCTATTTTTACATATGTCAGATGGTGTGGCGGCGTTTGCTATGAATGGTAAAGTTATTCATATGAACCCCGCAACCGAGCGTTTGTTAGATATAGACTTTAACGAAAATATGAGCTTTAAAGATGTGTTTACTGATATAGAACTTCCAGAGTCACTGGCACAGAAACGCTCTGTAAGCTATGAGATAAAGAGAAAAAATCGTGTTTTACAGGTGCTTCTTGCCTCATTTGGTGCAAGAGAAAGTGAACGTGGCGTTATTGCTGTTATTCATGATATAACAGAGCAGAAAAAACTTGATGATGCAAGACGTGAATTTGTTGCTAATGTGTCACATGAGCTTAGAACTCCACTTACCAATATTAAAAGCTACACAGAAACACTTATGGACGCAGCTGGTGAGCTTCCTCCAGATACTGAAAAGCGTTTTCTAAGTGTTATAACTGGAGAAGCTGACAGAATGACTCGTATTGTTAAGGATTTGCTAACACTTTCTAAGCTTGATTATGGCAGAATGGATTTATCTTTTAGGCGTTTTTCGGTTCAGCAAATGCTTGAAAATATTTATACTGCTATGGAGCTTGAGGCTCAGAAAAATGGTCATTCACTTGCAATGTATGTTCCAAAGCCACTTCCTGAAATTGAGGGTGACAAGGAGCGTCTTGAGCAGGTGGTTGTAAATATAATTTCAAACTCCATAAAATATACACCAAATGGTGGCAGAATATTTTTATTTGCAGACCAAATGGACGCTAAAACAGTGCGTATTCGTGTTGTTGACAATGGTATTGGTATTCCGAAAGAGGATATACCTAGACTGTTTGAGCGTTTTTATCGAGTTGATAAAGCAAGGTCAAGAGAAAAAGGCGGTACAGGTTTAGGTCTTGCGATAGCCAAAGAAATGGTTAAGGCTCATAACGGTAAAATATTCCTTGAAAGTGAAACCGATAAAGGCACAGAAGTTACTATACTTCTTCCGATTGAGCAAGAGGGTAATGTAGAATGCAAAAAAGAAACAGACTCAAAAATTTAATTTTACTTTTGTTATTTATTGCAATGATTCCACTTACTGCACTTGCATGGCTTTCATATCTTGATACTTCAAGTGTGCCTGAGGATTCTATATTTGCCTCACTTTATCAGCGTGTAACTTATGGTGTAAATGGATTTGAAATAAAAACAGGCAATAATCCAGCGGCTATGCCAACTAGGATAGCTATTAAAGATGAAGGAAAAACAAATGGTGCACAATATCACGAAGCCTCTGTGTCTGTACTCTATGATGCAATGTATGAGGTTATTGGTAAAGCACTTGCTGCACAGGGTGAGTTTCAGTCGGCAGATTTATCGGAATTAAAGCAAAGTTTAAAATCAGATGGCATTTATTTCGGTTATGAGGGCAGTTTGCCAATATCACTTTTAGCAAACTGGATGGGTCAAACGTCCAAAGAGCAAACAGCAACTGATATAATTTGGCTTGATGAAACTGGTACGCTTTATATTCATACAATGAATGGATTTAAAAAGAAAAGTACCAATATTAACAAATGGAATGTTGATGTAATTAAATTGCCAACTAATAAATGCATATTTGCAGCTGATGATGATATGTTTCAAAAAATAAGACCTGATACACTTATTTTTGAAAATGATATAGTTCACGCAGAAAAATATTCTGTAAGTATACCAGATTTTTTAGATGCTCAAAATGGAACAAGTCTTACAAATTTGTTATCCGCTTTTTCATATGATTTATATGTAAATAGATATGAGGAAAATCAAGGTCAAACTATGGTTTTTGTAGAGGATTACAGCACACTCCATGTTTCAAAAGATGGTACAGTGATTTTTAATGCTTCTGCAAATGAGGGCGGTATAAATGTTAGTAATGACCCTGAGTATGCAAATGAACTTAATGTGCAAATGGATTTAGCAGTAACTCTTGTTAGAGAAGTGCAAAATAGTATGGGTGATACTTCACAAGCCATGCTTTATGCAATAACTCAAAATGATGATGAAAAAGTATTCACTTTTATTCAGTGTATAGGTGGTATTCCAGTAAAAACAGAAAAACCTTTTGCTCAGCTTGTTATACAAAACAATAAACTGATGGAAGCAAGATTTGAGCTTAAAAATTTTAATCAGACAGGTGTACAAACGGCTGTGATACCTACAAGACAGGCAGCAGTTGCTTCTAATAATGAACTTTTCAGGCTTATGCTTGTTTATACTCAAGATGAACAAATGAATTTTACTGCACAATGCGTTTACAGATTTTAAATGTGAAGGAGGTAAATGCACTTGCAATGGGGTAAAATTAAAACTATTTTAATTGTTATTTTACTACTTGTTGATACTTTTTTAGCGGGCGTTTTGGTTGTTAAATGGGCAAGTGAGCAAAAACGTGAACAGGAAATGTTGAAAAATTTGCAAATTGTGCTTGCTGATAATGGTATAACAATGAAAGAAATGTCATTACCTAAAGAGGCAATGATGCCGCAGCTTATTATAGACCAAAGTCGAACAGACGAATTAAAGCTTGCTCATAAGCTTTTAGGAGATGATGCAGAGCAAATAAACGGAGATAAATCTTTGAGTCTTAAAAGTGAATTTGGTGAAGTAAGCTGGAATGATAGTGGTGAAATAAATGCTGTTATAACTCCTAAGGATTATAAAAAACCAGATGAAGACTCTGTAAAAAATGAGGCTGATAATTTGCTGAAAAATATGGGTATAAATGAGTCTGGTTTGCAAATAGATATAAATGGTTTTGTAGCAGTGGCAAGTTTTAAAACAGCAGGTTATGAGGTTTTTAACAGAAATTTAAAAATAGTGTTTTCTGATGATAGTATAACTATAAGTGGAAAATGGACTTTTTCTGAGCCTTATGCTACAAGAAATAATTTATATTCTACATATAATCCTATTGATAGCATTATTTGGTTCGCAGGGCAGAAAAAAGCAAATGAAATCTATGATATTACAGCAGGTTTATTGCTTGTTAATGGTGCGGGAAGCCAAATGCAACTTAGCCCTGTTTGGAGAATAAAAACAGATAATGGATATTTTTATGTAGACCCAGTCAAAAATGAAGTGGTTTAGAATGAAAAAATTGTTATTTTAGCTATAAGAAAATATTGAGTTTGGGGCGTAAAAATACTTTACTTTACAGTGTGTGTTGTGTTAAAATATTTAGAGCATTGTCATAAGATTTTAATAATGCATAAAATAATATTATGATAACACCATGCGAATATTAATAAGTTATATTCGCTTTTTTAATATATTAAGGAGACTTAAGGAGACGGTTGAATTGACAAAATATGTCATCAATGGCGGTAAACGCCTTAATGGAGAAGTAACCATCAGTGGTGCTAAAAATGCAGCAGTTGCTATTGTTCCAGCTGCTCTATTAGTTGATGGTCCATGCAGAATTGAAAATGTACCTAAAATTATAGACGTAACTTTGCAGCTTGAAATCCTTCGTGAGCTTGGCGTGTCTGTTAGACTGTTAAATGCCACCACAGTTGAGCTTTCAGGTGAATGTAATCAGGATAAAGACAAAATTCCATATGACCTTATGCGTAAGATAAGAGCTTCTTATTACCTTATCGGTGCATTGTTAGGTAAATATCATCGTGCAGAAGTTACTATGCCAGGTGGCTGCAACTTTGGCGGTGTTCGTCCAATCGACCAGCATATTAAAGGTTTTGAAGCTCTGGGTGCTAAGATTTCCATTCGTGAGGGTGGATATATTCACGCAGAAGCTCCAAATGGGTTAAAAGGTGCTCATATCTATTTTGATGTTGTATCTGTTGGTGCAACTATCAATATTATGCTTGCGGCTGTGCTTGCAGATGGTATGACTATCATTGAAAATGCGGCAAAAGAACCTCACATTGTAGACCTTGCTAACTTTTTAAATGCTATGGGTGCTGATGTTAAGGGTGCTGGTACTGATGTTATCAAAATCCGTGGCGTTAAAAAAATGCATGGCGGAACATATTCTATAATCCCAGACCAGATTGAGGCAGGTACATTTATGGCAGCTGTTGCTGCTTGTGGCGGTCAGGCACTTATTAAAAATGTCATTCCAAAGCATCTTGAATGTATAACAAATAAGCTCACAGAGATGGGTGTAGAAGTTACTGAATACGATGATGCAGTTTTAGTAACTCGCACAGGTAAGCTGTCTAAAACTAACATTAAAACTCTGCCTTATCCAGGATTTCCTACTGATATGCAGCCTCAGATGACTACTGCTTTATGTCTTGCTGAAGGCACAAGCATTATAACTGAAGGTGTTTGGGATAACAGATATCGTTACACTGAGGACCTTATTCGAATGGGTGCAAATATCCATGTAGAAGGTAAGGTTGCTGTTGTAGAGGGAGTACCTGAATTAAAGGCAGCTCCAGTTCGTGCTTATGACCTTCGTGCAGGTGCGGCTATGGTTATTGCAGGTCTTGCTGCTAAGGGCACTACTATGGTTGAACAGGTTACTAATATCGAGCGTGGTTATGAAAACTTAGTCGAAAAGTTTGTTGGCTTGGGTGCTGATATGTATAGAGCTGAAATTCCAGACTCTAGCAGCCCTATGCCAAACGCAAAATAAAACAACTATTGGGGCGGTCATTTTGTTTTCCGCCCCGATTTTCATATGAAAGGGTGCTTTAATCTATTGAATAAGATAGGTTATTTTAGTATCGCAAGTGGTTCTTCTGGTAATTGCAGCGTGTTTTTTTGCGGTGATGCTATAATTTTAATAGATATGGGCGTATCTGTAAGAAAGCTTAATAATGCACTTGCTAGTCTGGGTTTGACTGTTGATATGTTAGATGCTGTGCTTATAACACATGAACATTCAGACCATATAAAAGGACTTTCAACATTTGCTAAAAAATATGATGTTCCTGTTTTTATGACAGAGGGTACAGCCCGTGCAGTATTACAGAAAATACCTCATGCACAGGATATTATTCATACTTTTATAGGTTCTGAGAGCTTTTCTATTAAGTCGGTTCAGATTGACTCTTTTTTAACGCCACATGATGCAAATGAAAGTGTAGGGTTTATATTAACTTGCAAAGAAATAACCTTCGGTTTTGCAACCGATTTAGGGTTTATGCCTTTAAGCATAAAAAATATGCTTTGCAAATGTGATTTTGTTGTTATAGAAGCTAACCATGATATTGATATGCTTAAAAACAATACAATATATCCTTATCAATTAAAACAGCGAGTTTTAGGAAATTTCGGGCATTTGTCTAATGCTGCTTGTGCTGAATGTATACTTGATTTGGTGCAAAATGGGGTTAAGACTATAGTTTTAGCTCATTTAAGCGAGAAAAATAACACTCCTGTAAAGGCACTAAGATATATAAATCAAATGCTTTTTACATCTGGCATTACATGTGAAGTGTTTGTTGCACCTGTAAACGAAATGGAAAAACCCATATTTTGTGAAATGGAGGTGGACAAGTGCTTAGCATTAGGTTAATTTGTGTTGGTAAACTTGGAGAAAAGTTTTGGAAAGAAGCAGTTAAGGAGTATGAAAAACGCCTTTCGGGTTATTGTAAACTGGAAATACTTGAACTTCCAGAACAACGCTTACCAGATAAACCATCAGATGGTCAGATAACATCTGCATTGCAAAAAGAAGCCGAGCTTATTCGCTCAAAAATACCTCAAGGTGCAGCTGTTATAGCTATGTGCATAGAGGGTAAAACAATGTCAAGTGAGGCTCTCGCAGATAAAATAGCGGAGTTTACATTAAATGGCATAAGTCGTTTGGTTATACTTATAGGTGGCTCTTGTGGCATGGACGAGCAGCTTAAAAAACAAGCTAATTTAAGATTATCTATGTCACCAATGACATTTCCACACCATTTAGCAAGGGTTATGGTGCTTGAACAGGTTTACAGAGCACTTAATATTGCAGCTGGTGGAAAATACCATAAATAAAAAAGTCCTCTGGGAAAACCAGTGGACTTTTTCTGCGAAAGTGAAAATGTTAAATTTAACGATAGCTAAGAAGTGTATCAACATCTTTTCTCTTTGGTGCAGGAATATCACTTTCGGGAGGATAACCGATAGCTATAAGTGACATAAGCTCTTGGTCTTGTGGAATTTCGAGATATTTTTCAATCTCTTTGCGGTCAAAAATGCCAAGTATTACTGAGCCAACACCAAACTCATGTGCAGCTAAACAGAAAGTTTGAGCCGCAATACCACAGTCATAATACTGCCAGCCTTCATTTCTATCTGTTGAATATGAGCCGTCACGTTCAAAACCACTTCTGTTTTTTATAAAGGTTTGTGCAATCAGTGTTTTACAATTAGATATTATTTTGCCATTAAATGGTGCATAAACTTCAGCAATTTTATTTAGCATTTCTGGATTTTCAATCGCAATATAACGAGAAATCTGTGTGTTTTTCCATGATGGTGCATAGGCAGAAAGTGCAATGATTTTTTCTAAGGTTTCATGTGATACAGCTTCATCAGTAAATTTTCTAATGCTTCTGCGAGTTAAAATACAATTTTGTAATTCCATATATAACCTCCACACAAAAATAAAAATGTATATTAATTCTAATATTTTCTATTATAAATTCACTTTTTGCTTATGTCAATTAACAAGCATAAAAGCGTACTAATTTAAACACTTTAATTTGTATATAATTATAATGGCAATACAAGATATAGGGTGGTATAATGGAACAGCTACAATATTTATGATGAAAGGGCGTTTTAGATAGATGGTGTATGTTGTAAAAAAAGACCATACAAAAGAGGAATTTAATGTCAATAAAGTGATTGCAGCTGTTAATAAATCTGCAAATCGTGTATTATATGAATTTACAAAAGAGGAAATAAATAGCATTTGCAAATATGTTGAAGACTATGTAAATCAAATGAATACATCAGAAATTCAAATTGGTCAAATGCATAATATGGTAGAGGCAGCCCTTGAACGTGTACGTCCAGAAGTTGCAAAAAGCTATCGTGATTATAGAAATTATAAGCAAGACTTTGTGGGAATGTTAGACAGTGTTTATAAAAAAAGTCAGTCTATTATGTATATAGGCGATAAAGAAAACTCAAACACTGACTCTGCTTTAGTTTCAACAAAACGTAGTTTGATTTTTAATCAACTTAATAAAGAGCTTTATCAAAAATTCTTTATGACAACCGAGGAATTACAAGCTTGTCGTGATGGTTATATCTATGTGCATGATATGTCAGCAAGACGTGATACAATGAACTGTTGTCTATTTGATGTTGAAAATGTGCTTAAAGGCGGCTTTGAAATGGGCAACCTTTGGTATAATGAGCCTAAAACTCTTGATGTTGCATTTGATGTTATCGGTGACATAGTGCTTTCTGCTGCAAGTCAGCAATATGGTGGTTTTACCGTTCCAAGTGTTGATTTACTTTTAGAGCCTTATGCTGAAAAAACATATAAAATGTTAACAGAAAAGTATACTCGAATGGGATTAGATGCTGAAACAGTTGAAAAAGAAGCTATGGCTGATGTGCTTAACGATTTTGAGCAAGGTTTCCAAGGCTGGGAGTATAAATTTAATACTGTTGCATCAAGCCGTGGAGATTATCCATTTATCACAATGACTATGGGTACTGGTACAAGCAGATTTGCTAAAATGGCATCTATAACAATGCTTGATGTAAGACGTCGTGGACAGGGTAAAAAGGGACAAAAGAAACCTGTTTTATTCCCTAAAATCGTATTTTTATATGATGAAGAATTGCACGGTAAGGGCAAAGAGATTGAAGACGTTTTCGAAGCAGGTATATTATGCTCATCAAGAGCTATGTATCCAGACTGGCTTTCTCTTTCTGGTGAGGGTTATGTGCCATCAATGTATAAAAAATATGGTAAAATTATCAGTCCTATGGGTTGTCGTGCGTTCTTATCTCCTTGGTATGAGCGTGGCGGAATGAAACCAGCAGATGAAAATGATAAGCCTGTTTTTGTGGGAAGATGGAATATAGGTGCAGTTTCTCTGCATTTACCTATGATTTTAGCTAAATCCAGACAGGAAAATCTCGATTTTTATAAAGTTTTAGATTATTATCTTGAGCTTATTCGTAAATTACATATTCGTACATATGCATATCTGGGCGAAATGAGAGCGTCTACAAATCCTCTTGCTTACTGTGAAGGTGGTTTTTATGGCGGTCATCTTGGAATAAATGATAAAATTAAGCCAATTATGAAAACCGCTACTGCATCTTTTGGTATTACTGCACTAAATGAGCTGCAAATGCTTTATAATGGCAAGAGCTTAGTTGAGGACGGCGAATTTGCTAAAGAAGTGCTTGAGTATATAAATGAAAAAGTTAATCAGTTTAAAGAGGAAGATGGTTATCTTTATGCTATCTATGGCACACCAGCAGAAAGTCTTTGCGGTTTACAGGTTCACCAGTTTAGAGCTAAATATGGTATAATTGAAGGTGTATCTGATAGGGAATATGTTTCAAATAGTTTCCATTGTCATGTTGCAGAAGATATTACACCTATCGAAAAGCAAAATCTTGAATATCGCTACTGGAATTTGTGTAATGGTGGTAAGATACAATATGTTAAATATCAGATAGATTATAATTTAGAGGCTATTCGCACAATGGTTCGTCGTGCAATGAAAATGGGCTTTTATGAGGGTGTTAATCTATCACTTGCTTATTGTAATGATTGTGGACATGAAGAACTGTCTATGGATACATGTCCAAAGTGTGGAAGTCAAAATTTAACAAAGATTGAGCGTATGAACGGTTATTTATCTTATTCTAGAGTGAAAGGAGATACCCGTTTAAACGAAGCAAAAATGGCAGAAATTGCAGAAAGAAAGAGTATGTAAATGCGTTATCATAATATTACAAAAGATGATATGTTAAATGGTGAGGGTATAAGAGTCGTTCTTTGGGTTGCAGGCTGTGAACATGCTTGTGAGGGCTGTCACAATCCTATAACATGGGACGAGCATGGCGGTTTAGAGTTTGATGAAGCTGCAAAACAGGAGATTTTTGCAGAATTAGAACATGATTATGTTTCAGGAATAACTTTATCTGGTGGAGACCCTTTGTTTATGTCAAACCGTGATGGGATAAGTGAGCTTTGCACAGAAATTCGTGATAAATTTCCAACAAAAACAATATGGTTATATACAGGTTATCGCTTTGAGGAAATAAGAAATTTACCAGTTATAAAGTTAGTTGATGTCGTGGTTGACGGTAAATTTATTAAGGCTTTGAAAGATGCAAAACTTCCTTGGAGGGGTAGCGAAAATCAAAGAGTCATAGATGTGTCGAAAACATTTAAACTGAAACAAATTGTGCTTTTATCCGAACCAGAATATAATTGATTGAGGAGTAAAAATGGAAATAAAAATAAAGTATTTTACTGATAAGATTGAAAAACTTCGTTATATAGATGGTAAATCAGATTGGATTGACTTAAGAGCTGCTGAAGATGTAGAGTTAAAAGCAGGTGAGTTTAAGCTAATTCCGCTTGGAATTGCAATGCAGCTTCCAGAAGGATATGAGGCTCATATCGTGCCAAGAAGCTCGACTTTTAAGAACTTTGGTATTATACAGACAAATTCAATGGGCATTGTTGATGAAACTTATTGCGGAGATAATGACCAGTGGTTTATGCCTGCATATGCACTTAGAGATACTAAAATTTCAGTAAACGATAGAATATGTCAGTTTAGAATTATGGAGCATCAGCCAGCTATTTCATTTATAGAGCAAGATGTTTTAGGTAATAAAGACCGTGGCGGTCATGGTAGCACAGGTACAAAATAAAACAAAAAGACATAAAAAACCTCCGTTAAAAAACGGAGGTTTTAATTTTTGCAATTACTTAATATTATTTTGTAGCTTTGCAGCCTTAATAGTATTCTTCATAAGCATTGTAATTGTCATTGGACCAACTCCACCAGGAACAGGTGTCATATAAGATGCTTTTTCCATAACATCATTAGATACATCACCGCAAACTTTTCCTTCTTCATTTCGGTTCATACCAACATCAATTACAACTGCACCTTCCTTAACCATATCAGCAGTGATAAAGTTAGCCTTACCAACAGCGGCAACTAAAATGTCAGCACTTTTACAAATTTCAGATAAATTGTTAGTTCTGCTGTGACAGATTGTAACTGTACCATTTTTATGAAGAAGTAACATTGCCATTGGTTTGCCTACGATATTAGAACGACCAACTACAACACATTGCTTGCCTTCAGCGTTTATGTTGTATTCCTTGAGTAGCTCCATAACGCCAGCAGGAGTACAAGGCAGAAAATCATAATCATCAGTCATAATTTTTCCAACGTTTGATGTGTTAAAAGCATCTACATCTTTTTTAGGGTCAATAGCTGCAATTACAGCATCTTCACTGATTTGCTCTGGAAGTGGTAACTGACAAAGAATACCGCTAATCTTAGGGTTTTTGTTTAATGTATCAATAAGTTCAAGCAGTTCATTTTGTGTAGCAGTAGCAGGCAAAATGTGTTTTTCACTGTAAAAACCACATTCTGTGCAAGCCTTTTCTTTATTTCTAACATAAATCTGGCTTGCTTGGTCATCGCCTACAAGTATTACTGCAAGCCCAGGGACTATACCACTTGCTTTTAATTCTTCTGTTTCAGCCAGAATTTGATTTCTAATTTTAGCTGATAATGCTTTTCCGTCCATTTTTATTGCACTCATTTTATATACTCCTTTACTTTTTATGTTCTATTTCTGCTGTTGGATTCCAAATTTGACTAAGTGTTTGTATTTTATTTCTGTTTGCAATAAACAACAAAATGCAAGCTGTAATCCAACTAATAAATGCTAAAAGCTGTGAAACTCTTATAGGTGTACTTGGTATATACAAGCTGTCAGTTCTAAGACCTTCGATAATTGAACGACCAAAACCATACCAAGCTACATAAATTAAAAAGATTTGACCTTTGAAATTTCTATGCTTACAGCAAAAATGTAATATAATAAAGCCTATTAAGTTCCATAATGACTCATAGAAAAATGTTGGGTGAACAGGTGCAGCACCATCTATGGACATACCCCATGGAAGTGAAGTTTCACCACCAAAAGCCTCTGCATTGACAAAGTTTCCCCATCTGCCGAAAATCTGACCGATTATTATACCGCATGAAGCAATGTCAAGAAGTTCAGCTATATTTAGTTTGTTCTTTTTGCCATACAGATATATTGTTATAAACGAACCTATTATACCGCCATAAATTGCGAGTCCACCATTCCAAATATATAGTGCTGATATTGGGTTATCTTTGTATTGTTCCCATTCAAAAATAACATAATATAATCTTGCACAGATAATTGCGATTGGCAAACATAATAACAATAAGTCATAGAGAGTGTCTTGTTTATACCCAAACTGCACTGTTTTCTTTGAAAGATAGAATGATGCAACAATAAAACCTATTGCTATTATTATGCCGTACCAATAAATATCTTTACCAAATAGATTAAAAGCGACTCTGTTAAGCGTAAAACTTAAACCAAGCTGAGGAAATTCAATTAAATGTTGCATAATTAAACCTCCTGATTATCTTCAAGAGGAATAACCTCAGAAAGAGTAAATCTATTCTCATCATTCCAGATTTTAAACATATTTAACAAATCATCTTTTGTAATCTCGTCATATTGAAGTGATGAGGTTGCAAAGTTTTCATTTGCAAAAGCTGCTTCACATTGCATGCGACATAAATCATCTGTCCCGTCAAGTGAACGAATCATCATACCATAATGCATAAGTTTTACACGATTAAATTCATCATCTGATATGCCGTTTTTAACAATTTCACATATATTATTGAGAATAGCAGTATAAACCTCTTTAGGATTTTTGCTGTCACCGCTGAATAAAACACAAGCGGCATCTGGGTGAATGGTATAACCCACATCAAAACGACGGTTTAAAGTACCATTTTTATAAAGTTTATTATAAAGTGATGACGATTTACCCGCAAGAATTTCGCAACAAAGCTCACCTATAAGCTGCCTTTTTGACTGTGATTCGTTTTTTTCAAATGGAATATCTTTAATTCCAATCATAAAAAATGGTTGAGGGACATTCATTTTAACAGCTATATGATTTTTATATACAGTGTTTTGACGTTCTCCATAAAAACGGTTTGCAATTTCATCTGCTTGTTTTGGTGTGTTTTTTTCTGCAATTTCTATGATTTTCTCAAAATCAGCATTGCCACAAACGGTTAAGACAAGATTTTTAGGGCTATAAAATGCCTTGTGACACTGATATAACACATCTGGGGTTATCGGTGCAATACTTTCCGCACTGCCTGCGATTGAAATTCTAATTGGGTGATTGTGATACATACCAGCATAAACATTTGTATATGCATTCCAAAATGGGTCATCATCAAGCATACTGATTTCTTGCTCTATGATACCTTTTTCTTTTTTAACATTTTCGCTTGTGAAGTAAGGCGTGCATACAAATTTAGTTAAAATGTTTAAATTCTCATAGAAGTTATCTGTGCATGAGAAGTAATATGCTGTCATATTTCGGCTTGTAAATGCGTTTGGACTTGCACCTGTTTTTGCAAACTTTTGAAGTGCATTTCCATCTTCATCTTCAAACATTTTATGTTCTAAAAAATGTGCAACTCCAGCAGGAGTATCCAAAACCTCACCGTTTAGCATTTGAAACTTTTGGTCAGCTGAACCAAAGTTAGTAGCAAGCATGGCAAAAGTTTTAGAAAAATTATTTTTTGGTATATAATATATTTTTAAACCATTTGAAAGTACATGAGAGTACATTTCTTCGCCTATTTTATCAAAGATTTCATGTGTCATACACTCTCGCCTCCTTTCATAAAGTAAACAGTGTCAAGCTTAATGTTTTGTCCAACTTTTATTACATCTTGAACACAAATTTTATCTATTTGCTCAGAGAGTTTGTCCAGAGAAAGTGAAATATTGTTCATAATACCGCTTTGGAAATATGATTCTAAAGTTAAAGGACTATCATTCATAGATTTTAATAAATCAAGAATATTTCTTTTAGCATCAAAAAGCTCTTGTTCGGTTATATTTCCGTTTTTCATATCATCAATTTGAGCTAAAATCTCTTTTTGAGCAAGTTCAGCATTTTTATTTTCAATACCAGAGGTTATAGTCATACTTCCAGTGAATTTATCAATGCCACAAGAAGCATAGTAACAAAGACTCAATTTTTCACGAACATGCTTAAACAATCGAGAGCCAGTGTAACCACCAAGAATGGTAGAAAACAACATAAGAGCAGGATATTCATTGCTTGTGGCAGTTACTCCTGTACGCAAACCAATAGCTAATTTGCCTTGAGAAACAGGCATAGTTTCTGTTATATATTTAGGCTCAGTTGGTGCAGGGAGAATAATATTTTCAGCAGGCTTTGTGTTAGATTTCTTAAATGAAAATGCTGATTTAAATTTGTTTTCAATTTCGTTTGAGTTAACACTACCACAGTAAAAAATTTGCATAGGTGCGGTGTTAATAAGCTCATTTAAATATTCTGTTAGATTTTGAGGATTTATATTTTGTATTTCCTCTACATTGCCATATTCGCAAAGACCAAAAGGTTCATTTTCGTACATGATTTCACGCATACGTCTTACAACATAACTTCTGGTATCACTTTTAAGTCTAGCAATTCTATCAATCAGATTTTGCTTTTCACTTTCAACATATTCACTTAGTAAAAATCCATTCTCTAAAGCTGGTTTATGTATTAGCTCACAAAGCAAGTCAATAACTTCATTTGTTAGATTTCCATTTGCAAAACGCTCATCAATTACATCGGCAATAAAGCCAATAGCGAGATTTGCACCAGCTTTACGAATAAGAGGCACAATTCTAGCACCATATAATGTATCAAGTTTACGGCTTAATGATAACATATCAGGGTGATTTTGTGTACCTCTTAGTAAAACATGGGGAAGAATAGCTGCAAAACCATTGTTTTTACCTAGTGGAACGGTCATTGTAACGCTCAAAACCGAAGTTTTAAACTGTTTAGCTTGCATTGATGTTAAGGTTATACCTTGGGCAAGCGAAGAATTAAAGGTTGTTTGCATTATTAAAACCTCGTTTCTAATAAATCGAACATATAAAATCAGTATACATTTATTTTAAAATAAAGTCTATTAAAATTTCAAAATTTTTTATTAAAAAAGCTTGACATATAATGATGTATATTGTAAGATATTAACGTCGCAGTTGTAAAGCAAATCTCCTTTACACAGGAGGCTGATTATGAAAAATAAACCGCTGGAAATGTGCTTACTCTTTGACTTTTACGGTGAGGTGCTTACCGAAAAACAAAAAGAGTTATTTGATTTATACTATAACGAGGATTTGTCACTTGCAGAAATCTCAGAACATATCGGAATAACTCGTCAAGGTGTGCGTGATAGCATTGTTCGTGCGGAACATACATTGCGGGATATGGAAAAAAAATTAGGTTTGGTTTCCAGATATGGAAAAATTGACTCGCTTGTCGGTTCAATGTTAGATGATGTGCATAGACTCAGAATTATAAATTCAAATCTTTTGCACAATCCTGAGATTTCCAAGTTGCTGGCTCGTTTGGATAAAAATTTGAAAACAATCGCTGATGACCGCAGCTAGTGATTGGAGGAAAATATGGCATTTGAAGGCTTAACCGAAAAAATTTCCAATACTTTTAAAAAGCTAAAAAGCCGTGGACGACTGACCGAGGCGGATATTAAGGACGCAATGCGTGAAATCCGTTTAGCTCTTTTGGAAGCGGACGTAAACTTTAAAGTAACAAAGGATTTTGTTAAATCTGTTACTGAAAAGGCTGTTGGTGCTGATATACTCGAAAGTTTATCTCCAGCACAGCAGGTAATTAAAATTGTAAATGATGAGCTGACAGCTCTTTTAGGCGGTCAGAATGCTCGTTTAATGATTGCACCTAATCCTCCAACTGTGGTTATGATGGTTGGTTTGCAGGGTGCAGGTAAAACAACAAACTGTGCAAAGCTTGCAGGTTTGTTTAAAAAACAACAACAGCGTAGACCGCTTTTAGTCGCTTGTGACGTTTACCGTCCAGCAGCGATTGAACAGCTGAAGGTTGTAGGTTCTCAGCTTGGTATAACTGTCTTTGAAATGGGACAGGGTGACCCGATTGAGATTGCTAAAGCTGGTGTTGATTATGCTCGTAAAAATGGTCATGATTTAGTGTTTATTGATACCGCAGGTCGTTTGCATATTGATGAAGCACTCATGGACGAGCTAAAACAGATTAAAAAGACTGTTAAACCACATGAAATCATGCTTGTTGTTGACGCAATGACTGGTCAGGACGCTGTAAATGTTGCACAGACTTTTGATGAAGCTCTGGGAATTGATGGCGTACTGATGAGTAAGATGGACGGTGATGCTAGAGGCGGTGCTGCTCTTTCTGTCAAAGCGGTAACAGGTAAGCCGATTAAATATATTGGTACAGGTGAAAAGTTAGATAATATCGAGCAATTTCACCCAGACCGAATGGCATCTCGTATTCTTGGTATGGGCGATATGTTAACTCTTATTGAGAAAGCTCAAGAAACATTCGACCAAAAACAAGCTGCCGAAGCTGCTAAAAAATTATCAGTTGGTAAACTCACACTGACAGATTTCTATCAGCAACTTCAGCAAATGAAGAATATGGGCTCTATGAAGGATATCTTAGGTATGCTTCCTGGAGTAGATGCAAACGCACTTGCAGGTGCAAAGATTGATGAAAAAGCTCTTGCTCATACAGAAGCTATTATTCAGTCTATGACACCAAAAGAGCGTGATAACCCTTCAATTATAAATTACAGCCGTAAAAAGCGTATTGCAGCTGGTTGTGGACTTAAAATTGAGGAGATTAACAGACTGCTCAAGCAGTTTGAGGCAATGCAGAAAATGACCCGTCAAATTGTTGGAATGCAAAAGCGTGGCAAACGCAAAAAGCGTGGTTTTCCATCACTTGGCAACTTCAAACTGCCATTTTAAATTAGTGTAAAATTATTTTACAATAGACATTTTATCTGTTTCCAAGGAGGTGAAAAACAGATGGTAAAGATTAGACTTCGCAGAATGGGTGCTAAGAAAGCTCCTTTCTATCGTATCGTTGTTGCTGATTCCCGTTACCCACGTGATGGTCGTTTCATCGAGGAAATCGGCACTTACAACCCAATGACCGCTGAGGCTGAAGTTAAGGTTAACACTGAGCTTGCTCAGAAGTGGATCAAGAATGGTGCACAGCCAACTGACACAGTTCGTGGCATTTTAAAGAAAGCCGGTGTGCTGTAATGGAGTGTGAGGTTGAGAATATGAAGGAACTTCTAACCTACATTGTAGCGAATCTGGTAACAGTTCCGGACGCTATTTCCGTAGAAGAAAAGGAAAATGGCGATGAAATCATCTTTGAGTTGCGTGTTGCAGCTGAGGACATGGGACGTATAATCGGTCGCCATGGACGAATTGCGAAGGAAATCCGCACACTGATGAAGGCTGCCGGAAATCGTGAAAATAAAAAGGTTTCTGTCGAGATTTGTGACTAAGCCTTGCAAGACCTGTCATATTTGGGCAGGTCTTTTTCTTTTTTATAAACGGAGGAGAAAAAATATGAAAAAACAATTTCTGGAAGCTGGTAAAATCGTAAATACCCATGGCGTTATGGGAGATATTAAAGTTCAATCTTGGTGTGATAGCCCAGAGGTTTTGTTAGATTTTGATACTTTGTATTTATCACCTGAACAGCCAATTAAAATTAAACGCTCTTATGTGCATAAAAATTGTGTTATAATGCACGTTGAAGGTGTAAACACTTATGAGGCAGCCGAGGCTTTAAAAAATAAAGTAATATACCTTGACAGAGAAGATGTTGAATTGCCAGACGATTTAGTTTTTATTCAAGATATTATAGGTCTTAGCGTTTTTGATGAGCGTACAGGTGAAACAATCGGCATATTAAAAGACGTAAATCAAGGTGCAGGACATGATTTATATATAATTAAGCGTGAAGATGGTAAAAAAGATGCTTTAATTCCAGCATGTAAGCCATTTTTAAAGTCAGTAGACCTTGAAAAAGGTATAATTACAGTGGAAACAATAGAGGGACTCATAGAATGAAAATAGATATTATGACTTTGTTTCCAGAGCTTATAGACGGCGTTATGAAACAAAGTATTATTGGCAGAGCTCAAACAAAAGGACTGGTTGAAATTAAGCCAACCAATATAAGAGATTTTGCACTTGATAAGCATAGTAAAGCTGATGATTCACCATATGGAGGCGGCAGAGGTATGGTGATGTTACCAGAACCGCTCTATTTATGCCATGAATATTTATGTAAAGGTGAAAAAGTGCATACTGTTATGATGAGTGCACAGGGTACACAGTTTAACCAGCAAAAGGCCAGAGAGCTACTTGAAAAAAAACATATTATCATAGTATGTGGGCATTATGAGGGAATTGACCAACGTTTTATAGATACCTGTGTAGATGAAGAAATATCAATAGGTGATTTTGTTTTAACAGGTGGCGAAATTCCAGCAATGGCAGTAGCTGATGCCATTTGTAGAATGGTGCCAAATGTACTGCCAGATGAAACAGCATTTCAAGATGAAAGCCATTGGAATGGGTTATTAGAATATCCACAATATACTCACCCAGCGGTTTGGAGAGGGCAAGCAGTACCAGATGTTTTGTTATCTGGTCATCATGCAAATATAGCCAGATGGCGAAGAAAAATGTCACTTATAAGAACTAAAAAAGATAGACCAGATTTATTTGCAAAGTTCAAACCTGAAAATAAACAGGATAAAAAAATACTTGCTGAGATAGACGAAGAGCAAAACTAAAATTATTGTATTTTTGTTTATTTTTAGTTAAATGATTAAAAAAGGTTTACAAAAGCTATAAAAATATGTACAATAATAAGTGAAGAGCGTTGCAAACAGGAGGTCTTCCCTTATGATTATAACAATTACTTTGAACCCAGCTCTTGACCGTACAATTCGCATAGAACAGTCACTAATTCCAATGCGTTTAAATCGTGCTATTGGTAGTATGGTTGAGCCTGGTGGTAAGGGTATAAATGTTTCCCGTGCAATTAAAGCACTAGGCGGTATAAGTGTTGCACTTGGTTTTTGTGCTGGTTCAAATGGCAGATTTCTTAAGGATTCCTTAACTTCTGCTGATATTCATCATGATTTTGTAGATGTCCCAGGTGAAACTCGTGTAAATATTCAGGTTATAGGTGCTGATGGCGAGCATACAGAAATTAATGAACCAGGTTCAAAAATCAATGATGCAGATTATCTGCGTTTTCTTGATAGAATGGATAATTATTTATATCCTGAAAATAGTTTTGTTATCACAGGTTCACTTCCACCAGAGTTTTCTATGCAAAATTACATAAAAATTTGCAAAAAGATTAAAAAAGCAGGTTGTAGTTTGATTATTGATGCAAGTGGTGAGCACCTACTGGAGGCATTAAAGCTAGAGCCTGATTTTGTAAAGCCTAATATATTTGAACTTGCTGAGGCAATAGGTGAGCAGGCTTCAACAGACCCAGAAGTTGTAGTAAAACAAGCTAAAAAACTGCTTGATATGGGTGCAAAGGCTGTTTGTGTGTCTATGTCACATGAAGGAGCTGTGTTTGTTTCAAAGGCTGAAAAAGAAGCTTTATATGTAAATTCAAACCCTAAGATTGAGGACTGTGGTGCAGTTGGTACAGGAGATGCAATGGTTGGTGCGATTGCAAATTCTATGGAAAACGGTTTAAGCTTTGTAGAGCTTGCAAAATATACCGTAGCCACAGGTCGTGCTTGCGCTAGACTTGCCGGCACTGAAATGGCAACATTAAAGCGTGTTTTTGAAGTTTATGAGACTTTAGAAGTGTATACAGTGTAAAATTTAAGTAAAAAATACACTTGACATAATTACTAAAATATGATAATATTTCTTGGTGAAGAGCATATAAAAGCTCGGAGCAAATGCACAAGTTAGTTGATATTTTGCAGTCTAGCTGTTTTGGGTTTTGGGGATGACTGCATAGAATGAATATCAACGGTAAAATTAAATGCATAAAAGATAGCCGTTACTGAAGTGGAGAGCAGTAACGGCTGTTTTTATTTTTGATTAAAAAATAACAAAGGCGAAGAATTTTTATATTCTTCGCCTTATTTTCTATATATCTTCCTCTTCCAAATCAGACAAATCGAACTCTAATAACTCGCCACAATTTTTACAATCAACAGAGCCTAACTCGATTGTAGCATAATCAAGATACATGATTTCGCCACAAGTTGGGCAAATAACTTGATAATCTGCTCCATCATCAATATCAACATCTTCCTCGTCTGAGTCATCTAAAAAAGTGTCAGTATTGGAGATAGCTTGCTTTAAAGCTGCATTTTCATTGCTTAACCTTTGAAGTTCTTCGGTGGTTTCAGCAAGGATATCAAGAATTTCTGCAATAATTTTGGTTTCTTTTTTTGTTTCATCTAATTGCATACCCTCAAAAAGACCTTGAAGGTGAGCGGCACGTCTAGCGAGTGTCATAAAAATGCCTCCTTATGGGTGCGAGAAAAAAGAGGGAATTAACCCTTACTACGCTCTAGATATTCACCTGTACGGGTATCAATCTTAATCTTTTCGCCCTGCTCGATGAACAGAGGAACTTGAACAGTAGCACCTGTTTCAACAACAGCTGGCTTTAATGTGTTAGTAGCGGTGTTACCCTTAAATCCTGGGTCGGTCTCAGTAACTTCAAGCTCAACGAATAGAGGTGGCTCAACAGCAAAAACACTGCCCTTATAAGAAAGAACCTTAACGTTCATGTTTTCGGTTACGAAACGGAAGTCATCAC
Source organism: Candidatus Butyricicoccus avistercoris (assembly GCA_019113005.1). Taxonomy (GTDB): domain Bacteria; phylum Bacillota; class Clostridia; order Oscillospirales; family Butyricicoccaceae; genus Butyricicoccus_B; species Butyricicoccus_B avistercoris. Next base: position 39,603 of record DXIE01000003.1, on the reverse strand, counting down.
CAAGAGTAGACTCGTTAATTGGCATCTGCTCATAAGTTTCTGTATCCATGAAGTAGTGAAGGTCGCCATCAGCGTATAGATACTGCATCTCCTTACGCTCAACGTGAGCTGGTTCATACTTATCAGTTGGGTTAAAGCTACGCTCAGTAACAGCACCAGTGATAACATTCTTCATCTTTACACGAACGAAAGCAGCACCCTTACCAGGCTTTACATGCTGGAATTCAACAACCTGAAGAACCTGACCGTCCATTTCAAATGTTACGCCATTTCTAAATTCACCTGCGGAAATCATAAATCTAAATCCTCCAAATGCACGATTTTTTAACAAGATTACAATTTTGTTTTCTTATGCCATTATATTTTACATGATTTTGCTGATTTTTGCAAGTCTTTTTTGATTTTCTATGATATATGTAAAAATAAACCCGCCTAAAATGGCGGGTTTAAAGGAGTTAAAATTTTGTTTATTAGCGGCAAGGATTGCAGCCGCCAGAGCAGCAATCATCATGTGGTACACAAGGATTGTAGCAAGTATTGCCACAGGAGCTACCATTATTAGAGCCACAGCAGCACCAAATTAAAACGATAGCTAGAATGATAATAAGCCACCACATATTGTTGTCGCTCCACATGCTGTTACAAGAATTACACATTGTAAAACCCTCCTAATCATTGATTTCATTATCATCATATGGTGGAGGGCTTGCCCTTGTGCATAAAATTTAAAAAATATTTTAAGAATATTTTTTAAAAACTAAGACAAGTTTTTTTGAACTAAGGTAAACTCAGTTTGGGTGAATACACCGCTTGATATTAGTTTGTCAGAAAGTTTAAAGGTTTCATTCTTACAATTTGCAAATAAAGCCTTGTAAGATGCATAAACTAAATCATCACGATAAAAAACATTACGATTTTTGATGGTTTGCATTTCAGACTGTGTTAAAATACCAATATTTACAGCATAATTAGCCGAGTCTGCCCAAGTGAAATCGCCATTTTTGTCACTGTATTCCAAAGCACGAAGTAAAAAAGTCATATAATCGTTTAAAGTTAAAGTGTTTTGAGAACCAAAAAGACCGTTACCGATACCGCTTGTATAACCCTTTTCATAAGCATAAGCTACATATCTGTCTGCCCAGCTCGGCACATCACTAAATGGGTGAGAGCCTTTATAATTTAAAGCACGATTTTCCTCACCTAAAAGACGCAGGAGCATAACAAGACCTTCTGTACGGGTTGATGCACGTTCAAGCTCATAACCGCTTGTAGAGCCAGAGAACAGCCCTAAATCATTAAGAGCATCAGCATAATAAGTGTATTGAGCGGTATAACTTGGGTTAGTGCCAGAAATCTCCGTATAATTTCCTGAAATATCCACTTTTGCAGGAGAAGTTAATTTTATCACATTACTTGCGGAAGGTGATAAATAAAGCTGGTTTCTTACAAGAGCAGAGCCAGATGATACAATTTTACCTGTGGTAACATTTATAAGCTCACCAGAAGCTATATTAGCAGAGCCACTTGTAAGACAGATTTCAGTAGTTTTAGCAAGCTGAAGTTTAGTACCATTAGAAAAGCTGTTTGATAAAGAAGCTCTGGCGTTTGTGTTAAGTCCAAGAGCAGCAGCAGTTTCTATAACGAGTTTTTGCTCTAAAGCCTCATCTGATGATATTTCGGAAAGCTTGCTTTCAAGATTAGTTTGTGTAGTATCTAAGCTTGTTTTAGCTTGGTTTTCAATCTGTTTTAAAACATCATTTGTATATGTATCGGATACATAACTAAGTGAAATAAGTGGGTCCTGCTGAGAACCTGCCCCATATAGTGCAAAAGCGACAGTTCCAGAAGCAAGTAAAATGGCAGAAGCCGCAGTCAATATTTTAGGAAAATTCAAACTGTAAGCTCCTTTCTATAATTTGTATTAAATATAGTATACTATTTTATGTTTTATTGGTCAAGTTGGCAAGTGAAGCGACTAAGCAGTCATCTTTTACAGAAATTATTTTGGCATCATAGTATTTATTTTTAGAGCAGAGTTTACTATCTGTTTTTACTATGAAATTATATTGTGCATGGCCGCACCATAAACCGTCATTGTCTTGATGCTCCCAAAGTACAGAAAGAGTCTGACCGATAAATGATTTTAAATAGTTATTTTGCAGTTCATAGCCTAAATTTTTAAGTGTGTTAGCACGTTGTTTTTTTATTTGCTCATCAATTTGGTTAGGCATACTAGCCGCAGGAGTACCCTTTCTAGGAGAATATGGGAATACATGAATGGCTGAGAAGTTGCATTTTTTAACAAAATCCATTGTTTCAGCAAATTCCTCATTGGTTTCATCAGGAAAGCCCACAATAATATCAGTAGTAATTGAACAGTTTGGAAAATACTTTCGTAAAAGCACAGTATTATCAAAGAATGTTTGAGCTGAATATTTGCGTTTCATACGTTTTAGCACACTATCCGAGCCACTTTGTAAGGATAAATGGAAATGAGGCATAAGGTTTGAGTGAATGCTTAACATTTTACAAAAACGCTCATCAGCCGTTCTAGGCTCAAGAGAACCGAGCCTAATTCTAACATTAGGCACAGCCTTACAAATAGCGTCAATTAGGTCTACTAAATCTGGTTTATTAGCTAAATCTCTGCCATAAGATGAGATTTCAATGCCAGTTAATACAATCTCCTTAACATCATTATTTGCAAGGTTTATAGCACTATTTACAGCGTCCTCAAGTGGTAAGGAACGAACATGACCACGAGCATAAGGAATTATACAGTATGTACAGTAATTGTCGCAGCCATCTTGAATTTTAAGAAGTGCACGAGTTCGACCACGAGGAACACCAGAAGGTAATTTTTCAAAAAGCTTCTGACCAGTTCTAAAATGAGATGTATCAGGTATACTGTTTTTATTAAGCCAAAAATCTTCACAAAGTTTAATTATTTCTTTTCGGTCAGAAGTTCCACAAACAAGGTCAACAAGACCAGTTTCCTTTAATTTTTCAGGTTCTATTTGAGCCATACAACCTGCAACAGCTATAATTGCATCAGGATTTAATTTTTTTAGTTTGCGAATTGCACGAATATTTTTATGGTCGCTTGTAGAGGTTACAGTGCATGAATTTATAACGCATACATCTGCCATTTCATCTACAATTTTATGACCACTTTGTTCAGCAAGTTTGGATAAAGCTTCAGATTCAAATAGATTTACTTTACAGCCTAGAGCAAAAAAACAAAAATTCAATTTATTCACCTTTAAAAAATACTAAATTTTCGGATTATAAGTCCAACCAAAATCATTATGATAAATCATTTGGCGTGTCATTCCACCATCTACACAAATATTCTCACCAGTTATAAAGCTTGCTTTATCAGAGCATAGAAACATAACTAGATTAGCAATATCAAGAGGATTGCCTACACGACCAGCAGGGTGTTGAATTGCATCTGCATCAGAATATGTTTTATAGTCGGTGTCAATCCAACCAGGGGAGATAGAATTAACTCTAACTCTTGACGATAAGCTCACAGCAAGGGCATGTGTCAAAGCAGCTATACCGCCTTTAGCAGCCGTATAGCTTTCGGTCATAGGCTGACTCATACGGTCTCTAGAAGATGATATATTTATTATAGCGGCATTTTTAGAAAAATAATTATTAAATAGCTGAGTTAAATAAAAAGGAGCACATACACCGACTTTAAGAGCGTAATCAAATTGTTCATATGTTGCATTGTCAAGACCATATGTAGGCGGCAGAGCATTATTGATTAAAAAATCAATTTTGCCATAGTCTGAAATAACCTTTTGGCTAAATTCATGTAGTGTATTTTTATCAGCTATATCTCCTATAAAATAAGGATTATCTTTTATATCAATAATACAAACTTTTGCGTGATTTTTTTCAAATTCTTCAGCAATACATTTACCTATTCCGCTTGCACCGCCAGTTATTACGGCTACTTTATCACAAAACATGTAAACAAACTCCTTTATATAAATTACATATAATTATACCATGATTTCAGTGATAATAAAATAATGTAAATTACAAAATAGATGAAAAAAGGAAAAAGACATGATATAATAATAAAAAAGTATATTCGGAGGATTATAATAATGTTTAAACTTTTTGATGATGAAACAATGGAAGATTTTAAATGGAACTCACCTGAAAATATTTTAAAAGGTCGTGAAAACTTGGGCGATGAAATGCCTGTTTTTGCATATCGTTTATTTCAGTTTTCTATGCGTGATGAGCTAAATGAAAAACTGGGAAAAGAGAAAACTATCGAACTATTCAGAGGAGCGGGTGAACGTTCGGGTGTAATTTTTGCTAATGATTTTCTTGATTTAACTTTACCTTTTACAGATTTTATAGCACAGCTTCAAAAAGTTTTAGAAGAAAATAAAATTGGTGTTCTTCGCATTGAAAAATTTGACTCAGAAACAGGTAATGCAACACTGACGATTGGTGAAGATTTAGACTGTTCAGGTCTGCCTATCATCGGAGAAACAGTTTGTAATTATGATGAAGGATTTTTAGCTGGTATACTGAAAGAATACACCAAACGTGAATATGTTGTAACTGAAATAGATTGTTGGGCAACTGGTGCGAGAGTTTGTAGATTTGATGCAAAGGTAAAAAAATAATGAACCGAGGTGTTACCACAGTAAATGGACGGAGAAGAAGCAAAGAAAATTATTGACCAGATAAGAAATATAATTTTAAGTCGACCTAATAAAGAAAACATAGATATGAATGATTCTAAAGAATGGGTCGAGGTACAAGAATCAATTAAATATCTGTCAGATTGTGTACAAGAAATGAATGTATTCATAATCGTTTAATGAAATGGTAAGCTAGTTAAATAAACGTGAGTATGAACTCAAACAACAAGCTGAAGAACTGCTCAAGACAACAGAAGTTTTAGAGCTTATTATGGACGGTTTACATGAATGGATTGTAGTAACAAAATTTTCAAACCGTGAAATTTTATATGTCAATGGTGCAGCAAGAAATATTTTTTATAAGAATGAAAATGAGTCTGATTGTAATGAAGATGATTATAGCTCTGCCCAAGAGATTTTACAGCAGATACAAAAATATGATATCACAAGAGATGAGCCGCTAATTATTCATTGTGAAAAGACAAACCGTATCTTTCGTTGTCGTTTCTGCAAAGTTAATTGGAATGGTGAGCGTGCAATAGCACATATCATTTCTGATATAACAAATGAAAAAGAGGAAAAAGCAGAGCTTGAACGCATGGCATTTAAAGATGAACTTACAGGCATGCACAATCGTAGATATTTTATGAAAGAGTTAAAGAAGTTAATAAACTCAAATATACCATTTTCATTGTGCAGCATAGATTTAAATAGACTTAAGTATGCAAATGATACATTTGGACATATTGCGGGTGATGAATATATAAAAACGGTCGCCAAAGTTATATTTGATTCGGTTAGAAATTATGTTGACATAGTTTGCAGAATTGGTGGCGATGAATTTATTGTTATACTTTGTAACTGTCCAGAAGAAATTGCTATTAGAAAGATGAATGAAATCGCAGATATAATAAAGTCTACTGATAGAAAATATCCTATGGGAATAAGTTTCGGTGTTTATTATGTTGAACCAAGCACAAAGTTATCTATTGAAGATACTATATCTATTGCGGATAAAAGAATGTATGAATTTAAGAAAAATACAAAAATACATAATAATTAATTAAATATGAAACCAAGCAAAAAGGACTGAGCCCAATTTATAAGGGTTCAGTCCTAAAATATTTTGTCTGTGAATATACTTAATTATAGTACACGACCACCGCAGATAAATCTACGGTTGTAGTTACCAGAAGCTAAGGTGTCATACTTAACAACAGAACCAGTATGAGGGGAATGGATAAAGTTGCCATCACCAACATAAATACCAACATGGCTTACAACATTGTTGGAGCCAAAGAATACTAAATCACCAGGGAGAAGCTCGTCCATAGAGATATTAGTTGTAGTAGCACGCTGGTCGGAAGAAGTACGAGCGATAGAAATACCCATGTTCTTATAAACATAAGAAGTAAAGCCTGAGCAGTCGAAACCACTAGGAGTGCTGCCGCCGTACACATAAGGAGTGCCTAAGAACTGAGCGGCAAAATCTAAAATATCTTGACGAATACCTTGGGTGCTAGAAGTTGTATCAACAACAGAGCCAACAGCAGAAGACTGGTTAGAAGCTGCACCACCATTAATGGTTAAATAATCAGGGGAAATATAGCCTGTCTTACCGTTTACAGTTACTTTATACCAGCCACCAGAAACACCGATAACAGAAACCTTCTGACCATTCTTAAGAGATGCGATAACAGAACTAGAAGTGTTTGGCTGTGAACGGAAGTTTACAGTTGTGCTGCACTTAATAGTGCCAGTACCAAGGTTAAAATCACACTCAGGAATCCAATCTATGTAAGCACCGCTTGCGTAATATGTTTGACCATCGACAGCGATTTGAAACCATTCAGAGCTATTATTGATAACAGCTACTTTAGTGCCACGAGAAACGGAATCAATTACAGTGCCGTTAGGTGCTGAGCGAAGGTTTAGGCTAGAAGCATCGATTTGACCAACGTACAGAGCACCAGAAGCGGTTATAGAAAGTGCAGTAGCAAATGCGCCAGTTATTGCATAGCGAATCCATCGTTTGGATAAAGACATTTAAAAAGACCTCCTAAAAGTTGTCATGCGTTATGTTTTACTTAGATGAGTTTGCACGTTTAAGCCATATAGAAGCTATATCCATAGCATTCCAAAGGCTAGATTTTTCAGTGCTTTTAACAATTCGTTCTTTAGCTCTAAGACCCTCAGCGGTGAGTTGGAGCTGAACAGAAACACGGGTAGCGATTTTTATACCTTTTTCTTCTTTTGTTTCAAGAATTTGCATCATAATGATATGGCTGTCAGACATACTGCCATAGTACAAGATATTATCCTTTCGCAGCAGTGGAAAGCCTTTATATTGTAAAGAATTAGTTTTATTAGTTGCAGCCATAAGTGGTATACTCCTATGTTACAAATTGATTGCTAAAGTTACAAAATAGTTACAATGTAAGGTTACATTACGATTACAGTCTAACACAATCAAAAGTAAATGTCAAATTAAAAAATGAAAAAAATAAAAAATAATGGGAATAATAAATAAAAAACATATTTTTAACTAAATATAAACTTGTTGAAAAATGATAAAAAATAGAAATCTTCTATATAAAAGAAGATTTCTATAAAAACATCACACAGAAAGTTCATCTATACGAATTTGAGATAAATAGCGGTAAACACTGGCAGATGAGCATTCCAAAACGGTAGCAACATCTTTTACAGCACCTTTAAGTAGGAAAATACCAGCTTCATCTAAAGACTGAATTATTTCAAGACGTTCATCGGAACTTAGACGGCTTGCACATACACCATATGTGTGTAAAGCCTCTATTGCAGCATCTCTTGCTACAAGTTCTGTATGAACGTTATTTTTTGTTTCTGCATATTCAAGTGGTTTATTAGGGTTTGCAGTTAAATTAGGCATTGAATTAGCATTTGGTCTACAAAGCTGGAACATTTGCTGACATACATTGCGATAACGTACATCGTCAAAAGTGACACAAATCATGCCAAGCAGTATATCGCCTTGATATATCATCATACATGATGCTGAAAGAGAATGATTTGGAGCGGATAAGATATTTTCGTTAATAATAACATTCTCACTATTAGTTGCCTTATCAATGAGTTTTTTTACGACTGACTCGTTTATTGGGCTTGTATGTGGAAAGCAAACAACGAGTGAAGGAGTAGGTTTTGATAAATCATATAAAGAGATTGAATAATCAGTTCCAAGTACGTTGCTTAAAAATTCAGCAAGTGGTATGTATTGTTTTAAAATTGGATGTAGCATAATATCACCTCTCTTTTACATTCATTAAATATCCTCATATAATTCGTACTACTATTATACAACAAAAAATAAAAAATTCCAAAATTTACTGATTAAATTCATAGAAAAATTACAATATAAAAAACAGATGTTTATTGTATATGTTTCACAAGATAAACTGATAAATAATACTGTAATTTCAAAAAATAAGGTAAAATTATAAAAATTTTTAATTTGCATAATCATTTATTTTGCCTAACAAACTTTGTTCGGTGTCATCAATATAGGTGTATGACTCAGGAACATTGCCCACTATAACAGTATCTGTAACGACAAGTTCATTTGTGATTTTTACATCGCTCATACCAAAACAAGTTATAAGTTGAGCCTCTGCATTAACTTCAAGTAAAATTTGATGACGAGTTTGGTTTATACCTGCTGAAGTAAAAGCACTTATAAAATCAGCATCAGCAAAGCCGAGAGAAGCTATTCCAACATGAATAGAAGGACCATGACCAGCAAATAGGGTAGGGGCGAAAATAGAGCCTAAAGGTATATCAACACCGCTTTGCTCAAGAGTATTTAAAGCATCATATGTAGTTCGTGAAATTTGAATTTTTAAGAAATCTGCTAGTATTGTGTCTGTTTTAAGTGCTGTTACTTGATTTAAGCTATCTCGTTCTAAAGTTACAAGCTGCTGATAATCTGAACGGTTTTCATATATAATATCTGTTAAAGCATCGTGAATTGCATAAGAAGCTGTTTGCTGAATAACATTTTGAGAATATTGCAATGCAATAGGACGTAAAATTTTTAGAAAAATATAAAATAATATTATAAATAATAATATAAACAATAAAAAGATTTTTTTAACTCTTTTTCTTTTCAAATTTTATCACCCCTTTTTATATATTATGTGATAATCAAAAAAATAGAATATAAAAATACTTGACAAAGTCAACTAATTGTATATACTATAATCAAAAAGGAGAATGACTATGGAACGCACATTTGCAGGATATATAACAGAGTTAAGGCGAGATTTTACTTCATACTGTGAAAAAGAGCTTGAGCAGGATAATATAACACTAGGGCTTTTATATCCTATAATTTATATTGCAAAACATGAAGGCTGCACACAAAAGCAGCTTGGAGAAAGCCTTTTTATGGACAATGGTTATGTGACAAGAACGCTTAAAAAGCTGGAAAGTTTACAAATGATTAAGCGAATAACTAATGATGATGATAAAAGAATTATAAATTTATTTTTGACTGATAATGGAAAGAGCGTTTTTGAAAAAAGTCGCATGCTTTTTAAAAAATGGGACGAACAAGTTTTTAGTGGAATAAATAATAAAGAAAAAGAACAAATAATGTCTTTGATGCAAAAAATCAAAGAGAGTAGGAGAAAGTAAAATGTATGATTTTATAAAAAGTCCTATAAAAATAGGTGATATAAAGTTAAAAAACAGAATTATATTTGCACCAACAACAATGGGACTTAAATTTGATGATTATAAAAAGAGAATAGAGGGTATAGCAAAAGGTGGAGTTTCACTCATAATAATAGGAGATGTGCCTGTTGATGATAAAATAAAAGCTCTTTCGCTTTTTAGTGATGAAGGTTTTGAGAGATATAAACAGCTTTGCAGTATTGCACATGAAAATGATTGCAAAATTGCTGCACAGCTTCATGTATCAGATACAGATTTTAGCGTTATAATGCCTTATATGAACGATATAAAAAGCGGAAAGATAACAAGAGAAGATTTAAGACCTATTATAAATGATGCCACAAGTAGGCTTATAACCAATATGACAATAGATGAAATAAATACAACAGTCCAAAATTTTGGAAGAGCGGCAAAGCTTGCAGTAAAAGCTGGTTTTGATATGATACAGGTACATGGTGACAGAATGTGTGGTAGCTTTTCGTCTAGTGTATTTAATAAAAGAACTGATATTTACGGACAAACACCAGAAAATAGAGCTAGGTTTGCAGTAGAGTGTGTAAAAGCAGTCAGAGAGGTTGTGCCTAATACACCGATAGACTATAAGCTTGCTGTAAGACAGGAACACCCACATTATGGCAATGCGGGTGTTGTTATAGATGAGCTTGCTGTATTTGTGCCACTTCTTGAAAAAGCGGGTGTTGATAGCTTTCATGTGACACTTGCAAATCATTCAAAGCTTGAAGACACTATACCTATGAAAAAGCATGATTACTTTGGAGCTGAAGGCTGTTTCTTAAAATATTGTGATGAGGTTAAAAAATATACCAATAAGCCTATTTGTGGAGTGGGAGGACTTACAACTCCAGAGTTTATAGAAAATCAGCTTAAAGGTGAGCGTATACAGTTTGCAGCAATGAGCAGACAGCTTTTAGCAGATGCAAATTGGGTTAATAAAGTTATATCTGAAAACACTGATAAAATAAGACATTGTATAAGATGCAACAAAAAATGCCTTTATGCACTTCAGCAGCACAGAGAATTTGGTTGCATTTTTGATAATTAAGGGAGAAAATAAAATGACATATTCAGTTACATATAGCAGTCATACAGGTAATACAAAAGAGCTTGCACAAACTATAAATGAAAGTTTAGATAATATTATATATTATGGTGAGCATGATATAAAATCATTAGATGCAGATAGAATATATATAGGTTTTTGGACAGATAAAGGCACTTGTGACAGTAAAACAATAGAGTTTTTAAAACAAGCCCAAAATAAAGAGATTTTTCTATTTGGCACAGCGGGTTTTGGCGAAAGTCAGGAATATTTTAATCAGATAATAGAGCGAGTAAAAGCTAATATTAAAGATAATAATAAGATTATAGGCAGTTTTATGTGTCAAGGTAGAATGCCACAGGCAGTTAGAGATAGATATTTAAAACTGCAAAATGATGAAAACTATCAAAAATATCAAATGCTCATAGAAAATTTTGACAAAGCTTTAAAACACCCAAATAATAAAGATAAAGATAATTTGATAAAAGCGATTAAATAAAAAAAGCAAGCCTAATATTTAGGCTTGCTTTTATAACTTTTATAGATTATTCTTCGGTCTCGCTAGCTTCTTCGCCAGTTAGCAGAGCACGGATAGAAAGAGAAACCTTCTTTTTCTCCTCGTTGATATCGATAATCTTAGCATCAACTTCTTCACCAACAGACAGAGTTTCATCAGCCTTAGCAATACGATGGTCAGCAATCTGAGAAATATGGATAAGACCGTCAACACCTGGAACGATTTCAGCGAATGCACCGAATGGCATAAACTTCAGGATTTTAACCTTAGCTGTATCGCCAACAGAATACTTAGAAGTGAAGATAGTCCAAGGGTTGTCCTCAGAACGCTTGTAGCCAAGGGAAATCTTCTTGTTATCCTTGTCAAGAGCGATAACATAAACATGTACCTTATCGCCGATAGCAACAACCTCAGATGGGTGCTTGATACGACCCCAAGACAGCTCAGAGATATGAATCATGCCATCAACGCCACCGATGTCAACGAATGCACCGTAAGAAGTCAGGCTCTTAACAGTACCCTCGTACTCGTTACCAACTTCGATAGACTCCCAAACCTTCTCAGCAGCAGCCTTACGAGCTTCCTGCTGAACAGCACGTATAGAACCAACTACACGCTTACGCTGACGGTTAATTTCGGTGATATAGAAAGACTGCTTAGTCTTAACTAGCTGAGCCATAGACTCGTCCTTTGGAACACCAGTCTGGGAAGCAGGGATAAAGATACGAACACCAGCAGCAGTAGCAACGATACCGCCACGGTTTTCCTCGACAATAGTGCCTTCAACCACAGTGTGGTTTTCCTTAGCAGCCTCGATGGTTTCCCAGCCCTTCATCTGGTCGATACGCTTCTTAGAAAGAGAGATTAGACCTTCGCCATCGTTTACACGGATAACAACAGCTTCGATTTCATCGCCTGGCTTGATGTGGTCTTCAGCCTTGTAGTTAGGGTCATCGGACAGCTCATCTAGAGGGATATAAGCGGTCTGCTTAGTGCCAAGGTCAACCTGTACTTCGTTCTGGGAAATAGAAATTACAGTACCGGTTACTTTTTCTCCATTCTTTATAGACTTAAGGGATTCCTCCAGCATAGCTGCGAAATCTTCATTTTCAAATTTTGTTTCTTCGCTCATCATGTTACTGACCTCCTTAATTATCCAAGCCGGAGTAGAAGCACCAGCAGTAATACCTACATGGCGTCCGTTAAAACGATTGCAGAAATCATTAGAAAGTTCTGATGCATCTTCTATGTAACATACATGAGAGCATAGAGTTTTACTTATTTCGTAGAGTCTTTTTGTATTAGAGCTCTTTTTATCGCCTATTACGATAATACAATCTGATTTTCCGGCAAGTAGACGGGCTTCAGCTTGTCGCTCGTCCGTCGCATTACATATTGTATCAAATATTTTGATGTTTGTACACTGTTTTTTTAGAAAATTCACAGAAATATCCCAAATTGTTCGGTTGAGAGTGGTTTGACCGACAACGCTTAAAGGCATATCAGATGACAAAAAACCATCTTTAAAAGCAGTTTCAATGGCGTTTAAATCCTCGCAAACTATGGCGTTTTCGCACCAACCAGAGATGCCTAAAATTTCGGGGTGACCAGCACTTCCGAGTATTAAAATACGCCTGTTTTCGCTATGTTCTTTTTGAACAATACGATGTATTTTAGAAACAAAAGGGCAGGTTGCATCAGCTATTTTACAATTTTTCTTCTTAAAAATATCATAAGTTTGCTTAGGCACACCATGGGCACGAATAATAACAGTTGAGCCATCTTTTATATCATCTATTGAGTAAGCCGTTTTGATTGACATAGCCTCAAGACGACTTATTTCATGTTTGTTGTGTATAATCTCTCCATAACAATATATCTGTTTTTCTGTTTGGGAAAGTTTTTCTGCAAGCTCAACAGCACGTTTTACACCAAAACAGAACCCCGCAGTTTTTGCAACTTCAATCATTTTTTAGGTATCTCCTTTTTTAGTGCGTAGATACGTTTTAAGATATCATCTGAAATTGCATGATAATCTTTTGATGAAGTATCTGGATAAAAAGGTTTGCCAAAAACAACATAAGCATGAGTTCTAAAGCCTTTTTTCTCGCTTACATAAACAGGTACAATAGGAGCTTTTGTTTTAACTGCAAGCATAGCAGCACCTTCTTTAGCTTCGCCCTCATGAGCATCACGAGTGCCTTGAGGAAAGATAAGCAGTTTATTGCCATCTCTAACAGCTTGCAGAGCGGTTTTGATAGCTTTTATATCAGCTCTATTTCTATCAACAGGAAATGCACCAAGCCAAGTGATGAGATTTCCGAAATTTTTCTTTTGAAAAAGTTCTTTTTTTGCCATAACACGAATACGGTGTTTATTACCAATACAAGCGGCAACAAGAGGGGGGTCTATAACATCAGAGTGGTTAGGGCAAATAACACAGCCACCATCTGGTATATTTTCTCTGCCTATAACTTTAAATCCACAATGAACATGGAATGCTAAACTGATAAAAGGCAGTGCAAGCCACTGGAATTTAGGTTGAAAAGTAGCCATAAAATTAATCCTCCGCATTTTTGGCATTTTTAATAATATTTATAACAGCATCAATACTTTGCTGTAAATCAAGCTCACTTGTATCTAATAAAATAGCATCATCAGCTTTTTTAAGCGGAGCGAGCGAGCGAGAGGAATCCTTTTCATCACGCTGACGCATATCACTTAGCACTTCTTGAAGATTTGTTTTAACGCCTTTTTGACAAAGCTCAATATATCTACGCTCGGCACGTTTTTCATCAGAAGCGGTTAGGAAAATTTTAACCTTAGCATTAGGTAAAATAACCGTTCCTATGTCACGACCGTCCATAATCACATTATTTTTATCAGCTATATCACGTTGCATATCCAGTAAAAACTCACGAACCTCAGCAATAACAGAAACTCTTGAGGCAAAAAGCGAGATTTCAGGGGTTCTTATAAGTTCGGATACATCTTCACCGTTTAAATATACACGCTGAGCATCATCAACGTATTTTAGTTTTATATCTATTTCTGGCAAAACAGATATAACTTCATTTGGATTTAAAGCATCAAAATTTTTTCTAAATACAGCTAGACCGATTGTGCGATATAATGCACCTGTATCGACATATATAAATCCAAGTGTCTTAGCAGCTGTTTTAGCGATTGTACTTTTACCAGCACCAGAAGGGCCATCAATCGCAACTGCAATCTGGTTCATTATCATTCATCTCCATTTCTTTCAGATGCTGAAACGCCTGCGAGCTTGCCCGTAGACCAAGCGATTTGAAGATTAAATCCACCTGTATAAGCATCAACATCTATAACTTCGCCTGCAAAATACAGACCAGTTTTCTTTTTAGATTCCATAGTTTTAGGGTTTATTTCTTTAACACTCACACCACCAGTTGTTACAATAGCCTCATAAATAGGTCTTGCACCAGAGATATCAATAGGAAAAGCCTTGATAAGTTTACAAAGTGTAGCTCTTTGAGTTTTAGTAATTGAGTGAACCTTAGTGTGAGGGTTAATTTTTGCAAGCTCAATTATAACAGGTATAAGCTTACGAGGTAAAAGCTCACCAAGAGCATTTATAAAATCACTGTTTTTATATTTTTCAAAGTCGTTAAGCAGTCGTTTGTCTAAAGTTTTCTCATCTAAAGCGGGTTTAAGGTCTATTAAAAGCTTATATTCTTTACTTCCAAAGTGACGCATATGAGCCGAGGCAGAAAGTACCAATGGGCCAGAAACGCCAAAATGAGTAAATAACATTTCGCCAAAATCTTCAAATATCTTTTTGTTGTTTTCAAAAGCAGTTAATCTTACATTTTTAAGCGAAAGCCCCATAAGTTTCTGACAAGTATCACCCTTTTCAACAAGCGGAACAAGTGACGGTCTAGGACTTACAATAGAATGAGAGAAATTTTTAGCAAAGCGATAACCGTCACCAGTAGAGCCTGTGTTAGGATAGGACGCACCGCCTGTTGTTATTATAACACGGTCTACTATAAACTGTTTATCGGTAGTTTTAACTAAAAAGCCATTTTTATGTTCTAAAATATCGTTAACAGTCTGAAAAACTATTTTTACACCTTGTTTTTTGACATAAGAAAACAAAGCATCAACTATGTCAGAAGCTTTGTCGGATACAGGAAAAACACGATTTCCACGTTCGGTTTTCAAAGGTACACCTAACGACTCAAAAAAACTCATAACATCTTGAGCGTTAAATTTACCAAGAGCAGAATATAAAAATCTAGGGTTTACAGGTATATTAGCAAGAATGTTAGTAACTTCACAGTTATTTGTCACATTACAGCGACCTTTACCTGTGATATAGATTTTTCTGCCAACTTTTGGGTTGGTTTCAAATAACAAAACATCTGCCCCTAAAGAGGCAGCAGTTCCAGCGGCAATAAGTCCAGCAGCACCAGCACCTATTACTGCAATAGATAATTTTGGCACGGATAAAAACGCTCCTTAAAATAAAATTAGGAAAAGTCAATAATTTATTCGACTTTTCCAAAGTAAAAAATCATGATTCGTCCATAGTTTCATAGACATTGTATTCATTCCAAATAGATTCAAGCTGATTAAAAGTTTTTTCGACTTCCTCTTGTCTATCCATGCTAACTTGAACTATAATAGCATTGATAACAGAAAGAGGGGCAACAAGCGAGTCTACAAAACTAGCCATATCACTTTTAGCAATCAGTGTATGGTCAGCATAATTTGCAAGAGGAGATAAACTCGAATCAGTAAGAGCGATAACATTAGCACCGTGGGCTTTAGAATATTTCATAGCGGCTAAAGTACGCTGGGAATATCTAGGGAAGCTGATGCCGATAAATACATCGCCCTCACCAATATGGAGTATTTGCTCTAAGATTTCACTTCCGCTGTTGGTATCAAGTACATAAACATTACCAAAAAGCAGAGTGAAATAAAATCCCATAAAACTTGCAAGTGCAGAGGAAGAACGCACACCAAGAATATAAATTCTTTTAGCTTTGGTTATGCAAGAAGCGGATTTTTCAAA
This sequence comes from Candidatus Butyricicoccus avistercoris, assembly GCA_019113005.1. Classification (GTDB taxonomy): domain Bacteria; phylum Bacillota; class Clostridia; order Oscillospirales; family Butyricicoccaceae; genus Butyricicoccus_B; species Butyricicoccus_B avistercoris. The sequence goes on along the minus strand of DXIE01000003.1, from coordinate 23,578 downwards.
AGCAGAGCGGTCAAGTTCGTCCATAGTCATGCGGATTTTTTCGACATCAGCCGTTAAAACTGACTCAAGTATATCTCGGTTGCCTATACGGTCTTCAGCAACTTCCATACGCTGCACAGCAGTTAGACGATTTCTAATCATTTCTTGAAGAGCTTTTTGTAAATGCGGATATCCGTCATAGCCAAGCTCGGTAGCAAAACGGACAACGGTGGATTCACTGACACCAACAGTAGTACCAAGGCGGTTAGCAGTCATAAAAGCCGCCTTGTCATAATGTTCGGTTATATAACGTGCAATCAGACGTTGACCTTTAGAAAAGCTTGAAAGGTTAGTCTGAATTTTAGTCATTAAATCATTCACTCGAAGATACTCTCCCTCTTATACATTCCTAGTTTATATTTTATAATCTTGGTATATAAAATGCAAGAGCTTTAGAAGTATCATTCAAAAAAATATCAAAGAGAGCGTAAATAAGAAATTTCAGATTGTGTTAGTTCACGCCATTTACCAACAGGAAGTGAAGAATCAAGCTGTAAATTGCCAACAGAAAGGCGTTTTAAACGGTGAACGGTGAAACCGCATTTTTCACACATTTTGCGAATTTGGCGGTTACGTCCTTCATGTATGCGAATTTCCAGTCTAGCTTGATTTTCCTTTTGGTTTAGGATAAAAACAGTGGCAGGCTTTATCATATAGCCATCAATATCCATAGGTTCTGCAAGGGAAGGTATGTTTTCAAGATTACCTCTAACAGTTACGGTATAAGTTTTTGTTATTTCATGGGAAGGGTGTGTCAGTTTGTGGGTCAGTTCACCATCATTTGTCATGATAAGTAAGCCTTCGGAGTCTACATCAAGTCTGCCAACAGGGTAAACACGACAACTACATTTTTTTACAAGCTGAGAAACATTTTTTCTGCCACGTTCATCTTTCATTGTTGTTACAAATCCACGAGGTTTGTAAAGCATCAAATAGCGTTTTTGTTCTTTGCCATGAAGTGGTTTGCCATCAACACAGATATGGTCACGAGTAGGGTCAGCATGTGCACCAATAGTTGCTTTTCTACCGTTTATGGTAACTTTTCCTTCTGTAATCCAGCTTTCAGCCGTTCTTCTGGAGCATAAGCCAGATTGTGCAATTATTTTTTGTACTCTTTCTTTCATTTAAAAAATCCTCACAATCATAAAATATTTAGAATATAGATAAAAATTTTTGTATTATTTTTTTGATTAGAGATAAGCTAGGCTGCTGCATATCCGCTTTTGATGAAAAAACAAGGTCATCAGTAGCTAAAACTTTATCATTTAAAGTATAGTTTATAGTGCCATAAATCTGCCCTACATGAGCGGGAGCATAAACAAAAGGTCTGCCTGAAATAGTAAAACTAAGATTATTTTTTTCCTCATCAGTCAGCCAAAGTGTTATATCAGATGAGCCAGAGAGCTTAATATTATTTTCTGTGCCACCTTGACAGTTAACCTCGCCTATAATATTGCCGCTTTTTTGTATTACAGTCGGTTTATAAAGCTCAAAAGCGTTATTAAGCATAGAAATATGGTCGTTCCAGTCGTCAGGGTCATTTAAAGTTACAGCGATAATCGTTCTGCCATTTTGCTCGGCAGCCGATACCAAACAGCGACCACTTTTTTTGGTATAACCTGTTTTAACACCAATGCAGTTTTCATACATTTTTAAAAGCTTGTTATGGTTTGTCATGGTACGAGTGCCAGAAGTATAGGTTTCAGTCGAAACAATTTGTGCAAAAGTAGGGTTTTGCATGGCGTAAGCAGTGAGTTTAGCAAGCTCTAAAGCGGTTGTGTGATGTGTTTCAGCATCAAGACCATTAGGGTTTTCAAAATGAGTGTTTTCAAGACCAAGCTCAATGGCTTTATTATTCATTTTATCTACAAATGCATCAAAACCGCCACATTCACCAGCAATAGCTAAAGCAGCATCATTTCCGCTCATAAGCATAAGCCCATAAAGCGTATCAAGAATAGAAATTTTTTCATTTTCCTTTAGATACATAGATGAGCCTTCGACTAAAGTATACTCCTTTTTAACCGAATATTCACGCTCTAAATTTCCATTCTCTATGGCGATTAGAGCGGTCATAATTTTGGTAGTAGAAGCCATTGACAAAACTTCATTTTCATTTTGAGCAAAAAGCACAGCACCAGTATCAGCATCAATAACAACCGCACTTTTAGCAGAAACAGCACCCGCAGACAAATAAAATATTTGTAAAAATAACAAGCATATAAATAGTTTTCGCATTGGCATATCCTCCAAGAATTTGCAAAATAGAACCTACTCAAAAGTATATGAGTAGGTTTGGGAGGATATACGTTAAAAGTATGCTAAAATTACATTAAAGAGTCTTTTTCTTCGGTTTCCTCTGTCTTGCTTTTGCTTTCCATAAAGCTGGAGAATTTATTTATAGCACTAGGAATCATTTCAACAAGACGGTCAGCGGTTGTTTCCGCCTGTGCGTTAAGTGGTAGAATACGAGCGTCACCATCACTTGTTACAACAAGAAAACAAACAGGGGATACGGTCACGCCCGCACCGCCACCGCCACCGAAACAAAGTGGGGAAGTATCCTTTGAGTTTTTGGACTGGAAATCAGTACCACCAGTACCAAATCCAAATGTAACTTTAGATACAGGAATAATGGTAGTTCTGCCCGCCTGAATAGGCTTTCCAATAATAGTGTTAACATCTACCATGGATTTAATTTTTTCCATGGTTTCACTCATCAGATTTTTAATAGGATGTTCGTTCATTGAATATCGCCTCCGATAAATAAAGCATTATTATGTCTTTTGATAAATTTTAAAAAGTTGTTTACGGTATTTAAAAGCAATTAATAATATTTTAATTATTCTTGTATGCCCTGTAAAATCCAGTGTAAATTTAGTTTTATTTGAATTAAAATCGGCATCAAGCACAATAGATTGTTTTTTTAAATGAAAACTTTTGCGAAGTATGGGAGTAATCATACCACAGATAGAAAAAGCTGTACCTAACATAATACCTGTTTTAGCAGCATCATCACTTGCAAAGATAATATTTAAATATAATTTATCAATATATAATTTTTCTTTTAAATCATAGATAATATTTAAAATTAAATCTATATATTTCGAAGAAAAATTATTTTCTTCCTCTGATGGTTCAGGTTCTTCTGATGTTTTTTGAGTTTTTTTAGGTTTATATGATTTTTCTTTAGTTTTTCCTATTGGATAGAGTTTAATACGCACAAAAAATATTTTAAGAGAAACTTTGGTGTTTTGTTTATCATCACGAGAGATATAAATTGCTGTTTTACAAAAAAACAATATAAATAATAGTGTAAACAGTAATATTAGTAATACCAAGGCTATCCCAAGCACTATTTTTAGGATAAACAAAAGGGCATCACTCCGTTTCGATATTTTCCAGTCCTAACCTAAGCTGTTCATCGTGTGTAAGCTCGGGCAGTTCTGGCAGTTCAGCTAGACTGGAAATAGAAAAGGTTCGTAAAAAAACATCAGTAGTTTTATAAAGAATTGGTCTACCGATAACATCTAATCTGCCAGCTTCGGTTATAAAACCTTTTTCAATAAGGTTTGATATTGTGCCGCCAGAATCCACACCACGAAGTTGTTCAACATAAGCTCTTGTAACAGGCTGACGATAAGCGATAATAGTTAAAACTTCAAGAGCGGCAGGGGAAAGTTGAGGTGGTTTACGGTTTTCTATTGCACGGCGTATAACATCAGCATAATCAGGGCGTGAACAAAGTTGAGCTTTGTCATTTATTCTAAGGAGAGTAAGACCAGAGTTTTGACTGTTATAATGTTTACTAAGCTCATTAAGAGCATATTCTACTTCATCAGATGATATGTTAAGAGCATTAGCAAGCCTTGATATAGAAATAGCATCACCTGAAGCAAATAAAATAGCCTCAATGCTTGCGTTTAATGGTTTCAAGAGTCTAAGTCCTCCTCTCCATTTGGTGAAACAAGTGTAATATAAGAATTATCTTGAGTGCCATCTAATAAAATACGATGTGTTTTAGAAAGCTCTAGAACGGCAAGAAAAGTTGCTACAACTTCTGAGCGACTTTGTGTGTTATCAAAAAGCTCATTAAAAGATAAGTGATTTTTAACAGAAAAAAGCTGTAAAATTCTATCAATCATGGTGCTTACGGGAACATTTTCTTTACCAACTATACCCGAAAATGCACGAATTGAAGGAGGGATTTTGCGTTCTGTACGTCTTAGAAGATGTTTAGCTGCACGAATAAGGTCATTTGTACAGTGCTTATATTCTACTTTATATGATAACTGTTCAGGTGGCTTTATATACATATTTTCTCCAAACTTAACCTGTTTGGCAAGAAATGGAGTTGCAAGTTTTATCTTTTGGTATTCTAGAAGCATTAAAGCAAGTTTAGCACGAGGGTCTTCTGCCTGTTCATCTTCTTTATCATGGCGAGGAAGCAGCATTTTAGATTTTATTAAAACCAGCTCAGATGCCATGGCTATAAACTCACTTGCAATTTCTAGGTTCATACTTCTAGCTTCATTTAAAACATCAAGATATTGCTTTAAAATTTCAGATATTGGTATATCATATATGCTAACTTTGTTTTTTGCGATAAGATGAAGCAGTAAATCAAGAGGGCCATCAAAACTATCAAGATGAAATGTTATATTTTCCATTTACACAAGTAACCCCACGAAATTAAGTGCAAGATTTAAAATAAGCTGTCTAGCACCGACAACAAGGAAAGATAAACCGCCAATCCATAAAAATGCAATAACAACTAAAAGAACAACAGAACCATATCTATTCATAAAGTTTTGGTATTTAATTTGCATTTTAAATGGTAAAATAGCATCGAGTATGCGAGAGCCGTCCAGAGGGTGAACAGGCAACAGATTAAATACGCCAAGACCTACGGACATAGAGGCTATATAAGTGAAAAACAGCACTAAAGCCTCGGTAAAACCAGAGATAGGGTAAAGCTTAATCTGTAAAGTTATAGATATAACATAAGCTATAAAGCCTAAAATCATATTGGAAACTGGACCAGCAGCCGCAACAAGTCCCATACCAAGACGTCTGTTTTTAAATTGCGATATGTTAACAGGAACAGGTCTTGCCCAACCAAACCCTACAAGCATCATACACATAAAGCCTAAAGGGTCAATATGAGCCATAGGGTCAAGAGTGAGTCTGCCAGAAGCCTTAGCGGTTTTATCGCCCATTAGGTAAGCTGTAAAACCATGAGCCGCCTCGTGAATGGTTAGGCAGATAACAACAGCGGGTAAACCAAGAACTAAACCGAGGATAATTGAGCGTAAATCACCGCCCATTATTAAATCAAAAAGCATATAACTCCTCCATATTATTGAAATCTAAAAATATAATATAGTGTATCAGATTTCAAACTGGAACTCAATACCTATTAAAAATACGGTGAAAGACAGTCAATATTAGACAATATGCCTGTCCATTCGGGAAACTCTTTTGATATTCTATCTGCACATTTTTTGCAGAAAGCATGCATAATATTAGGGTTTTGTTGCATTTGTTGCTTGAAACCCCAAGTGTGAGTGAAACGAGTTTGACCAGAGGTGAAAAGCTCTTGTAAACTCGAAAAATAATCTAGTTTTATATGTTTTTGTTTGGCAAGCATAGCAAGTAAACGTTGCTCTGCAAAAACCATATAAATAAGTGGATTATCTGCATTTTGACAGCTTAACATAAAATCTATTGCAGTATTTGTATAATAATCGGTAAAATCTTTATCACCGAAGAAAGAAAGTGCAGTATTCGCAGCGGGAACAGTCCAATCAAGCCCAGAAAAATCAAAATCTGAATAAAAGCTTTCTTTAGATGGATAAGTTTCTGGTATAAGTTCTTCTGAATGTATAGCAGCAAGCTTTATATTGTCAAAAAATAGCTTTTCCCAAACGATAAAATCAGTATCCATCATAACACAAGGTTTTTCCATGCTTTTAAGGGCAAAAAGCTTGCCAGTCGCCCAGAAAATATGTGGATTTATTTCTTTTGGTATATCATCAAGTAAAACTCTAATTCCATCATTCCATAAACTCACTAAATTATTCGTTTTATAGAAATTATAGGCTGTTTCATCACAAATCATAGCAATGCCACCGTTATTTTTTTGCCAAAACAGAGCAGAAAGCACAGTTGTTAAAATTTCAAAAGGTGGGATATTAAACTGAGCGTTTGGGTTTCGTGCTTTAAATGGAGCAGTCCAGCACGAATGGAAAGCTTTCATTTTAAATCAGCTCCAATCCATAACCATGAGCTAAAATATCACCAGATGAAACAAAAGAAGAACTAAAAGATGTTAAGTATGACGTTAAATAAGATGTTGTATAAGAAGTTATATAAGAAGTCAAATACGAAGTTAAGTAAGAAGTAAGATAAGATGTTAAAAATGAACCAGAAGATAAGTAAGAACCAGAGCCAATATAATAAGTATTTAAGTTATTTATTTCTTGGTTAGGTTTGATAGCACCTGCCATTATAGGGTAGTTTATTTGTTGTTTGGTTTCGCCTGTTGTATACCAACCTATATGCACCGGATTACAAGCAAAAACACCAATAGGCTGTTTTGGTTCGTTTTTGGTTTCTGTTTGTTTTACAGGTTCATTTTTAGTTTTTATTTGAGGTTTTGTATGTTTAGCATAGCTGTCTAAATCCATGGTGACACCATCAAGGTCACGCAGATGCTCTTTATCAAGTTCTACAATTTTATTTTTTTTATTTTTTGGCATATTGCAACCTCTCCTGTCATCATTTATATTAAACATTATACAGTAATTTATGTTAAATGACAATGCTGTCGAATTTTTTTACAGTGAAAAAGTGGTAAATTATAAACTTTACACATTAGCCTTAAAAGTTTATAATAAACTAAAAAAATAAGGAATGAGTTTTTATGAAATGGAAAACTATAACTGAAACAGTTTGGGATAGATTAAAAAAAGAGAACAGACCTATTGTGCTTTATGGCATGGGTGATGGTGCCGACAAGATTTTAAAAGTGTTTGAAAGCTATGGAATAAAAGCATCAGGAGTATTTGCAAGTGATGAGTTTGTAAGAGGGCATGACTTTGCAGGTTTTCCAGTTAGAACACTTGCACAGACAATAGAGGTTTTTGGCGAGAACATAGTAATTGTTATATCTTTTGCAAGTCAGAGAGCAGAAGTGCTTGAGAAAATGTATGAGCTTAATGCAAAATTTGATGTGGTAGCACCAGATGTACCAGTAGCAGGCGAGGGCATTTTTAACTTAGAGTTTGCTAAAGCACACGAAAAAGAGTTTGATAAGGTGTTCGAGCTTTTAGCAGATGAGCGTTCAAAGCAAGTATTAGATAATATGATATGTTTTAAACTCACAGGCAAAATAGAATATTTAGTACAAGGTGAGGACGATAAAAACGAGATTTTCACAGATGTATTAAAACCAACAGAAAACGAGCATTTTGTTGACTTGGGTGCATATAATGGCGATACAATAAGAGAGCTTTTAAGTTATACAAACGGAAAGTTTGCAAGTATAACCGCCTTAGAGCCAGATAAGCGAAATTTTAAAAAGCTTAAAAAGTATGTAGAAGAAAATCTATCTGGAGATATTGTACTAAAAAATGCAGGTGCATGGGATAGCGATTGTGTGCTGACATTTGCGGCAAAAGCAGGCAGAAATTCAAAGGTAGCAAGTAAAGGCATAGAGACTAATATGCGTTCTGTTGACTCGGTTTTATCTGGAAAAGAGTGTACATTTTTAAAAATGGACGTTGAAGGCTCAGAAAAAGAGGCTATTTTTGGTGCAAAAAACACGCTTAAAACTTGGAAACCAAAACTAAATATTGCGGCATATCATAGAAATGAAGATTTATTTGCACTTGTACTTCAAATACATGAAATTTGTCCAGAATATAAATTTTATTTCAGACATCACCCATATGTGCCAGCATGGGATATAAATTTATATGCAAAATAAAAAAACCGCTAAGGCGGTTTTTTTATTCCTCAGCGGTTGAAAGCATAAGCTTTATTCGGTTTTCCTGATTTATTTTTGATGCACCTGGGTCATAGTCGATAGAAACAATATTTGCATCTGGATATTTTTCTCTAATTTTTCTAACCATGCCCTTGCCAGCTATATGGTTAGGCAGACAACCAAAAGGCTGTGTGCAAACGATATTTTTAACACCTTCAGTGATAAGCTCAACCATTTCAGCAGGAAGCAGCCAACCTTCACCCATTTTAACACCCTCGCCGATGATTTCCTTAGAAAGCTGACGAACATGGTCGAAATACTGAGGTGGGCGGAATTTACCATGTTTTTCAATCATTTGAATCATATCTTTTTGCTTACCAAGCACAAATTTATAAATCATTTGATTGGTCATAGCAGCCTTTAATGACCTGCCATAAAGCTTATGGTCAATTACATTGTTATAAATACAGTATAAACAGAAGTCAATTAACCCTGGAAGTACAGGCTCACAGCCCTCACTAACCAGAAAATCTTCGAGGTGGTTATTGCCAAGAGGGGAGAATTTAACATAAATCTCACCTACAATACCAACTTTTTTCTTTTTAACAGAGGTATCAAGTGGAATTTTAGCAAATGCATCAAGCACAAACTGATAAAGTTTTTTAACTTCACTATATCTAATTATACGATTGCCAGTGAAACGCTCGGAAATAGTGCGAGTACATATATCAACAACCTTTTGAGATGTGCCTTTTACTTTTTCATAAGGTCTGCACTGATTGTGTAGCATCATAATTAAATCACCAATAAGTAAACCATAAGCTATCTGGTTTAACATTTGAGGTGTTAGTTTAAACCCTGGGTTATCCTCAAGACCAGAGAAGTTAAGAGAGATAACAGGGATATAATCATAACCCTTTTTTTCAAGAGCTTTTCTTAAAAGGTGAATATAGTTAGACGCACGACAACCGCCACCTGTTTGGCTCATAATAAGAGCAATTTTATGAGTATCATATTTACCGCTTTCAATCGCATGGATAAGCTGACCTATGCTTAAAAGTGCAGGGTAACAGGTATCATTATGCACATTTTTAAGACCAGTTTCAATTATATCATGGCCATCAGTGGTTAAAAGCTCCATATTATAGCCATAATTTTTCATAATTTTAAGAGCGATACCAAATTGAATTGGTAACATATTTGGGACAAGGATTGTATAATCCTTTTTCATGTCCTCGGTAAACTGTACCCAAGGTTTATTGTTTTGCAAGTCGTTTACCCTCCTCAACTGCTGCAAGCATACTACGAATACGAATTCTAGCTGCACCAAGGTTATTTATTTCATCAATTTTAAGCTGAGTATAAATTTTATTACCAGACTCTATAATAGAGCGGATTTCATCGGTTGTAATAGCATCAATACCACAGCCAAAGCTAACAAGCTGAATAAGCTCTGCATTAGGTTTATTTACAACATATTGAGCTGCTGAATACATACGAGAGTGATAAGTCCACTGGTTAAGCACACGAACACTTGGAGCTTCAGCGAGATGGAAAACAGAGTCCTCACTTACAACAACCATGTTATATGAACCAATCATCTGATGAATACCGTGATTGATTTCTGGGTCTATATGGTAAGGTCTACCCACAAGCACAGCAATAGGTAAATTGTTATCATCAGCGAATTTAACAGCCTTTTCGCCCTCTGCACGAATGTTAGTATAATATACATCAAGAGCTATGTAAGCACGCTCGGCAGCTTGCTCAATTTGTTTCTTTTTAAGCCAAGAGTATTTTTTGCCAAAGAATTTATTTGCTTGTTTTACAAATTCCTTATGATTTGAAAGCTCAAAATAAGGCATCATAAAATCAGTTTTTTCAAGCTCTGGCACATTTGCCTGTAAAAGCTCTGGATAATATGCAACAACAGGGCAGTTGTAGCAGTTATCACTTCTATGCTCATCAAGGTTATAAGTCATACATGGATAGAAAATTGCATCAACATTTTTAGTGAGTAAATCATCTATATGACCATGCATGAGTTTAGCAGGATAACAAACTGTATCAGATGGTATAGAGTGTTGTCCCCTTTGGTACATATCACGGGTAGAGATTTCACTTCTTACGACCTCAAAGCCAAGCTCAGTTAAGAATGTTTTCCAGAAAGGATAAAGCTCAAGCATATTAAGTCCAAAAGGAATACCAATTTTAGCTTTTGCCTCACCCGCTGGTTTAATTTTATCATAGCTTTTTAGCTTTTCAAGTTTCCATATGTAAAGGTTAGGAAGTTCTTTTTGTTCGCCCTTGCCAAGTGGACGCTCACAACGGTTACCAGAAACAAAGCGACGATTTCCAGAGAATGTGTTAACTGTTAGGTTACAGTGGTTTGTACACAGTCCACATCTTACACTTTTAGCTTCATGTTTAAATACTGAAAGCTCACTAGGCAGAATAATATTTGTTGTTTCTGCTTTGTTATCCATTGCATAAAGAGCAGCACCATAAGCACCCATAAGACCAGAAATAGCAGGGCGAGTGACTTCTCGACCTATTTCAAGTTCAAATGAACGCAAAATAGCATCATTTAAGAAAGTACCACCTTGCACAACGATATGTTTACCTAAATCATCAGGAGAGCTTGCACGAATAACTTTATAAAGAGCATTCTTAACAACAGATACAGAAAGACCAGCAGAGATTGCATCAATACCTGCACCATCTTTTTGAGCTTGTTTTACAGATGAGTTCATAAATACAGTACATCTTGAACCTAAATCAATAGGGTGTTTTGCAAGTAAACCAAGTTTGCAAAATTCCTCAATAGAATAACCCATTGAGCGGGCAAAAGTTTCTATAAATGAACCACAACCGGAAGAACAAGCCTCATTAAGGAAAATGTTATCAATGCAGTTGTTACGGATTTTGAAGCACTTAATATCCTGACCGCCTATATCAATAATAAAATCAACATCTGGGCAGAAGTGTTTAGCAGCTCTAAAGTGAGCAACAGTTTCAACTAAACCATGGTCAATACCAAAAGCACTTTGAATTAGTGCCTCACCATAACCAGTAACAGCAGAGGAAACAATTTTAACTCTATTCCCACAAAGCTCATAAAGCTTTGTTAGTTGCTCTTTAATAACATCTACTGGGTTGCCCTTATTAGGTGCATAGTGATGGTATAAAATCTGGTGGTTTTGCCCTATAAGAACAAGCTTTGTTGTAGTAGAACCGCAGTCAATGCCTAGATATGCATCACCCTCATAAACGGTTACATTTTCGGTCATAACGTCATGTTTGCCATGTCTTTGGGTAAACTCACGGTATTCCTCTTGAGAGTTAAAAAGAGGTTCTAAGACCTGAGAAAGCACAGGCTCACCAGCAGCTTTTTCAAGAGTATCAAGCAGAGAATTAAATGTATATTCTTTGCTTGTATCTTTTGCGTATTCAGCCGCACCAGCAGCAATAGCAAATGGAGCAAGCTCTGGAAAATGAGCATGTTCTTTATCTAGTTTTAATGTTTCTTGAAAACGTCTTTGCAGTCCCATAAAGAAGAAAAGAGGTCCACCTAAAAACAGTACATCGCCCTCAATAGTACGACCTTGAGCAAGACCAGTAAGTGTCTGGTTTACCACCGCTTGGAAAATTGAAGCCGCAACATCTTCTTTTCTAGCACCTTCGTTAAGTAGTGGCTGAATATCTGTTTTAGCAAATACACCACAACGGGAAGCGATTGTGTAAATTCGCTCAGCTTCTAAACTAAGCTCATCAAGTTGAGCAGGTGTTACATCTAAAAGTACAGCCATCTGGTCAATAAAAGCACCAGTACCACCAGCACAAGAACCATTCATACGTTCTTCAAGCTGACCTTTAAGAAAAATAATCTTTGCATCTTCACCGCCAAGCTCGATTACAACATCGGCATTAGGCACATGAGTGCCGACCGCTTTTCTTGTTGCAAAAACCTCTTGCACAAAGTCAATATCACCAGCTTTAGCAACACCAAGACCAGCAGAACCCGTGATTGCAACCTTAATCATATTATCTTTTAAAATTTCAGCCGCATCACGCAGCATTTCGCAAGCTTTTTCACGCACTTTGGAAAAGTGTCGCTCATAGCGTTTATAAACTATTTTTCCATCGTTTACAGCAACTAACTTTACAGTCGTCGAACCGATATCAATACCTAAACTAATTAAACTCATTACTTATTCACCATAAAATTAAATTTATGGCGGAGAAAACATTTTCACCGCCTATTAACACTTATTATATATCTAATTGCATTGTAAATAGTACAACGAAACCAATTTAAAGTCAAATGGCATAAAGACAAAAATTGTGTTTTTTCGTGTTAAGAAGTCGTTAAGAATATCAAAACATACCAAAACGCACAAAATATGTTTTTTTCATCAAAAATAAATCATGCAAATTGTAAGTTTAAATTTTATTAGTGCTAAATCTTTTTATAAAGTATATAGAAAGCATACTCACTATAATTTCAGAGCATGGAACAGCCGCAAAAATCGCTATGCCAGAGCCTGTAATTTCAGGTAAAATAATAGCAAATACAATAGGTAAAATAACACCTCTTAGCACCATTATAACAAGTGCAGGAGTTGATTTTACAATAGACTGTAAACATGTCGTGAAAAATAGATTTGTACCCAAAAACCAAAAGGCTAAAAAGTATATATTAAGTGCAGGAATGGAAAGTTTTAAAAGCTCGTCACTTAGCTCAACAAAAAGGGCAGTCATAGGCACTGGAATAACATAAGCACAGAGAACAGCAATGCTTGCAACTGCTAAAACGGTTATAAGTCCCATTTTTCTTATGGCTTTAACACGTTCATGTAAACCGCCGCCGAAGTTTGTAGCCATAATAGGCTGAGAAGCCTGACCTATACCATTAAATAGTGACTGTAAAACAAGTGCATAGTTAGCCACAACACCATAAGCAACAACGCCAAGCTCACCTAAATATTTAAGCATCTGCTTATTAAATGTTAAAGTAATAAGACCAGTCGCAGCCTCTATAAAAAATGATGGTGCACCAGATGAAATTATATTAATGCTTAATTTAGGCTTTATATTTTTAAAACTAAAGTGTAAACCATTATCTTTGCTTAAAAGATGGGTTAATAATATACAGGTTGTTGCAGTATTGCCTATTAAAGTTGCGGCTGCACCGCCAGAAAGCCCCATATTTAAATTAAAAATAAAGATATAGTCCAAAATAATATTTGTAATAGCACCTGTTATAACTGCAATCATAGCACGTTTAGGCTGTTTATCATTTCTTACAAATGCCTGTAAAAATGAAGAGAACATATAAGCGGGTGCACCAAATACAACATATTTAGCGTAATCCATGACCATAGTTATGCTGTTTTCATCAGCACCGAGAAAATAACAGAGCTTTTCAAAAAACAGCGAACCAAAAACAAGTATTATAACAGCAAATAAAATATTTAAAGAAAGTGCGGTTGACCAAATACTTTTTGCATGTGTATCGTCATTATTTCCCCTAGCTACCGAGTAAAGCACACCGCCACCAACACCAAAAAGCATACCAAATGCAAAAAGCAAGGCAAACACAGGCAGCACAAGATTAAGTGCAGCAAGTGCGGCAGCACCACAACCACGACCAATCATTATGGTGTCAGCTAAAATATAAATAGATGTTACAAGTGATGCACTTACAGATGGAAGCAAATATTTAAAATATAAATTTCTCGGTTTGTCTTTTAATAAATCAAGTTGTTTCCCCATTTTACACCTCTTTTTTTTCTTTATGGATTTTGTAAAAATGCTGAAAGAATACGCACAAAAGGTGGTATACTATCAAGCTTTAAACGCTCTGATGGTGCATGACAATCATATATATCCATACCCATGCAGACACATTCCAGATTTTTATTATGTTTTGTAAAATAAGATGGTTCTAAACCTACATGTTGAGCTAAAATTTCTGGTAAAGAATTATGTTCAGCTTTATATAATTCTGTTATTTTATTAAGCATAGTACCGTCTGTTTTAGGTTTCCAAGCAGGATAATGTGTGCGAACAACACTCATAAAACCGCACATACTGCAAACAAGTATATGACTTTGATGCAGTGCTTGACAAGCACTTTCGTCCATATATCTAATCATTGCATCAACACAAAGCTCACCGTCTTGCTCATAAATTCTGCCAAGGTTGGACGAGTCACTAACGGTGTTTTTAAGCTCCTCATGCATTTGATAAACGCCATTTGCAAAACCACCTAAAACGGTTAGCACAGAGTTTAAAAGCTCACCAGACCATACTTTTTCAGGGGTTTCACATTCGGTGATATTAACTTTAGCAGAGCTATCTGTTTGTTTATATCTTGTTAAAATTTCATTTGATATATCTTCTAAAGCATTTTTTGCTGAAATAGCGGTTATAATTTTAGCAGATGCAGTGTAAGGGATAGCATTAAAAGCCTCGCCACCATTAAAGCACGCAACTGCAAAAGGTGTTTTGGTCTGCAGTTTTCTTAAAATTTCCCCTAAAATTAAAACTGCATTACCTCTGTTTTTATCAATATCAAAGCCAGAATGACCGCCACTAAGACCAGAAATAGTTATTTCATATGATTTACCAGCAGGGGAGTTTACAAGCTCTAAAGGACGTGAAAAATGCTCTCTCATACCGCCAGCAGCACCTATAATAAGTCTGTTTGCAGAAAATCCATCTAAATTTATAAGATAGTTTATATTTTCTACGCTTTCACTTGATATTTTAGATGCACCGATAAGACCTATTTCCTCTTGAACGGTTAAAATAACTCTAAGAGGACAGTGTTTGATGTTTTTAAGCAGCCAGAAAATAACTGCAACACCTGCACCGCAGTCTGCACCTAATGAGCTTGTACCGCCTGTTGTAAGATAACCGTTTTCTATTTTGGTGAAAACTTTTCCAGTTTTATCTGAGTTTTCTCCTATTGCATAGACCATATCTATATGAGCTTGCAGTGCAACGCATAGCATATGTTCAAATCCCTCACTTGCGGGAATATCTGCCCATATGTTTCCTAAATCATCTTGTACTATATTTTGTGAAAAATCGGTAAGATAGTTTTTTAGCATATCAGAAAGTTGTTTTTCGTTTTTTGGTTGATGAGGAATTTCACAAAGTTTATAAAATTCCTCTAAAACTTCATTTATAATTTGGAGGTTCATTTTAAGCCTACTTTCATATTTTATTCATGCATATTATAACTGTGGTTTGACAAATTTTCAATTATTAAAATATATGGTTTATAGTTCTTTTGCTGAATGTATGAGCTAAGTATTGACTAAATGTTTAGTTACAATATAAAATAAATATGTTAGTATTATCTAACTGCAATAAGAAAGGAAGATGAAAAATGAAAAAGCTTACAGCAATTTTTTGTGCTTTTGCAATTACAGCAGGTTTAATTGCGGGTTGTGGCACAAATGAGGATAATAATAAGGGTGCGGTTAAGTCAGAACAACAAGCTCAAGAGCAAGTACAAGCAATAGATTTAGATATTGCAGCTCTTAAAGGTCCAACAGCTATGGGACTTGTTAAGTTTATGGACGATGCAGAGCAAGGCAAGCTGACAGATAACAATTATAATTTCACAATCGCAGCGGCAGCTGATGAAATATCCGCTAAGATAAACAGCGAAAATGGTTTTGATATTGCGGCAGTGCCAGCAAATCTCGCATCAGTTTTATACAATAATACACAGGGCAAAATTGATGTAATCGCAATTAATACTTTAGGCGTGTTATATATTGTAGAAAATGGTCAAAATATCTCCAGTGTAGAGGACATGAAAGGCAAAACAATCTATGCAAGCGGTAAGGGCTTAACCCCAGAGTATACTTTAAATTATATTCTGAGTGAAAACGGTATCGACCCAGTTACAGATGTGACTATCGAGTGGAAAAGCGAACACAGCGAATGTCTTTCTGCACTTATGGCAAATGAAAATGCCATTGCACTTTTACCTCAGCCATTTGTAACCACCGCACAGACTAAGAGTGATAAAATAAGAGTAGCTCTTGACTTAAATGAGGAGTGGGATAAACTTGAGGCTGATAAAGAAAATCCATCATCACTAATTACTGGTGTTGTGGTAGCCAAAAAGAGCGTGATTGATGAAAACCCTCAGGCTATATCAGCATTTTTAGACCACTATAAAGAGTCTGTTCAGTTTACAAATGAGAATGTAGAGGAAGCAGCTAAACTGGTTGGTAAATTTGATATTGTACCAGAAGCAGTGGCAGTAAAGGCAATTCCAGAATGTAATATAACTTTTATTGAAGGCGATGAAATGAAGGAAAAGCTATCTGGTTATTTATCTGTACTAAATGAGCAAAATCCTAAGACCATTGGCGGCAAAATGCCAGCAGATGATTTTTATTATTCTAGATAATGCGAAAAAACATTAAATTATGGGCGGTTTTATTTTGGCTTGTTGTATGGCAAGTAGTAAGTATGAAACTAAATCAGCAAATACTTCTTGTATCACCTGTAAGAGTGATTACAAGGCTATCTGAGCTGATTATCACAAAAGATTTTTGGCTTGCCATAGCTTTTTCAGCAAGCAGAATTATAGGCGGTTTTATAATTGCTGTTATAATAAGTTGTCTGCTTGCTGTCTTGGCAAGCAAATTTAAAAGAATAGATGAACTGTTAGCACCTTTTATGCTCACTATTCGTTCTATTCCCGTTGCATCGTTTATTATTTTAGCTCTGATTTGGTTTTCCTCCAAAAATCTAGCTATTTTAATTTCATTTTTAATGGTTATGCCAGTTATGTATAGCAATATACTAACTGGCATTCGCACCATTGACAGTAAAATGCATGAAATGGCAAAGGTTTTTGAAATCCAACCTATAAAACAAGTGCGTTACATATATATACCGCATATTTTTAAGTATTTTGAATCGGCATGTGCGGTATGTCTTGGTTTAAGTTGGAAGTCGGGAGTTGCAGCTGAAGTTATCGGTATGCCTGACGGCTCAATAGGTGAATGTTTACAGCAAGCTAAAGTTTATCTTGATACGCCCGATTTATTTGCATGGACACTTGTTATAGTGTGTGTTAGCCTGTTTTTTGAGCGATTATTTTTGTGGTTGCTATCTAAAATTAAAATTTTAGTGCTGAGAATGGACTGATAAAAATGCAAGATATAAAAATAGAAAATATATGCAAGGCATATGGTGAAAAACAGGTTTTAAATAATTTTTCAGCTTGTTTTGAGTATGGTAAAATAACCTGTATAATGGGCAAATCTGGAGCGGGAAAGACAACGCTTTTTCGTATACTTATGAATCTTGAAAAGCAAGACAGCGGAACTATAACAGGGTTGGAAAACAAAAAGATAAGGGCAGTTTTTCAAGAGGATAGACTTTGTGAAGAACTTGATGCAATATCAAATATAAGGCTTGTAAATACTAAAAATGATAAGAAAACCGTACAAAATGCACTTTGTAAAATGGGAATAACCGAAAACAAACTTGTCAGCACTCTTTCTGGAGGTATGAAAAGACGAGTTAGCATATTAAGGGCATTAATGTCTGAATTTGATGTATTATTTTTAGATGAACCGCTTAAAGGCTTGGATAAAGATACAAAACAGCTTGTTTTACATGAAATGGAGCATTATTTTCAAAATAAAACAGTTATAATGATAACCCATGAAATAGAAGAAGCTGAATTTTTCGGCGGCAAGATAATAGGAGTTGAGGTTTAAACCTTGATTCCTATTGTTTTTTTATTTATCACTGTGATATAATGCTAAAGTATAATATTTTTTTGAAAAGTGGGGTGTAATATATGGAAATTAAGCTTTCAGAGTTTTCAAAAGCAGAGGTTTTGCAATATCTCGGTTGGCGAGGAAGTGAAATTCCTGAAGATGTGCAAAAACAAATTGATGAGTGTATAAAAATAACTCTTGAGTCAGTAAAACCTAGATGGACATATAAGGTTTTTGATATAGAGTGGCAAGGTGAAACTCCAGTTTTAAAAGAGCCACAAGTGGCTTTGATTGGCAATGATATAGCCGCTATGTTAAAAGACTGCAAAAAGTGCATTTTTATGGCTGCAACTTTGGGTGCAGACATAGAAAGAGTTATAAGAATGGCAGAAATTCGCAACATGTCAAATGCGATTATTCTTGATTGTTGCAGTTCATCTGCGATAGAGGCGGTTTGCGATAAAGTAGAAGAAGAAATAAAACAAAAGTTGAATATAGAGTATTTAACAGATAGATTTAGTGCAGGTTATGGTGATATGCCTATATCATTCCAGACTGAAATGGTAAATTTACTAGATACTCAACGTCAAATCGGTTTAATGCTTACAGATTCATGTATTTTAACCCCTAGAAAGTCAGTGACTGCAATTATAGGTATTGCAGATAAAAAGCAAACCAAACGTTTTAGAGGTTGTGCTTACTGTTCTATGTTTGAAAATTGTAGATTTAGAAAGGCGGGGAAAACCTGTGGTGGATAAAATTATTTATTTAGACGGTGCAATGGGAACTATGCTGCAAAAAAATGGTTTAGTTGCAGGTCATAGTCCAGAAGTTTTATGTTTAACAGAACCAGAGAAAATTAAAGCAATACATAAGGCTTATATTGATGCAGGTTCTGATATAATTTACGCTAATACATTCGGTGCAAATAGTTATAAACTGCAAAAAAGCGGTGAAAGTGTTGAAACAGTTGTAAAAGCCGCTATTAAATGTGCAAAAGATGCGGCAAGCGGTACAAATGCAAAAGTAGCTCTTGATGTTGGCCCAATAGGTCAGCTTTTAGAGCCTTATGGAACACTGGCTTTTGAAAGTGCATACGAAATCTTTAAAGAGATGTTAGTTGCGGGCGAAAGTGCAGGAGCAGACCTTGTAATATTTGAAACTATGACCGATTTATATGAGGTGAAAGCGGCTGTACTTGCGGCAAAGGAAAATACAAAACTTTCTATTTATGTGACAATGACATTTGAGCAAAACGGCAGAACTTTTACAGGCTGTGCAGTTGAAGCTATGGCGATGACATTAGAAGGTCTGGGCGTTGATGCTATTGGTGTAAACTGTTCTCTTGGTCCAAAGGAGCTTATGCCGATTGTAGAGCGTATGTGCAAGGCTACAACACTGCCGATTATTGTTAAAGCAAATGCAGGACTTCCTGACCCTGCAACAAGCGAATATGATATTGATGCAGTAGAGTTTGCAGAGCTTATGGAGCAATATTTATCTATGGGTGTAAGCATTTTGGGCGGTTGCTGTGGTACAACTCCAGAATATATCGCTGAGATTGTAAAACGCACACAGGGTAAAACCCCAGTAGAGAGACAAATAACACGTCAATCTGAAGTTTGTTCACCAACAAATGTTGTTAAAATTGATGGTGTGCGTGTTATCGGTGAAAGAATTAACCCAACTGGTAAAAAGCGTTTCCAACAGGCACTTCGTGAAGGCGATATGGATTATATTTTACATCAAGCGGTTGAGCAAGCGGACGCAGGTGCTCATATTTTAGATGTAAATGTAGGTTTACCTGATATAGATGAAGCTGAAATGATGGTCAAAGTGGTAAAAGCTATTCAAGGTGTGACCGATTTGCCACTCCAAATTGACTCCACAAAGCCAGAGGTTATTGAGGCAGGTTTAAGAGTTGTAAATGGTAAAGCGATTGTTAACTCGGTAAACGGTGAAGAAGAAGTTCTGGAGAAAATTCTGCCGATAGCTAAAAAATATGGTGCGGCGGTTGTAGGTTTGGCAATGGACAGTAACGGACTTCCACCAACAGCCGAGCAGCGTTTTGAAATAGCCGAGCGTATTATGAACCGTGCTATTGAGTATGGTATTCCTAAGGAAGATGTGTTTATTGACTGCTTAACACTGACCGTTTCCGCAGAGCAAGACAAGGCAGTTGAAACACTCAAGGCAATGCAAATGGTAAGAGATAAACTCGGTTTGCATTGTGTGCTTGGTGTTTCCAATATCTCTTTTGGTCTGCCATGCAGAGAGCTTGTAACAACAGGCTTTTTAACTCTTGCTATGGCTCATGGTCTTGATATGCCTATTATAAACCCTAACAGTATGGCAGTTATGAATGCTATTAGAGTGTTTAATGTTATCTATAACAGAGATAAAAATTCACAGGAATACATTGAGGCTTGTATGAAAATGCCACAGCAAACAGTTGTATCAAATGCACCTCAGCAAAGTGCTACTGAAAGCACAGATGACCAACCACCGCTAATTCGTGCAGTTGAAAAAGGTTTAAAAGAGGACTGTAAAGCTATTACAGGGTCGCTTTTAGAAAGTGGCATGACCGAACTTGATATAGTGAACACTCTTTTAATTCCTGCACTTGATTTAGTAGGTGATAGATTTGAAAAGGGTGCAGTTTTCTTACCTCAGCTTATAAATTCAGCGGGTGCTGCACAGGAGGCTTTTGAGATTATTAAAAAGTCAATCGCTGCTAATGGTGCAAAGTCAGTATCTAAGGGTAAAATTATAGTTGCAACTGTTAAAGGCGATATTCACGACATCGGCAAAAATATAGTTAAAACAATACTTGAAAACTATGGTTATCAAGTGCTTGACCTCGGTCGAGATGTGCCAATCGAAACGGTTGTAAATACAGCTATAGAGCAAGATGTAAAACTAATAGGTCTGTCTGCTCTTATGACAACTACACTTGGCAGTATGGAGCAAACAATAAAAGCACTTAGAGAGTCCGGTCATGAGTGTAAAATTTGGGTCGGCGGTGCGGTTTTAACCCCTGAATATGCGGATAAAATCGGTGCTGACTTCTATGCAAGAGATGCAAAGGAATCGGTTGATATAGCAAGAAAAATCCTCGGCTAAAGATAGAAAGAGTGATATTAAAATGAAAGAAAATATCTTACTTTTTGACGGTGCAATGGGTACATATTACAGCATTTGTTATCCAGATGACACTTCAAAATGCGAATGGGCAAATATAAATCACCCAGAGCGTATTATAAAAATATATAATGAGTATATAGCTGCGGGTGCAAATGCGATTAAAACAAACACATTTGCGGCTACTCCTAAAGCTCTTGAATGTGATATAGCTCAGATTAAAAATATTATAAAATCGGCTTGGGACAATGCAAGCAAAGCGGCTGAAAACAAAAATTGCAAGATTTTTGCAGATTTATGCCCGATAGACGAGCAAAAAGAGGACGTTTATGCGGTTTTAGATGAATTTTTAAATCTAGGTGCAACAAACTTTTTATTTGAAACATTAGCAGATGATACTAATTTATCAGATTTTACTGCATATATTAAATCAAAGTGCAGTGATGCATATATAATTGCCTCTTTTGCTGTAACTCCAGACGGTTTTACACGTCATGGACTGGCTGCACATAATCTTATAAAACGTGTTTGTGAAGATGAAAATTTAAATGCAGTAGGTTTAAACTGTGTATCTGGGCCACTTCATTTATTACAAACTACTAAAACACTTGATATTCAAAATCTGGGTAAGACATTTTCTGTTATGCCTAATGCGGGTTATCCAACTGTTATTGATGGCAGAACAGTTTTTGATAGCAGCCCAAATTATTTCGCTGAAAGATGTTCTGAGCTTGTAAAAATAGGTGTTAATATTATCGGTGGTTGTTGTGGTACAACTCCAGAACATATTAAACAGGTTAGCCGTAAACTAGATGGAAAACTTATAACTAAGAATATGACACCAGTAGAAAAAGATAAAAAACCAGATTTTACAAATGTTAAAAATCGTCTTGCAGATAAGATTAAACAAGGAAAACGTATTATTGCAGTAGAGTTAGACCCTCCAGCAGATTCAAATATTGAAAAGTTTATGGACGGTGCAAGGAAACTCAAGCAAATGGGGGTTGATGCGGTAACTATTGCTGATTGCCCAGTTGCTAGAGTGCGTGTAGACTCCTCACTTTTAGCTGCTAAACTGCACAGAGAGCTGGATTTAGATCCAATACCACATATGACCTGTCGTGATAGAAATATAAATGCAACAAAAGCACTTTTATTAGGTCTATCAGTTGAAGGGGTACAAAATGTGCTTGTTGTAACTGGTGACCCTGTGCCATCAGCGGCAAAAGATGAAGTTAAAGCGGTATTCTCATTTAACTCGGTTGTACTTGCTGATTATATCCGTCAGCTTTCTGAAGATGGCCTATGTTCTCAGTTTTCTGTTTATGGTGCATTAAATGTAAATGCTAAAAACTTTGATGCTGAACTTAGAAAAGCTGTAAGAAAACAAAATGCAGGTGTATGTGCATTTTTAACTCAGCCTGTATATACTGAGAGAGCTTTTGAAAACTTGAAAAAAGCTTATGATACATTAGATGCTAAGATTTTAGGCGGTATAATACCTATTGTTAGTCATAGAAATGCTTTATTTATGAGCCAAGAGATGGCAGGTATAGATATTCCAGAAGATATTGTGAATATGTATGAAGGGCTTGACAGAGACAGTGCAGAAGAACTTGCAGTTAAGCTGTCTGTTGATGTTGCAAATCGTATGCATGATTTCACAGACGGTCTTTATTTGATTACTCCATTCCAAAGAGTTTCACTTATAGAAAAGATTTTGCAGAAACTTTGATTGTTTTGTGTAAATCATGTACAATTTGTTAAATATGGGCGTAATATGTTGTAAGTGTGCTTGTGTTTTGGTACAATATGCTTAGAGATAAAACAATTTATCTAGTATAAATGTATTAGAAAGAAGTAGAAAAAATTATGAATATAATGTTTTTTTTAACACCAAAACATGAAGTATCTTATTTATATCACGACCAGACAATAGCTGAAGGTTTGGAAAGTATGCAGGAAGCTGGTTATACAGCTATTCCGCTAATCTCAAGGGAAGGCAAATACATAGGAACTGTTACAGAGGGCGATTTTTTAAGAGCTTTATCAGACCCTAATATATGGCAACAGCGTGATATTATGTATATGGAGCAGATGGAGCGTAGAGTGCAAAATAAACCTGTTAGGGCAGATGCTCAAATAAATGATTTATTAGACACAGCACTTCATCAAAACTTTGTTCCTGTGATTGATGACAGAGATTGTTTTGTTGGAATTGTAACCCGTCAGCGTATTATGGATTATTGCATTTCCGAGATTAAAAAGAAAACCGAGAAGATGCAAAAGCATGAAAAAGCTATGGAAGCTCAAAATGAGTTAAATGAGCTTTGGGTCTAAATTTATAAACAGACGTGCATATGTACGTCTGTTTTTTATGTATGCAACCGCTAGTTGACAGATTGACAAGGCAAATTGATTGCAAAAGATAGCTTTTGTTGATATTATAAAGGCACAAAGAAGAATATTTGAAAGCGTGGTGTTAATTATGACAACAGGTGAAAAAATACAAAATTTACATCAGCAAAAAGGTTGGTCACAGGAAAGACTAGGGCAAGAGCTTAATCTATCAAGACAGTCTATTTCAAAATGGGAATCTGGAACGGCTAATCCAACAGTTGAAAATCTTAAAGAGCTTGCAAAA
>DXIE01000057.1 GCA_019113005.1 Candidatus Butyricicoccus avistercoris | reverse complement strand
AAATTTTTCTCGTTTTTTTATCTCTTTTATCCTATTAAATTCTATTGAAAATTTGGGGTTTGCTTGTGATAATAGTAATACAGTTTGTTTTTAAATATGCATTACTATAATGAATTATGCAATTTTGAAAGTTCTCTTAACACAAACTATAAACTTAGCAATCTTTAAACCGTCAAAGGAGAGCAAATATGTTAAAAACAGTTGTTAAAAAAGGTAGTTATCATGACTCTGTTGTGCTTATGCTACTGACAAACCACATTTCAGCTATGCAAGGTGTTAATAAAGTATCCATTATGATGGCAACACCAGCTAATAAGGATATCTTTAAACAAAGCGGTCTTGATACAGAAGAACTGCTTGCTGCAAGTGCAAATGATATGGTAGTAGTTGCTGATATTGAAAATGAAACTATCATGGACACTATTGAAACCGAAATTGACGCATATTTCAAAAAGCAGAACACACAAACTCAGCAAACTGAAAGCGTTAAATCTTGGGATAAAGCACTTGAAAAAATGCCTAATGCTGATATGGCAGTTATCTCTATCGCAGGTGCTTATGCTGCACTTGAGGCTAACCGTGCACTTGATGAAGGCATGAACGTTTTTATGTTCAGCGATAATGTTACCATCGAGGACGAGAAACAGCTTAAACAAAGGGCACATGATAAGGGTCTTGTTGTTATGGGTCCTGACTGTGGCACTGGTATCATTCAAAGTGTGCCAATCGCTTTTACTAACAAAGTAAACTCTGGTAAAATCGGCATTATTGGTGCATCTGGCACAGGTATTCAAGAACTTACCACAATTATTGACCGTTTAGGCGAAGGCGTTAAAAATGCAATAGGCACAGGTGGACGTGACCTTTCTTCCGAAATTGGCGGTATTACTATGATGGATACCATAAACGCTATGGAGCAAGATGACAGTATTAAGGTTATGATTGTTATCTCCAAGCCACCTGCAAAAGCTGTTAGAGAAATGATTTCTAACCGTTTAAGTGCTTTTAAAAAGCCTGTTGTAACTCTGTTCTTAGGTGAAAAGCCAGAATATCATGAAGAAGGCTTTTATCATGCTTATACACTTGACGAGGCTGCAAGACTTGCTGTTAATCTTGTAAGAGATGAAGATATAAATTCTTGTGTCGTTTCAGCCGATACACCAGAAAATGCTTTTGATAAGAGCGAAAATAAAACTATCAAGGCTTATTATTCTGGCGGTACTCTTGCGGGTGAAGCTGCAATGCTTATCAAGGACGCTTTAAACCTTGACACTCCACCTGAAAAAGCTGAGGGCTTTATGTTAAAGCATGGCGGTCATATTGTAGTTGACCTTGGCGATGATGTTTATACTCAGGGTAAACCTCACCCAATGATTGACCCTGCAAAACGTATCGAATGTATGCAAGAAGCAACTGATGACAGCTCTACTGGTGTTATCCTATTTGATATTATGTTAGGCTATGGCTCACATGAGGATATGGCTGGGGCTTTACTGCCAACAATCAACGAGCTAAAGCAAAAGGCTGAAAACGAAGGCAGAAAGCTGTTCTTTATCGCTACTGTTTGCGGTACTCGCCACGACTACCAAGGCTATGATGATGCTGTTAATAAACTTAAAAATGCGGGCGTTATCGTTTGCGAAACAAACAAACTCGCATCTCAAATGGCAATTCGTGCAATCGGTCTTGATTTTGCAGAACCTAAAAAGGAAATTCGTGCAAAACAGTCTGTTGATGTTAATATTACTCCTGCATCTGACAAGCTACTTAAAATGCTTTCCGAAAAGCCAAGAATTATAAACATCGGCTTAAAGAGCTTTGCTGAAGTTGCTGATGAGTTTGGTTGTGAGGTTGTTCAGTTTGATTGGACTCCACCAGCTGGCGGTAATGTTGAAATGATTAAAACACTTGATTTCCTTAGAAACTTTAGCGAGTTTGATATTGATGCTGCTAACCGAGAAGTTATTGCAAAAATTGTAGCAAGTCAGCCTGTTATGATTGACAATGTTCGAGCTAAAGAAGTTATCCCAGAAATGGCTGAGGGCAAAGTTATTTTACACGCTGGCCCACCTATTGAATATAAAAATATGCCTGACCCAGTTCAAGGCTCTTGTGTAGGTGCTGTATTATTTGAGGAATGGGCAGACAATGGGGAAGATGCTAGAAAACTGCTTGCATCTGGTGAGATTAAACTAATTCCATGTCATCATGTAAATGCAGTTGGCCCTATGGGCGGTATCACCTCACCTAATATGCCTGTATTTGTTGTTGAAAACCGTACTGACGGAAACCGTGCTTACTGTACAATGAACGAGGGCATCGGTAAGGTTCTGCGTTTTGGTGCATATTCTGAGGAAGTTGTAAATCGTCTGCGTTGGATGCGTGATATTCTAGGGCCAACTCTTGGCAAAGCTATTCGTGAGCTAGGCGGTATTGATGTAAACCCACTTATGGCTAAGGCTCTTGCCATGGGCGATGAATTCCATCAGAGAAATATTGCCGCTTCCTTATCTTTCTTAAAGGAGGTTGCACCTGTAATAACAAAGCTTGATATGGACGAAAAAGACCGTTATGATGTAATTCGTTTCCTATCTGACACTGACCAGTTCTTCTTAAACATCATGATGGCAACTGGTAAGGCTGTTATGGACGCTGCAAGAACAATACAAAAAGGTACTATTGTAACTGCTATGTGCCGTAATGGTGTTGAATTTGGTATCCGTATTGCAGGTATGGGTGATGAATGGTTCACTGGCCCTGTAAATACTCCTAAGGGACTTTATTTCACAGGTTATGATGAAGAAGATGCTTGTCCTGATATGGGTGATAGTGCTATCACTGAAACTTTTGGCGTTGGTGGTATGGCTATGATTGCCGCTCCTGCTGTAACCCGCTTTGTAGGTGCTGGCGGTTATGAAGATGCACTTCGCACAAGTAACGATATGATGGAAATCTGTATTGACAGAAATCCAAACTTTATTATTCCAAACTGGAACTTCCAAGGTATTTGTCTTGGTATTGATGCAAGACTTGTTGTCGAAAAGGGTATAACACCAGTTATCAACACAGGTATTGCACATAAGATAGCTGGCTTTGGTCAGGTTGGTGCAGGTACTGTTCACCCACCTATTGAATGTTTTGAAAAGGCTATTGCTGCTTATGCTAAGAAATTAGGCTTTACTTTGTAAGTTCAATATTATATTTGAATGGAAAGAGAACTAGCATGGAAAAGAAAATTGTAATTGCACTGGGCGGAAATGCTCTAGGTGCTGACATTGAAGAACAAAAAAGTGCTGTTGCAAATACAGCAAAGGTTATTGTTGATTTGGTTTCCGAGGGTTACAAGCTGATTGTAACCCATGGAAACGGCCCTCAAGTTGGCATGATTCAAGATGCTATGGACTATATGCAAAAAAAGAATTTAAAAAAAATTCCTCTGCCTACTTGTGTTGCAATGAGTCAAGGTTATATAGGGATTGATTTGCAAAATGCCATTAAATATGAGCTTTATAAGCGAAATATTGATAAAAAAGTATCGACTATTCTTTCACAGGTTGAAGTTTCTAAAGATGACCCTGCTTTTTTAAATCCAACAAAGCCTATCGGCAAGTTTTTGACCAAAGAAGAAGCAGAGGAACATGAAGCAAATGGTATACCTTGTATTGAGGACGCTGGCAGAGGTTATAGAGCTGTTGTGCCTTCTCCTATGCCTGTTGCCATAAAAGAGCTGAAAACAATTAAAACTCTTTTGGATAACGACCATATTGTTATAACTTGCGGCGGTGGTGGCATACCTGTTGTAAATGAAAATGGCAAGCTTGTAGGCACAAATGCGGTTATTGATAAAGATAATGTCAGCAGTTTGCTTGCAAGCAAATTAGATGCTGATTTTCTTGTTATATTAACCGCTGTTGAAAAAGTTGCTATAAATTTTGGCAAACCAAATCAAAAATGGATTTCTGAAATGTCAGTAGATGAGGCAAAACAATATATAAATGAAGGACAGTTTGCAAAAGGCTCCATGCTGCCAAAGGTTGAAGCTGCTGTTTCATTTGTACAGTCTGGCAATAACAAAAAGGCTCTTATCACACTACTTGAAAAAGCTGCTGATGGTATTGCTGGCAAAACTGGCACAGTTATTCATTCATAATTTAATACCTGTGCCAAAAAGTTAGGGAGAACATTTATGGATATACCAATTAACTTTTTGATGTGGGGTTTAGCGTGTTTACCAATTCTCACGCTGCTTGTGCTTATGATAAAATTCCAATGGGGTGCGACTGATGCCGCCCCTATTGGTCTTATAATAACCGTTTTAACTGGTGTTATTTTCTATAAAGCTGATATAAAACTTATAGCTAGTGAAAGTGCAAAAGGCATTTGGAATGCTCTTACAATATTGCTTATAGTTTTTACTGCTGTGCTTATGTATCAAGTCGGGCTTGAAGCAAAAGCATTTTCCGTCATTAGAAATGGTATGCGAAAACTTTTGCCTAATGAGCTTTTACTTGTTCTAACTATGGGTTGGATTTTCGAGAGTTTTCTTCAAGGCATAACTGGTTTTGGTGTACCTGTTGCAGTTGGTGCTCCTCTGCTTATCGGCATAGGTGTAAAACCTATGTGGGCGGTTATAATTCCGCTTATAGGACAGTCTTGGGGCAACACCTTTGGCACTCTAGGTGCTGCATGGGACGCTCTTGCAATGACAACTGGACTTACAGCACAAAGTCCAGAGTATCTTAAAACCGCATTTTTTACCGCTGCTTTTATTTGGTTTTGGAATATCATTGAAGGCTTTGTTATATGTTGGTTTTATGGCAAAGGCAAGGCTATAAAAAAAGGCTTTCCTGCTGTAATATGTATATCAATGATTCAAGGCGGTGGCGAACTGCTGCTCACACAGATTAACACAACTATTGCTTGCTTTGTTCCTGCTTGTATTTCTTTGATTGCAGTCTTGCTTTTAAGCCGTACAAAGGCGTATAATAGCGAATGGTGTGTTAAAGACAGTCAAATTATAAATCGTGATTTTTCCGAGTCAAGCTCTGATGACTCACCAAAAAACATGAAACTTATTGACGCTTTTGTGCCTTATATTTTACTTTCTGTTATAACTCTTGTAGTGCTTGTTATTCCGCCTGTTTTTAATTTTTTCAGTCAGTTTAAACTTGCTCTATCATTTCCAGAAACCGTTACAGGCTATGGCTTTGTAAATGCTGCTGAGCCTAAATTCTCCCCTATAAGTCCATTTACTCATGCTAGTATGTTCCTATTTATATCCTCTATTTTAGGACTTTTATACTATAAAAAACGCAAATGGCTTAAACAAGGAAGTACAAAAGCTATATTTATGAGAGCTGTTTCTATGACTATGCCTTCTGGTCTTGCTGTTATCGGTCTAATTATTATGTCTAAAATAATGGCTGGTACAGGTCAGACTATTGTTTTAGCTAATGGTATTGCAAATGTTTTAGGCGGTGTATATGTAATTTTATCGCCATTTGTTGGAATGCTTGGCTCATTTATGACTGGTAGCAATATGAGTTCTAACATTCTGTTCTCAGGTTTCCAAAATGCAACTGCTAACCTATTAAATGTAGACCCATCTGTTATTTTAGGTGCTCAGTCCTCTGGTGCATCTGTTGGCAGTGCTATTAGTCCTAGCAATATTATTTTAGGCACAACAACCGCTCAGATTTTAGGTAGTGAAGGAAAAATCCTTAAAAAAATCATGGTTATAAATGTTCCTGTCGTTATTATGATAGGTTTAATTGCTTTTGCAATAGTAAATCTGTAAACGAAAGGGCGTAAATACAGTGAACGAACAAAAATTCTTTAATACACGAGCTGGAAAACTCACAATAGCTTTTATAATTATAATGATTGCTTTTGCTATGATTATGCTAGGGCTTTATAATGACCAAAGCATTTTATATACTTTAGGATTTATTATGATTGCTGTTGCAATGCTATATTCTCCAGTTAAAACCCATATTTATGATAAACTAGGAAAGCGAGATAGATAAATGAACAAAGAGCTAATGACTCAAAGGATTGCTGAAAATCTTGAACATTTAAAGCAGTTCACCGCAACACCAAATAAAGGCTGTACACGTCTGCCTTTTACTAAGGAAGCCAGAGATGCTGCCAATTATATAAAAGATATAATGCAAAAAGCGGGTCTTGAAGTTAAAGAAGATGAGGCTGGCAATGTGTTTGGTTTTATTTATGGCTCAGACACTTCTCTGCCTTGTGTTATGATGGGCTCACACTATGACTCTGTTGTAAACGGCGGAGATTATGACGGTATAGCTGGTGTTATTTGTGCTATTGAGGTTGCAAGACAGCTCAATGAGAAAAATACAACTCCTAAGCGTACTTTTGTCGCTGCTGCTTTCTGTGATGAAGAAGGTATGCGTTTTGGTACAGGTTATTTTGGCTCTGGTGCTATGCTTGTTGGTCGTACACCTGAATACTGCAAAACCTTTACAGATAAAAATGATGTAAGCATTTATGATGCAATGCTTGAATATGGTCTTGACCCTGAGAAAATCGGAAATGCAAAATGGGAAGATAACTCAATCGGTTATTTTATCGAGGCTCATATCGAGCAAGGTCCTGTCTTACATGCTGAAAATATACAAATCGGTCTTGTAGATTGTATTGTAGGTATTGACAGATATATGGTAACTGTTCATGGACGTTCTGACCATGCAGGCACTACACCTATGAATATGCGTCTTGATGCAGTAGACGCAGCAACTAAAGTTATATCTAAAATCGCTGACTGGGCAAGAGAAACCGATGATGGAAGCGTTGCAACCGTAGGTTATATCAAAACTATTCCAGGTGGTATGAATATCGTTGCTGAGGCTTGTGAATTTACAGTTGATATTCGCTCTCGTAACATAGAAAATTTAGAGAAAATTTCAGCTAAACTACATGATGCCCTAAAGTGTGAAGTTAAGGCTATGGGCGGCAGTTTTGACATTCAAAATAAGCTTGCAATTACACCTGTAAATCTTCATCAGCCTATGTTAAGCATGATGGAGGAAAGCTGTAAAAACCACAATTTCAGTTATCGTTATATGCACAGCGGTGCAGGACATGATGCTCTCGAAATAGGTCAAGTTGTTCCAACTGCCATGTTATTTGTACCAAGTGTAGACGGCAGAAGTCATTGTATGGTTGAACATACTGACTATTCTCATTTTGGTAATGCTGCTTTAATTATGACAGAACTTGCAGAAAAGCTAACTGCAAATTAAAAAATTTATGCACCACAGGTTTTATTTCTGTGGTGCATTTAATTATGTTATAATAAACTAAAGAAGGTGAAAAAATGAGTTTTACTATAAAAGATTTGCTAGAAAGCAAAGAATTTTCAGATATGAAGCTTATAGCAGGACAAAATCATAAAAAAAATGAAATAACAGGTGTTACTATAATAGAAGCTCCTGATATAATGCATTTTATTAAAGGCGGCGAGTTACTGCTTACTGGTCTTTATGCGTTTAAAAGCTGCTCTATATCTGAATTTCAAAGCTATTTACAAGAGATTAAAACTATAAGCGGTATAATTATCAAAAAAGGTAGAATTGTAAAAGACGCTGAAACCAAAATAAAAATGCTTGAAGAATACGCCAATGAGCATGGTTTGCCTTTAATTGAAGTACCATTCGAAGTCTCTTTTCAAAAAATTATGTCCTTTGTTATGGAACATATCTTTAATGAAGAAGTTA
The DNA here is from genome assembly GCA_019113005.1 of Candidatus Butyricicoccus avistercoris. Classification (GTDB taxonomy): domain Bacteria; phylum Bacillota; class Clostridia; order Oscillospirales; family Butyricicoccaceae; genus Butyricicoccus_B; species Butyricicoccus_B avistercoris. The sequence goes on along the minus strand of DXIE01000057.1, from coordinate 78,755 downwards.
CACGCCTTAAATATTTTAAAACTACACATGATAACTTTACAGCTCTGACTTTATCCTCCAACCAAAGACAGCACCCTATCAAGGATATTCTTGATATGCTTAATAAACTTATTCGCAATTCTGTTGCACTTTATGATAGAAATTTCACTTGTTATGCTGCCGCAAATGATGAATTTTGTGAATTTAATTTATCAAAAAATGCAAAACCTTATGATACTGGAATGCTCACAAAATATAAATATTTAAAGCAAAATAATCAATATATAATAGAGCTAAATCTTACCAATAAAATGTATCTTGTTATAACAGAAACAGTATCTAAATTCGATTTGCTTGACTGTATAGCTATTGAAAATGCTATAATCGCCCTGCAATATGAATTTACCAGAAAACATGCTATTGCTGAACTTGAAAAGAAATATCAAAATGATATTTTTAATAATCTCTTAAATGGAAAAATTATATCATATACCGAGCTTAGACGTAATATTGAGCTTTTAAACATGGATTTAAACGGCTTTTATAGAGTTTTAGTTTTAGGTATTGAATATCAAGGACGAAAAAATATAAATCAAACTCTTTATAACATGACCAATGTAGAAAATGCTATTTTACAGCACTCTCCTGATGTTAAAATATATCGTGATATGGACAAAATTGTTGTAATTCAACCTACAAAGCATGAACAAACTCAACTTGAATGTAAACAAGATATAAATAAGTTAAAACAGTTTATTGAACAAGAAAACTCAAAAATACTAATTAAAATCGGTGTAGGCAAAATGGTTCATGGTATAACCCATCTCAAGGACTCTTATCGTGAAGCTCAAGATGCACTATCTTTTATACATATAATGGACGGTTTTTCTGATAATTCTGATATACTTTTATTTTCTGAGCTTGGTATATTTAAACTTTTATGTCAAGAAACAAATCCAAATGTACTTATTGAGTATGTTCCTGAATCGTTACAAAAGCTTTATAACTATAAAAAATCTCAGCAAAAAGAACTTATAACAACACTTAAAACATATTTAAATTACAATCAAAATCTATCTAAAACCGCACAAAGTTTATATGTTCATTATAAAACTGTTGCATATAGAATAGATAAAATTAGCGAGATTACAGGAATGGATTTTAATAACCCTAATGAAATGTTAGAAGTTAGAATTGGTCTTATAATTTATCAAATCTTAGAAAAATATAATAATAAGTGATGTGATAATATGAATTTAAATAATGCTACTATTTATACCAAAGCCGATATACCACAAAAAGCTGTTATCCTATATTTTCATGGTGGCGGTTTAGTTTATGGCTCAAGAGAAGATTTGCCAGATTTTCATATAGAAACTCTTACAAATGCAGGATTTACTATAATAGCTTTTGATTATCCCCTTGCACCAGAAAGTAAAATTGATATAATACTATCTGATATTATAAACTCAATAGAAAGCTATATAGCAAATAATAATTTGCCATATTTCCTATGGGGTAGGTCTGCTGGTGCTTATCTTTGTTTACTTGCAGCCTCTAAAAAACTATCTAAAGCACCAAATGGTATTTTATCTTATTATGGTTATGGTTTTTTAACAAGAGATTGGTTTGAAACACCATCTAATTATTATAATACCTTGCCTAAAGTAAGCGAAAAATGTCTTAATATTTGCAAAAATAATTTTTGCACAAACGGCTCACTTGACAGCAGATACAGCATATATGTTTATGCCAGACAAACAGGCAACTGGAAAAACTTATTCTATGAAGGCAGAGAAAAATTTTTCTTTTTAGATTATTCTCTTGCTTTATGTGATAAACTGCCTTGCCCTGTGTTTTACACTCATAGCATAAATGATAATGATGTATCTTATAATGAATTTAAAGAATTATATACCAAATTCAAAGGAACAACCTATATCGTATCTGAACCAATGCATGACTTTGACAGGAACACTGATTCCGATGCTACTAAAAAATTACTTGAAAAGACGATAGAATTTTTAAATTTCAATCTTAAATAAAAATTTAACCGACCTAAGTAATGAAAAACTCAGGTCGGTTTTTAACTATTTATATATAGCTGAATCAGTCGTTTTGTCACTTTTCGAGCCATCAAAAAAGCTGGAAAAATTTCCGAAAAAGTTTCGGGCAAATTTCGGGCAAATTAGGGTTAAAAGTGCCCTTCTTTTACAGCATTTCTTTAAATTAAAAAAGTAACTTTTTCCGCCTTAAAACAAAGAAAATCCGCTAAACCAAATGGTTTAACGGACTTTTATGGCGGAGAGTCAGGGATTTGAATAAAGAAGATATTATTTCTACAACTTTTTTACCTTTATTTAGTTCCAATATATCGATAAAACCGCTATTTTAATAACCGTTATTACTGTTATTTCAATCTATTATATCAAACTTTTGCTGTCAGATATGCTGTCAAATCCCGTTCTTTTTATATCTCATTATCAATAAAAAATTTAGCCAGTTTTTCAAACTGCATTATACTTTACACGCTTTCCATGCCAGCTCGGTTCAAATTTAAAACGATATATAACACCATCTCGCATTGTATCCGATGGAGATTTATCATATTCTGCAAGTGCTTCGTTTAAACGCTCGACAGCCTTGCAGAAATTTTTTTGCTTATTAATTCTTTCCATTATTATTCCCTCTTTTTCAATATTTGAGGTTAATATATGTTATTTATCAATTATAAAAAACAACAAGTCATTCACCCCGTTTCAATAATATTTATTATATCAAATATCTTTAAGAATACAAAATAATTCACACAATTATTTTTCCATAAAATCCCCTTATATAGTGGCATATTTTTTCATTTTCTTTTTCAAAAACATCAAAAATACGTCCTAATCATGCAATATAGCGTGTTTATAGCTATTTTTCAATAAGTGAATTTACGAAGCTTTTTTATGTATTTTTTTCACTATAAGCCATTATCTTTTGATTAGCATATAACATTTAGATAATAAATTCAAGGAGGTAATATCTAAAATGGATATTAAATCAAACATCAAAATGGCTTTAAAAGAACTAAATTATTCTGACAGAAACAAGCAACAGATAAAGGCTATTAAATCATTATCAGATGGCAATGATACCTTTATTATAGCGGGCACTGGTTTTGGTAAAACAGCAATCTATACCACAGCGGGTTATATGACTAAGGACAAACTTACACTTGTTATAGAACCTCTGTTAGCACTGATGCATAACCAAGTTGATACACTGCAAAAGCGTGGAGTTAAAGCCGATTATATAGACCATACACGCAAGGATACTGATGATATTATAAAACAGGCTGTAAAAGGCAAACTAAACTTTCTATATGTATCGGCTGAGCGTTTACAATACAAATCATTTATAAAGCAGATTATAAAGGCTGATATAGGAATGATTGTTATAGATGAATGTCATTGCATAACACAATATGGTTATACATTTCGTGATGCTTATCTTAAAATAGGCGATTTCATATCCAAGCTAAGGAATAGACCTGTTATCTGTGCATGTTCAGCAACAGTAAGCAAAAAAGATATAAGCACAATCACTGATTTACTTAATATGCAGCAGCCTAATATAATAAAATGCAATCTTAAGCGTAATAATCTTATACTTATAAAGAAAGATGCTACATACGAGCACAAAAGCAGAGAAAAACAAGAAATACACCGCATAGATATACTCAAAAAACAAATAAAGAAATATCATTCTGATGGTTCGGTTATTATATATTGTTTGACAAGAAATGCAGTAGACTTTTTATTTGACATACTAGAAGAAAAGTATCCTAATCAAGTGGTGCGAAGTCATTCTGGTATTGAACCAGCTAAATTAAAAAATCAAATGGAAATAGACTTTTTAACTGGTAAAAAGAAAATTATGATTGCAACTTCCACCTTTAGTATGGGCATTGATGTGCCAGATATTGAGCTTGTAGTGCATTATAACTCACCTATCAGCATGACCGATTATATTCAACAGATTGGCAGAGCGGGACGTGATGGCAGAACTGCTCACTGTGTGCTTATGTATAACAAATCTGATGATGAAATAGTAAACGCCCTTAAAAAGAATAATCAGTTTAAAGATTCAAAGAAAATTATAAATAAGCAATATAAAGAGGTAAAAGCATTTATAAACAGCACTAATTGTATGAATATTGATATTCTAGAATATCAAGGCGAAGAGCAAACAAACGTATGTAAAAAATGCACATGCTGTGCAAGAAATAGACGAGGTAAAAGATAATGAATACAGGAATACACACATTTTCACTATGCATTAAAAGCAGTTATTCAGATATAAAGAATATTCTTCAAAAAAACGAATATATAACCATGAATAAAGATAAATATCTTTTGAACAAGTTACATTGTATAATCAAATATAAAAAATATGGTGTTGAAATACTATTAAATCAGTCTTATAATCGCCCTAGCTTTATAACTGTAATAGTAAACCCTTCTTCCCTGCTTGCTTATGAATATAGACCTACTGATTTATTTAAAGTTGATAGTAAGAAAACCGTCAAACTCTTAAAACAGAAATTATATTCCATCTTGAAAGAGATTGGTATTAACATTAAAAAGGCTAATATAAGCCTATTACGCTGTGACTTAACAAAAGATATGTATTTGCCTAACTATGCTGATATACCATTCATGCTTAAAGTATTTCAGAAGTCATATGTAACAGATAAACGGCTTAAAGTGGATATAAAGAAACATTCATGGACTATAAAAAATAAAAGCAGAGAATTTTGTGTATATAACAAGACTTATGAGCTTAAAAAACGACATGAGGTTGATATTTCGGATAATATACTTCGTTTAGAGCTTAGGTTATCCCCAAAATCTATGCCAAAAAAATATAAAAGTAAATCATGGACAGATGAGCTTTTTAAACTATATGCTGACCATAATAAACTGATAAATAGCTTTATTTGTAAGATTCATCAGGATTTCGAGCGGGTTGTAAGCTATGATGAAGCTATCCAAATTATAGACGGCTCAAAATACAGAAAAAAAACAAAACACCAGCTTAAAAAAATAATAAAAAAGGCAAGCACCTGCAATAGTTTAGCAGATGCTCGCAAAAAATGTGAAATTAGAAAAGATAAGTTTATTAAATTGTTAGATAAGTTTAGTGAAATGGGCATTTGTGCCATTACAAAAGATTAAATACATACACTTTTTAAAATGAATTATATAACATTAAGATAAGGAAGCGTGAAATAAAGTGCACCACATTTCCTTATTTTTATAAAATTTAATTCACCTTAATTCACGATAAGGAGTGATATTTAATGAAATATCTTAATTATAATTATATGAAAAAAGACTTTTATACTATTGATGATGTCTGTTACTTATTCGAAATGGACAAGCGGGAGCTAAAATCATATTCCGAACGTTATAATATTGTGCCTAAACAAAACCAGTATGGAAACTGGGGTTTTAGTAAGGTATATGTCCGTAAACTACATAATTTCATCTACAAAGAGCAAAAGAACAGTAATTTATCTTTTAATAAATCTGAAAGGAAGTCTTACTCATGGGCATAAGTGAAATTCTAACAGTAAAAGAAGTTGCAAAACTGCTAAAAACAACCTGTCAGCAGGTTCGTAAAATGATTGCAAACGGTGAACTCTCGGCTGTAAAAGTCGGTCGAGAGTGGCGTATCCCGCTCGAATGTGTTAAAGAGTTTTTTGATGAACAACTATGATAGTAATATGATGATTTTACCTTTCGTATTATTTTGACATACATATTTTAGTATGATACTATGTGATTATAAGAAACATTCTTGTCCTTTACATTAAGATAATAGGTATATAAAGCATAGCTTAGGAGGCATGTTATGGCAAATTTTCTTTCTAATATGATTTCTTTAGGAATAGAAGGCATATTAGCATATTCATCTACCAAAAAGAAAGCCAAGAATAATAAAAACATTTTAGAAAGACTCATTTCTGGAGACGAAGAGGTTCCTATTGATGAATTTTTGAGTATGTATGACTTAAGGATATACAATTTTGATAGTAAACGTGATGACATAAAATTCATGAAAAATTTTGATTTTGAAGGGGTGTATATAATACATAACTGTTCGAGAAATATTTATCATGTAGGTAGGAGTAAAAAGGTATTAATAAAAATTGATCGAACATTTAGAGGTTATGAAAATCAGGCTATTTATGATGATTGGAAAAAAGAACATGAGTTCAAAGTGAAAATTGTTAAATTTGATAGCAATGCTTTTGATGATATAACTTTATTGGAAAAAGAGCTAAGAAAAAAATATGGTGTATATTTATAAACATAACTCATCAATGTTCAATCCCTAATTCTGTTTAAACTCCATTTACGGTGCAAACAAAGTAAAATTTATTTGCGGCATTTCTATCATCATGGATGATCGTGGTTATTCATGCATACGCTCGGCAAAATAGATAGCCATCTGAGCATGTATCATGCTCCAAACCTGCCGACGGTCCTGCCCACTTTTTGGTAATATCTATCATGGTTAAATACAGCATTTTTAGAAAGCTGCCATCAATCGGTAATACCGATTTGGACTTTGCAACCTTGCGTAGTTGGCGATTAAAGCCCGCGATAACATTAGTTGTGTAAATAAGTCTGCGAATTTCTTGAAGGAACTTGAAATAAGTACTTAAATTAGCATAGGACAAATTCCTCAGATTATATAATATTCTACTTTTATCAATTATTTGATATTTTATCTTGCATTTGAATCATTGTTTCAGCCTCATCTCTAGTAAATTTGTAATATGTTAAAACTTCTCTAATCTGCTCGTCAAACTGAAACATATCCAAATCTCTAAATTGATTTGTAGCGACAATATTTTGAACTTGTTTCATTTTTTCTTCTGGAAGATTCCAAAATTTCTCTTCCCACTCTTTCGCTAAATTATCCTTAAACATAAATCTATATATAATAAATGTTTCAGGCATCCAGAGAATTGTCCAAAAACGATGCTCATCACTTCCAAAAGCTTCTTCAAAAAATTCTTTTCCTCTTCCGACCTTTCCTTTCGTTGAGTTAAGCACAGCTTGTATCGCACGAATAAACTTTCTATTCCAATGCTTCCCAATAAAATCTCTATTCATAAAGAATTCTGGATCATTGATTGGATGATACTTCATTGGGAATGAATAAATATTAGCTCCAAGTTCATCACAAAGTTCAACATTCAATTTCATTCTATAATATAAATGTTCAGGTCTATCCTTAAAATTATACAACATATAATTTGAAAGATTTGTAATTCCATTTTTGACAGCTATTTTTATTGCTTTTTCATAAATATCTTTTTGTTCCCAATGGTCAAATGCTATTCTAAGAGGATAAATATTTACCTCAGATAGTTTCATCATATTTTCATCAGTAATAAGGCGAGCATCAATTCCCTGATTAAAATCTACTATTCGCTTAAGACCTCTTTTATGTTTGAAGTACTTACCATACAATGGTGCAACATAATCATCTAAATATAATATAGCTTCTTTTGTAGCAGTTTCATGATGCAAACAGTCAAGTTCTTCTAGCTTTAAATAAAATTCTGTTTTTTCTTCTACTGATAATTTCTCCATTAATAATTTATATAATTTTATACTTTTTCTAATATATGCTCTATCATTGAACCCATCTTTAAGGTTTTTGATAGTAATTTCATATTGATTCGAAGGAACATAAGTTGCACCTTTATAAAAACCGCATTCCTTAATTTCATCGATAATTTTATTATAATATTTTGATGCGAGCACATTGTTATCCAATAAAAGTAAATTTCTTTGTTCACCAAAACGTTCTTTCGTCATTTTAATTTGTTCTTTAAGACCTACATAGTCAAAGTAAGTAGGTTCTAGTGTTGGCACAGCACAAAATGCACAATTATTAATACACCCCCTAGTCATATATGCAAAATAAGCATCATTCGCAGGATATTTATAATCGATTTCCTCCAATATAGAATAATCTAATGGAAGTTCATCAATAATTGTCTTATTTCCTTCGTCAATATCACCTGGATGATTTAATAAACCAACAAATGGCCTTATCCCAGTTGCTTGATAAACCTCCTCAGGTAACAATGTAGACATAATGCCGCCTACCATAACATCTTTTTCATTTTTACATAATTTCTTTACGAAATTTATTGTATCTATTGTAATATCCCAATAAAAAGTAAAGAGAGTAGTTATTCCAACTTTGTCAAAAGGTGGATTCTTTAAATATTCCTTTTTTCTATAGGACAATCTAGCATCTTTTACAAGCTGATATGCCATCACATTATTGACAAAGGCATTACATTCATCTAGTACAGTAATTTTAGATTTACGAATATATTCTATTAAAACTAATTTATATTTTTCCCACTTTGTATTTGCATCAATGGCATATAAATTTTCAATTAACTCTTCTATAACTAAATCTGCAGCAAGGTCTTTTAAATCTCCTTTAAAAAAACGCACATCATCTCCTAATTGACGATAATAGGTCGCTAATTTCATAAGTCCCATTGGCGGATATTTATTTTTGTAATTCGGTTCAACCAAAAGAACCTTTCTATTCATATTATTTAAACTCCTTTTCTATTACAGCTTGAATTTCTTCAGCGATATTTCCAGGAGCAATCTGATTAATAATCCCCATTATCTGTCTTATAAGCTTGCGTTTGCTCTTATCAAGTTTTGATAAATTCTCCGTGAAATATCTAGTTTTATTGTTTTCTTTTTCTTCCACTATTTCAGCATCATTTTTCTCAGCTTTTTCAGTATCATCAGAAATATTTTTCTTTTCATATTTGTTTTTTATCTGTTGTTGTACACGTTGCTCAGGTGTAAGTTCTGTTGTAGTTGGTTCAGTAATCTTTTCCAATTCCCTTTTTGCAGCATCTTTTTTCTTTCTTGCCTCCTCAACAGTTGCTTCCATTAGTGCTTTTTCCTTGTCATCTATAAACCCATTTGATTGTTTCTCCTGCAATTTTGTAACTGATTCATTATATATCTCTAATTTTTTATAATTATTTTTTGTTTTATTTGCAACATGGTACAATTTATGAAGAACATCGTAAAAAAACTGCCTTAGCTGATCTTCTAAATAAACTCTTGAAGGTGTCTCATTAAAATAACTTCTTTGAGAATTTGGAATTAAATTATCATCTACTGTAAAAATTTCTCCGATAAAATAACTGTTCCCACGTTCTTCTTTAAATAGTGATGCAACAACATTATTATCTCCAATTTGAATTGCCTTGCCTTAATCTAAAACCATACATTGGGTTAAGTGTTTTAGGTATAGCTTTTTCAAACCTTGATAGACCATACCATGACCATGCAATTAAACTATCTCCATCATAAAAATCTTTAAATTCCACTCCAAAAATATCATCATATGGTTTTCTGGAATTTTCAGAACCTTCATATAGGCGAGATTTATATTCTTTAAATAACTGTGCACCATTTACTGTTATTATATATTCATCAATTTCAAAATTTAATTTTTTTGCATGTTCATATATTTCACTACGATAATGAAATTTATTACTGTAAGGTAGAGGAGCTACAAAACTCAAATAATCTCTAATAGCTTTATCGTTAAGTAAATCTGTATTTTCACTATTAATATTAATTAATTCAACCTTAAAATAATGCTTATCACTTTGCTCTGTAGTTGTATCAATTTTTACAATAGCTTCAAGAATTTCGTCAATAGTATATTTTATATCTACCGCTAACATTTCACGCATGAGTTTTGCATTAAAACTCATGCGTGAAGCAACCGTTTCACCTTTATATGATGTAGTAAAAACAAGTGTATTACAATATGCTAAGCCACAAAGTCTTCCAATACCTCTAAAGCCTTTATTTACGCCTATTTTTTTATCTGAATTAGCAATATCCCCCAATTGAGAAACGAATTCGCTCTGTTTTACACCAGTCGCATTATCTTCAATCAGTACATAACGTTTAATTTTATCAATAAATATTGATACTTCTGCCGTTTCTTTTGTAACTATACCAGATTTTATTGCTTTATCAATCTGGTCACAGGCATTTTGAATATATTCTCTGTATATAATTTTTGAATCTGCATACATACCTGTAGTTAAATTTTCAAGGATATTTTTTCCTATCTTAACCATAATAACTCCCCTTATTTACTTTATTTGTCTATAAATCGGCTTTGGAAATTTTATATGAAGCATAGATCTAAAAATAGGATTTTGCACAATATATTCACCTTGTTTTAATCGAGTCATCATTGTTTTATACACAGATGGAACACTCTTATAATCATTTTTTGTCACTTCTATAGAGTTTGTCCTTCCATACGCATGAGTAGAACAATTTCCTGTAACTCTATCATTTATTGCACTTCTAAATTGTTCAGCAGCAAATAAAATAACTCCTAATGAACGACCACGCTCGGCAACATCAAGAATCTGTTGAAGGATTGGTGATTGACGAGGAGCATCCTTTGATGCATATTTATTTAACTCATCAATAAAAATAATTATCCTCGAAGGTGGATTAACTCCCTCGTCCCCGTTATACTCACCCAATTGCAAATTATACAATGTACGCACAGAATCACCAAAAACATATGCTTGCTTGTCCTCAGAAAGCTTAGCTATGTCGATAACATGAACTTGATTTTTCTTTATATATTTAAGAGAATCCCCTAATCTTGTTTCTCCCATATTTTCATTGATAGCTCTTGCAAAAATAGCTGTCTTATCATTAATTGCTTTATTTACAATACGATAAAATTTACGCCAACTAGAAATTGCAATCTCTTTATCTGTTGTACCACCAACATTACATTTTTCTTTGATTGCTTCAAGAAATTCCTGCCAATCATTAACATATCCAAATTTGCCTTGCCCAGTCATTATATAGTTTATTATAGAATCCATAGTTTGAGTGGTATCATCAATATTTGAGAACATTAAATCCAAATTATTTCGATCATATTTATAAATATACTTGAATTTTTTTGCTTTTTTCTTCTTTATATTATCTTCCACATCTTCCACACTCAAATGTGTATTCCAATAATGTTCAGTGGAATATGGATAATAATAAGTTACATTCTGAAATGGATTTGCAGATAATCCAAGTTCTTTATAGCAAGTAATGTTTTGTTGACGAGCATACTCAGGGTCATCTTCATCGCTATAATCATTTGGTTGGTCAATTGTCAATAAATCTTTTCCCTTTACATTAAACATAACGAAAGCAACTGAATCCTCTTCATTATCATTATTAAGATATGTATCTTGAATTGCTTTCATGAGAAACATAGCATATGATGTTTTTGCAGCAAGACCAGAAATACCAGAAATATTCAAATGTGCACCCTCTGGTCCAATTATAAACTTAGAATTTAAATGAACTGGAAGAATTACTTTTTCATGTTCTTCTGCTCCTTCATACATCTCAAGATAACCACAAACCAAAGGATTCCTAATGTCCTTTAAGCCAAGTGCATATTCAATTTCATTTGCATTTGCAAGATATACTTTAGCATTGCTTTGACATGGAATATAAATATTCTTTGTATTACACACCACTTTAGCTTTTACATAGTTCATACCAACACGCAATGTTGGACTTTCAATTCCGACATCACCAAAATCACTTGAAATATAATTAGTCAAAAAACTAGCTGCATCTGTGATATGAGAGATGTCTTCAATCATGCCATATGAAAACGAGCCATTTACATGTTCTACTTTTACAATATCGAAAGGATTTAATATAAGAGTAGGGTTAGTCCAAAATGCAAAATTATCAATAGTGGTTGGTGCTTTTTCAGTTGCTAAAATACGACCTATAATTTTAGAGTCTGACATAAATATTCCTCCTTAAAATAATTGCAAAAACATTTCTGTACTCATATATTTACTTTTAACAAAACTCTCTGTCAAAAATACAGGATACAGATGATTAGCCCATCTTTTATCCGTTCCATAACAAGTCGGTGTTCTTTCATTTATAAGTGTAGCACTTAATAAATCAATTTCGTCACTGTCAATTCCCTTTTCGTATTCTTCGTCCATAAGAATTTTTTCTACTTTAATTACGCCATCAAATGGAGTTCTGGTATATTTTTTATCTCTTATCCTTATATACCACACACCAAATTGAACATCACCTAAAAAATCCTTATTTTCATAAAGTGCAACAGGTGTTCTATGAAATAATGGAAGGTCTGCAATATAATTAGCATTAGGACGTCCTGTATGATCAAAAATACTTTCTGGATTAAAAGATTTTGAAACACCTATAACCCAACGATAATTGTGTTTTATTTTTTGTAACTCTCTAAGATCTCCTCTTCCTGTTTTCATCGGTTTATATTCTAGCGAGCCATCTTTCAATAAATAGTTATCTTGATTTATCCGTCCCGCTTTAACAAGCTCAACAACCATTTCCTTTTCTGACTGAATCATGTAATCTTGAACGCAAGCAATGCCACTATCTTCTACTTTTCCTTTCCTTTTATCTTTAGGCATAGAATAAGGAATAATTGCAGAAATTTCTATCCCAAGTTTTTTAAGTTCATCACTTTTGTTTAATTTTACTGTTTTGGCAGCAAAGAACTCCTCATCTCCCCAACCATCTGCATTACACACGTTTGGTAAAACCAAAACAATCCTTCTATAAAATTTTTCTGAATGCATTAAACCATTCACTCGTTTACAGCAACCAACTCCCACTTGTCCAGCAATAACAGGATATACCTGTTTATTATATGAAATATCATCAACCTTATAAGTGTGTCTTGAACCATCCAGAAAATATGTTATTATTGGGGTTTTACTTTGTAAATGTTTAGCATAATCATAAAGAGGCACTGGTTTCTTATGCCTAATCGTTTCACCTGATATATGCCATTTCATTATTTTTGTACCATCATCATCATAGCTAAATGAAGGCATACCTATTGTATCAAACGAATATTTTTCTGTATTATAACTTTTCCCATTGGTTTCATTGGCTATTATTTCCATTATTCTAGGCATACTAATATCCCCCAGTAATTATCCTAATTCGATTCAGCTTAAATCTAATTGTTATTAAAAAATAGTTAAAACTTTTTAATCATGGAATAATTAAGTTTTGGTTTAGTCCATAAACAAAGATTACTAACAAAAACCAGACACATATATCCTTAATAAAAGATTTCTAACTTAAATTTACGATTTCAAAGTGTATTCAACTAATTCTTGAAAATTTAAAAATCTATTTTACAATTTCATATACACATACCCATTGTGTATTGTAGCGTAAATGTTTTAATAATGCAATAGAAATTCCTATTTAGAAATAAAAATAGGCATAGTAGTCAATTAAGCCACAATGCCTATAAATCCACAAACCTTAGATAACGCAGTTTAGATTACTAAATGTTTATATTTTGTTATAAAATTTGATATTAGCTAATCAGCTAATCACAATTATTTTCAAGTAAATCTAAGGCTTGTTCTACTTCATTTAAATAACGAGAGTTCACGACTAGGAACTCTTTTTTTGCTGTCTGATAGTATTGTTTTGCAGATACATTATCTTCTATTGCCATATATAATGACCCATAGACGCAATACACATAACCCTTTGTCTCGTGGTCCATAGATTCTGACGAAAGTAGTATTGACAATTTATTGCATATTTCTGTGAACACAGTATCATCTTTTTTTAATGAGTCTTGGTAAAGTTCAATCAGTATGCTACAAAGAGTTATTATTATTGGAAAATGTTGAGGACAAGTTGTTTCTATATTATTAAATGCTTCATGACATAATGCAACGGCATCTGAATTATTTCCTAGACGCTTCATGGCAATCATCATACCGTTAATTGCTGTTAGCTTGTGTTTGTTTGCTACATCTTTTTCAACACCATCTACTATGTCATCAAAGGAACTAATTGCCGCTTTAAAACCATCTATTGCTTTTTTATACTCTCCATTAAATAGGTATGCGTTGGAAATTATGCCCTCTAAAATTCCAACCTTCATAGAATCTTTGTTACAAATTTTTTTTAATTGATTCACGAGGATTAGACAATCTCAATTTTTCCACTATTACCAAGACGTTGTGCTTCTAACATTTGAGAATCAAATGCATCCAATTCATTAACTGATGGCTTATTTGAAAAAGTATTCTCTACTTCTTTAATCATCAACTGCAATTTATCGACATAATCTGGATTTACTGATGATAAGTATGGCAAACCACCTTCAGCTTTATGTCCATGTATAAGTGCTGTTGCATAATCTCTTACATGAAAATAATAAAAAAATAGGACGTAGTGTAAAAGATATTTTTCCTTAGTATTGTCATAGAGTGGCATATTTTGTTCTGCAAAATGAGCAAGTTTACCCGCTTGTTCAAAATCGTCTGTTTCAAAAATGTACAGTTGTAACAGTGAAGAGAGTTGTACGACTGCCCCACCCATATCGCCTAGAGAAAATTTTATATCCATAGCCTTTTTGAAATGTTGTGCTGCGTCATTGTATTGCCTCTCTATCAAACACCATACAGCCATATTGTTTTCACAACGTCCCACCCCATCTATATTGTTGCATTCCTCATATTTTTTGTGTGCTAACCTCATGTAGTTCCATGCTTTGTCAGTATGTCCGTTATCATACAATGAGAGAGCATTGGTGGCTATGAATTGTGGAGATTGATGTTTTATATTTTCAATTTCATTTTGATTATATGTTAGGCGTAAATGTTCCAGATATTTTCTAAAGTTTGCTGCATTTGTATTATCAATAACACTTAATAAATGAGTAGCTGCTTTTTCGGCCTGTTTGATATAATTATTACTAAACAGCTCCATGATACAACTGGCAGCAGATTCTGTTAGTTGCTCCATATCTCCCAGATTCAGCAAGATATCAAAACTATCTTCGAAATGCCTGATAGCCTTAGAGATATCATTATTACGAATAAATATACGGCAGAGCTCTGAGTGAGCCCACCCTAATTTTAGGTCATTGATGCCGGTTCCCATATTGAGGATATGTTCAAAAGAGATGATGGCTTCCGAATATCTTGCTAGTTCCAACTCGGAGCAGCCAAGAATATATAATGCATCTACTTTTTGCATATCAGTATAGGCAGTAGTATTGCAACATTGTGCTAAGTCCCAAGTACGCTTCCAAGCTCCTTTGGATAGATATTTGAGACCTAGTTGGTAAAATAAAGATGATATTTGTTCTGATTTTATCTTTTTTGCCTCATATATTATGATTATTTTTCGTTCAATCTCATCTGCATACCTCGTTAGGGTGCTAAGTACATCATCTGTTACCAATTTTGCGTGTACTCCAGTTCTGAGTTGGTATTCTGAGTGTAATTTTTCCCATATTGACTCCAGCATACTAGAGCCTACATTTTTTAGCCTAATTTTTACGTCAGTTAAAAGCATATGAGCCAGTGGATATTCTCCGATTTGCATGTGAATTTTACATTCTTCCAGCATAATTTCCACTAGGGTATCTAGTTTTCGCTCTTTTTGAGCAAACTGTTGACAAACATGCAGCTTATCAATGTATTGGTCGATATCTTTAGTTTGCTGATATTCAACTCTTGCCAATCCAAAGAAGATGAGGCTATGTTGTGCAATCTCAGGTTTCTCTTGAACTTGTTCTTTTGCTTGTTCTAAATATTTTTTTGCATCACTCAGTGTATCCGCATGGTCTACTACAGCCATATAGTAATATGCTGTGGCAAGATTTATATATGTAGAGGTTAGATTTCTGCAGGTTTCCAGTTGCTGTGCTTGGCATTGCTCTGGGGTAGTGTACGCACGCAAAGACTTAGATATTTGATCCAACGCTAAGTGGCATTGAATTACAGCATTATAGACTCGAACAGCACCTTTCCAATCTTTGCTAAACATCTTTTGCATAGCAAGTGCGTTAATACCCATTACAGAAAGAACATCTAACGAAGACCAGTTTATTTTTTGTTCGTATATTGAAGCTAGTTTTTTTGCACCTTCAGTGTCTCCAATCATTCTCAGCAGAGTAAGACAATAACCTACACATCCATGTGCTCCAATATGTGGAGATGAAAACAACTCTTCAATCCTTTTATCTAGTTTTGTATCTGTATCTAATGTTAAGACTTCTTGACTTTCTTGGATATTTATGTTAAGAGATGAAAAGAAATCAGATAGTTCCATTTCACATACATGAACATTATCAGGATATTGTTTTTGAAGTTGCATTATATTTGGATTAACTTCGCTATTTGGACGAATGACCCATGTTAGTTTACTTCCCTGATTTAAAGCTTTTGAAAATGGAATATAATCTAAATCAAAATCCAAATCTGTGCCAGAGAAACCGATTACAAAGATTTCACTGTTACCAAGTACATTTTCTAAAACAAACCGCTTCTCATTTGACAATCCCAACATTTTTTGGCTAATAGTGTCAATCATAGAAGTACTATCATAAACTGAGCCGTGGATTTTGAATAATCTACATGTTTTTATCTGTGAAGCTTCGTAATAATCTTCCTTATGTACAGTTACATAAAGTGGAATGGATTTCTTTCGAAATGCTGTTTCAATAAGTGAGTCAAAATTTGTTGTTACAATAGCTTTTAATTTACCTTGCCATGCCAGTTCTGCCAATGCAAAATGGTTATCATTTGGAGTCTTGCTGTTCAATAGCTCAAGTAATGGAAAATAGCTCTCTCCAGCACCTTGACTTACAATAACCTGAGATATGCATTGGACAGGAAGTTTGTTTTCAACATTTATACATTCTAGTATTTTTTCTGCTTCAGGGCACAGCGTCAAAGCCTCTTTTTTTATTTGAGCGATTAGTTTCTTGTTGTACTCCCACCAACTTGGAAGATTGGAAGGAGGTTTAGCAGAGATACCAGCACCAGCTACAATTACATACTGCTGTATGCTTTTCACCATTCCTTTCTTTGTGATATTATCAAAAATAATCTTTTATGTAATTTTATCATTGATTATAAAGAGCATGGAAAATGTAGTTATCTGGGATAAATTTTATACTCACTACTCAAAGATGCCTTTCATAAATCTCAAGCACTACAGACCTTAATAATTAAATTCACATCATATACTTAAAACTATATTGCTATTTCACATTAAGATATAAAATAATATTCACACACCATCTTTAAAATTTTGATTGTGTAAAATCTACAACACAAGTTGATTATACCACTTAATATAATCTAATACAATTTCTTACTTATACTTATAAATTAAAAACTAATTCAATAATGAATATCTTCTTCTATAGTATTCCATAGTTCTATACTCAAGAATATCCTTAAAATGATTTTTAAATGCATTATTTGTTATTATTTCTTTTAAATCTTCTCTTAGTGCCAATGCATATCCATCTTTATCAACAAAAAAGCCTTTACCTGATGCCTTTAAGAATTTTATAGGCATCGTTTTTGCTTTGCTTAAATGCTGTCTATCAGTCATGTTTTTATACTCTGCATATATAATATTGGGTGCAAAATCCTTCCAGTTCTTATTTGTATCAAAAAATTTTTTCCAGCTTATTAGCATGTCTTGCTCAGTTACTGCAATTTTAACATCGCCATTGTTGTAAAAAGCATATAATATAGGCATTTTATAAACTTTTTGCATATCTGTTGTCTGTATAATTGAAATAAATTCTTTTCCTATACCAGAATATAACTCTTTTTCATCCTGTGATAGTTCACCTAAATCATTTAAAAATTCAAGGTATCTACGAAATGGATTTTCTTTTGCATGGCGAATACAGTATTCATACACTTCATCGTCCATATATGTGAATAGCTCAATTCTTGACGGTACTTTATTATTTAAAAGCTCTTTTACTTTATAAAACTCATTATTTATACGAAGTTTCATAGGCATTGATTTTTTGTCCATCTCTCTGAACAAATCAACTAATCGCATATCAAAATCAACGATACAGTCATCTGGATATTCGATTTCCGTATAGTCATATGCTTTTTTATTGCTATTCTGATTTTTACCGCTTAATAATAGTGATACTCTACCCGCTTTTTCATAGTTACCTATAAAATCAATCACATTTAAATATTGCTTTCCCTTATAAGTTCTGAGTCCTCTGCCAAGTTGCTGTAAAAAGACCACTGGCGATTCTGTAGGTCTGAGAAACATAACCATATCCAACGATGCAATATCAAAACACTCATTAAACATATCAACCGAAAATATAACCCTAATTTTGTTATTTATTAAAAGTTCTATTGCTTTATCTCTATTCATTGAGAATTGTCCATGTGCATCACTATAAACCGCCACAGATGGTATACCACGCTTACAAAATTCGGCTGCCATTTGTTCAGCATGTTCTCTTGAACAGCAAAAACCTAATACTTGTTTAGAACGGTATTTAAAATAGTACTTATATATCAAATCGTAACGTTTAGCATTATTTTTATAAATCTGTGTAAGTTCATTATTATCATAACGACCTTTTATAATATGTAAACCCGAATAATCTGTTTCGTCATAGACACCATAATAATGAAATGGTACTAATACACCTTTGTTTATGGCTTCTTTTAGTGATATTTCATAAGGTACATTATAATCACAGATTTCATATATATTTTTACCGTCCATTCTTTCTGGAGTAGCTGTTAGTCCTAGCAAGAATTTAGGTTCAAAATAACTAACAATCTGCAAATATTGGTCATTTACCGCATGGTGAAACTCATCTATTACAATATAATCAAAATAATCTTTAGAAAAATATTGACTGTTTAAATACTGACTTTTACCAAGTGTAGCAACTGATGCGAAAATTACAGATTTATCTATATCTTTTTGCTTGCCATAGAAAAAACCATAATCATCAGATTTTCTAACATTTTTAAATGATATTGCTGCTTGATGCAGTATTTCTTCTCTATGAGCAACAAATAACACTTTTTCATATTTGTCAGAATCAAATGCTGCTAAATATGTTTTACCTACACCCGTAGCAGCTTGAACCAACCCCTTAGTTGCACCTTCTGCACGACTATCTTCAAGGGCATATAACGCCTCTATTTGGACTCCTCTAGGTTCAAATATATCTATAACATTATCTTGTTCATCATATTTTGCTAAATCCTTTGACAAAGCGGGTTTATGCCAATTTTTAGAGTATCGTTTAAGTTCTTCATCGTCTATAATAATCGAATGATTATAAAATAAGTCCTCAAATTTAATAAAAAATTCATTAAAATTCTCTTTGTTTGTAAGACTTGTAAAACGGTAATTCCATTCTATCCCCGATGTTAATGCACTTCTTGATATATTAGAAGAACCTATATATATTTCACTCATATTATCATAATGAAATATATATGATTTTGGGTGAAATGAACGGTTTTTGTCGTTATAAAAACGTAAATCTATTTTATTATCAAGCTCTTTCTTTATCAAATACAAGGCAGAGGGCTGTGTTATACCTAAATAATTTCCTGTTAAAATTCTTATTTCAACACCTCTATCAAGTGCCAATTTTAAATCGTTTAAAATCATTCTAACGCCTGACTCCATTAAAAAAGACACTATAATATCTATTTTATTCGCTTTTGATATACTTTCTTTAAGCTGATAATATAAATATTTATTTTTATCTTTATCACCCGTTATTACATCTGTATGCTGTATTTCTATTTCTTTCTCAATATTAGGTTGAGCCATTTTTCATTTCCTCTTTCCGGTCTAGCATCACCTGTCACCCAGTATTCTTCGATAATTACACCATTTATATCATGTATCAATTCATTAAAACTCTTTTCAGTCATATCAGTGAAGTATCTTCCGTTTCTCTCACCTTCAAAAGTACCATACTTAAAAGAAGTATATATAACTCCATTGTCTTTCAATGTTATTACCATATTTTTTATCACATTTTTTAAATCGTTTCTTGCAAGATGAAGTATAGATGAACATGCCCATATGGCATCGTATTTATTTTGCTCTTTAAAATCCTCAAAATATATATTTTTCACTTCAATGCCTGTGTATTCCGTCGCAATCTTGCAAAGCTCTTTAGAACCGTCTATTGCATCTACTTGATACCCTCTTGAAATAAAGTACTTTGTATCTCTACCTGAGCCACAACCAAAATCTAAAATCATTGCCCCGCTATGTAGTTTGCCTATAAATTTATTCTGTATATCTGTAAATTCAACATTTATTGTATCATTAACAAACTTTTCAGCATTAGTATTATAATAATCTATTGTACTATTTTTCATTTTTAATCTCCAAATTATGTTATTATTTTTATTATAACACAGCATAAATTAAAGGGGCAATGAATAAACACTGCCCCTTTATGTATTTAATTATAGAACTTAAAATAACCCCTAAAGTAGTTCGGTTTTATTCATCGTTTTCTGCTTTAGGGGTATTTTATTTATTATATTAATTAAATTTCATTATTGTGCATGTAAATCCAAAGAATACATATCAATCCAACCACCATAATCACCATATTGAACATAAAACCAATAGTAATCAGTCATAATTTCAATTTGATAATAAATCTGAACATCTGTTCCATTTGGTATTATAGGCATATTTATATCTGCATATCCATTGTCAGGTCCATCTTTCAGAATTATACCAGAAGCATACGAAGTATTTACAGTAGCTGTTAAATCAACATATATTGCCTCACTCCAATAATCTTCTAAATATGCAGTTTCTTGTTGATAAACTTCCTCCTGTGCGTCATTATTATATTCATATTCACTATAGTAATTATCATAAAAGTTTGCATTAACAGCATTTAAGTTAAAAAATAATGCAGTTGATATTACTCCACAAATTATCATAAACACAACATATATAGCCCAACAAATAACAACTCTAACTGGTGATGGGTCTGGTGTTATATCTTTTTGAGCTAGCTTTTGCTCTACATGGCTCATGTAAATGTTATTGAAGTTTTTAGCAAACAATATTTGTCCTACGATTTGCCATATAAAGCCTATAAACACCGCAAAAAACAAAAATATTGCAACTGTCGGCTGTTTAAAAAAGAGCAACGAGCCTAAAAACGCACATACAAACTGTAAGACTAATGGTTTCCATAGCTTTTTAAGCCAATCCTTCCAAACATTGCGATAGCATGCATGAAGTAAACTAAAAAAAAATGAAACCCAATTCATTTTGCTACGAGAACCATATTTTAAATCATTGAACTGCTTTAAATAATAATCTATGTTATTTCCGATTATCTTTTTCTTAGATTCCTCAGGGTCTACCCTATAAAATTCATTTGTGCCATTTTTCGTGCTATTTACAGTTTGTGCTGTTTGATTTTCTAATTGTTTACCACAATTAGGACAAAACTTATTTTCATCGTTCACTTTTGTACCACAATTCGTGCAAAACATATTATATCGCCTCTTTTAATCAACTTATTATGTTTACCTTTGCTTTAGTATTTAATCGCCATATGCCATAATTATCTTCTTTTGCAAGATTATTAGGAAGTTCTATTTCTGATAACGATTCACAATATTGGAATACGCTTTCACCTATTTTATCAACACTTGTTGGTATGTATGCTTTTTTCATAGAATAGCAACCCAAAAACGCATTATTTCCAATATATTCAGCACCATCTGGTATGTTAATCTCAGTTAATGAATTACACTGCCAAAATGCATATTCTTCAATTCCCTTTATATTTTTCGGATACCTAACTGTTTTTAAACTATAACAATCTGAAAAAACACCATATTTCAACACTTGAACCTTATCTGGCACTTTAATATTTGTCAAGCTTGTACAGTATGAAAAAGCAAATTCTCCTATATCTACTATATTTTCTGGAAGTTGTATATTGTTTAATAACTTACAACCTAAAAATGCTGCATTTCCTATTTTAATTACACTGTCTGGAATGACAACTTGCTTTAAATACAAACAACCCATAAATGTAAAGTCATTTATTTTATTCACACCTTCTGGTATATTTATTGTTTGCAATGAAATGCAATTTTTAAACGCATTTTTTCCAATTTCTTTTACAGTATCTGGTATCTTAACTTGTACTAAATCTACCGAATTTTGAAAAGCGTAGTCAGCTATTGCTATTACCTCAATGATTTCACCGTTATATCTTAATTTTTTAGGTATTTTTATATCTGAAACATTATTATTAAATTTAAACTCATCTGTATCTTCTGTTTCAGGGTCTGCAATCTGCATAAATTCTTTACCAGGTATAACTATTGCTGTTTTACCATTCACTGCATATCTTAGTCCATCTACTTGACCAAATTTATCATATTTTTGCAGTTTTTCTATCATATTTTCATCTGTTTTATATTCAGATGTATTATTATCTTCTATTGCCTGATAAGCTGCTATTAAATCATCAATATCTTGTATATTTTCTAACTCTGGTATGCTATAAATATATATTTTACTAGCTATAAAAACCAAAACTAAAACACTTATTATCACACTCAATACTATTTTTAAACTCTTTAATTTTTTTGATTTATTATCTTCTATATCATTTTTTAAATTATCTGATAATTGAGTTTTTACTTCTTCTCCACAAAAAGGGCAAAATTTAATTCCTTCATCTATGTTTTTACCACATTTATTGCAAATCATAAAAATAACCACCTTCGTTAAAAAACTTTTTAGTTCATATTTTGCTCGGCTATACTATATATTGTAGAAAGTATAGTAGCATTGCTTAATTGAACTAATTCAGACAAAAATTCGCCAGAAACGACCTCAACATACACATAATCTCCATTCGTTTGAGCTTGAAGCTCAAGTGTAAATTGCCCTCCTTCAACACTTGCGTATTCTCCTGTCAAAACAATAAACACCTGACCATCTGACCTTGATGTACAATCCCACACAACATTTTTTGTACCATAATCCAAAGCCTCACCAAAAGAAATACTTCTACTATATGTATCAAAATAAACATTTTTTACACCAGAAACTATAATCTGCCCATCTAACGTTCCCATATTTCCTGTTATTTCATCTGTAACTATAACATCTCCAAAAACACTATTAACCTTTTCTTTTATATTGTCTGCATCAGCAACTAACCAAATAAATATGAAGGCTGCTGCCAATGCCAAAGCACCATATTTTTTTCTTTTAGCTTTTTTATCCATGTTACTTATAGATTCATTATAGAATGTAGGATTTCCACATTCAGAACAAAATAACATATTATCTTCTAACTCTTTTCCACATTTAGTACAGTATCTCATTTATCCACCTCATGCATTTTAATACTTATAGATATCTTTTTATAATATCTATTGTAGTTTGTTACATACTAATTGTCAAGATATGCTATTATCTAAAGGCAGGTGTTAACATGTATAATGAAATAAATGTTGGAGAAAGAATAAAATATTTTCGCACCAAAAACGGTTTAAGCCAAGAAAATTTAGCTTTGCAGGCAGAAATAAATCCTGCATTTCTTGGTCATCTGGAGCGTGGACTAAAAAATCCGACAATCAAAACGTTGGAGAAAATAACCCACGCATTGGGCATTTCACTGGCAGAGTTTTTTGAACCAAATACAGAAATTACAGACGAAAAGCAAGCTGCACTTACACATATATATAATCAAATTAAAGGTTTGCCTTTAGAAAGCGTTAATAAAATAAGCATTATCTTGCAAAATGTACTAACTCTTGAAAAATAAAATCTGATTCACTCCTCTTATCCAACTACATACTATATATATGAAGCCACAAGGTGTATTTCCTTGTGGCTATTTTTATATCCATAAGGAGTGATTTTAAAATGTTCAACAATCCACATTACATCACAAAAGGTATATCTAGAAATATACCACCATGGCTTATAAACCTTATGTGGTTTATGATTCATCAGATGGAAGTAGAAAACAAAGATTATTTGCAGGTCTTTGAGCTTGAAAAGCAACCAGACGGAAAACAGTATATTTGCCATAAGCAAGAACAACCACCATATAAATATGAACTTTGCTTGGAATGCAAAAATGCTGTAACCGCTAAAATATTTGTAATTGATGACCAAACCCATAGCACAATGCTGCTATCCGAAGAATATTAAGGAGGAGCTAAAAATGCGAGAAACTTTTATTTGTAACAACTGTGGCGTTGAATTTAGCCTTGATGACGTTATTTATGTAGGTGATGACCTATTATGCCCTGATTGTGCCGATAATTTAACAACTACCTGTGAGCACTGTCATGAGTATGTATACATTGAGGACACAATAACCGATGGAACTGTAACTTTATGCCGTGATTGTTTCTCAAATCACTATTATACCTGTGAAAATTGCGAAACAATAATACATACAGACAACACTTACTATGCAAACGATGACCCTGACCGTCCTTTATGCTATGACTGCTGGCAAAGCCATAGAAACACCATTCATGAGTACAATTATGTACCTGATACTTTAATCTTTCACGGAAAATGTAACCGCTATTTTGGAGTTGAACTTGAAATTGATGACGGCGGAACCGATAACGATAACGCTCAGGCATTGCTTGAAGTTGCAAACGATAGAGCTGAAAACCTGTATATCAAAACCGATGGCAGTTTAAACGAAGGCTTAGAGCTTGTCACCCACCCTATGACACTTGAATATCATATAAATGATATGCCTTGGGCTGATATTTTATATGAAGCTAAAAGTCTTTGTTATCTCAGTCATAGCTCAGAAACATGCGGTTTACATGTACATATTAACCGAACAGCTTTTGGCTCAACATATGCAGCACAAGAGGAATGTATTGCCAGACTTGTATTCTTTGTAGAAAAGTTCTGGCCTGAACTTTTAAGATTTAGCCGCAGAACAAAAAGTCAGCTTAATCGTTGGGCAGCTCGCTACGGCATGAAGCTCTGTCCTAAGGAGCAAATTGACCATGCTAAAAACTCATGTGCTGGCAGATACACAGCAGTAAATCTTACAAACAGCGAAACCGTAGAGCTCAGATTATTCAGAGGTACACTAAAACTAAATACTTTAAAAGCTACTTTGCAGTTTGTGAATCATCTCTGTGAGGTAGCTCTTTCTTTACATGATACCGATTTACAAGATATGAGCTGGTTCGATTTCCTTGAACTGATTTCCGAGCCAGAACTTATTCAGTATCTTAAAGAACGTCGTTTATATGTAAATGAACCGGTGGAACAATAACAGGAGGTATTTTATGTGCAGTTTATTTGGTCTTATCGATTTTGATAATGCATTGACCGCAAAAAAGAAAAACAAAATTTTAAACACACTTGCAAACGTATGCGAATGTCGTGGTACAGATGCAACTGGAATAGCTTATAACTTAGGCGGAAATCTCAAAATTTATAAACGCCCTGTTCCAGCTCATAAACTTAACATCTGTGTGCCTGATAGTGTAAAAACCATTATGGGGCATACAAGAATGACCACTCAGGGCAGTGCATTGAATCATAACCCTCTAGCGGCTTGCTTAATTGCAAGCCGCTTTTTATATCACAAATTTTCATTATCAGGAGGAAAATATTATGGCAAGAAAATCATCACGCAGAGAATTAGGAAGCGGCAGCATTGTTAAACGCTCAGATGGTCGCTGGCAAGGTCAATACTGTAACGGCAGAGACCCAAAAACAGGCAAGTTACGCAGACACACTATATATGGCAAAACTCAAAAAGAAGTTGCAGAAAGACTTCGTGCAATAACAGCTTCTATCGACCGTGGAACTTTTCAAGAGCCGTCAAAACTTACGTTAACCGACTATTCTAAAGAATATGTGGCTCACTATGTATCTACTCTATCACCTTATACTCAGCAATCATATAAAATTGCTCTTGATAAGCATATACTTCCCGCTCTGGGTAGTATTAAGCTTTCAAAACTCTCACATAGAGATGTACAGGCTTTTATATCCTCACTTGGGCAAGGCGGAAAAGAGCTTTCACCTAAAACTATTCGCAATATACATGGTGTGCTGCATGGGCTTTTAGATGCAGCTGTACGTGACGAAATTCTGATAAAGAATATATCCAACCACTGTACTCTGCCTAGAGTTATTCAAAAGCAAATAAAGCCTATAACCACCAGTGAGCTATCCACATTTTTAAAAGCGATAGAAAAAGAACCTTTTCGCAATATCTTCTTTGTTGATATATTTTCTGGACTTCGTCAGGCTGAAATACTTGGGCTTCGTTGGGAAGATATTGACTGGCAAAATAACTGTATTTACATACGTTGTCAGTTACAGCAAAGACAAGTAAAAGGCGATTTTAGTTATTATCTTGCACCACCTAAAGAGGGTAAAGAACGCCGTGTCATTCTTGCTGAAAGTGCTATAAATGCATTAAAGCAGCAACAGAATTTACAGCACCGTATGGAGCAAATTGCCGAACCTGTTTGGGATAATGAATGGGGACTCGTATTTACAAATGATTTCGGCAAACCTTTAAACAGACGCACTATATATAAGCATCTAAAAAGGGTTTTACGCTCCTGTGGTATGGGTGATAGAACATTCCACTCATTACGTCATTCATTTGCAACAATATCTCTTGAAAACGGCGATGACATAAAAACCGTTCAAACCAACCTCGGACATTATGCCGCTTCATTTACCTTAAAGACATATGCACATGTCAGCGATATGATGCAGCAAAACAGTGCTAACCGAATGGAAGCACTTATTCAGTCTTTGCCAGAAAGTTAAATATATAGGGGGACTTTTAAATATAAGTCCCCCTTATTTTTTTAGTATACAATCACAAATTGATTGTGTATAATATTATAAAAGATTATAATATTATATTTATAAGATTGGAGGTCACTAGTTATGACAAACCATTCTCATGATGATGGATTTATTGTAAAAAATGCACGACTAGCAGTTGCTTCTGAATTGAAGAAAAAGCGTGCTTTAAACCAACCTATTGCAAAATTTGATGCAAAAACAAAGCAAGTTTATATTCAGAATAGTGATGGAAGTACTATACCTTTTGCAAAAGCAATGACACGGGGGCGATATAGTGAACGCTCTAGATAAAAAGCCTGAAATAGTGGTATTTGCTGGACCAAATGGCTCCGGTAAAAGTACAATTACTGAATTATTACGCCCCACGAACATTCCATATGTGAATGCTGATGAAATACAACGTATCCTAAATTGTGATAACTTGCAAGCAGCTAAAATTGCTGAACAAAAAAGAGAAGATTATCTTAAAAAACATAAAGGTTTCTGTTTCGAAACAGTTTTATCAACAGACAGAAATCTAAATTTGCTTAAACGAGCAAAATCAGCAGGTTTTTTTATTCGTTGTTATTATGTACTAACTGCCGATCCACAAATTAATGTTGTCCGTGTTATGTCAAGAGTAAGTGCTGGTGGTCATGATGTACCTGTCGATAAAATTATTTCTAGATATGATAAAGCTCTGGCACTTGTTCAGCATTTAATTCCGATATGTGATGTATGCCACATCTATGATAATTCTACTGACTCACCATATCGTATTTTCAAAAAGAGGAAAGATAAATACTGGTATTGCAGCGAAAAGTATTTATGGCTTAAAGCAGATATTGTTGCTTTAACCGGTATTAAAAATCCTGAAAAAGCTGCGTTAAATCCTTCAAGATAAAAATTATATATTAAAATCCTAGTTTTAATTTTGAAAATTAGGATTTTTTATTTACCAAAAATCATATCAGAACATGCTGTAAAATTTGCTGTCATAAAAAACAGCCATATGCTGTCAAAATTGCTGTCAAAAATATATAAGTTAATAATTTGTTTGGAATTTGGTATAAAAACAAAAGAAAAAGCACCGAACGATTAAGTTCAGTGCTTCTTTATGGCGGAGAGTCAGGGATTTGAACCCTGGGTACGGGATTACCGCACACACGATTTCCAATCGTGCGCCTTCGACCACTCAGCCAACTCTCCATATATTTTTGTTTACTGACCGCTCATCTCAGCGACCTTGTTCATTATATGATATGTAAGTACAAAAGTCAAGCATATTTTTGAAAAAAATTAAAAAATTTTTATAAAAATTTTAAATACTATTTTTTATATCAAAAGATTAAAAAATCCGCCAAGATTTATATAATTCTCAGCGGATTTTAAATTTAATTAATCTTTATCCTTCATAAGTGTAACCATAACAGCCTTTTGTGCATGTAAACGGTTTTCTGCTTCCTCAAAGATTTCATGTGCATGTTCTTCAAAAATCTTCTCTGTGATTTCTTGACCACAATATGCTGGCAGACAGTGCTGAACCATTGCACCTTCCTTAGCAGCAGCCATAAGCTCATCATTTACTTGATAGCCCTTAAATGCTTTCATACGGATTTCTTTTTCATCTTCCTGACCCATAGATGCCCATGTATCTGTGATAATTACATCTGCATTTTCTGCTGCCTTCATTGGGTCATTATACAGTGTAAAGTCCGTATAATCCTTAGCAAATTCAAGCACCTTTGCATCTGGTCTATAATCATCTGGAGTTGCAACGGATACCTTCATACCTGTTTTTAAGCCGCCAACGATTAAAGAGTTAGCCATATTATTGCCATCGCCAATATAACACATCTTTAAACCTTCAAGTACAGCATACTTTTCACGAATTGTCATAAGGTCTGCAAGTACCTGACAAGGGTGACAGAAATCTGTTAAACCATTAATAACTGGAATAGAACCATATTCAGCTAAATCCTCTACTTCCTTTTGCTCGAAAGTACGAATCATAATACCGTCTAAATAACGTGATAATACACGAGCTGTATCTTGTACAGGCTCACCTCTGCCAATCTGTAAATCACGAGAAGATAAAAACAAAGCCTGACCGCCTAACTGATACATACCAGTTTCAAAAGAAACTCTGGTACGAGTAGATGACTTTTGGAAAATAAGACCTATACTTTTGCCCTCTAAATGATGATGAGTTATATTGTTCTTACGCTCATATTTTAACTGGTCTGCAAGGTCTAATAAACCAATAATTTCTTCTGTACTGCAATCAAGCAGTTTTAATAAATGTTTCATAACTTACTCCCCTTATTTAAGCAAAAACTTTTTTGAAAATAGAAATAGCCTCGTCAAGTTCCTCATAACTGATTGTCAGTGGTGGTAATAAACGAATAGTATTTGTACCTGCTGTAAGAACAAGTAAACCATTTGCTATGCACTCATTTACATATTCTGCACGTTTATCTGCATCGACAATTATGCCAATCATAAGACCCATGCCACGAACGTCTGTAATTTTATCAGAACCGATTGCTAAAATACCCTGTTTGATATACTCGCCCTTTTTATTAACTTCGGCTAAAAATTCATCATTATTTACAATATCTAGTACAGCATTAGCGGCTGCACATACAGTAGGTGTACCTCCAAAAGTCGTAGCATGCATACCAACGCCTAAAACATCACAACATTTCTTGCTTGCCATAACTGCACCGATTGGCACACCGCCACCTAAGCCCTTTGCCATTGTTACAACATCAGGCTTAATATCATATTGCTGGAAACAGAATAAACTGCCTGTTCTACCGATACCAGTTTGAACTTCATCTATAATTAAAAGTAAATCTTTTTCATTACAAATGGTTTCAACCTTCTTTACAAATTCCTTATCAAGAGGAAGCACACCGCCTTCACCTTGAATAAGCTCCATCATAACAGCACAAGTTGTATCGTCAATCTTAGATTTTAAATCTTCGATATCATTTGCAGCCGCATAATCAAAGCCTTCAGTAAATGGGAAAAAGTATTGATGGAATTTCTCTTGACCAGTTGCATTAAGAGTTGTAATAGTTCTGCCATGGAAAGAGTTTACAAGAGTGATGATTTTACTTCTGCCCTTACCATATTTATCAAAAGAATATTTACGAGCAAGTTTAATTGCACCCTCGTTAGATTCTGCACCAGAGTTAGAGAAAAACACCTTACCCATACCAGTGGACTCTACCAGAGTTTTTGCAGTTTTAACCATAGGTTCGGTTGTAAATAGGTTTGAAACATGCATAAGCTTATGAGCTTGCTCTGTAATTACAGAGATAATCTTATCATTGTTATAACCAACGCTACAAACACCAATACCAGATGTCATATCAACATAACGCTTGTCCTCTACGTCCCATAAAACGGATTTTTCGCCATGGTCGAGAGCGATTGGAAATCTGCCATATGTATTCATTACATACTGGCTTTCCTGTGCTTTTAATTGTTCAAAAGTCATTTTTATTTCACCTTGATTTATAATATAAAATTAGTTAAACATAGTGCCTACACCGACTTTACTTAAAAGCTCAATCAAAATGGAGTGTGGCACTCTGCCGTCTTGAATGTTAGCACGTTCAACACCTTTACGCACTGCCTCAACACAGCAATCAACTTTAGGAATCATACCGCCTGAAATAACGCCTTCTTTAATAAGTGCTGGAACTTCAGAAACCTTCAGCTTATGAATTAATGTTTCCTCGTCCTTAGGGTCACGAAGCAGACCACGAACATCTGTAAGTAAAATAAGTTTTTTAGCACCTAGTGCAATAGCAAGTTTAGCTGCTGCTGTATCTGCATTTATATTATAATTTGTATCTGCATCAATGCCTTCTGCAACAGTTGATACAACAGGTATATAACCCTTAGATAGTGTATCAATAACAGGCTGTGGGTTTACGTCCACTATGTCACCAACATAGCCAAAATCTGTGCCTTCTTCGTCTGTCAGACGCTTTGCCTTAAACAGACCACCGTCCATACCGCCAAGACCTACGCCTTTTCCGCCTGCTTTTGAAAGCAGTGTTACAAGGTCTTTGTTTACCTTACCACAAAGAACCATTTGTACAATATCCATGGTTTCTCTGTCTGTATAGCGTAAACCCTTAACAAATTTAGACTCCTTGCCTGTCTTTTTAAGCATCTCAGATATTTCTGGGCCACCGCCATGCACTACAACCACTTTTACACCAACAAGACTTAAAAGCACTATATCATGTATAACAGCGTCCTTGAGTTCTTCATTTATCATAGCGTTTCCGCCATATTTAACAACTACTGTTTGACCATAATATTCCTGAATATAAGGCAGAGCCTCGACAAGAATATTAGCTTTGGTTTCTGCATCAAAATTCATTTATTTCCCTCTTTTTTATATTTATGGTAATTAAAAAGAATCCCCGTTCATATGGACATAGGAAACCCTGTGCCCAAGAACGAAGATTCCTCGTTTTAGGTACGGTAATCGCCGTTAATCTTTACATAATCATAGGTAAGGTCACAACCCCAACAGGTTGCCTTTTCCTCACCCTCGTAAAGCTCAACATCAATATTAACCTCATCTTCAAGCAGAATTTGCTTTGCTAAATCCTCATCAAACTCTAAACCATAGCCATGGTCACAAACCATAACAGTGCCAACGCTAGATGAGAATGAAACTGTTACATATTCTGGTCTAAAAGGTGCTTTTGAATAACCCATAGCACAAAGCACTCTGCCCCAGTTAGCATCTGCACCAAACATAGCAGCCTTTACAAGACTAGATGCACATACTGCCTTTGCAAGACGTTCTGCTGCTTCTTCACTTCTAGCACCCTTTACAGTACAAGTGATAAGCTTTGTAGCACCTTCGCCATCGCCTGCAATCATACGAGCTAAGCGAACATTTACTTCATGCAGTGCTTGATAGAACTTGTCAAAGTCCTCATTTTGCCAATCAATTTGTTCATTACCAGCCAAACCATTTGCCATAACGATGCACATATCATTAGTTGAAGTGTCACCGTCAACACTTACACGGTTATAACTTCTGCGAACACTTTCAACAAGTGCTATTTGCAGCATTTCATGTGTAATATTACAGTCGGTTG
The DNA here is from genome assembly GCA_019113005.1 of Candidatus Butyricicoccus avistercoris. GTDB lineage: Bacteria > Bacillota > Clostridia > Oscillospirales > Butyricicoccaceae > Butyricicoccus_B > Butyricicoccus_B avistercoris. Next base: position 46,801 of record DXIE01000057.1, on the reverse strand, counting down.
TGATAAAACCAAGCATAGTACCCATATTAGGGTGAATCATACCGCTACCCTTTGCGATACCGCCGATATGACAGGTTTTACCGCCCACAGTAAACTCAATAGCAACACTTTTAACCTTTGTATCAGTGGTTAAAATTGCATGGCTTGCAGCCTCTGAACCATTATCAGAAAGCTTTAGATTTCCGATATTTTCTTCAATACATTCGATATTGAGTCTTTGACCAATAACGCCAGTTGATGCTGCAAGCACTCTATCTTCTTCAACGCCGAGGAATTTTGCAGCAGCTTGTGCCTGACGTTTTGCATTTTCCATACCGTCTGGTGCACAAGCGTTAGCATTACCCGCATTTACAACGATTGCACGAGCTACGCCGTCTTCTAGATGCTCCATTGTAACATAAAGTGGAGCAGCTTTTACTCTATTTAATGTATATGTTGCAGCTGCTGTACATTCACATTCAGAAAGGATAATTGCAAGGTCATCGGTTTTGCGGCTTTCTTTAATTCCGCAACGTGTTGCACCCGCTTTAAATCCCTTTGCAGCACATACGCCACCTGAAATTATTTTCATAGTTTATTTTTCTCCCTATATATTAAGACCTGTGGTTTCGTCCATACCGAGCATGATATTCATATTCTGCACAGCCGCACCAGATGCCCCCTTTCCTAAATTATCAAATAAAGCTGTAATCATAGTTTGGTTTTCATTTCCGCAAACTACAATTTTTAAGCTGTCCTTACCTGCCATAGTGTTTGCACCAAGCATGTCTGTATCACCGCCAAATGGTTCAACAGTGACAAATTTCTGGTCTTTATAATAATCACAAAGTGCCTTGTGAATTTGCTCTGCGGTTTGATTTCCGTTTAACTTACTATTTACAAGGCTTAGTGTACCTGCCATACCCTTATAGTAGTCGTCAACCACTGGGGCAAATACTGGCGGATTGTCAATTTCACAAACGGCTTTCATCTCTGGCAAATGCTTATGATTTAAGCTAAGACCATAAATTCTAGGTGCAAAATACTCCTGTGGCTTATCCTCACTTTCATAAGAGGCAATCATTTTTTTGCCGCCGCCTGAATAGCCCGTCAGTGAGAAAAATGACATTGGATAATCTTTGGGAAGTATTCCGAGCTTTACAAGCGGATAAACAATGGATATAAAACCTGTTGCATGACAACCTGGGTTTGCAACTCTTTTAGAGTTTGCTATTGCCTGCCTTTTCTCGCTTGATAGCTCTGGAAAACCATAGTCCCAGTCTGGATTTGTTCTATGAGCGGTTGAGGCATCAATAATTCTGGTATTTGGATTTGTAACCAAAGTAACAGCCTCTCTAGCGGCTGCATCAGGCAGACATAAAAATACTATATCCGCCTGATTCATTAGTTTTGCACGCTCTTTTGGGTCTTTGCGTTTATCTTCATCAATAAGCAATAGAGTTAAGTCATCTCTTGAGCCTAAACGCTCATAAATTTGAAGTCCAGTAGTGCCTTCTTTACCATCTATATAAATAACAGGTTTCATTACTCTACTGCCTCATATTGCTCCATGAATTTTTCAATCTTAGCAATCTGACGTTTAACTTCCTCTGGAGCTGGACCACCAATTACCTTACGCTCTCTTACACAGGTGTTAAGGTCAAGAGCATCATAAACATCAGGACCAAAAGTCTTTGAAATTGCACCAAAGTCCTTTAATGTCAGTGTTTCCAGAGTTTCGTCAGCCTTTATACATTCGCTAACCAGTCTGCCGACGGTTTTATATGCATCTCTAAATGGCATACCCTTCTTTGTTAGGTAGTCTGCACAGTCAGTTGCATTGATAAAGCCCTTAGATGCTGCTTTACGCATATTATCCTTACGCAGTGTCATTGTCGAGAACATTGGAGTAAATACTTCTAAACACTGCTTTACTGTGTCGATAGCATTAAATACAGCCTCTTTATCCTCCTGCATATCCTTATTATATGCAAGTGGCAGACCCTTTAGCATTGTAAGCAGAGTTGTAAGACTACCATATACACGACCTGTCTTACCACGGATAAGCTCACAAACGTCTGGGTTTTTCTTTTGTGGCATGATAGATGAACCGGTTGAATAAGCGTCATCAAGCTCCACAAACTTAAACTCCCAAGAACACCAAGAGATAATTTCTTCTGAAAGTCTTGATAAGTGCATCATTAAGATAGATAAATCTGAGCAAAGCTCAATGCAATAATCTCTATCAGAAACACCATCAAGAGAGTTATCAGTAAGACGAGCAAAGCCGAGCTGTTCACGCACAAAATCTCTATCAATAGGATAGGTTGTAGACGCTAACGCACCAGAACCAAGTGGCATATCGTCCATACGCTCTAAGCAATCATCAAGACGCATAACATCACGCTTTAACATGTTTGCATAAGCCATCATATAATGAGCAAATGTTGTTGGCTGTGCTCTTTGAAGATGTGTATATCCTGGCATAACTGCATCTAAATTTTCTTTAGATTTATCACAAAGAGCTTTCATAAAGTTAAGAGTTAAACCGATAATCTCAGCGATTTCCTTTTTAACATAAAGACGCATATCAAGTGCTACTTGGTCATTTCTTGAGCGACCTGTATGTAGACGTTTACCTGTATCTCCAATTCTCTCGGTGAGCAGCTGCTCAACGTTCATATGAATATCTTCATAATCTAATGAAAACTCAACGTTGCCCGCTTCAATATCAGCTAAAATTTCCTTGAGTCCTGCAACAATCTTTTCTGCCTCATGCTGCTCGATAATACCTTGTTTACCGAGCATTGTTGCATGAGCGATAGAGCCTGTTATATCCTCTTTATAAAGACGACAGTCAAACATAATAGAGGAGTTAAAATCATTTACTACAAGGTCAGTTTCTTTTTGAAATCTGCCTGCCCATAATTTCGCCATAATTTACCTCTTATTCTACGCTTGGGAAGTGCTTACCAGTCTTTTCAAATAATACTTGGTCGTTCAATGCACGAACCTTTAGTGGCAGACCAAACAGGTTGATGAAACCAGCGGAATCAGCTTGGTCATAGCAATCATCTTCATCAAATGTAGCCATACCAGCAGAATATAGAGAATAAGGAGAAGTTACAGATGCAGGGATAATATTGCCCTTGTAAAGCTTTAGCTTAACATCACCAGTAACAGTTTCCTGAGTAGCATCAACAAAAGCGGTCATAGCCTTACGAAGTGGGGTGTACCACTGACCATTATATACAAGGTCTGCAAACTTAAGAGCGAGCTGCTGCTTATAGTGAGCAGTTTCCTTATCAAGAGTGATTTCCTCAAGTTTCTGATGAGCAGCATAAAGCACTGCACCGCCTGGGGTTTCATATACACCACGGCTCTTCATACCAACAAGACGGTTTTCAACAATATCAAGAATACCGCAGCCATTAGCACCGCCAAGCTCATTTAGCTTGGTGATAAGAGCAACAGAATCCATCTCTACACCGTCAACAGCGGTAGGAACACCCTTTTCAAAGTGAATAGTTACATAAGTTGGAACGTCTGGAGCTTGTTCTGGAGAAACGCCCATCTCAAGGAAACCTTCCTTGTTTAGTGGAGCTTCGTTTGCAGGGTCTTCAAGGTCAAGACCTTCATGGGATAAGTGCCATAGATTCTTATCCTTAGAATAGTTAGTTTCCTTATTTATCTTTAATGGGATATTGTGCTTTTCAGCGTACTCGATTTCCTTTTCACGAGAGTTAAGCTCCCAGAAACGCCATGGAGCGATAATATCCATATCTGGAGCAAAAGCCTTGATAGCAAGTTCAAAACGAACTTGGTCGTTACCCTTACCTGTGCAGCCATGACAGATAGCGTCTGCACCTTCTTTTTTAGCGATTTCAACAATACGCTTTGCGATAATTGGACGTGCAAATGATGTACCTAAAAGATACTGCTCATAAGATGCACCAGCCTGCATGGTTGGGATAATATAATCGTCAACAAATTCCTTTGTTAAATCTTCAATATATAGCTTAGATGCACCTGTACCTAATGCACGCTCCTCAAGACCTTCTAGTTCGCTTGCCTGACCTACGTTACCAGATACAGCGATAACCTCACAGCCATAATGTTCTTTTAGCCAAGGGATAAGTACAGAAGTGTCAAGACCACCTGAATATGCTAAAACTACCTTATTGTATTTCTTTTCCATCTTTTAATTCCTCCAAATTTATCCGATTTCGGGATAAATTTATTATAACTCCTAAATACGGTTATTGCAAGAAAAATAAATAAATATTTTGAAAAATGAATATTTATGCAGTTTATGCATGAATATTGTTACATACTTTTTTAAAGTTTTACGATTTTTCTTGAAATTTTTATATTTTCGTAATATCATAGTTTTATCTGGAGGTGTAAAGACACCTTATTATTTTTAGATGTAAATTATGTTTCTTGAAAGGGAATTGAGAAAAATATGACAGAAAAAAATCTAACTATGTTAACCGATTTTTATGAGTTTACTATGGCTCATGGTTATTTTGAAAAAGGTATGGCTAACCGCAGAGCCTACTTTGATATGTTTTTTAGACGTGTGCCAGATGGTGGCGGATATGCTATCATGGCAGGTGTAGAGCAGCTTATAGAGTATTTTGAAAACCTTAAATTTACAGATGAAGATATTGAATATTTAAGAAGTAAGAACTGTTTTTCAGATTCATTCCTTGCATATTTAAAAGACTTCAAATTTGAGTGTGATGTGTGGGCAGTGCCAGAAGGCACTCCAATTTTCCCTGGAGAGCCTATTGTAACCGTTGCAGGCCCTATGATACAAGCTCAATTTGTGGAAACAATGATACTTCTTACCATAAATCATCAGACACTTATCGCCACAAAAGCAAGCCGTATAGCTCGTGCAGCACAAGGTCGAGTTGTGCTTGAGTTTGGCTCACGCCGTGCCCAGAGCTATGACGGTGCTATTTATGGTGCAAGAGCATCTTATATAGGTGGCTGTAATGGTACAGCCTGTGTTATTTCCGATAGAGATTATGGTATTCCAGCGGGTGGCACTATGGCTCACTCTTGGGTTCAGATGTTCCCTAGCGAATATGACGCTTTTAAAGCATATGCGGAAATTTATCCAGATAACTGTGTGTTCCTAGTTGACACATATAATGTATTAAAATCTGGTGTTGTAAATGCAATTAGAGTAGCTAATGAAGTGCTTGCACCTATGGGCAAACGTCCAAAAGCAATTCGTCTTGATTCTGGTGATATAGCATATCTTTCTATTCAGGCTAGAAAAATGCTTGATAAAGCTGGTTATAGTGATGTGCAAATTATGGCATCTAATTCACTTGATGAATATTTAGTTAGAGACTTACTACTGCAAGGTGCTAAGATTGACTCTTTTGGCATTGGTGAACGTCTAATCACTTCCAAATCTGAGCCTGTGTTTGGCGGTGTTTATAAGCTTGCAGCTGTTGAAGACGACCATGGAAACATTGTTCCAAAAATTAAAATCTCTGAAAACGTTGAAAAAATCACAAACCCACATTTCAAAAAGGTTTATCGCTTTTTTGATAAGGAAAGCGGCATGGCACTTGGTGATGTTCTTTGTGTGCATGATGAAGTTATAGACGAAAGCAAGCCTTATACCCTATTTGACCCAATTCACACATGGAAAAAGAAGATTTTAACCGATTATATAGCAAAGCCTTTGCTTGTTCCTATTTTTGAAAATGGCAAAAAGGTTTATTCTTCACCTAATATTCATGAAATCAGAGCTTATTGTCAAAGTCAGCTTGACACTCTTTGGGAGCAAATCAAGCGTTTTGAATATCCACAGACCTATTATGTGGATTTATCTAAAAAGCTTTGGAATGTTAAAAATGACCTACTTGAAAGTTGTCGCATAGTGTAAAAGAAAAAGTCTGAGGATATTAAAATCCTCAGACTTTTTTTAATCTGCCTTAAATGCGTCCTTGACTTTATCCCAAAAGCCTTTCTTTTGCTGTTGGTTTTCATCAGTTGTAGTTAATTCAAATTCCCTTAGAAGTTCTTTTTGTTTACTTGTCAGATTTCTAGGAATTTCAACATTCACTCTAACATATTGGTCACCACGTCCACGACCATTTACATTTTGTATACCCTTTCCACGCAGACGGAATACAGTTCCTGGTTGAGTACCCTCTGGAATAGAATATTCAACCTTACCATCAATAGTTGGCACTTGTAATGTATCGCCTAAAGCTGCCTGTGCAAATGAAACAGGGATTTCACAAACAACATCATAGCCTTCTCTTGTAAAGATTGGGTGTGGACGAATTGAAACGGTTACAATTACATCACCAGCTGGTCCACCGTTTACACCTGCACCGCCTTGACCTCTTAGCTGAATTGCTTGACCATCATCAATACCCGCAGGAATTTTAACCTTGAGTGTGCGTGATTTCTGAGTTTTACCAGTACCACCACACTTAGAACATTTATTCTTGATAATCTTACCAGTTCCCTGACAGTGTGGACAAGGTGATTGAGTTTGGAATATACCAAGTGGAGTTCTTTGAGCTTGAGTTACATAACCAGAGCCTTTACAGTTTGAACAGGTTTCTGCTGATGTACCCTTTTGAGCACCAGTACCATTACACTCGTCACAATTTTCTGTACGCTGAATAGTAATTTCCTTTTCACAGCCGAAAGCAGCTTCTTCAAATGAAAGCATGACACGCTGCTGAATGGTCTGACCACGTTGTGGAGCATTTCTTCTTGAGCGTGAAGAACTGCCAAAACCACCGCCAAAGAATGAGCCAAACATATCCCCGATATCGCCCATATCAAATCCGCCAAAACCACCAAAACCGCCGCCAAAGCCTCCGCCTTGACCTGCACCATAGTTAGGGTCTACACCTGCAAAACCGAACTGGTCATATTTTTGACGTTTGGTTTTATCAGACAGCACTTCATAAGCTTCATTTAATTCCTTGAACTTTTCTGCTGCCTCTGGATTGTCTTTATTTAAGTCTGGGTGATATTTCTTAGCTAATTTTCTATGTGCTTTTTTAATTTCGTCATCAGATGCACTTTTAGAAACGCCAAGCACCTCATAATAATCTCTTTTATCTGCCATAATTAAATAACCTCATTTATAAGTAATACCCATAAAAGGGCGGGAACACATTTTTTAGTGTCCCGCCCTAAAAGTATTTTAATTAGTTATCCTTAACCTCAGTAAAGTCAGCGTCTACAAAGTCACCACCAGCAGTACCATTACCACCCTGCTGTGCACCGCCTGCAAAGCCGCCGCCCATGTTAGCAGCATCACCCTGAGGTGCTTGCTGAGCGTAAACCTTCTGTGCGATTTCGCCAAACTTCTTAGACAGCTCATCACTTGCAGCCTTAATCATCTGGCTGTCAGTACCCTTTAGAGCTTCCTTAACCTTATTGATTTCAGCTTCAACAGCAGCCTTATCTGCCGCATCAACCTTATCACCTAGTTCAGACAGAGATTTTTCAGACTGGAATACAAGTTGTTCTGCACCATTACGGATTTCAACTTCTTCCTTACGCTTCTTATCTTCCTCAGCGAACATTTCAGCCTCACGCATAGCCTTGTCGATTTCTTCATCAGACAGGTTAGTAGATGCAGTGATAGTGATTTTCTGCTCCTTGCCAGTGCCTAAGTCCTTAGCAGAAACATTTACAATGCCGTTAGCATCAATATCGAAAGTAACCTCAATCTGAGGGATACCACGAGGAGCTGGAGCAATACCATCAAGAGTGAAACGACCTAAAGTCTTGTTACCAGCAGCCATTTCACGCTCTCCTTGAAGAACATGGATTTCAACAGATGGCTGATTGTCAGCAGCAGTTGAGAAAATCTGGCTCTTCTTGGTTGGAATAGTTGTGTTACGCTCGATTAGCTTAGTGCAAACACCGCCAAGTGTTTCGATACCAAGAGATAGTGGAGTTACGTCAAGCAGAAGTACGTCCTTAACCTCGCCGCCAAGAACGCCGCCCTGAATAGCAGCACCGATAGCTACACATTCGTCTGGGTTAATGCCCTTAAAGCCTTCCTTACCAGTGATATTCTTAACAGCCTCTTGAACTGCTGGGATACGCGAAGAACCACCAACAAGCAGAACCTTAGCAAGGTCGCCAGCCTGTAAACCTGCATCACTCATAGCCTGACGAACAGGACCCATTGTAGCTTCAACAAGGTCAGCGGTCAGCTCGTTAAACTTAGCACGAGTTAAAGTTAAATCAAGGTGCTTAGGACCAGTAGCATCAGCTGTGATGTATGGCTGATTGATAGATGTAGAAGTTACACCAGATAGTTCAATCTTAGCCTTCTCAGCAGCTTCCTTTAGACGCTGCATAGCCATCTTATCGTTAGAAAGGTCAATACCCTCGGTCTTTTTAAATTCCTGAACCATCCAGTCCATAATACGCTTGTCGAAGTCATCACCGCCAAGGTGGTTATTACCAGCAGTAGCTAAAACTTCGAGAACGCCATCGCCAATATCAAGAATAGATACGTCGAAAGTACCACCGCCAAGGTCATAAACCATAATCTTCTGCTCGGTTTCCTTATCTACACCGTAAGCAAGAGCAGCAGCAGTTGGCTCGTTGATAATACGCAGAACGTTTAAGCCTGCAATCTTACCAGCGTCCTTAGTAGCCTGACGCTGAGAGTCGGTAAAATAAGCAGGAACAGTGATAACAGCCTCGGTTACAGTACCACCTAGATAAGCCTCAGCATCAGCCTTTAGCTTTTGAAGAATCATAGCAGAAACTTCTTGAGGAGAGAACTTCTTATCGTCGATAGCTACACGATAATCAGTACCCATTTCACGCTTAATAGAAATAATGGTGCGGTCTGCATTGGTTACAGCCTGACGCTTAGCAACCTGACCTACCATACGCTCACCAGTTTTAGAGAAAGCAACAACAGAAGGAGTAGTTCTAGCACCTTCAGCGTTTGCAATTACAACAGCTTCGCCGCCTTCCATAACAGCTACACAGCTATTGGTTGTACCTAAGTCAATACCAATAATCTTACCCATGATTTAAGACTCCTTTTATATAGATAGTATATTTAACAAATTTAGTGTTTATTAGTTTGCAACTTGCACCATTGCATGGCGAATTACCTTATCGCCGATTTTAAAACCTTGCTGGAAAACCTCAGCGATTACATTTTCGCCAAGCTCTTCATTTTCAATATGCATTACAGCATTATGGAAATTAGGGTCAAACTCTGTTCCAACATCAGATGTGATTTTTTCTACACCAATGTTTTTTAAGCTATCAACAAGCTGAGTCATGGTCATTTCAACGCCTTTTTTATACTCAACATCGCTTGTTTCAACCTTTAAAGCTCTTTCGAGATTATCATATGTTGGAAGTAGTGCTTTAACCGCATAAGAAACCGCATCACTATGAGCTGCCTCACGCTCTCTTGCAGAACGTTTGCGGAAATTATCGTATTCAGCAGCCAGTCTAACAAATTTGTCATTTAATTCATCATACTGCTTTTTAGAAATGGTTTCTTCTACTTGTTCAGTAGCTTCTGTGGTATCCTCAGAAGTTTGTTCAGTTTCCTGAATTTCTTCCTCTAGGATTTCCTTTTCTTTACTCATTATATCATTCCTTAAAACTATTTGTTTTCATCTAAAAAAGTTTCAGCTATCAGCTTGTTAAGCTCTTTAGCAAAGTGAGAAAGCCTTGCCGAAAGTCTTTTATAATCCATTCTTGTAGGGCCTACAATACCTATAACACCTTGACCCAAATTACCAATGTCATATTTTGCGTAAATCATAGATGCATTAGAAAGTGGATTTTCACCGTTTTCTGGACCTATGAAAAACTGAACTCCGTCCATGTCTTTGCAAACAGGAAGTAAATGTTTATCATCGGTTGTTATATAGTCAAGCAGTGCTTGAGCTTTATCTGGGTCACGATATTCTGGAAATCTCAGCAGTTTATTCGCACCGTCTAAAAATACCTTTTGACTGCCAAGTTCTTCTATCAGCTCTGCTATATATTCGGCAACTGGAGCAAGCAGTGCTGAAAGCCCCGCTGCACGTCTTACAACATCAAAACGTTCTGCTGTTATTTGACTTAGCGGCAAACCAGTGAGTGTTTGATTTAAAATGTAAGTTAGCAGTTCTGACTCATCTTTAGTGACAGGAGCAGCTGTATGCACAAGTTTATTTTTAACTTGCCCTGTGTCTGTAACAACTACAATAACAAATGTACTTGTATCAACAGTTATAATCTCAAACTGTTTTATAACACATCTATTCATATCAGGAGTTACAGCGACAGATGCATAATTTGTAAGACTGGAAACCAGTCTGCCCGCTTCCTGAATAAGTCTGTCAAGCTCTTTTGCTTTGCCTTTTAGCATTGCCTCTATTGGCGGTATATCTTTATCGGATATATCATATGAGTCCATAAGCTCATCTACATATAAGCGATAGCCAAGAGGTGATGGTATTCTGCCAGCCGATGTGTGTGGTTTTTCAAGATAACCCATTTCTTCAAGCTCGCTCATTTCGTTTCTTATGGTGGCAGAAGAAAATTTAAGCTCTGGACGAGCCGCAAGAGCTTTAGAACCCACAGGCTCAGCGGTTAAAATATAATCACCGATAATAGCTTTCAATATTTGTTTTTTGCGTTCTGAAAGCTCCATCATGGAGCCCTCCTTTCATTTAGCACTCTTAACCTCTGAGTGCTAAAATTAATTTACCACCATAAGAGCAATAAGTCAAGGGGTGTATGTAAATAATTTATGAATGATAAGAAAATAAATAAAATATTCACTAAATCGACACAATATTAGCCTAATAAAAGCGGTTTGCCGTTTAGCACAGCATGAGCAAGAGTGTTACCCTCATAGCATACCTTGAGAGAGAAAAAAGGTTCTTTTTCATCAAGCAGTTTAAAAAACAGCTTATCCCCTTCCCATATAGGCAAAGAGCTAATTTTGCTTTTATCCACCCAAACAAGCTCACCCTCGTCACACTCTTTTATTTCACCCTCCCATTTATCAGCAGTAAATAAATGCATATATTCAGTTTCATATTTATCAGAAACAAATGTAATTATACCTCTATACTGATAAGATGTTAAAGTTAAGCCTGTTTCCTCTAGTGTTTCACGGAGTACACAATCCTCTGGGCTTTCTTTATCTTCGAATTTTCCGCCAACACCTAACCATTTGTCATTATTTAAGTTTTGTTTGTTGCAGTGCAGCATTAAATATTTATTATCCTTTTCAATATAACATAGTGTAGTATTTATCATTATATATCACCTAAATTTACATATTTTTTTACATATTTTTTAGAATGATAATTTATTTAAACTCAAATTTCAAGTCTAATTTTGTAAAATACTTGACAAATTTTGTGTTTAGTGATAGCATTTCTTGTGCAAGGGAGCTTTCATAAGGAAGGCTGAGAGGAGGGGCGTTTTCCCCTCGACCTTTAACCTGATTTGGATAATGCCAACGTAGGGACGCTGACGAAATTTTGTTATTTTTTGACTTAATACCGGAAACATTCCTATTTTTATGTGGTTTGTTTTCGGTTTTTTGTTTTTAAGGAGGATTTAAGTTTTGAAAAAAGTATTAACTATTGCAGGCTCGGACTGCTCAGGCGGTGCAGGTATTCAAGCCGACCTTAAAACCATGTTAGCAAATGGTGTTTATGGTATGAGCGTTATAACCGCACTTACCGCACAAAACACAACTGGCGTATATGATGTTTTAGAGTCATCACCAGAATTTGTAGCAAAGCAAATTGATTGTGTTTTTGAAGATATCAGACCAGATGCTGTAAAAATCGGCATGGTATCAAATACTGATATTATAGACAGTATTGCCAAAAAGCTAAAGGAATATAACGCACAAAATATTGTCTGTGACCCTGTAATGGTTGCAACAAGTGGCAGTAGTCTTATGAAAAATGATGCTGTCAATACATTAATAAATAAACTTATGCCACTTGCAACACTTATTACACCTAACATTTCTGAGGCTGAAGTATTATCGGGTCTTAACATTGAAACCAAAGATGATATGTTAAAGGCAGCAGAAAAGATTGCTGAGATTACCAGTGCAGCTATTTTGATTAAAGGCGGTCATTTGACAGACTCAGCAGATGATTTACTGTATGAAAACGGCAATATTCACTGGTTTTCGGGCAAGCGTATTAATAATCCTAACACCCATGGCACAGGTTGCACATTATCCTCTGCTATTGCGTGTAATTTAGCTAAAGGCTGCACTCTTGCACAAGCTGTGCAAAACGCAAAGGATTATATAACTGGAGCATTAAATGCACAGCTTGACCTTGGTAAAGGCAGCGGGCCACTTGACCATGGCTTTAAATTTAAGGAGGTTTAAAACTTGCAAAACACAAAAAAACTCACACTTTCGGGAGTGCTAACAGCAATAGCTGTTGTAGGAAGTTTATTTTACGTTCAAGTATTTGGAGCTAAATGCTCACCAGTACAGCATATGGTAAATGTTATTGCTGCCGTAGTGCTTGGCCCTTGGTATGCAGTAGGTATGGCGTTTGTCGCTTCCCTACTTCGCAATCTTTTAGGACTTGGCAGTATACTTGCATTCACTGGTTCTACGATTGGTGCACTGCTTTGCGGTCTATTATACAAAGCATGTCCAAAACTGCCAGTTGCCTATATCGGCGAGGTTTTTGGCACAGGTATTTTAGGTGCTATGGCATCATATCCGCTTGCTGCATGGCTTATGAACAATAAAGATGCTGCACTTTTTACCTTTGTACCATCATTTATGTTATCAACTGCTGTTGGTGCTTTTATCTCTGTTTTGGTGTTATCTTCACTAAAACGCACAAATATTTTAAATCAGCTTGAGGTATCACTGCGTTGATAAAAGAAATAATCAAAATTTTAGAAAACACTAAACTAAAACGCCCACTTGTCCATGCAATCACTAATAATATAACAGTTAATGATTGTGCAAACATAATTCATGCGGCTTACGGAGCACCAACAATGGCACAAGATGAGCGAGAAGTTGAGGAGATAACCTCACTTTGTTCATCTCTTGTGTTAAATCTAGGAGCTTTAAAGGCACAAGAGGCAATGCTAAAAGCCGCAATAAAAGCAAGTGAGCTTAAACACCCTATTGTGCTTGACCCAGTTGCGGCAGGTGCATCAAAACTCAGAAGTGAAACAGGTAAAACACTGCTTGAAAATGCAAAAATCAGTGTTATTCGTGGTAATGCATCTGAGATTAGAGCACTAGCCAAGGGCAGCACAACAACAAAAGGCGTTGAAGCAAACCAAATTGACAGCACAACAGAAAAAAATTTAATTAAAGCCGTAGATATGGTTTGTGATTACAGCTTGCAAACTGGCTCTGTAATTATGATGACTGGAGCTATTGATTTAATAAGCAATGGTGAGCAAACTGTCGTACTTCGTGGCGGCAGTGAGATGATGAGCAGAATTACAGGAGCAGGCTGTATGCTCACCGCACTTACAGGGGCATACTGCGGAGCAAATCCAGATAAATGTTTTGAAAGTGCGGTAACTGCGGCGGCTGTTATGAATGTATCAGCCGAACTTGCAGAAAAGCGTGTGAGAGAACTGACGGAGGGCACCGCCTCATTCCGCACACGTCTTATTGACTTTGTAAGCATGATTTCAAGTGAAGATTTAACAAAAAACATAAAACTTGAAATTATAAAAAAATAAATTTTTTTCATTGGGGGTACCACCTTGAATACTAAACCTATTATAGAGCGTATGCTCGAAGAAAGCGAAAATATCTGGCAAAGCTATTTAAAACACCCTTTTATTTTAGGGCTTGCAAATGGCAATTTAGATATTAAAAAATTCCGCTTTTATCTCTTGCAAGATTATTTATATCTCTTTGACTATGCAAAAGTTTTTGCACACACACTGACTAAAACCGATAATAAAGAAATAATGTCGCTTTGCTCTTTTAGCATAAACAACATTTTAAACGGTGAAATGAAAATCCATAAAGGCTATATGAGCCGAATGGGCATAACAGATGATGAAGTCGAAAACGTTAAACTCAGTTTAACCAATCTTTCTTATACATCATATATGTTAAATGTTGCAGAGCATGGCGATGAAACCGCAGGTCTTGCGGCAATTTTATCCTGTGCAATAAGCTATGAGTTTATCGGTAAATGGATAGCTAAAAATTATCCTGATTCGGTAAACCATGAGTTTTACGGCGAATGGGTCAGCGGTTATTCTGGTGAAGAATATGCAAGTGCAAACCGAACCCTAGAAAATCTTATGAACAAGCTATGTGAAAATATCAGTGATGAAAAAGCAAAAAAACTTATTGATATTTTTGTTATCTGCTCAGAATATGAATATAAATTCTGGGATATGGCATGGAATATGGAGTGATAACCATGCTAGAATTTAAAGATGTTTCCTTTAAATATGATATTGATGATTATTATATGCTTAAAAATTTATCATTTCATATAAATAAAGGTGAATTTGTTTCTGTAATTGGGCCATCTGGCTGTGGTAAAAGTACAATTTTCCGTTTAATATGCAAATTATTAGAGCGTGAAAGCGGTCAAATACTGGTTGACAATCAAAGCATTGACCAAAGAAAAGGTTACTGCGGATATATGCCACAAAAAGACTTGCTTTTCCCATGGCGTACAGTTGGCGAAAACTTAAAACTTCCAATGCAAATACAGAAAACATTTACAAAAGAGCAAATGACCGAAAAGGTTAAATCAACACTTGAGAAAGTCGGACTTTCAGGACTTGAAAATAAAAAACCTAGCGAGCTTTCAGGCGGTATGCGTCAACGTGCTGCATTTGCCCGAACACTGCTAACTGGTTCTGATTTACTACTACTTGATGAGCCTTTTTCTGCACTTGATTTTTTAACCAGAATTTCTATGCAGGAATGGCTTTTAGAGCAATGGGAACGTGAACATAAAACCGTGCTTTTTATCACCCATGATGTTGAGGAGGCTTTGTTTTTATCTGGTCGAGTGCTTGTAATTGAAGATTTACCAATAAAAAAGCTTGTATCATTTGATGTTCCTTGTGGTTATCCAAGAACCCGTGAAAGTCTTACAAAATCAGAAATGTTATCCCTTAGAGAGCAGCTTATAAAAATGCTTAGAAGGGAGGCAAATCTAATTTGAGAAAGAATAATAATTTACCTGCTTTAATTTTCACATTTGCTCTGCTAATTATCTGGCAGTTTGGAGCAATGAAGGTTGACGCTGCATATATTTTACCTACACCAATTCAGATTTTGGAAAAACTTTGTGAGCTTAGAAAGCCACTTTTCACCGCACATTTACCCGCTACAATGACATGCACAGGTATAGGCTTGCTTATCTCTATTGTCTTGGGTGTTGCACTTGCAATTATTATGGATATGTTTCCTCTTGCAGAAAAAACCTTATATCCTGTTATGATTGCCTCTCAAACAATACCTACAACCGCACTTGCACCGCTTTTTGTAATGTGGTTTGGTTACACAATTTGGAGTAAAGTTTTAGTTACTGTGCTTATAACCTTTTTCCCGATAGCTGTTACACTTTTTGATGGCTTGCGTTCTGCAAAAACCGATATGATTGACTTAATGCGTACATTCGGTGCAAACGACTATGAGATATTCTTTAAACTAAAATTACCTGCTGCCCTACCTCACTTTTTCTCTGCAATGAAAATGGCAATTCCAATGTCTATTATCGGTGCAGCGATTGGCGAATGGCTAGGAGCTACCGCAGGACTTGGATATTTTAGCCGCCGAATGATGACACAGCTAGACGGTGCAGGCGTATTTGCACCGATAGTATTACTTAGCGTTATTGCAATGGTCATTGTTGGCATAATCTCATATCTTGAGAAAAAACTTATAACATGGCGTGGAGATTTATAAAAAAATCGCATCTATAATAGGAGGATTTAATATGAAAAAGAGAATTTTTGCAGTATTCACAGCGGTAGCAATGTTGCTTGCTGGTTGTTCGTCAAACAATAATAATAGCTCTAACAGTGCCTCTGCAAGTGGTCACGATGAGCTTAGAGAGTTAACAGTTGTTTTGGACTGGTATCCAAATGCATTACATGCGTTTTTATATCAGGCTGAAGAAGCTGGTTATTTTGCTGAGGAAGGCTTAACTGTGAAATTACAAGCACCAGCAGGTACAAATGATGCTATCAGTATGATTGCCGCAGGTCAAGCAGATATCGGTCTTTACTATCAACAAGACGTTATTCAGTCAAGAGCTGACCAAAACATACCTGTAAAGTCCATTGGTGCAGTTGTCCAAAGTCCATTAAATATTGTGCTTTCTTTAAAAGATAAAAACATAACCGAACCAAAAGACCTAGTGGGTAAAACAATCGGTTATGCAGGTACAGAACTATCTGAGGCACTTATCCACAGCATTATGAAAAATACAGGTGCTAGTGCCGACGATGTGGAAATGATTGATGTAGGTTTTGAGCTTATGGCATCTATGACAACTGGTCAAGTTGATGCTACTATTGGTTGTCTGGTAAACCACGAAGTACCTCAGATGGAAAAGGAAGGCTTTGAAGTAAACTACTTCTTCCCTGATGATTTTGGCGTACCTCAGTATTATGAAGGTGTATTCCTTGCAAACGACACCATGATAAAAGATGAACCAGAAGTGCTTAAAGGATTTTTAAGAGCTTGTGAAAAAGGTTTTGAGGATTTTAAAAACTCACCAGATAAAGTTTTAAATGTACTGCTTGAAAATCAGGATGAGGCTAATTTCCCACTTGACCCAGATGTTGAAAAACAATCTGTTCAAACCCTTTTACCACTTATGGAAACCGAATCTGCAAAATTCTTAAGCCAGACCGAGCAGTGCTGGCAAGAAAACATCGACTGGTTATATGATGAAGGCATTATTTCTGAAAAACCAGATGTTTCTGATGTTATGGTAAATTTAGAGTATTAAGTATAAAAATCCGCTTTTGATAAGCGGATTTTTATTTTTGAAAAAGCTCTTTAAATCCAACATAAAGTAAAAAAACTCCAAATAGCTTTTTTAAAATATCAAGCGGTATTTTATCTGCCATAAGTGAAGCAAAAATGCACATAGGTACTCCCGAAAGCACGCAAAATATAAACGCTTTTTTATCTATGAGTTTATTTTTTATATGTGAAACAAGTGCCAAAGGTGCACATGCAATAAAATAAAGCAAATTAGTACCTGATGCTATTTGCTGTTTCATATCCATTATAATTGTTAGATATAACATTAAAAGTGTGCCGCCACCAATACCAAAACCAGATAAAATACCAGTTAATACACCAACTATAACTGGAACAATATAATTCATAACAATCATTCCCTTTATATCAAAATCCTAAAATTGCACGAAAGCCACCATAAAGTATAAAAACTGCAAATATTCTTCTAAGCCATAACATATTTATATTTTTAAAAAAACGCCCAGAAATAAAACCACCCAAAGCACCACCTATAACATATGGCAAAGCAGTGAATATATTTAAATATCCATGTTTAAAATATATAAAAGCTGAAACAAGACTAATCGGAAGAATAATTGCAACCGAACTTGCAAAGGCATTACGTTCTTCTATTTTGCACCAATGTATTAAAAGAGGTACAATAAATAGTCCACCTCCCGCACCAAACAAACCGTTGGCAAGTCCAGCAAGCAAGCCAATTATAATAAATTTTAAAAACATAAAAAATTTATCCTTTTAGTTTATGATTTAATTTATTTTAATAATTTCAGTTTAACCAGAAACAAGCTCTAAATACATTACTTTACTGTTTTAACCCCATTTGTTATAATAGCTGTGTATGTGTTTTTAATTTGATGAAAAAGGAGCATTAAATATACTATGCCTATAAAAATAGCTGACAGCCTTCCAGCTCGTGCAGTTTTGGAAAGCGAAAATATATTTGTTATGACCGAACACCGTGCATTATCTCAGGATATTCGCCCGCTTAAAATTGCACTTTTAAATTTAATGCCACTTAAAATTGTGACTGAAACCCAAATTTTACGCTGTTTATCTAACACTCCCCTACAAATCGAGATTGATTTAATTCAGACAAGCACTTATAAATCTGCTCATACTCCAGAAGACCATCTACTCACTTTTTATCGTACATTTGACGATATAAAAGACAATAAATATGATGGTTTAATTATAACTGGTGCACCAGTAGAGCTTATGGAATTTGAAGATGTGGACTACTGGCAAGAGCTTTGCACTATTATGGACTGGTCAAAAACTCATGTACATTCTACATTACATATCTGTTGGGGTGCACAAGCTGGTTTATATCATCATTATGGTATACCAAAATATGCACTTGACCAAAAAATGAGCGGTATTTTTAAACATAAAGTTTTACTTCCTAAAGAAAAACTGTTTCGTGGTTTTGATGATATGTTTTATGCTCCTCATTCAAGGCATACAGAAGTACATGCAGATGATATAAATAAAAATCCAAATTTAAAACTGTTATCTGTATCTGATGAAGCAGGTGTATATATAGTTGAAGCAAAATATGGCAGACAGATTTTTGTTTTAGGTCACTCAGAATATGATGCTAACACATTAAAAGCTGAATATATCAGAGATAAGGGGCGTGGTTTAAACCCTATTATTCCTCGTCACTACTTCCCAAATGATGACCCAACCCTTGAGCCTTCAATGACTTGGCGTTCTCATGGCAATCTGCTTTATACAAACTGGCTTAACTATTATGTATATCAGACAACACCTTATTATTTAGAGAAAAATTTTGAATAAGAAATGTATATATTTTATTGTTAAATTTTTCTCATTTTTACAATGCACATAACCTATTTTTTGTTTTATAATATTGTTTGGTAATACTAACTAAAATGGAATTTTAATGGGGGATTTTGAAAGGAGAATTTTTCCATGTTCTGTACACGCAAAGTATCTGATAATATTCATTGGGTTGGAGGCAGCGACCGCCGTCTAGCCTTGTTTGAAAATATCTTCCCTATATCTCGTGGTGTTTCTTACAACTCATATGTTATAACCGATGAAAAGACTGCTGTAATTGATACCGCTGATAGCTCTATCTCTGAGCAGTTTATCGAAAATGTTATGCACGTTTTAAATGGTCGTGAGCTTGATTATATCGTAATCAATCATATGGAGCCTGACCATTGTGCTAATATTATGAACTTAGTTTTGCGTTTTCCTAATGCTAAACTTGTAGGCAATGCAAAAACCTTTGTTTTTCTAAACCAGTTTTACTCTTGTGAGCTTGAAGGCAAAACTATAACTGTTAAGGAAGGCGATGCTCTAGAACTTGGTGAGCATACTCTGCGTTTTTATATGACACCTATGGTTCACTGGCCTGAAGTTATGGTAGCTTATGAAGAAAAGGAAAATATTCTGTTCTCTGCTGATGCTTTTGGCTCTTTTGGTGCATTAAACGGTAACATTTTCAATGATGAAATCAACTTTGACTGTGATTGGCTTGATGATGCAAGAAGATATTACTGCAATATCGTTGGTAAATATGGTTTACAGGTAAAGGCTGCTATTGGCAAACTGTCTGCACTTAATATCAAAATGATTTGCCCACTTCATGGCCCAATCTGGCGTAGTAACCTTGAGTATTTACTGGACAAGTATCAGCATTGGAGTGAATACCGTCCAGAGGACAAGTCTGTTGTTATCATCTATGCTTCTATGTACGGCAATACTGAAAATGCTGCAAATGTACTGGCTGCTAAACTAGCTGATGAGGGCGTTAAAAATATTGCAGTTTATGATATCTCTAACACTCATATATCAACTCTAATTGCAGAGATTTTCCGCTCCAGCCATATTGTACTAGCTGCTCCAACATATAATGGTGCTATCTATCCTATTATGTACAACCTACTTCACGATATGCAGCAGCTTAATGTTCAAAATCGTACTATTGGTATTATTGATAACGGTACTTGGGCAGTTACTGCTGGCAAGCAAATGCGTGATATGCTCGCTCAAATGAAAAATATGAATGTACTTGAGCCAACTGTTTCTGTTAAATCCTCTCTAAAGGAAGAAACTATGATTCAGCTTGAAGGCTTAAAGCAAGCTATTATTGACTCTCTTTAATTTTAACGAGGTGATTTAAATGCCATATATTGAAGTTAATGTGAGCCGTAGCCTTTCAAATGATGAAAAAGAGCAAATAAAAACAAATCTTGGTGCTAAAATCAGCACTTTGCCTAACAAGTCAGAGGCTAGACTAATGGTTCAAATCTCTGATAATTGTTCACTTTATTTTGCTGGCAATGAGTGTGAAGGGGCATTTATTGATGTTCGTCTATATGGTCACATCGAGCTGCAATACAAAAAAGAATATGCTGAACAAATTTTTGACATAATGAGTGATTTAGGCTTTAAAAAAGAATTTGTTTATTTAAGTTATCTCGAATTTGAAAACTGGGGTACTAACGGTTCTCTCAAGTAAAAGGAGTTTTAAATGTTATTTGATACTCATGCACATTATGATGACAAGCGTTTTGATGATGACCGAGACGAACTGCTTGCTTCTATGCCTGAAAATGGCGTAGGTCTTATCTTAAACCCTGGTTGTGATATTGAAACAAGCAAAAAAGCAATAGAATATGCAGAAAAATATTCTCATGTTTATGCGGCTGTTGGTATTCACCCAGAATGTATAGAAGAAATAGAGCTTGACTCAGCTATGAGTGAGCTTAAAACTCTTGCACTTTCTAGCAAGCGTATAAAAGCGATTGGCGAAATAGGTCTTGATTACTATTGGGTCAAAGAGCCTGAGCTTAGAGCAAAACAAGCCGAGCTTTTACGCAGACAGCTTGCACTTGCTAAAGAACTTAATATGCCTGTTATAATCCATGACAGAGATGCTCATGCAGATACTCTTAAAATCGTGGAGGATTTTCCAGAGGTTAAAGGTGTATTTCATTGTTATTCTGGCTCTACTGAAATGGCAAAGCGTTTAATATCACTTGGTTATTTAATCTCTTTTACTGGTGTTATAACATATAAAAATGCCAAAAAAGCTGTTGAGGTTGTGGAAAATATTCCGCTTGACAAGCTTATGATTGAAACTGATAGCCCTTATATGTCACCAGAACCATTTAGAGGCAAGCGAAACAGCTCATTATATGTTTATAGAATGGCTGAGGCTATTGCTAATATTAAAAATATACCGCTTGATGAAGTTATAAATCAAACAACTGAAAACGGTAAAAAGCTATTTAATATATAAAAAATGCGACTGCTAAAGAGCAGTCGCATTTTAATTTTAAATTTAAAGAATAATAAGCTCTTTTGGTGCTTTTGTAAGATTTCTGTTTCCGTCCTCGGTCAGATAAAGCATATCTTCTATTCTTACACCAAATTTGCTTGGAATATAAATTCCAGGCTCAGCAGTGATTACACAACCTGCCTCCATTACGCTGTCACCCTTCATAGAAACTGTTGGCTGTTCGTGAATTTCCACACCTACACCATGACCAAAACCATGACCAAAATATTCGCCATAGCCAGCCTCAGCGATAATATCACGAGCTACCTTGTCTACATCACAGCCACGCAGACCTGCTTTAGCAGTTTCAATACCTGCCTTTTGTGCCTTGAGTACAGTTTCATATACCTCACGCATTTCGTCTGTTGCGTAGCCTACTGCAACCGTTCTTGTCATATCTGAGCAGTAACCATTTACTATACAGCCGAAGTCCATTGTTACAAAATCGCCCTCTGTAACAACCGCACTAGATGGCACACCATGAGGTTTAGACGAGTTTACACCTGTCACAACGATTGGGTCAAATGACATATTTTCTCCACCATAAAGTAACATTAAATATGTAAGTTTAGCCGCAATTTGCTTTTCTGTTACCCCAGGTCTGATTTCGTCTAAAATCTCCTCAAATGCACGCTCTGCAATACGCTGTGCAGCGATAATATTTTCTAGCTCTGCCTCAGTTTTAACTCTGCGAATACGGTTCATCATTTGACCCATTGGCACAACCTCAGCTGTCAATTTTTCTTGCCAATTTGTATATTCTGAATGGGTCAAAACCTCGTTTTCAAGTGCAATTTTTGAAACTCTATCATGTGCTAAAACTTCATTTACAGCGGTTGTGTATGGCTCGCCTACGCTCACCTGACGCACTTCAAAACCCTTAATCTTTTGTTTTGCAGCCTCAATATAACGAAAATCTGTAAAGAAAATTGCATATTTTTCTGAAATGTAAACCACTCCCGCACTAGATGGAAAATCTGTTGCATAACGTCTGTTGCATTTTGTTGTTAGCAGAACAGCATCTGCATTTATTTTTTTCATTTCGGTTCTAATTTTACTAATCATTTTCTAAAATTCCTTTCATAGCATCTACTGCGAGCATATAACTATTTTTTCCAAAACCTGCAATCACACCCGCACACACTGCTGCGAGTGCTGAATGGTGACGAAATTCTTCTCTTGCATGAACATTTGACAAATGCACTTCAATACAAGGAAGTCTTGTTGCAGAAATAGCATCACGAATAGCATAGCTATAATGTGTATATGCACCTGCATTTATTATAATACCATCACAGTTATCAATAGCCGAGTGAATTCTGTCAATTATAGCACCTTCGCTGTTTGACTGAAAAATTTCACATTCAAAACCGCACTGTTCACATTTTTTGCGAAATTCTTCGTTTATACTTTCAAGATTATTTCTGCCATAAATACTAGGCTCTCTGTTACCTGTTAAATTCAAATTAGGGCCATGTATAAGAGAAATTTTTTTCATATGTGTAATACTTCCCCTTTTAAACTATTTTTTTAATTATAGCACGATTTACCCTTTTTGCAAACAAGGCTTTTATATCTAAATTTCTGCACAAAATATACAATATATCTTATATTTCACACTATATAACACACATTTTTTACAAAATATAAAAATCATTAAATTTATGATGAAAAAAAGAGGATTTTAAGAGATTACTTGCGTAATAATTATATGTAGGATTTTACCCTAAATTAAATTTATTTTGAAGGAGGTTTTTTATTATGGCAATAGACCAATCATTTTTAGATGAGCTTACCGCCAGAAGTGATATTGTAGATGTTGTATCCCGTTATGTATCTCTTAAAAAAAGCGGTTCAAATTATTTTGGACTTTGCCCTTTTCACAATGAAAAATCCCCTTCTTTTTCTGTATCACAGGATAAACAAATCTTTCATTGTTTTGGTTGTGGTGTTGGTGGCGGTGTGCTGTCTTTTATTATGCGAGCTGAAGGGCTAGAGTTTTATGATGCAGTATCTTTTCTTGCTAAACAGCATGGAATGACCGTTCCAGAAAACAACTATGACAATAAAACTTCAAGAAAACGTGAACGTCTTTTAGAGCTTATGAAAGATACCGCTAGGTTTTATTATTCTGAGCTTTGGAAACCTGAAAACGTTAAAGTTCAGCAGTATTTTGCTAAAAGAGGTTTAACACGAAAAACTATGAACCGTTTTGGTTTAGGTTTTGCTCCAGATTCTTTCTTTGCTACAATGGACGCTATGAAAGAAAAAGGCTACACTCAAGATGAGCTTTTAGCATGTGGACTTGTTGCCAAAAGCGAAAAAGGCAATTTATACGATAAGTTTAGAAATCGTGTTATGTTCCCTATCTTTGATTTAAGAGGTAATGTTATCGCTTTTGGTGGTCGAGTTATGGACGACTCCAAACCTAAATATTTAAACTCACCAGAAACAACTATCTTCCACAAAAGCCGAAATCTTTTTGCAATAGAAAAAGCACGAAAAACCGCTAATGATTATTTCATTCTTGCCGAAGGTTATATGGACGTTATAGCACTTCATCAAGCGGGTTTTGACAGTGCTGTTGCCTCGCTTGGCACAGCTCTAACCGAAGAACAAGCAAGGCTTATCGCTCGCTACACTAAAAATATTGTCATCTCTTATGATGCTGATAATGCAGGTCAAGCGGCAGCTCAAAGAGCGATTGATATTTTAAAAAAATCGGGGCTTAATGTTCGTGTACTGCGTATACCAAATGCAAAAGACCCAGACGAGTTTATTAAAGAAAAAGGTTCTGATGCTTTCCGCAGACTCATAGAACAAAGTGCCGATGATATAGCATATAAGCTAAACAATATCGCATCAAAGTTCGACCTTGAAGAAGATAAAGACCGAATATCTTTTCTAAAAGAAGCGGCTTATATGCTTGCTTTAATAGATAGTGATATAGAGCGTGAAATTTACACTTCTCGTGCGGCTAATATGGCTAAAATATCGTCTGACTCTATGATGCTTGAAGTTAGAAAGGCTTTGCAAAAACGCAAGCAGAATTTACAAAAACAAAAAAAACTTGAAGTCCGTTCGGTTACTCAAAACGCACAGCCAAGAGATAAAGCATTTAAATATGAAAATATAACTTCCGCACGCTCAGAGGAGGGTATTTTATCTGTTATTTTCGGAGATAATACCTTAGTTAGCTATTTAAATGGCAAAATTTCACCAGATGATTTTACTTCACCTATATTAAAAGCATTTTTTATGCATGCTCTTGAGCTTTATAATAACGATAAAAGTATAACAATTCCCGCTTTTGAAGGTTATTTTGAGCCTGAGGCACTTTCTCTGCTTACAAATATAACAAGCAGACCTGTGCCAGCTATGCGTGAAAAGGCACTTGATGACTACATAAATAATATAAAAAGCTGTAAGTTAAAACAAACTGACAGCGATACTGACTCTTTATTATCATTTGCAAAAGCTAAAAAAGAAAAAAATTTTGGAGGTAATAGAATATGAACCAAAGTGCAGAACAGCAAATGCAGGTTATTCGTGACCTTCTTGCTCTAGGCAAGAAAAACGGTAAACTCACCCTTAAGGAAATTGCAGATGCACTAAGTGCCGTTGAACTTGAGACCGAGGACATCGACAAGCTTTATGAAACCCTTGAACATGAGGGCATTGAAATTGAAGGTGGCGATGTGCTTGAAGCACCAATAGGCGATGATGAGGCTGAATTTAAAGCATCTGAAGTTGAAGAAGTTCCAGAAGAAGAACTTGTTGACACCTCAGTTTTAGCAGAAGGCTTTGCTATTGATGACCCTGTTCGTATGTATCTAAAGGAGATTGGTAAAGTAGATTTGCTTTCCCCAGAGGAAGAAATTGACCTTGCTAAGAAAATTATGGACGGTGTAGCAGCAACTGAGAAAATGGACGAGTATGAGTCTAAACAAAATCATAATGCTGTTCAAGCTGATGAAATCGTTCAATGGAACAGAGCAATTAAAGCTGGTGAGCGTGCTAAAAAACGTCTTGCAGAGGCTAACTTACGTCTTGTTGTATCCATTGCTAAACGTTATGTTGGTCGTGGTATGCTGTTTTTAGACTTAATTCAGGAGGGCAACTTAGGTCTTATCAAAGCGGTTGAGAAGTTCGACTATACAAAGGGCTATAAGTTCTCCACATATGCTACATGGTGGATTCGTCAGGCTATCACAAGAGCTATTGCAGACCAAGCCAGAACAATTCGTATCCCTGTACACATGGTAGAAACAATTAACAAGGTTATTCGTGTATCCCGTCAGCTGCTTCAGGAGTTAGGTCATGACCCATCTCCAGAAGAAATTGCAGCAGAGATGAATATGGCTGTTGACAGAGTTCGTGATATTCTAAAAATCGCACAAGAGCCTGTATCTCTTGAAACCCCTATCGGTGAAGAAGAAGACTCACATCTTGGCGATTTTATCCCAGATGATGACGCTCCAGAACCAGCAGAAGCAGCTTCTTTTATGCTTTTAAAAGAGCAGCTTGTTGATGTACTGCAAACACTTACACCAAGAGAAGAAAAGGTACTTCGTCTTCGTTTTGGTATTGATGACGGTCACACCCGTACACTTGAAGAAGTTGGTAAGGAATTTAAGGTAACCCGTGAACGTATTCGTCAGATTGAAGCTAAGGCACTTCGTAAGCTTCGTCACCCATCACGTTCCAAAAAGCTAAAGGATTTCTTAAACTAATCAAAAAAGAAAACAGCATTTATTTGCTGTTTTCTTTTTGCGTTTAAATTAAACTTAGAAAGATGTATATTATGAAATCAAAAAATAAAGCTATTTTATATATTTTATGCTCTGCATTTTGCTTTGCACTTATGAACACTTTTGTAAAGCTTTCTGGTGATATCCCATCTATACAGAAAAGCTTTTTCAGAAATTTTGTTGCACTTTTATTTGCCTTATTTATAATTATCCGTGACAAAAAAGATTTTAAAATTCAAAAGCGAAATTTGCCATTTTTATTTATACGTTCTTTTATGGGAACGATAGGTATTTTATGTAATTTCTATGCTGTTGACCATTTGCTCTTATCTGACGCATCAATGTTAAATAAGTTATCACCGTTTTTTGCTATTTTATTTTCTTATTTATTTCTTAAAGAAAAGCTTAAACTTTATCAAGTTTTCGGAATATTAGCCGCTTTTATTGGTGCATTACTTATTGTAAAACCAGGGTTTTCAATCTCAGCATTTCCAGCGTTTATTGGTGTGTTTGGCGGACTTTCAGCAGGTGCGGCATATACAGCGGTTAGATATTTAGGTCAGCGTGGCGAACAAGGAGCTATGATTGTGCTGTTTTTCTCAGGCTTTTCATGTATTGTTACATTACCTGTTTTGCTTTTTGACTATACACCAATGTCAATCTATCAAGTGTTAATGCTACTGCTTGCAGGTCTTAGTGCCGCAGGAGGACAATTCTCAATTACTGCGGCATACTCCAATGCACCAGCAAGAGAAATTTCTGTTTATGATTATACACAAGTTATATTTTCTGCCATACTTGGATTTATTTTATTCTCACAAATACCAGATTTTATAAGCGTTGTTGGTTATATTATAATATGCGGTGTATCGGTTATAATGTATAAACTAAATATGAAATAAAAACAGGCGAACAGATACAATTTTAAATCTGTTCGCCTATTCTATAATATGTAACTTTTTCATAATATGTGATTTTGTTTCTTTGCCAATCAATTTTTTTAATTTACATTGCTATTTGCTGGACATAGTCCTCCACTATATCATTAAAATGAATTAATGATACTTCTAAATTATTAAGGGTATCAGCGAGTTTTTCAACATCACTATATACTGGTGAAATATCCCATATAATACTCAATACTTTGTCATCTTCACAAGCAGAAATACCATTCTTCCCATTTTCCTTTACTGCAATATACCTTAACATAACATACTCCTTACCCTTTCTGGTTTTTCTTACATATAATAACATTTAAAACAAAAAAATCTTGTCGAAATATGTCAAAGATATATTTTTTATAAATTTTTACAACAAAGAAAAAAACCACTCAAAAAGAGTGGTCTTTGTGAAATTCGTCAAGATGTACTAATCTAAAAAATTAGATTGCACGAGTAACCTTGCCGGAGCGGAGGCATCGAGTACATACGTTGACATGGCATGGAGTACCGTTTACAATCGCCTTAACACGACGAACGTTAGGCTTCCAAGTTCTGTTAGAACGTCTGTGGGAGTGAGAAACCTTGATACCGAAGGTTACGCCCTTTCCGCAAATATCACACTTTGCCATTTTCCTGCACCTCCTTATCTACAAGGCATTGAGTAACGTATATAATATTACCATGAAGGCAAAGAAAAATCAAGTATTTTTTTGATTTTTTTTGGAAGATATAAAAAATATCTGTATATCTCTGTATAAGCGTTGAAAAATAGTAAAAACTCGTCTATAATAAGCATAATGAATCCCCCAAAAATTGCAGGAGGGCTGAGAAAATGCAGTTAAAAGAGTTTGGTGTGTCTTTAAAAGACCTTATTCAAGAATTTAATTTTGAAGTAGTTTATGGGCCAGATGGCTTTGAAAAAACTGAAATCACAAGAGATGATGTAAGCCGTCCAGGATTGCAGCTTGCAGGCTTTTTTGACTTTTTTGACCCTAACCGTTTGCAGGTAATGGGCAAGGTTGAAACAACATATGTAGAAAGCTTTGAGCCTGAAAAACGTCAGGAAATATTTGATAGATTATTTGAAACTGGTATCCCAGCTATGATTATTTCAAGAAATATTGATATATTCCCTGAATGTATTGAAGCTGCTAAAAAATATGGTGTTCCGCTTTTGCGTACAAATGAATTTACATCTACCATTATTAATTCACTTGTAGCCTCACTTAAAGTTTCACTTGCACCACGAATTACACTTCATGGCGTGCTTATTGAAATTTATGGCGAAGGCGTGCTTATCCTTGGTGATTCTGGCGTTGGTAAGTCAGAAACCGCTATTGAGCTTGTAAAACGTGGTCATCGTCTAATTGCTGATGATGCTGTTGAAATCAAACGTGTATCTGATAAAACCCTTGTCGGTGCTTCACCTGATGTTATACGCTATTTTATTGAGCTTCGTGGTATAGGTATTGTTGATGTACGCCGTATTTTTGGTGTTGGTTCTGTTAAACTCACCGAGAAAATTGAGCTTGTTATCAACCTTGAAAACTGGGAGGACGGCAAGCAATATGATAGACTTGGTCTTGATGGTCAAACAACAAGTATTTTAGATATTCGAGTACCATCTCTTACTATCCCTGTAAAACCAGGTCGAAATCTAGCTGTAATTATTGAAGTTGCAGCTATGAACAACCGTTATAAGAAAATGGGTTATAATGCTGCTAAAGAGCTTCAAGAGCGTATGCTCCGCTCATTTGGTAACTAAAAATTTTCAGGGCTGTGGCTTTTAAGTTGCAGTCCTGTTCTATTGCTTAAAAAAAGAAAGGATTTTTTTATTTATGATTAAACTTGTAGCAGATTTACACACTCATACTAACGTTTCACATCATGCTTACAGTTCTCTTGAGGAAATGGTTCAAGGGGCAAAACGTGCAGGGCTTAGAGCTATTGCAATAACAAATCACGGCCCTAGCATGGTAGATGGTGCTCATCAGTGGCATTTTTCAAATTTAGATATAGTGCCTAGAAAAATTGACGGCGTTTGTGTACTTCGTGGCATTGAAATGAATATTATGCCTCCAAACGGTAGCACAGATGTAATGGAAGAAAGACATTTTAAGCATTTAGACTATGTTATTGCCTCTTTCCATGAACCTTGCTTCCCTCCTGTAAATTCTGAGGCTCACACAAAAGCTTTAGAAAATATTTTAAGAACTCCATATGTTACCACTCTTGGTCATCTTGGTAACCAAAACTATGTATTTGACCAAGAGAGAATTATCTCCCAGTGCAATGATTTTGGAAAAATCGTAGAAATAAATAACAACTCGCTTGCAATAAGAAAAGGTAGTAAAGAAAACTGTAAAAGTATAGCCGAGCTTTGTATGAAATATCGTGTACCTATCGTTGTTACAAGTGACTCTCATATATCTTTTATGGTTGGTAAAACCGACTCTGCCCTTTCTATGCTTGAAGAAATTGGTTTCCCAGAGGAGCTTATACTTAACGCAGATTTTGACCGATTAAATAATTATTTTAAGAAAATTCGAGGCATAGATTTATATTCATTTGAAGAAGGCAAAGCATAACTATTTGTAATATAGATACAAATTTCATAGTAAAAACCGACTTAAACTGAATTTATTTTACATTTTTATTACATATAACATTTGTAACTTGAGAATTTTGTCTTATGGTGTTATATTATATTCGTTAGGTTTTTTATTATACGGCTGCTCGCAGCCGTATTACTTTTACAAAATTAGAAAGGATTTACTATGCGAAAAAGATTTATAGCATTTACGCTGCTATTTTCTTCCATGCTCTCTGGCATAAGTTATGCAGCAAATGAACAGGTCGAAATTCAAACAGATACCCCTGCTGTATATGCCACAAACACACAAGGTAAAAAGGCATATGTCAGTCAAATGGAAATTTACTTGGACGGTGAACAAGTTAAGCCTATTGCATACCTTATCAGCGTTGATGCTTATGGTGCATATACATATTTTAAGCTTAGAGATTTAGCATATCTTATGAACGGCAAGGATTGCCAGTTCAGCGTAGATTATAACGAAAAAACAAAACAAATTGTCGCTAAAAGCGGTGAAAAATATACTCCTAATGGCTCAGAAATGAAAGCCTCAAGCAGTGGTGACCAAGTGGCTTATGAAACAGACAGCCCAATCTGGTTAGATGGCAAAAAAGTAGAAATGGAAGCATATAATATAAACGGTAACACATATTATAAACTGCGTGATATGGGTGAAGTTTTCGGTTTTGATGTTTCTTATAAAGATTCTAGTAAACAAGCCATTATACGCACACCAAGCTATACAGGCCCTGATACTCCTGAAACAAATAACCCTGATGAAAATAAACCAAGCAATCCAGATGATACAATCATTCCAACACCTCCTCCAACCCCAGAACCTACACCTAGCAAAGTAGATGGTAAGTTAACCGTTCTTATTGATGTAGGTCATGGCGGAAGTGACCCTGGAGCTGGTGGCACTACACCTTATGATTTCTTTACTTACCAAAACCGCAGAGTAAGTGCAGGCGATGGAATTTACGAAACCGATTTTAATTTACCTGTTGCTCTTTGCTTGCGTGATTTGCTAGAAGCTAGTGGTGCTACTGTTATTATGAGTGCTGAAACTGATAAAACTGTAAGTTTTTCAGACCGTAAAAAGATAATAGAAAGCAATGCAAATAAAGCTGATATGTTAATCAGCATACATCATAACGCATTTAACGGAAATGCATCAGGTTTTGAACTGCTTGCACAGATTAAATATAAAAATGGCGGCGATGGCTATGAGCTTGCTCAGGCTTTTGAAAAGCAATACCTTGAAGATGGTAGAAAGCGTCATGCTCCGACTGTATTTAAGGAAGGCAGCAACGGCGATTATTATGCAATCTTACGTTATGCAGCAAATGTAGATTTACTTGCAGTAATTAGTGAATATGCGTATATAGACAATGCAAATGATGTAGAATGTATATTATCTAATGAAGGTATTGAAAGAGAAGCTCAGTCAATGCATGATGCAATTTGGGACTTCTATTCAACACATGAATATTAATAAAAGGACTGATTTTTTATGACTAAAGTTGAAAAAGCTGTTAGCCTACATGATAAAGGTTATAACTGTGCACAAGCTGTTGTATGTGCCTTTGCTGAAGATTTTGGACTAGATGAACAGACCGCATATAAAATGAGTGAAGCATTTGGTCTAGGTGTTGGTCAGATGGAAATTTGCGGTGCTGTATCTGGTGCATGTATGCTTGCTGGCATGAAAAACAGTGGTGGTCTTGAAAACATAGGTAAAACCAAGGCAGAAACATATAAAATAAATCGTGCTATTGCTGATGAGTTTAAGCAAATGAATGAAAGCGTTATTTGTAGAGAACTTAAAGGTGTGCAGACTGGCACTGTACTTCGTTCTTGTACAGGTTGTATTGAAGATGCAGTAAAAATTGTAGAAAAGTATATAAAATAATTTAAACGGGTTGATTTTAAAAATCAACCCGTTTTTTTATAATATTTGTTTGATATCTTCGGTTATTTGCTCTGATGTTAAATGATTTTCTTTCAAAACAGTATTTATATCATATCTATCATAGAGCTGCTTTTTAAGACCATAGTTTAAAACTTTCATGCTATCCTTACCATAATAGCTTGCGATTTTCTGACCAAAACCGCCTTCTATACAGCCATCTTCAAGAGTGATAACAATATCATGCTCTGTTTTTAAACTCTCTAATAATTCGCTATCTAAACCTGTAAGATAAATTGGATTTACAAGCGTTGGTTTAACACCTAATTTATTTTCAAGTTCACAAGCTGTTTTTTTACCAAGCTCAAAAAAGCTACCTACTGCAATAATAGCGACCTTACTTCCCTCTTGTGCAACTTCATACTTATTAAGCTCAGAATAATCTGTTTTGACTGGTCTATCTGATGATATAACGCCGTTTTCTGGCACACGAATAGCAACAGGATATTTATTTTGCTCTATACTCCAATCAAGCATTGCAAAATATTCCTCTTTTGATGTAGGGGCAAGGTATACAAGCTCTGGAATATTTGAAATCATAGGTATATCATAAAAACCTACATGAGTTACATCACTCATACCATAAACAGACGCACAAAATACAACCATTGTTGCAGGATTTTTATTTATACATAAATCCTGTGCGATTTGGTCATAAGTTCTCTGCATAAATGTGCTGTATACACCAAAAACAGGCTTTGCACCACCCTTAGCTATACCAGATGCCATTGCAACGGCGGTTTCTTCAGAAATACCCACATCAACAAACTGTTTACCTGCAAGTTTTCTCTTTTCTGGGATAAATCCCATAACTGCTGGTGTACCTGCTGTTATAGCTACGATTTTTTCATCTTTTTTCATTTTTTCAAGCAGATAATCAGCGGTTAAAGTGCCATAGTCTTCACCTTCAAAATTAACTAGAGGCTTACCTGTTTTGGTATCAAAAGGCATTGTCCAGTGGAAAGTTTCTCTGTCATCTTGTGCTGGCTTATAACCCATACCCTTTTGTGTACAAATATGCACTGCAACTGGTTTTTTGCTATCCTTAACAAGCTTAAATGCTTTTATTAGCTCGTCTATATCATTTCCATTCTTAACGAAAACATAATCAAGACCAACGGCTTTAAATAGATTACATTCAGCCTTACCATCTGTATCACGCAATAATTTTAAATTGCCATATAAACCGCCATGATTTTCAGCGATTGACATATCATTATCATTTACAATAATTATAAAATTGCTGTCAAGTTCTACTGCTGTATTTAAACCCTCAAGTGCCTCACCGCCACCTAAAGAGCCATCACCAATAATAGCTATAACATTGCCTTGTTCTTTTTTAAGCTCTCTAGCCTTTACCAGACCGCTTGCAAGGCTTATAGATGTTGAGGTATGACCAACTGTGAAAAAGTCATGCTCACTTTCTTCTGGACAGCTATAACCTGTTATATCATCATATCTATTTTCATCTAAAAAACCATAAGCTCGACCTGTAAGCATTTTATGGCAATAAGTTTGATGTGATACATCATAGACCATTTTATCCTTTGGTGAGTCAAACACATAATGAAGTGCAATAGTTGCCTCAACCATGCCAAGATTAGGACCAAAATGACCGCCATGTGTGCTTACTTTTTTTATTAAAAGCTCACGCATTTCATCAGCTAAATTTTTGAGCTGCTCACTTGAAAGTGATTTAATATCCTCTGGTTTTTTGATATTTTCTAAATACATATTTTACCTCCATTAGTCCCATGAGAGTCTACCCGTTTTAACGGCTATTTCATAGCGACTTATTTTATAATCAAGCTTTTCTAGCGTTTGATTTATCTGCTCACGCTGTTTTAAAAGCTTATCATACTGATTTTTAAGAAGTTCCAGTCTTTGTTTAAAAGTTTCATCACCTTGCTGATATAATTTTAGATATTCAACCAGCACATCAACAGGTAAACCTGCACTACGCATACAAATAGCTGTTTGAACCCAGTCAAGGTCTTGCTTAGTGTAATCACGAATACCGCTTTTATTTCTGTTTACAGTTGGTATCATACCAACTTTTTCATAATACCTAAGTGTATCCTGTGATATATTATAAATTTCGCTCACTTGTTTTATTGTCAAACAATCACCCTCCTGTATTTTATTTTAATAGTTGGAGTGCACTCCAAGTCAAGAGTTTTTTCAAAAAAATGCACAGGCTAACCTGTGCATTTAAAATATTTTATTGACCAACAGAGCTTATATCAACATAAGTATTTAAGTCAGCTGGAAGTTCTACACCAACAGAAGAACCTGTTTTTAGAATATCATAAACAGCCTTAATATCCAGAACAACTGTTTGACCTTCAACCTTCATGGTATAAACCATATCAGCAGTCATGCCCTTAATCATTCCATTTTGAGGAGTGATAGTCATATCAACTTTATCTATTGACATTTGGATATCATCGGTTGTAATACCCATCTGAGCAAATAGATTATTAACAGTAGAATTTATATAGCCTGCTGAGTAAGAAACATTATAAGTTCCGTCTGCTTGTTTGCTTAGAGTATCAATAGATGAAATAGGCTCTTTTTTGCTTAAAGCCTTAATATCAAGACTTTCAAATATTTCATCAAAACTCATAGGCATTTTAATTTTCTGACCAGCAGTATCTATATAATAAACACCGTCTGTATAGTAAGCATTCATCTTTGTATCTGTTACTGTATCAGATTCTGTACCTGTTAAAATCTTGCTGATTGTCATTTTAGTATTACCAACAACAGAGAATTTGGATTTATCCATCTGCTCTAAGTTCATAATAGCAGCGATTTTGGAATCCATATCCATATTCATAACAGATGCATTGTTCATTTTCATGTCCATTGTCATCTTGACATTTGCTTCCATGTTAGTGATTTCTGCATTTTTTTCTACAAGCTGAGCATACTCATCATATAAATCAAATTTATCCTGATATGTCTTTGCCTTTGCAGAATCAACTGCACCATCTGCTACAAGCTTATCAAGCAGATTGTCATATTTTGCGTCCTTAGGCTCGGTTGCAAGAGCAGTATAACTCATAGCAACAACATGGTCACGAAGGAAATTATCTTCATCACAGTTTCCAATATCAACAACACCCTTTTGCTCTGCAAAATCAATAGCGTTATTATATGTAAAATCTGGGTTTGTAGCGGTATCAGAATAACCTAATGTACGCAGTAAAAATGTTGAATACATTTGAGCAGTACAGTTAGCGGTTGTACCATAAGTTGTATCACTTGTGCCATTTGTGAGTTTATTTTCATATAGCCAACCGACATAAGGTTTTGCCCAATCTGGAACATCGGTAAATGGAGTTTGATAATTTTTCTCCAGTGCCTCTGTCTCCTTTCCTAAAAGACGAACAAGCATTGCAGCCGCCTCGCCTCTTGTAGGTGCACGGTCAAGCTCATAACCAGATGTAGTGCCTTTAAAAAGTCCCATCTGGTTTAGTGCATCTGCACAGTTTGTAAAATCAGCAGCAGACGCATTTACAGCCACAGCAGCGGAAAGAGCTGCACCGACTATAAGGCTTTTATAAAACTTTTTCATAATAAATCAACCCCTATCATTAAGATTTATATAAGTATAACATATTTAACTTTTAATAACAACATATAGACTGTTAAAATTATTGTTAAACTTTTGTCAATTTTCCATAATTTTTTCTTTTTCCCACAAATAAATTAGTATAAAATATACCTTGCAAGTATACAATAAAGGTGTATAATTAAAGCACAGAAATTAAGTATGATTTATTTGATATAAAAACATGTATTCTGAAAGGATTGATTTATAATGGCTAATTTACGCAAATGTGGTGTTATTGGTGTTGGTTTTGTTGGTGCGACTTGTGCTTTTACCCTTGCAACAAGTGGTTTATTCTCTGAACTTGTACTTGTAGATGCAAATCATAAAAAAGCTGAAGGTGAAGCGGCTGATATAAGCCATGGCATTGCCTTTTCACAGCCTTGTGCAGTTCGTGCAGGCGGATATGATGACCTATCCGATTGTGGTCTTATTGTAATTGCGGCTGGTGCTAATCAGAAGCCAGGCGAAACCAGAATAGAGCTTTTAGGTAGAAACCGAGTTATTATGCAAAGCATTGTTGAAAACATTATGAAAGTAAATAAAGATGCAATTTTACTTGTTGTTTCCAACCCTGTTGACCTGTTAACTTATATGGCTCAAAAAATCTCTGGTCTGCCAGCAGGTCGAGTTATTGGCTCTGGTACTGTGCTTGATACTGCAAGACTAAAACACCTTTTAGGTCAATATCTTGAAATTGACAGCCGAAATGTTCATGCATTTATCGTCGGTGAGCATGGTGACAGCGAGCTTGCGGTTTGGTCATCTGCTAATATTTCTGGTGTAGATTTAGATGATTATTGCAAAATCTCTGGTAAAGACTACTCACAGGAAACTCTTGATAAGATTTATGTATCTGTTAGAGATGCAGCTTATTCAATCATTGAAGGCAAGGGTGCAACCTATTACGGCATAGGTCTTGCAGTTAAGCGAATTGCAGAGGCTATTGTGCGTGATGAACATTCTGTACTTCCTGTTTCCAGTATGGTAGATGGTCACTATGGCGTGTCTGGTCTATGCCTTGGACTTCCATGCGTACTTGGTAAAAACGGCGTAGAAAATGTACTTGATATTCCTTTAAGCGATGCGGAAGCCGAAAAACTACGCTCATCTGCTGAAAAAATGAGAAGTCTTTTAGACGAAATAGGTTTATAAAAAATAAAACTGGTATGGGAAAGAAAAATCTCATACCAGTTTTTTTATTATTTTTGAATAAGGTCTTTAAACAGTAATAACTTGTCAATATTGCCTTCAACCTTCATTTTTCCCTCAGCGATTGCAGTATCAACATCAAGTTTACCTGATACAATCTTTTGAAGATTGGTTATAGCAACTGAAATAGTAGCATCTCTATCAATATATTCATAAGGCATAACAGAAAGCACACCATCAAGAATTTCAATGTAGAAAACGCCGCCAATTTTGCCAGTTAGATTTACCTGAATTGCCAGTTTACCCTGTACACCTGACAAATCTTTTTCAGATAAACGCTTATAAATCATATCTGTGAGTATCTTGTCTTTCATAAAAAATTCCCTTTCTTTCCAAATATATATTACATTTATTATGCAATAGATATATTAAAAAATCAAGAATAATATGAAAGCTTAACCTATTTTTGGCAATTTATTATGTTTTCTTAACAAATTCATTACCACAATTTGGGCAATGAATACTGATTTTACCTTTACCTCTTGGAACTCTTAAATAGGTCTTACAGCATTTGCATTTAAAATATTTATGTTCTTTTCTATCTTTAAAACGGAAAAAAGCATTGCTTATATTTTCTTTTTGTGGCATATACCAAGAGAGAAAACGCTGATTTTCTGCCTGTCTTTTTGCTATATTTCTTGAAAACATACGATAATAGCAAAAACCAATTATTAAAAGCACAAAAATAGAAAATATATCTGACCTTATAAAACTCCAAATTGCCGCACAAAACAAACCTACAATCATTAGAAAATGGTTTAATTCATCATTACCATAGCGGCCATACATAAAACGTCGAATGAACTCAAGTATCATAATAAAATATCTCCAATCTGATTTTTAGCCCTTGTTTTCATCCTTATTCCAATACCCTTTTAAGCCTCTTGTGTTTCGGCTGCTTTTTGAATAATTTCTAAAACTTCTTCTTTTCCATCACCCTTTTCAGCTGAAAAAGCGATAACAGGCACATCATCTGGAAGTAATAAAGTTTCACGAATTACTTTTATATTTTCCTCACGCTCGGATTTTCTTCTAAGCTTATCAAGCTTATTTGCAATAACGATAAATGGCATCTCGGTGCTTAAAAACCATCTAGCCATTGTCTGGTCGTCCTTGGTTGGCTTGTGACGCATATCAACAATCTGTATGCCAAGTGTTATTAAGCCAGATGAAAAATATGTGTCTATGAGTTTGCCCCATCTATCTCTTTCGCTTTTAGAAACTTTAGCATAACCATACCCTGGTAGGTCAACAAAATAAGCTTTTTTGTCAATTTCAAAAAAGTTAATATGCACAGTTTTTCCTGGTTGATTGCCCACTCTGGCAAAGTTTTTTCTGCCAAGCAATTTGTTTATTGTTGA
Source organism: Candidatus Butyricicoccus avistercoris (assembly GCA_019113005.1). Taxonomy (GTDB): domain Bacteria; phylum Bacillota; class Clostridia; order Oscillospirales; family Butyricicoccaceae; genus Butyricicoccus_B; species Butyricicoccus_B avistercoris. Next base: position 9,035 of record DXIE01000057.1, on the reverse strand, counting down.
TGATTTACCTACATTTGATTTACCTGCAAAAACAATCTGTGGCAAATTATCATCTGGAAAATCACTTTGTTTTACAGCTGAACGAATAAATTCTGCATTGTGAAGATTTAACATTTTTTCACCTCCCACTTACTGACACATCTCAGGTATTTGATTAACATTATGACTGATAGAAACTGAAGGGTCTATCTTCGTTTTTTTCTTTTTAATGCGTTTAGAAAAATCAATAGCTGTGTGCATAACAGTATCCATATCTTCTACTATAACAAACTTTACATTTTGTTTTACAACATCTAAAACTTCTTCTAAATCAGGCTCATTATCTTTTGGAATAATAATAGTTTTAATTCCAGAGCGATAAGCAGCCATAGTTTTTTCACGAAGACCACCGATTGGAAGCACTCTGCCACGAAGTGTTACCTCACCTGTCATAGCCACATCTGCCCTAACAGGTGCGTTAGTCAGTGCAGATATAAGTGCAGTTGTGATAGTTATGCCCGCAGATGGACCGTCCTTTGGAATTGCCGCCTCTGGGAAGTGAATATGCATATCAAGTTCTTTATAAAAATTAGGTTCTATATCAAGTTCTTCTGCACGAGAACGAACAAAAGTGAGTGCAGCTTTTGCACTTTCCTGCATAACTGTACCAAGATTACCAGTGACCTCAATTTTACCTGTACCAGCGACAACCGCAGCCTCTGCTTGCAGCATTTCACCGCCAACGCTTGTCCATGCAAGACCATTTACTACACCTACTTGGTCTTTTTTAGAAACTGAATCATCTTTATATTTAGCATGTCCTAAAAGCTCTTGTAAATTGTCTTTGCTTATTGTGATTTTATTTGTTTTTGTTTCAACGATACGTTTTGCAATCTTTCGGCATAGTTTAGCAATAATTTGCTCTAAACGTCTAACACCAGCCTCTCTTGTATAGCCAGATACAATAAGATGAAGTATATCTTCTGATATTTCAACCTGTTCTGGTTTTAATCCATGTTTTTTAAGCTGTTTATCAAGCAAATGACGCTTTGCAATTTGCACTTTCTCTTCTTCTGTGTAGCTTGGAAGCTCTATAACCTCCATACGGTCGAGAAGCGGACGAGGAATAGTGCCTAAATCATTTGCAGTAGTGACAAATAAAACATCAGATAAATCAAATGGCAATTCTATATAGTGGTCTCTAAAAGCGTTGTTTTGTTCTGTGTCTAGCACTTCAAGCATAGCAGAAGCTGGGTCACCTCTAAAGTCATTGCCCATTTTGTCAATCTCGTCCATAAGCATAAGCGGATTTTTGCTACCTGCTTGTGTCATAGCGTTCATTATTCTGCCCGCCATAGCACCGATGTAAGTTTTTCTATGACCTCTTATGTCTGCCTCATCTCTAACGCCACCGAGTGAAAAACGGACATAATTTCTTCCCATAGCCTCAGCAATAGAATGAGCAATAGATGTTTTACCTACACCTGGAGGGCCAGCCAAACATAAAACCTGACCTTTAAGTTCTGGAGCTAACACTTTGACAGCTAAAAATTCTAAAATACGCTCCTTTACTTTTTCCAAACCGTAATGTTCACGGTTTAAAATTTCCTCAGCCTTTTTCAGATTATGCTGTTCTTTGGTTGTTTTATTCCAAGGCAAGCTTAAAACTGTGTCAAGATAAGTTCTAATTACACCACTTTCGGCAGATGTGCTGCTCATTTTAGACAAACGATTTACTTCTTTTAAAAGTTTTTCTGAATGTTCATCTGGCAGTTTTAGAGCTTCTATTTTTTCTTTATACTTTTCTACTTCTGCATCAGTATCGTTTTCACCAAGCTCAGACTGAATAACCTTCATTTGTTCACGAAGATAGTATTCTCTTTGATTTTTGTCAATCTGGTCTCGTACTTTTTCCTGAATTTCGCTTTCGACCTTGAGAATTTCCACTTCATCGGTTAAAATGCGAATAACTTTTGTAATTCTTTTTGTAACGCTGAGTTCTTCTAAAATCTCTTGTTTTACCTGATAATCTATACCTATATTTTGTGTGATATAGTCAGCTAAGTAACCAATCTCACCACCCTCAGCGACCATCATAATAACATCACGAGAGATTTTTGACATATATTCGGCGTATTCATCAAAACGCTGTTGAGCGGTACGAACTAAAGCCTGTTCTCTGCGATATGATGGAAATGGGTGCAAGTCCTCAAGCTCTATAACACTTGCATAAATACAACCATTTTCCTCCATATTTTCAAATTCAACTGCTTTAGCACGTTTTTTGCCCTCTACAAGCACACGAATATTGTCACCAGGCATACGAAGTATTTGCTTTATAGTACAAATAGTACCTACATCATATAAATCTTTTTCTTTTGGATTATCTGTTTTAAGGTCAGTTTGAGCGGTTAAAAAGAGTTTTTGACCGTCCTTCATAGCCGCCTCAAGTGCCTTAATAGACATTAGTCTGCCAACATCAAAATGAATAAGCATTCTAGGGAAAGCTGTAAGACCACGAAGTGGCAATACAGGCAATAGCTGAATGCTTTCATGCTTTTTCATATCTTCAACTCTCCTATACAGCGGGATTTTTTACTTATTTCAGTATAATCTAAACCCGTTTACAATGCAAGCAACATTACTTGCCAAAATAGACAAAAAGGGTGCAGTAAGTACACTACACCCCAGTTTGTTAATTTGTGGTATCTTTTTTAATTCTAGGTTTTTTGGTTCTTGTGATTACTGGCTCACCCTCATGTTTAATTACAGATTTTGTAATAGTCACCTTTTGGATATTTTCATCAGATGGAATTTCAAACATAATATTTGTCATAACATCTTCAAGAACGCCACGCAAACCTCTAGCACCTGTTTTACGTTCAACAGCAATTCTTGCTACCTCACGCAGAGCTTCCTCATCAAATTCAAGTTCTACGTTATCAAGCTCAAACAGTTTTTTATACTGTTTAACCAGTGCATTTTTAGGTTCAACTAAAATACGGATAAGAGCTTCCTCATCTAAATTATCCAGACTTACAATAGCAGGAAGTCTGCCGATAATTTCAGGAATAAGACCGAATTTCATAAGGTCATGAGGTTCGATTTTAGCAAGCAATTTGGAAACGTCTTCATCTTTTTTGCTTGCAACCTCAGCACCAAAACCAAGACCTTGTTTACCTGTGCGGTTTTTGATGATTTTTTCAATACCATCAAAAGCACCGCCACAAATAAATAAAATATTAGTTGTATCAATTTGAATAAAATCTTGATGAGGGTGTTTTCTACCGCCTTGAGGAGGTACATTTGCAGTAGTACCTTCTAACATTTTTAGAAGTGCTTGCTGCACACCTTCACCAGAAACATCACGAGTTATTGAAGGGTTCTCACTCTTACGAGCGATTTTATCAATCTCATCTACATAAATAATACCACGCTGAGCCAGCTCGACATCAAAATCCGCTGCTTGAATAAGTCTAAGCAGAATATTTTCAACATCTTCACCAACATAACCAGCTTCAGTAAGTGTAGTAGCATCTGCAATAGCAAATGGAACTTTTAAAGTTTTAGCTAGAGTCTGTGCAAGTAAAGTTTTACCTGAACCAGATGGACCTAGCATAAGAATATTGCTCTTTTGTAGCTCTACATCATCGCCGCCACGGAAAATTCGCTTATAATGGTTATAAACCGCAACAGATAATGCAACTTTAGCACGGTCTTGACCGATTACATACTCATCAAGTACAGCTTTAAGCTGCATAGGAGTTGGCAGTTCTTCTTTTGCCTGCTCATCATATGAGTTTGGGATTTCAATTTCGTCCTCATATCCAAATTCCTCCTCGAGGATATTTGAACATATACCTATACACTCATCACAGATAAAAACTCCTGGGCCTGCAATCAGTTTACGAACTTTTTCTTGTGACTTGCCACAAAAAGAACATTTTACTGATCTTCTATCGTCTTGCTTTGACATGATTACCTCTTTCCAGCAATAGTATGCCGCTTATACATGGTTATACCAATAAAACCGCTGCACCTAACCTTGAATGTGGTGTAGCGGTTTTACCTTAACGGATAACTTTATCTTTTATCAAAAACCTTATCAATCAGACCATATTCCATAGCCTCGTGAGCACCCATGAAGTTATCACGGTCGGTGTCACGTTCGATTGTTTCGAGCGGTTTTCCCGTATTCTCCGCCAGAATTTTATTAAGCTTGTCTCTTGTTTTAAGAATCCAATCGGCATGGATTTTGATATCTGATGCCTGACCTTTAGCACCGCCAAGTGGCTGATGAATCATAATTTCGCTATTAGGCAGAGCATACCGCTTGCCCTTAGCACCTGATGAAAGTAAGAATGCACCCATAGATGCAGCCAAACCTACACAGATAGTGGAAACATCAGGTTTAATATAGTTCATTGTATCATATATAGCCATACCAGCAGTTACAGAACCACCTGGGCTATTTATATAGAATGAAATATCCTTGTCTGGGTCTTGTGCTTCAAGGTATAGAAGCTGAGCGATAACCAAAGAAGCGGTTACGTCATTAACTTCCTCTGACAGAAAAATAATACGGTCGTTGAGCAGACGTGAATAAATATCGTAAGAGCGTTCACCACCACGATTGGTTGGCTCAATGACCATTGGTACCAAACTCATAAATTATGTTCTCCTTTCAAATGTCCTTCGCTTGCAATAAACAAATATGGCAGCACCATTCTTTCTTGTCCCCGAAGGATACACCCTTGTCCGGAGTGAAGAAAAAAATTAGTCTTCCTTAGCCTCTGCAGTCTTCTTGATAGCCTTTGCACTCTTCTTTACAAGCTCAACAGCACGGTCAATCTTCATGTCCTCACGCATAGCGTCAGCTGGCATGATTTCCTTAACACGCTTAACGTCCATGTTATACTGCTCTGCAAGAGAAGCGATTTCCTTTTCCATATCTTCGTCGCTGATTTCGATTTTCTCAAGCTCAGCAACCTTCTGAAGTGCCAGACGACCCTTAACCTGAGTTTCGGCCTGCTGATGGAACATAGCACGGAAGCTGTTTGCGTCCATACCAGTAGCCTTGATGTAAGAATCAATGCTCATGCCCTGCATTTGCAGACGATAGCCGAAATCACGAATAATGCTGTCAACCTGCTGTTCAATCATAGCATCTGGAATATCAGCGGTCATACCGTCAACAAGCTTGTTGATGATGTTCTGAGTGAACTCATTGTCAGCTTCTTCATTCTTAGCCTTTACAAGACGCTCCTTAACTTCCTTCTTAAGGTCAGCTAGAGTTTCAGCGGTTTCGGAAACGTCCTTAGCAAACTCGTCATCAATAGCTGGAGTGATAGTTTCCTTAACTTCATGAACCTTGCACTTAAATACAGCTTCCTTACCAGCAAGCTCAGCTGCATGATAATCTTCTGGGAAAGTAACAGTTACGTCCTTCTCATCGCCAGCCTTAGTGCCAATCAGTTGGTCTTCAAAGCCTGGAATGAAAGAGCCAGAACCGAGCTTCAGAGGGTGATTTTCGCCCTTGCCGCCTTCAAATGCAACGCCATCAACAAAGCCTTCAAAGTCGATAGTTACAGTGTCGTTTTTCTTAGCAGCACGCTCAACAGTCTCAGTACGAGCGAAACGCTGAGCCATACGCTCAAGCTCTGCCTTAACGTCAGCAGCCATAACCTTTACTTCAGAACGCTCAGCCTCGATGCCCTTGTACTCAGAAAGAGTGATTTCTGGGAAAACTGGAGCTTTACAAACGATGATAACAGAACCTTCGTCAGTAACTTCCTGAATTTCAACATTAGCTGGAGCGATTGGCTCAATACCAGCTTCCTTAATAGCAGCTTCATAAGCTTCTGGGTAACAAATATTGAGAGCATCTTCAAAGAATACGCCTTCGCCGTATAGCTTTTCGATTAACTTACGAGGAGCTTTACCCTTACGGAAACCTGGAACGGTGATTTTCTTGCCGTTTTTCTTAAATGCTTTTTCTTTTCCTGCTTCGATTTGTTCTGCAGGGATTTCAACAGTAAGATCCACAATGCTCTTTTCCTGCTTTTCTACGTTTTTTAGTGCCATTTTAGTTTATTCCTCCTAAAAATGTATCCAATCTATTCTATCAGATTTTTTAATAGATTTCCATACTTTTTTTATTTTTTTGATTATTTTTTTAACAGAACAGGTGTAAAATCCACATGGTCACCCGAAACTAACAAAAACTCTATATCGTAATGTTTTCCTAAAACCGCCCATCTTCGAGCGTCTGAATGTAAATGACCATAAATACAGCGTGTTACACCGTAGTTTTTCATTAAATTTATTATTTCATCGCAACAAAAATTAGAATAAAGTGGTGGATAATGCAAAAAACAATATATCTCATCTACGTTTTGACTTTTAGCAGATTTAAGAGAAGTTTCTAAACGCAAAAGTTCTCTTTTAAAGATTTTTTCATCATGACCTTTTTTAAACTCTTCCTCATAAAACCAGCCACGAGTGCCACAAATACCTATATTTTTATATATAAATGAGTTATTATGCAAAAATTCTATATTCTCAAAACCATTTTCCTGTAAAAAGCGGTTCATTTTGCTTACAGTAGCCCACCATAAATCATGATTGCCTTTTAAAATGATTTTTTTTCCGTTTAAACGGGTCAAATATTCAAAATCCGCTTTAGCTTCTTTTAAGTCAATACCCCATGACACATCTCCGCCGATTACAACTATATCATCAGGCTGCACAATAGCATTCCAATTTTTCTCGATTTTCTGCATATAATTCTGCCATCGTCCACCGAAAATATCCATAGGTTTATCAACTGAGCAAGCAAGATGTAAGTCTGCAAGAGTAAAAAGTGCCACTTTTTGACCTCCTTAAAGCTTAATTAAAAGGTCAATAGTATCAAGGATTTCAGACTTGTCCACAACCTTATTAAATCTAGGCTGTTTGCCTGCAAGCTCTGCAAGAGGCTTTGGTTTGCTCTCGCCTGTCAGACCGCTTAAAACATCGAGCTGAGTCACATCGTCCTTTTCAAGTTTACCGCCAAGAGCCTCAATAACTGCACGACAGAACTTGAATGGACTTGCAGTAGATGCGATTACAGTTGGAGTTTTATCTCCTGTACGCTCACAGTAATCCTCATAAACCTTTACAGCAACAGCAGTATGAGTGTCTGCAAGATACTTTTCATCATTCCACAGCTTGTTAATAGTTTTAGCTGTCTGCTCGTCATCACAGTAACCTGCATCAAAATCTTGAGCGATTTTTTCATAAAGCTCAGCTGGAACGGTGTATTTACCATCTTTATTTAAATTGTTCATAAGCTCACTAACAAGCTTATCATTCTGACCAGATACATAGAACAGTAAACGCTCTAAATTAGAAGAAATTAGAATGTCCATAGATGGTGAATCGGTTGTATAGAATGGGCGATTTCTGTCATAAGTACCGCCATCTTTTAAGAAATCGGTTAAAACATTGTTCTTATTAGATGCACAGATAAATTTATTTACTGGAATACCCATTTGTTTTGCAAAATAGCCTGCAAGAATATTACCAAAGTTACCTGTTGGCACACAGATATTGATTTTATCACCATTTTTAATAGTACCGTTATTTACCATATCGCAATAAGCAGATACATAATAAGCGATTTGAGGAGCTAAACGTCCCCAGTTAATGGAGTTTGCAGATGAGAACATCATGCCGTTTTTATCCATTTTCTCTGCTGTTTGCTTGTCGGTGAAAATCTTTTTAACCGCACTTTGAGCGTCATCAAAATTGCCATGAATAGCGATAACTTCAACATTTTCGCCCTTTTGGGTAGTCATTTGCAATTTTTGCATTGGAGATACACCATCAACAGGATAGTATACCATAATTTTAGTGCCTTCTACATCAGCAAAACCATCAAGAGCAGCCTTACCAGTATCGCCAGAAGTTGCAACTAAAATACAAGCTGTACGGGTTTCACCAGTCTTTTTTAGAGATGCTGTTAAAAGATAAGGTAGCATTTGTAGAGCCATATCTTTAAATGCACAAGTTGGGCCATGCCATAACTCTAAAATCTGCTTACCATCAGCTAGAGATACAACAGGAGCAGTATTGCTGCCACCAAACTTCTCATCAGCATAAGCCTTGTTACAAAAATCCTGAAGTTCCTCAGCGGTAAATTCGGTTAAGAACTTACCTAAAACAAGAGCTGCACGACCTTTATAATCAAGAGTCATCAGTTTTTCAAGCTCTGCTTTAGAAAGCTGTGGGATTTCGGTTGGACAAAACAAGCCACCATCTGGAGCAATACCAGTTGCTATTGCTTTGGCTGCGGTTACAGAAAGTTGTTTGTCACGGGTGCTTACATAATTCATATCCTACCTCCAATATTTATAGCATTCTGTGAATGAATTTATTTGCATTATTATAGAAAATGTTATCAACTATACTTTGTGCATAGTTATGTTTTAGCATATATTCAGCGAATTTTTGCATATCACCTGCTGATTTAATTTCTTTTGGCAGATTATCACAGCCATCAAAGTCACAGCCAAGAGCCAAGCAGTCCTCACCGCCAAGCGAGCAAAAATGCTCAATATGCTTTAAAGCATCAGCAAAAGAGCTTTCATCTTTATTTGATAAAAATCTACTATAAAGATTTATACCACATAAACCACCTCGTCTGATAATCTCAGAAAACTGTAAATCGGTTAAGTTTCTAAGGTGATGATGTACACTTCTGCTGTTTGAGTGACTAGCGACAAAAGGAGCTTCGGTTTGGGTGCATACGTCCCAAAAGCCATGTTCAGATAAATGAGAAACATCGATTATAATATTCTTTTTTACAAGATTATCAACAAATGTTTTTCCCTCAGCTGTCAGTACTGCATCATTATCAAGCATAGCACCTGTTGCGTATTTATTTTGATAATTCCAGCTTAATGTTATCATTCTAACGCCTGCATCATAGGCTTTCTGCAAATGCTCATAAGTTGGCACAAGCTCTGCACCTTCAATAGATAAAAATGCGGCTGATTTTCCTTTTGTTATAGCTA
>DXIE01000056.1 GCA_019113005.1 Candidatus Butyricicoccus avistercoris | reverse complement strand
TTTCTCTTCCTCTTCCTCTTTCTCTGGGTAACATCGAGGTAACAGCGTGGTAACATTGTTACCATCTAACTTTTGAACTGCTCTTTTTTGTCGCATAATTCTAGCCTTATCTGTTTCAGTGCCAATAAGTTCATTGATTTGAGAAAGATAAATTTCGCCCGTTTCTAGTATTTTAACAAGTCCTATACTCTCAAAAAGTTTCATTGCAACTACAACAGTATCAACTGGAACTCCAGTTAACTTAGAGAGTGATTTAACATCATAAGGTATCAAATTTTCTCCTATAAGCCTTATCAGCTTTCCTTCTGTTTTTACACTCTTTAAACACAATTTAAGATAAAAATTGACATAATAAACACCGTTTTCCTGTTCTTCTATAAATGAAATAGTGTCATCATCAAAAAAATCTTCTTTAAGTTTTAACCAATAATATTTTTTTGCCATAGTTTATCCCTCCTTTCGGTGCTATTCTGGGCAAATTTCAACGTTTATTAAGGGAAATTCCTCACTAAAACGCTTTAAAATTTGTATTTCATTTGTATGATGACGGCTTAAATGCATAAGCCAAATCTTTTTTACCTTACTTAAATCCAGTTTTTTTAGATAACAAATCAGCTTTTCAAGCTCAAAATGACTCTTTTTGATACGCTCAGTAAGTAGAGTTGGTGTGTAACTATCTTCTAAAAGCTCGTTCTGAAAATTACATTCAATAGCAATATAATCAAGATTTTTAGCGATTACATTCATATTTGAGGTATCAATCGCAAAAAGCAGTGTTTCATCTGTACGTTTATCATGTATAAGCCAACCGAGTGGCTCAGCGGTATTGTGAAACGTGCTGAACGGATAAATCCAAAACTTGCCTATTTCAAAACTAACGCTTGCTTTAACTATCTTTGCAAGGCTCATATCCTCTTTGTGTGCTACTGCTGTACCCTCTGACATATAAACAGGCACGCCACGCTTTAAAAGCTGACTGACTGCCTTTGCATGGTCATTGTGTTCATGGCTTACCAAGCAGGCGGTGATTCCTGCAAGGTTATAGCCTAAACGCTTTTGAAGTTCTTTGATTGTCAGTCCGCAATCCAGTAGTAATGTTGTTTCGCCATCACTTACAATATAAGCATTGCCCTTGGAACTGCTTGCAAGAGAAGTAAAAGTCAAATCGGACACTCCTCTCCGTCATCAGTATCTGACTGCTGTTTATTTGTTGTATTCTCTGGCGGTGCAATTTCTTGCATAGGTGGGTTTTCCGCAAACTGAGTGGATTTTTCTATTAGTTTTTGTATCCATTCAGGTAATTTTGCTAACACTTCCATATCTGGCTCATCTGCATCAAAAGCAAGTAATTCACTTTCTGGTTTTGGTGCTTGAATGCCTTTTGGAAGTCCTGCTATACCCTCTATATTGTTGTATTTTGTTCCGTCTGTTTTTTCCTTTTGTGATATTGTAAGCACAGCTCCACGACCCAAAACGCTAGTGAGGTCTATATTTTCAATGTCTTTATTACCCCATGAAGTGAGGAATTTAAAAAGACCGCTTTTCTCACTCAAAATCGCTGTAAAACGCTTTGTAGAAATCCAGCGTGGCTTACTCTCGCCATCAACTTCCACACGTTCGTCTGGTATTTCAAAAATAAACATACACTGTGGTTTATAAGTTCCTTGCTTCTGTTTGTCGAATTGAGTGTATTGCTCACCTAAATCTATAACCGCAGTACATACCGCTGTGTAACTATTATCTTCAAGTGGTGGAATAGTAACTGCCTTTTTAATTTTTAAACTCACTGGTTTTGTACCTCCATGTCACTGTCTTTGACAATCAGTTTTATTGTTTGCAAGGTTGTTTGTGGGAAATTGGTCACACTTTCAGCACAGTCAACTATCAGCGGTACTTGTAAGTCAAAATGTTTGGTTAATGTCTGGACTATATCAATGCCGACCTTTATTTTCTCACCGTCTGAAATTGTGCCGTATGGTTTACCGTTTAGCATAACATCACAGCAATCCTCAAGACCACCGTTTATCTGCTCCCTGAAAAGTCTAAATGTCACTATGTTAAATTTACTGTTAATAGCTGATGTAATGGCATTGACCTTGTATCTTGTAAAATCTTCACATAATGCAAGCATACTGTCTATGCGGTCAAGCTCGGCTGATACAGTGCGTTGCTCTGCGTGAAGTTCGTTAATTCTTGCATTTGCCTCGCTGATTTTGTCTTTTTTTGCAAGCTGTAAAAGTAAAGAGCTGTACAAATTTTTAGCCTCTAATAATTCTATATTTACACCTTGCTTATGCTTTACAGCATCATTTGCAATAATCATCAAACTGTTATTTAATTTCAATATTTCAGTTTGGAGTTTTGCGGTATCTTCCGCATAGTTTGGTAAGTCCTCAATAACTGTTGCTTGCACTTCTGGAGTATTTTCAAGTGTTTTTACTGTTTCTATAATCTTTGCCCTTAACTGCTCTATTGTTTGCTCATGCTGTTTTAAAGCAGTTTCATGGTTAGCTAGATTTTCTTTTACAAGCTGACTATCAGATAAAAGCCTGTCTTGCCTTGCTTTTTTATCATTGTTAAAATGTTCTATTGCTTGCTGTATTTTATCCTTTGGCAAGTTCTGCCCACAAGCAGGGCAAACAGTGTTTCCGCTGAATTGTTCCTTAGAAATCGCCTTCCACTGCTCACGATATTTCCCAAGCAATGCATTAGCATTTTGGGTCTGAGTCTTAACCGACACCATTTGACTTTGTTCGTGCTGTAACTGACATTCTAACAAGTCAACTTCCTTTTGAACTGCCTGTCTTTTATCCTCTTGTGGCACTTGTTGGCTCAGTCTATGTGTTATATTCTCATTCTCAAGTTTCGCAAGCTGATTTTGCAAACCCTCAAGCTGATTTTTCATGCTAATCATGGCGGTATTATTATCAATTTCCAAAAGCTTTGCCTGTAAACGCTCGATAATCTTTTCTTGTTCGTCCGCCTGTGTTTGTGTGCTATCAAAGTCAATGGTTGTGAGGTCTGCAATAGAGTTTGAAACCTCATCAATTCTTATAGGTATTGTTTCAAGATTTTGATTTACTTTTCTGCGTTGGTTTTTAAGACCCGTCTTGTATTCATCAACCGACCACTGACCAACAGCCGTTAAAAGTGGTGTAAATCGGCTGTCCTGTGCCATAAGCTCGCTATCAGTTTTTATGTTGCATAGGTCAAATAAAATTGCTCTGCGTTCTTGCCATTTAAGACCGTTTGGAAAGCGGTAAACATCGGTTAAAAGTCTGAATGTACTCTCATCAATGAAAGCAGATAAAATGTTTTTAAACTCGCTTTCTTTTCTAGGAATATCGTCAATAAAATATTCGGTTGTATGGCCGCTGAAAACTGGGTTAGCCTGTCCACGCTTTTTCTCCCATTTTTCCTTAAAAGTCTTTTCTAGCTTTAACGGTCTATCAGTTCCAACATCAAAAACAGCGGTAACAGTTGGCATCACACCAGAATTAACAGTGCCATCTGGTTCACGAGGTTTAATCTGGAAACCCTCGCTTTCTGGTTGATTACCCTTGCTGTCTTTGCCTGTCATCAGCCAACACAGAGCATCAAAAATAGTGGTTTTACCTATGCCATTGCGACCAGAAACGGTCAAATTATTGCCATTTAAAACTAGGTCTAGCTTGCTTGTGCCCTTAAAATTTTTAAGGTGCAAATCCAAAAGTTTAAGATTAACCATTGACTTTTATACTCCTTTGATTTAATCTAAATGTGTGTTTTTTATAAATTTTTTTGTTTTTTGACCTTGTTGGAGTTATTCCTCAAGGTCTTATTTTTTTATCTATTATCAATCTGGTGGTTAATAATTCTAAATGCCCACCATGAAGTGCCAACAATACCTCCAAGTTTTGAAAAGTCATCATATGACATTTTTAAACCTGCGATAATACTGATTAAAAGCATCATAGCCGAAAACAAACCATAAACCATTATAAAAATCAGAAAATAACGACCTGCCAACTTAAGCTGTTTCACTTCTTTTTGCCCCCTTTGGTGTCCTCCTGTTCATCTTCGAGCATAAAACGCTTTCTGAGATATTCTTCAGGGATACGACCCTCAATGACCAAATAACCCTGTTCTTTCATTTCGGCTTGAAGCTCACGAATAACAGAACTGGCTTTCGATGCACTTACCTGCAAAATCTCTTGAACATCTTTATTTCTGATTAGTTTCATGATATTATGCCCCTCTCTCAATCATTGGCAAGTAACCATATTCTTTAAGTTTTTCATAAAGGAACAATCTACCCTTTTGTGTCCACTTGGTATTCATGACCACATCAGGAGTACCATCTTTATGAGTTATATTGAAAGTTTCAGAATGTGTATATCCATTGCTATGATACTTCTTGTAAAGTAGCCACTGACCGCCTTGCTTATACTGGATACCAATTTCATGCAAAATTTTATTCATCTCTTGGGCGGTCATACCATAATCTTTTGCAATCTGATTGATATTGACAACGCTCTTAGATTGTAAAATCATATCTGTGTAATCTGCCTTTGGCTGCATTTCATGAATAATCTGCTCTTGAATTGCATTTCTGCTTTCCAGTGCTAAGATTGCATCTTTTTGCTGTGCAATAGTTGCCATAGAAATTTGAACGGCTTTCGCCATTATTTCCTGCTCGCTCATTTGTGGAGTAGTTGGGATATAACCGCCTGTTCTGCGAATAGCAGGAAGAACTTCACTTGTTACCCAACGCTTGAACGCTTTGGCGGTTGGTAGCTTGCTAGAAAGGATAAGGGAATATAAACCGCTTTCATTGATAATATACATTTTTCTAGATTGACCTGAGTCGGCAAAACACCTACTCAGCTTGTCCTCCTCATCAATGTGTTTTTTTAATGCATCAGAGGTGTCTATATACCCTAACACTTTCGCTACATCTTTACCAACAAACCAAGGTTCGCCATTAACTTCCACTGTGCGAATTTCCCCAAACTCTGGGTTTTCAAAAATTTTTAATTCATTCATTTTTAAATTCTCCTTTTTTGTTTTTATATTTGTTAGACTACTCACAGCATGATATACTTTTTAAAAAGGAGGTATTGCTATGATAATTCACGAATTTGATATGCTTGTACTGTCATATATCTCTCGTCATAAATATGGTTGTTCTAGCAAGGAACTTTCTGATAAATTTGGTTCGGAAGTTCCTATGGTTACAGAAGAACTTACCAAAAATCAACTAATTAGAGTTTATGACAACAGCCTTAAACCTTTCATGCGTAACCCTGAAAACACGATTGAACCCGAAATTGGCTCTATCCTTGCTACACAGTTAGGTAAGCTTGAAGTAAAAAGATGGTCAACAAAGAACCTATTAACCACCAAAGAAAAATGGAAAGAACGACTTTGGGGCTTTCTATCTGGTGTATTACTTGCAACTCTCACCTATGTCCTTAGAAAATATTTTTAATTACAATATTTGCAATCACAATACCTATTACATTCCAAATCAAAAATCGCCACCAAAACAGCTTGTCTTTCATTTTCCACCTTCTTTCTTTTATGTTTTAATTCCCCTCTTTTAAAAGAAGTAATCAATCAATTTTTTTGAATGACTGGTGGATAGATTTCTGTAAAATCAAACATAGGTGTCATGGTTTCTATCCAATTACCTTTACATTCATTAAAGTATTTACACCCTGCACAGACTGCCCCAAAATCAACCGGCTGTTCTGTGCAGGCACTTTTATGTGCAGCTATAAAATGTTGCGTAGCACAATAAACTGTGCTTAATGGCAAATTTACTTCTTGTATGCAATTATTATCAAGTACATATTTATGTATTGCCATTGAAATAAATTTGCTTTTAGAGATTTTTAATTCATCAGCTAATTTTTCAACACTCTCGAACAGCTCTTTGGAAATCCTAAGTGTGAAACGCTTTTCTAAGTTTTGTTTCATTTCTGACCACCTTCTTACTTGTAAAAATCAACAAGAGAAAAACTTCTTCATAGAAGCAATTACGGAACAATTCCCAATAACTCTAATTTAATCAATTTTGACAATCCCTCGGTATCTGTAAGTTTAACCTTGCTTATATCGGGGGAATATTTTTGGTCAACCAAAGACTTTATTCTTACCCATTCTGCATAGGTTAAGCCCTCAAGAGCATCTACAATATTTCTGACCTTTTCTTCATTCAACATGAGTTATAAAACCTCCTTTCTAATTATGAAATTCTATTAAATGAGAATAATTTATCTTTTATTTCTTGATAACTCATACCTATTTCGATAAGTACGCCTATTTTATTCTCAATCTCAGACACTAAAGTAATCTCTTCTGATGTCATGTAGTTGCTCATATTAGCTTGTTTTTCTACTCCTCTTTCTTTACGGAGCTGTCTTGCAGTTTTACCAAGTGCTAATTTATAAGCAAGGTCTGTGAACTGTGCATATTTGAAATGCTTATGCGGACTTTCTGGAAGTGCCTTTATTGCATCTGTCATGCTTGCACGTACTGGCTTTCTAGTTGCCTTTGCCATCTGAACTTTGTAAAGCTCTAAACGCATAGCGTAGAATTGGCGTACAAGTTCAACTTTAAAATCTGCTACTACATCAGTGTTTTTAAGAAATGTAATTAACAAAGTCGCCTGCTGTTCATTAAGATGATAAACTTTCTTATTCTGTATACCACCATTAGTTACAAAGGGTGTGATTTCAAATCGCACCCTTCCAAACGTTTCTAAACGGTGCTTTTGCTTTTCAATTATTCGCTGAACAGAACGATAATTATTTCCTGTTGCTTCTGCTATTACATCAGATGTTGTAAACGGTTCTTTAATATTAGGGGATAAAAATACCATTTCAATCATTTTCAATTCTCCTTTTGTGAAACACCATCAACTTCTTCATTTGTTGCAAACAGAAAATAAAAACTTTTGTTAAAATAATTGCAAAGAGCTTTACATTCTTTAACATTAAAACGACCTGTTTTCATTTTTGTGTCAAATGAATTTCGACTAACCCCAATTATTCTTGCCATATCATCATTAGATAAGTGATGATATGCTTTCTGACCAAGCAAATTTGGATACATATTTGCACATCTCCATTCTATTGGCGTATCGCCATGTTGTGCTTCTATTATATTGGCGTTTTGCCAATATGTCAATACTTTTTTTAAATTTATTTGACATTACGCCAACTATTTGATATTATGCAAATAAGGAGGTGAGAATAATATGGAATTTCATCAAGAACTAAAAGAGGCAAGAAATAAATTAAACATGAAACAAAGTGAAGTTGCAAAAGCTTTAGGGATTGATACAAGTACATACTGTGGTTATGAAACAGGTAAAAGAAGTCCTGATGTACTAAAAATAAAGAGACTTTCTCAGATTTTGCAAGTATCTGCTGATAAGCTATTAGACATAAAAAAAGAGGACATTTCAGAAACTATAAAAGTACCTGAAACGACCTCTACGGAAGAATTGTTAGAAAATTTTATTTTAAGCTTAAAAATTATAAACAATGGTTCTGATTTAAATGATGATGATTATGCTGTTATTTCAAGTGTAGTTAAAATTTTAGACACTTGGTTTACTAAAAAACGACAGGAACATTCTTAGTTCATCACGGGAAGAACTTTCGTCTATTAACTTAGCTATTTTTTTAACATTACTAAGTGATTGTTTTCTTTCTGATAAATTTTTGTTTTCTGTATTTTTTTCCATTTTAACTACCTAATCTTTCTATATTTTACTTGTTCAGCCAAACAGTGACTAAATTATATAATATAAAAGCTCAAAAATATATACCTAAATTTAACAATATTTTTTGTTAATATTGCACAAAAATATAAATATATTTTAACAAATTTTTTAAAATAGTATTGTGTTATTTAGCAAAATATAGTATTATTTGCATGATATTAGTAAATCTATATTAAACTCTTACAAATTTAAAAAGGAGGATTTATAATGAGAAAAATATTAAATTTTGTTGGTTTCATCTCTCTTTATTGTTTTATTTTTATTACACCCGTTTTTGCATATCAAAGCAACAATATCAATGTAGTTATAAACGGGCAAGCAGTTGAATTTACATCTGATAGCGGTTTCCCGTATATAGACCATAACAATAGAACTATGGTTCCGTTAAGAATTACAATGGAAGAGTGTGGAGCTGCAGTAGGATATGACACAATAAGTCAAACAGCTATTGTCATAACAGAACATGACAGAATAGAAGTTCCTATTGGCACTAATATTATATACAATAATAATGTTAAAATTTTAAACGATACTAATGCCGTAATAAACAATGGAAGAACCTATCTTCCTATACGTGCAGTATTAGAATCTGCTGGATATACTGTAGAATGGGATTCCAATTCAAACTCTGTAATTGCATATAACTTTTCCTTTAACAATACAGAATTAGTACCATATAACACAAGTGATTTAAGTACTTTAACGTCTAAAATACTATCTGGTGATGTTGTCTATATAAATGGTCAGTATTACGCTACCCCTGAATATTACAAACAATTTAACAATGTTAAAGTTTATTATTGGGGCGATGATTTAAATAAATCGATATATCCACAAGAAGATGATATATATGAGTTGATTTATTCTGAAGATGATTTCATACAAGATACACCAATAGACCTTGACGGAATAGCATCATGGGAGGATTTGTAATGGCACAAACTAAAAAGTGTAAATTCTGTCAATCTGAAATTGATAAAAAAGCTAAGGTTTGCCCTGTTTGCAAACGTACATTAAAAGGTCATGGCTGTTTAGTTTCTATTTTAGTATTTATAATTATCTGCTGTGGTTCTATTGTATTCGCATCACAAATGGATAGCTTCACTCAGAAAAGTATATCTGGTGTTGATAATGAATCTGAATACATAACGCTTGAAGAATATAATCAAATTGAAACAGGAATGACCTATGAACAAGTAGTTGAGATTATTGGTTCAAGCGGCACACTTTCCACTGAATCCAATGTAGCTAATATCAATACTAAAATTTATACTTGGTATGGTAATGGCTCTGCTGGTTCAAACGCAAATGTTACATTTGTTAATAATTCAGTTCAAATTAAAGCACAAGTAGGTTTAAAATAATAAAAATCCCGCTCTGGTCTGACACACCAAAACGGGACTGGGTACTGATAATCTTCGACAACAATCAGTACCCTTATTTTATCATAATTTTTTAAATGATGAAAGGGGTTAATTTATTATGTCAGTTGCAAAAATGAAAGACGGTAAACGCTGGTATGTGTTTATCAGATACAAAGACTGGGACGGAACGACTAGACAGCATAAAAAGGAAGGCTTTACCCGTAGAGCTGATGCACAGCAATATGAGCGTGACTTCTTAGACCGTAAAAGTGGTTCTACCAGTATGACCTTTAATTCTATGTATAAACTTTACATGGAAGATTGTGAAACACGTTTAAAACCTACAACATTTTCCTTGAAGAAATCTTTGTTTGATACACGAATCATACCATACTTAGGCAATTTAAAGATTGATGAAATAACACCGTCGGTTATTCGCAAATGGCAAAATGATATAATTGGTTTAAATTTTTCTCAAACTTATTTAAGAAAACTAAATTCTGAAGTATCAGCAATTTTTAATTATGCTACTAAGTATTATGGATTAAAGAACAATCCTGCAAGACTTGCTGGAAGTATAGGCAAATCCAATGCAGACAGAATGCAATTTTGGACTATTGATGAGTTTGAAAAGTTTACTCAAGCGATAAAACATAATACAGTACAGTATCTATGTATGAATGTTTTGTTTTGGACAGGTATGCGAAAAGGAGAAATGTTAGCATTAACAAAATCAGATATAGATTTAGTGAATAAAACTATACACATAAATAAAACTTATGCAAGAATCAATATGGTTAATATTATTCAAGAGCCTAAAACACCAAAAAGTAATAGAGTAATATCTATACCTCAATTTCTTGTAGATATGTTAGAAGATTATATGGAGCAACTTTATAGATTAAATGACGATGATAGACTTTTTCCTTATGGTACAGAATATTGTAGAAATATTATAAAAAGAGGTTGTGCTAAGACTGGTGTAAAACGTATTAGGGTGCATGATTTAAGACACCCGTATGTCAAGCACACGACAAAAAAATATAATTCTGAAAAGCAGAAAACCCAAGCTACCAAGATGGATTTGATAGCCTG
>DXIE01000055.1 GCA_019113005.1 Candidatus Butyricicoccus avistercoris | reverse complement strand
AAGTTACGCTTGGGAAGAAGAGAATAGAATTGAAGTATATTCTATGTTATTATCTGTATGCTCAAAATATACAAATGATAAAATAGATGAAAATGCTTCAGATGATGAAATATCATTTTTACTTAAAGATTATTCAGAAAAGGTTGGAGTAACTCTTGAAAACTCTATAATAGATCCTTACGCTGTAATAAATGGTAAAATTGTAGCTGCTAACCCTTGGGACGGAGATTCAGATTATGATTATGAGTCTACCGAATGGTATCAAAAGGCTATAAGTGCAGATGGAAAGGTTATATATACCAATATATATAAAGATGCTATAACTGGCAAAAATATGGTGACGCTTGCGGTTAAACTAAATGGAGTAAATAATGTTCTCGCTTTTGATATAATTATAGAAAATTTCACAAGACATGGAAGCTCTGTTGAAATATCAAATAGATTTTGCTATATGTTATATGGTGCAGATGATAGAATGATATATTCAATAGGTTATTTAAGCGAACAAACTAAAGAAGAACAACAATTTGCTGATGATATAGTAAAACAAATACGCTCAGGTGAAATGATATCACATGATGCAACTGTTGTTGACCCCGAGGGTTTTAGCCATGCGGTTTATTATTATGAAATGAGTAATGGTTGGTTAGCTGTTATAACTATGCCTGTATCTCAAATATTACAAGATGGTTGGAATGATGTAATAGTAGCTCTTACTATGCTTTGTGTATTAGTAATAGGCGGCATAGTTATATTTATGATTAAAGGCTATCTTGTAAACCAAAATGTTAAATATACTATTGACACTCTGAAACTGCTTGGAGATTCTTATTATGAAATATATAGGCTAAACTATTTAACAGGTATATATAAACCGATAAAAGTACCAGATGATGTCAAAATACAGTATAGCGACAACTATTCTGAGCTTATAAACGTAATTAAATCTTCAATGGAAGAAGATTATATTTCTCAATTTGAAAATGACTTTAGTATACAAAATATAAGAGAGCTTATTTCAAACGGTGTATTTGAATTTCAAAGAGAATATAAACGCAAATTCAATGGACAGTATAAATGGATAAGTGCTCAAATCATCTATAAACAGAGTATTCAAAAAAATCAGGTTGTTGTTTGTTTTAAGGAAATTGATGAGCTGAAAAAACATCAATTAAATCAAAATGTACTCCTTAAAAATGCATTAGATGCAGCACAAAATAATATAAAACAAAAAACCGATTTCTTTAGCACTATATCTCACGATATGAGAACGCCTTTAAGTGCTATAATCGGTTTATCAAGATTGGCTCATAATAAAAAAGATGATAGAGAAAAAGTCGATGAGTATGTTTGTAAAATACAAGATGCTGGTGAACAAATGCTCTCACTTGTAAATAATGTGCTGGAATTATCACGCATGGAATCAACTAAAAATTCTATAAATTATACTCCTATGGATATAAATAAGTGCATTAGTGATTCTTTGCAATTAATAAAAGATAAAACACCGGATAAAACTATAAACTTTATATCAGAGGTAGTTCACCCTTATGTTTATGGTGATGCAATTAAATTAGCTCAAATTTTAAATAATTTAGTTAATAACGCAATTAAATATACTAACCCTTATGATGTTATAACGGTTTCACTAAAGGAAACTAATGGAGATGATACATTTGTTAAATATATCATCTGTGTTGAAGATACTGGTTTAGGTATGAGTGATAAAACTCAGAAAAATATATTTGAAGTATGTAATGCTCAAAATCATATGGAAAAGGGATTGGGTTTACCTATTGTTAAAATGCTTGTGCATCAAATGAATGGTGAAATATACATGGAAAGTGAGCTTTCTAAGGGAAGTAAATTCACAGTTGTTTTGCCTATGCAGATAACAAATAAACTAGAAATAGAAAAGAAACAGGCTGATAACAAACAAAAATTAGCTAAACTCAAAAATAAATGTGTTATATTGGCTGAGGATAACCAATTAGATGCAGAAGTAATAATTAAATACCTCGAGTC
Organism: Candidatus Butyricicoccus avistercoris; assembly: GCA_019113005.1. Classification (GTDB taxonomy): domain Bacteria; phylum Bacillota; class Clostridia; order Oscillospirales; family Butyricicoccaceae; genus Butyricicoccus_B; species Butyricicoccus_B avistercoris. Next base: position 2,543 of record DXIE01000055.1, on the reverse strand, counting down.
CTTAGGTGTTAATGTGTTGCATGTTAAAAATGGTCGTGAAGCTGTAAATACTTATACCAAAAATTATAGAGAGGTAAGCGTTATACTTATGGACCTCAAAATGCCTGTTTTAGATGGGTTCTCGGCTTGTATGGAGATTAGAGAATTACCTTTTGATAACGCTAAAAATATACCTATAATTGCGGTGACAGCTCATATATCAGATGATGATATAACCCATATGTCTGCAAGCGGTCTAAGCACTTATGTTAATAAGCCTATTGATTGCAATCAGTTAGAACAAGTGATACTAGATTATGTAACCAGAAACCAATAATAAAAGCTGTGATGAGCTTAAACTCATCACAGCTTTTTGTTTTTATCACTTAATCACACACTTTAGTTGTCCAACCCATGTCATCTGGGATTTTGCCCCACTGTATGCCTGTAAGAGTGTCATATAGCTTTTGTGTAAGCTCGCCAATCTTACCATCATTTATATATGCTACTTCATCTTCATATCTTAGCTCGCCAACAGGGGAGATAACTGCCGCTGTACCTGTGCCAAATACCTCCTCAAGTTTGCCTTCCTTGGAAGCTTCCATAACTTTTGCAATAGGCAGACGGTCTTCAGATACCTCATAACCCCACTTCTTAATAAGCTCAATACAGCTCATTCTGGTTACACCAGGAAGTACAGTGCCTACACATGGTGCTGTATATACAACTCCATCAATCTTAAAGAAACAGTTCATAGAGCCTACTTCTTCTACATATTTATGTTCTACACCATCAAGCCATAGTGTTTGCTCATAACCTAAATCATGTGCTTTAACTTGTGATACAAGGCTTGCTGCGTAGTTACCGCCACACTTAGTGAAGCCTGTGCCTCCAGGACATGCTCTTGTATATTCATCTTCTACGAAAATCTTTACAGGATTAATGCCAGTTGAATAATATGCACCTACTGGAGAACAAATGATAATAAACTTATGATGCTTTGATGTACGAACACCTAAATGAGGTTCGGTTGCAATTACAAATGGTCTAATATATAAGCTGGTGCCGTCCTTGTGTGGAACCCAGTCCTTATCAGTTTCTACAAGTGCTTTTACAGCCTGAACAAAATCTTCTACTGAAAGTGATGGAAGACACATACGCTTATTTGTATTTATCATTCTTTCAGCGTTTTTCTCAGGTCTAAACAGCTGAATAGAATTATCAGGTAAACGATAAGCTTTTAAGCCCTCAAAAGATTCCATTGCATAATGAAATACCATTGCAGCAGGGTCAAGTGTAAGTGGCTGATATGGCACAATTCGAGCATCATGCCAACCAATGCCTTCAGTATGCTCAACTATAAACATATGGTCGGTATAATGTATACCAAAACCAAGATTGTTTTCATCTGGTTTTGCTTTCTTTTCTGTTGTAAGTTCATACTTAATGTTTAACATAAATAAGTCCCTCTCTCCCGATTTATTTAAATTACTTTTATTTTAGACCTCACTCAAATCTTTTTCAAGTATTTTTATACATTATTATTTATTTTTTTGAATTTTTCTACCATACTTTTCCTTGACTCAAGGAAAAATTATTAAAATGTCCACAGCTTTGCCTTTTTTTTTCTTATATGTTATACTTGTTATATCTAAAATTCGATTTTTAAGGAGAACTTTTATGAAAAGAGCAAAGCATATTTTATCATTTGTTATCTTAGTAGCTTTTTTTATATCTATGCATGCAAATGCAAGTTCTATTGTCCTTACAGCAATTAATGACTCTTTTTTACCACTCGAAAGTAATACAATGCCTACCAAAAAAAGCGGTGAGTGGTATGTGCCATATAATGTATTTAATAACTTCGGTATAATATCTTATATGCAGGATAATGGTGACTCGCTTGTTATGCAAACAGAGAACCAAACAATAACTTTTTCGCTATCTCAAGGCTATACTTATGATAAAAATTTAAACACATTATCTCAACCTGCTTATAATATCAATGATACTGTATATCTGCCTGTAAAGCTTATGTGTGCACAATTTGGCCTGTCATTTTCTGTTATAACAGGTGAAAACCTTATTGTTCGTATATGTGATGAGAATGCTAAACTTTCAGATAGTAACTTTGTAGCTAATACAACACAAAATTCTGATGAAATAGTTGATGATTATAAAAATGAGGGTAAAACAGAAGTTCCAGTTGTAAAACCTGAGCCTGAACCTCCAAGCAATATACCAGAGCCTGTTCCACCTGAGCAGCCTATAACTCCTGCAACCGTTAGACCAGATTTTGTTTATCTGTCTTTTATGGGTGAAACAAATGAATTTTCATCTGATTTACTAGATACTTTACAGCTTTATTCTGCAAATGCTACATTCTTTATACCTGTAAATTCAAAACTTGATGATAATTTTATCCGTAAAGCAATAGTTTTAGGCAATAATATAGGTTGGATTGTAAATGACGAACAAGATGTTGTAAATAAACTTGATAGTGCTAATCAGAAATTATTTAGTTTAACTGGTACTATGAGCCGAATTGTAATATCCGAAAATCT
>DXIE01000054.1 GCA_019113005.1 Candidatus Butyricicoccus avistercoris | reverse complement strand
AAAACAATTTCTGTACCATTTACACATGCTTTTGCTATAATTTCATAGCCTGCATTATATTCTTTTTCCTTTGGAAAATATTCTGGATTTATGTATGCATGATTAATACGAATATGATTTTTAAAAACTTTAGTTAAAATATTTTTTATCATATTAACCTCCTATTTCTTGAAAAAAGGCATAAAAAAATCAGGAAATGCTAATTTCCTGATTTATAAACAATGTAATTCAATTTTCTATTTGCTATCTGTACTTTGTAAGTTTATAATTATTACTTCTGGACGATTATTTATTCTAACTGGAATAATGCTATTTCCAATACCTCTACTTACAACCATATTCGTATTATTTTCTGTAAATAAACCTGAATCATATTTTGGGAATAAGCCTTGGTTTGGTGCAACTAAACCACCTATAAATGGCAATCTAAATTGACCACCATGAGCATGTCCAGTCAAAACTAAATCAATATTACTATTTACATATGTTTTAAAATACTCTGGTCTATGTGACAAAAGAATTGTATATGAATCTTCTAACTCAAATTCTTTAAGTTTTTTTTCTACTATACTTTCTCCTGTTAATTCATATCCTTTTGTAAATATGGGTCATCTATACCAACAAGTTTTATCTTAGCACCATTTTTTTCTAAATCAAAATATGTATCATGTAAAACATTAACACCACATTCAATGAGTTTACTTTCAAGTTTATCATACTGTTCTATCCAAGCCTCATGGTTTCCTGTAACATAAAAACATGGTGCAATTTCAACTGCTTGTTTCATAAATGAAACTGCTATATCTACATTGATATGGTTTGAGTCTACTAAATCTCCTGTGACCGCAATAATATCTGGGTTTTGATTTTTTAATATATCAATTATTTTACTATTGTTTTCTCCAAACTCTGAATTGTGCAAATCAGATATATGTGCAATCTTATAATCATTAAATTCTGTTGGCAAATTATTTGATGATACTATAATACCTGTGGTTTTAACTGTTTTATTACTCCATACAAGCCAAGCAATAACAATAAACAGCAATAATATTATAAAAAATATAACTTTTCTTTTCATTTAAATTCTACTTTCTTCTTATTCTTGTATAAAAATGAGTTTCATCTTCGTGATGAATATAAGCACCATTTTTCTTCTGAACAATGAGTGATGCAATATTATCTTTTCTTACTGACATATAAATTTCATCTTCCTCTATGATAGACCATGCTTTTTCTATTATTAAGCTAAGACCTTTGCTTGCATATCCTTTACCACGATATTCTTTTTTTATACCATATCCTATATGTCCTCCTCCATTTCTTAAAAAATCATTCAATTTATGCCTTATACGAAAAAGTCCGACTATAATATCATCATTCCATAAAAAATATTCTGTTGATGGAACATATCCATTGGGTAAATCAATTCCCTTTGAATTATTTATCATTCTTGGCAACACTATATTTTCAAAATCAATTCTTAAAACCCCATAGTCTGGATTAGTAAATCCATTTTCATTTGTTGGCAATTCAGTTATAAATTCATATTCTTTTTCTATATCTTGAAAATTTGCCTCTTTTAAATATAACATATAATTCTATCCTCATTTTATTTTACACTCATAATATCATACTTTTTTTCATAATAAAATTAGTCAAAAATACACCATTTCTTTCAACTGTTTGTTGCTTTACAACATTATATCCTCTATGTTCGAAAAAAGGTTTTGCTGTTATTGAAGCATGAGTTGTAATACAGTCTGTTTTTATGATATTCTCCAACTTATCACATAAAGCCGTGGCTATTCCTTGCCTTTGGTAATCTTTGTGAACATATAATCTATCAAGATACCCATGTTCATCTATATCCCCAAATCCAACAATGATTTCATTTTCAACTGCTACAAAACTATAATGTTCTAAAAATGATTTATCCCATTTTTCCAAATCAATTTTACCAGTAGCCCAAGCATTTAATTGTTCTTTTGTATAATCTTTAGCATTTATTTTATGTACAGTATTATAAAAAAGCTGTACAATTTCATTGCAATCGGAAGATTTATATTCTCTAATAATCATATTTTATATAACCCTAATCAGTATAAATTAAATTTCACAATATATCCCAAATAATTTTTCTAACCTTTTGTAAATAAGGCTAAACTATATTCTACATTTTTGTTTATAAATATTATTCTCATAATATCATATCTCCTTTTCATTGTCTATTTAAACTATGTAAGGCATGTTGCTTATCTGCAACACGCCAAGAGACTATTAAATCCAGCTTTCCTTATCTTTCATATCTGCTGTATGAGAATTTGCAGCCTCCATTATTTCATAATAAGCCCAGTGGGATTTGCTAACATCATTAAACTGATTTAGCTTTCTTATGTTTTCATCAACATAATTTTCATCAGCATAATGACCTAACAATCTGCCTGTTAGTGTTACTACTTCACTTCTACGGATTGGGTCATCAGCTCTAAATGTACCATCGCCATAACCTTGTATCCAGCCATGAATAGCAGCATCATTTATATATTCTGCTGCCCAGTATGCGTCAGATATATCAGTGAATTCTGGATATTTGTTCATAATTTCTTCTGAACCTTCGCCATAAACCTCAAAAAATCTAACAGCAAATGCTGTAAACTCAGCACGAGTTACAGCCTTATCTGGTGCAAACATATCATCAGATATGCCATAAACAACACCATAGTTTATAAGATACTTTACATATCCAGAGTACCATGAATTAACTGGAACATCTTTAAACTTTGTTATAGCTGTGCTTGGTATACTTTCGCCTAGCTTTTCAGCAAGTAATCTTGCAAAAATAGTAGCAGCTTCGGCTCTTGTCATGCTGTTTTCTGGTTTAAAACTGCCATCTGGATAACCTTCAACATAAGCTGCATGATGTTCGGTTTCAGAAACAGGAGGAACGGTTAATTTACCATCTTTATCGGTTTTACCGTTTTCTTTTCTGCCTAAATCGCTTTCAACAATAACAGTCATATCTTCTTGAGGATTTTTCTTATTATCTGTAACGGTTACTGTAATACGGTTATTTTCGTCCATATCCACACCATCTGGCAGTTTTACAAGTATATTTCCACTGTTTCCAATTTTAATTTCACAGTTTTCTATTGGTCGTTTGGTTTCATAATCTTCAACCTTAACAGTTAAGGTAATTTCTTCACCATCTTCATTTTCATTGCCTACGGTTGAATTTCCATCTCCGTTTGTACTGCCTGAACCAGTTGGAACAGTAATCTGACCTAGTTTATCTGTAATATCTGCTGAATAATTATCGTTTTTATCGCTTACAGCTATTTTTCTATCTGGTACTGGTGTTTTATCTGCTTTAATAAGCACTGTTACTGTGGTTTGGTCAGCAAAATCTAAAAGCCTTGAGTCTGGAAGCACAACAGTAATGGATATATACTATAAAAGTGGACAAGTATGATAAAATAAAAGACAAGTAAAAAAGAAAGGAAAATTGAAAAATGACAGGAAAAAATGGTCAAAGAAAATACAGTGAGGATTTCAAAAAAACGATAGTAAC
>DXIE01000053.1 GCA_019113005.1 Candidatus Butyricicoccus avistercoris | reverse complement strand
ATAGATTACTACAACAACGAAAGGATTTCTATAAAATTAAAAGGAATGAGTCCTGTACAGTACAGAACTCATTCACTTGCAATTTAAATTTAATATTTATTTTTGTCTAAACTTTGGGGTTCACTTCATATCTGAGAGCCAAGTGTATCAAGACTTTCTCGTGATGTAGTCATTCCACGCATATTCATCACTGTTTGAGCGATTGGGTAAGCAAAAACCTCATCAAGTGCTTTTTCATCTGCTTTTGCATTTAGAATGTAATTATCACCATCGGGGATATAATTTTCTTCCCAAAGCTCAAGCTCGGATTCATTCATATTAGCCGAAATCATATCATAAGCTTTAGAGCTTATTTTAACTGGCACAGCATATTCAATACCGCTGTTTTGAATACCAGTGTCAATAAGTGCAGAAGTGTAATTCGGAAGTGATAAATCACAAATAGCCTGCACAAACAGCAAGACTATAATAAGAAACACCAGTTTTTTCTGACTGGCAAGCCGTTTAAATATACTTTTCATAATATATTCCTTTCCAAAAAATTAGTCTAGCTTGTTAAGCTCATTTGAAATGCCATTATATATCATATCAAATGTAGAAAAAAGTTTTCTAACTGCTCTTTTGGTATATTAGCAGTTGCTTTTTGCATAACATCTTCCAAGCGATTGCAATCATCATACATAGTTTGTCTGCCAAGCTCGGTTATTGAAATAATAGCACCTCGTCTGTCATTTGAGTCTATACTGGTTTCAATAAACCCAGCTTCCCTTAAATGCTTTAAACTTCTAGAAACTGCAGCTGTGCTAACTGACATATGTTTTGCAAGGTCTGTACATGAAATACAAGCAGAGCCTTTGCTTTTTTCATTTGCAATAATCATACCTAGTATCATATGCCCGTTACTTGGCAAAGTGTTAAGTCTATCTGCAATTCTAAGCTGTTTAAAATTATGCATTCTTATAAAAAGCTCCATACCGATTTTCAAATTATAACCTCCCTTCAAATAGTAAACATGGTTAACTATTAACATAGTTTATTATATCTATAAATATAAGTCAATATAGTTTATGTGTAGTTTATGTGAAATAAAAAAAGAGAAAACCTAAATTTTAGATTTTCTCTTAAAAAATATACTTATTTTAGTTTTTCAGACCATTCAGCCTCTTTAAAACCGACTAAAACGGTATCTCCATCTATAAATAATGGACGCTTTACAAGCATACCATCACTTGCAAGTATTTCATATTGTTCATCTTCGCTCATTTCAGGCAGTTTTTTTGATAACTCCATACCTCTATAAAGCTGACCAGAGGTATTAAAAAAGCGTTTAAGTGGTAAACCGCTTATTTTATGCCACTGTTTTAGTTCCTCAGCAGTAGGGTTTTGCTCCTTAATAGCACGAAGTTCATATAAAGTATTATTATCATCTAAAAATTTTTGAGCTTTCTTGCAAGTAGAGCATTTTTCATAACAAATAAATAATCCCATAATTTTATATCTCCTTTATATAGATATCTATATTATAGTATATTATAGAGGATAAAAAAACGGTATATAGACAAAATCTATATACCGCTTAATTATTATTTATTTGAAAGTTCGTATTTTCTATTTTTTAACCAAAGTACAGCATCAGTTGACACCATAATTAAATTTAAAATATAGAGATACAAAATAATATCGTTATGATATAAAATCTTATTTGTTATACCAGCAATATAACCTACAATAAGAATGATGAGAAATCCAAAGCTTTTACCTTGTGTTGACTTGGACTTTATAGAGCGTGTGATTGAGAAAGGCCATGCAGCACCAAAGCAAAGTAACATGATAGCCTCTAAAATACTCAATTTCGATACACTCCTTTTAATGTCTGCTGCTCTAGTACATGACCGTCCATTTGTCTGAACATCTCATGGAACATAAAGCCGTTTTGTAAATCTAACATGCAATCAAGTGCATAGATGTGAAGTTCATATGTGTGTGGTTCGTTTGGTGGTGCCATGCCGCCATAGAAACGTGAAAGCTCTTTTGACTGCTGACCACCTTGCATACTAATCCAGCTATTTAAGCCTTGTACAAAATCGGTTGCGGTTAGGCTTTCGTTTTCCTCGATTTTATTTCTGGTGATATTTGCAGCAACCCAGTGTACCCAAGAGAAACCGCCACTGATTGGACATGCGTCTTTATCTTCTAAAAACAGTGCAAAGCTCTTTGTGCCTTCTGGTGCATCTACAATTTCAAAAGGTAATGAGTAGCTTGGAACACCGTTTTCATTAAACTGCTCGCCATGTTTACCGTATTTATCTTCAATTACTCCGTTTTTAATACCACTACTTAAAATCTTCATAAAAAATAACCTCCTTAAGTTCTTTAAGTGAGGTTATTATATCAAGCGTTTTAAATTTAGTAAATTACCCACTTTTTTGTGGGTATGGTCTAAATTAGACCCTTTTCACGAAGCACATCATGCATATCATGTTTTTTCATATAATCAATGCCGATTTCCTGCATGATTTTAAGTGCAGACAGTATTTTTTCACCGTTTTCACTTGTTAGAAAATATTCGGTTTTTAAAGGATAACCAGACGATACTTCTTTATCAACAAATCCAAATTCGATCAGTTCCTTTAACTGTTCGAGCAGCATTTTTTGTGTTATGCCCTCTATATCACGCTCAAGCTGTGCCAAACTGGTTTTACCTAATCTAAGTCGCCATAAAATTATAGGTTTCCATTTGCCTTTTATCATATCATGCACAAGTTCAAGCGGGCATGTATAAGTTTCTCTTATTTTCATACGCTTTTACAAAGATTTAGGTCTAGAGCAAATAAATATAATGCTGTACCTAAAAGGCAACCAGTACGCATAAGTGTTTGCATATTAAATGCCCAAAGAGTAGGATTTAATATATGAGTCATAACTGTGCCTATAACACAAACTAAGCTGAAAATTATTGCAATAGAGCTTGCAAATAACATAAATCTAGGTTTTGGCTTGGAATATAAAAATGAGGCAAATGCATAAAATGCAAGTGTTAAAAAGACAGATGGTATAAGTTCAAAGCTATAATAACCTACGAATGGCGAAGAAGAATTGTTTTTAAAGATAACTATAAGGTCAAAAGCTGCCCAAAACATAGGAATAAGTGTAAAATATGCACTTGATTCGTTTATATTTTCTTTTGCTCTTATAAGACCAATTATTGCAACACCTGTAAGCACTGCAAGTATCCAAAGAGGAAACTCGGTTATATGTGAATAAAAGCTTTTATCACTATTTGTTAGTGCAAAATAAAAACCACCTGCACCACATAAGATTGTAATTAAAGCAGATAGCACACAAAGTGTTTTATAACCAGCTGAGTCGCTTATAAATGCTTTCTCAAACTGAGGTTCAGCATCAAATTTAAATCTTGCACACAAAATAACAAAAATAATAACCGAAACAACAGATAAAATAATAAGCATTAGCTGAAAATTATCACCTGCAATAGGCAAGTGTGTTTGTGGTTCATAACCATTTAAAAGGCTTAGACCTCTAAAAACTCCGCCAAATACACCGAGTAAAGCGGCTAAAATCGGCAGAAGAACGATTAAATTCATTATATCGCCTCCAAAATAAATATCCATACAAAGATATGTACATTATAACAAAAATAAGGTTTATAAAATATTGTCAACTGTGCCAAAACTACAAACATGATTATAATAAATTTTGGCGTAGATACGTCCAAAATACGCAAATTATGCAAAAGCAAGAAAAAAAGAGTATACTTTGACTTGTAACATAGGCAAACCTTTGTTAAAATACTTAGTATAGGCTATACTAAAAATGTATGGTGAAATTGTTTATATTCAGGAGTGAAAATATAATGGCAAATCCAATCGTTACTATCGAGATGGAAAATGGCGGCATTATTAAAGCAGAGCTTTATCCTAATGTTGCTCCTAATACAGTAAATAACTTTATTTCTCTTATTAGTAAGGGTTTTTATGATGGAACCATATTCCATCGTGTTATTCCAGGATTTATGATTCAGGGTGGCGACCCAGAAGGCACTGGTATGGGTGGCCCAGATTATGAAATCAAGGGCGAGTTTACAGCTAATGGCTTCCAAAATGATTTAAACCACACTCGTGGCGTTCTAAGCATGGCTAGAACTACTATGCCAGATTCTGCTGGTTCTCAGTTCTTTATTATGACCGAGGATTCACCTCACCTTGATGGTCATTATGCTTCTTTCGGTATGGTTATCGAAGGTATGGAAGTTGCTGACGAAATCGTTAATACTCCTAGAGATTGGCATGACCGCCCTCGTCAGGAGCAAAAAATGAAAAAGGTTACTGTTGATACTTTCGGTGAAACTTATCCAGAACCAGAAAAAATCTAATTTAAAAAGAGGCGTACAGAGCATGATGCACTATACCAATCGAAATCAATTTATTATGTCCGCATATGGCTGTATGAACACAAATCCAGATAGCCTTGAATCAATTATGGTGGGCAATGAAAACGGGGCGAGCGGCTGCATTATTGCACTGGACACCACCGAGGACGGCATTGCTGTGCTTTGCACAAATGGTGGCTTTACCACTGATGACAGCACTTTCCATGCAGTAAATGAAACAGATTTCTTTTCACTGCGTCGCATGTTTCCTAAAATGGTCGCAGTAGGTCAGGCAGTAGAGCTTGCTAAATCCTGCGGAAGAAAAATTGGAATCGAAATTAAAAGCCCTCAGGTGTGTATACAGGCAATGATTGCATTGCGTCAGTCTAACTACCTTGAGCAGTCTTATATAGGAGGCTTAGACCCTGCCAATGCTGCAAGAATTGTAAACCAACACCCAGAACTGCATGTTATGGCAGAAATTAATGCTCCTATGGAGGAAACTGCAACACTTGTTCAGTTTGCTCAGCAAACAGGTCTTTTTGGCATTAGAGCCGAACCTAAATTTTTAACCCCTACACTTTGTGAACAGGCGTTGCTTTGTGGCTTGTTCCTCGCTTCTAAGAGTACATCTGACCCAGAGGAAATGGCTAAAATGTATCGTCAGGGTGTAAACTTTATCGAAACTGATAGACCTGATATAGCTTCGGCACTACTCCCACAACTAGCTCAAATTATGAATGCTGAATAAAAAGCAGATAACAGCCGCACAGGTTTATTTTTTGCCTGCTGCGGCTTTTTTAAAATATAAAGAAAAGGATTGATTATATTTTGGCTGATATTACAGTACAAAATCTCACTAAATATTATGGCGATAAGCTTATTTTATCTGATATAACTTTTGATGTGCAAGCAGGTGAAAAAATCGCTATTTTAGGTGCAAACGGTGCAGGTAAAACAACACTTCTGCATATCTTAGCTGGCAGACTGGACTATGACAGCGGAATAGTTTCAATAGGTGATGGCAGAACTGTCGGTATGATTGACCAGATGCCTTCTTATCCAGAAAATACAACAGTTGAAGATGTATTGAAAACCGCTTTTAAAGATGCTCATATCATAGAAGCTCAAATGAAAGAGCTTGAGTATAAAATGACACTTGAGCCAGAAAATGAAGATTTGCTCAGAAGATATGGTATTTGTCAGCAGAAACTGGACGCTATGGGCGGTTATAACCGTGACTTTGAAATAGATAAGGTTTGTAATGGTCTTGACATTCCAAAAGAGCGTAGAATACAGCCTTTTAATCAGCTTTCAGGCGGTGAGAAAACCAGAATAAATCTTGCCCGTATTATCTTAGAGCAAACAGATATTTTACTTCTTGACGAGCCGACTAACCACCTTGATATGGAGGCTGTTCGCTGGCTTGGTGATTATTTGGAAAGCTATGCGGGAACAATCGTCACTGTATCGCATGACCGTTATTTTCTTGACCAGTGTTGTGAACGTATTATAGAAGTAAACGACCACAAAATCGAATTTTATGCAGGTTCTTATTCATTTTATGCCGTAGAGCGTGAGCGAAGATATGAGCAGAAAATGCGTGAACATGAAAACCAAATGGCAGAAATGAAACGTCTTGAGGCGGTTTCGAGAATTATGCATGAACATGGTACAGAACATCTTGCAAAACGTGCTGCATCTATTGATAAACGTATCGCTCGAATGAAAGTAACTGACAGACCAAAGAAAAATAAACGTATGAATGTTTCTTTTGGCGACCCTAATTATGAAACCGAAGATGTATTAAAAGTAAGATATATTACTAAAAGTTATAACGGCAGAACTATATTACAAAATGTAACTTTTAATGTACGAAATGGCGAGCGTGTTGCAATCTTAGGTGATAATGGTGCAGGTAAAACAACACTTCTTAAAATTCTCTTAGGTGAGGAAACCGCAGACGATGGCACAATAAAAAAAGGTGTTGGTTTACGTCCGGCTTATCTTCCTCAGCAAGTTAAATTTGAAAATGAAAACCGAAACCTCATAGATACTCTTATTTATGATAAAAATGTAACTATGCAAACGGCTAGAAATAGACTGGGTGCTTTTCAGTTTTCAGGTGAGGACCAGCTCAAAATAGTGAACAAACTTTCGGGCGGTGAAAAAAGCCGTTTAAGACTTTGTGAACTTATGTATGACCCTTTAAATATGCTTATTTTGGACGAGCCTACCAACCATCTTGATTTAATAAGCAGAGAATGGATTGAGGAGGCTGTTGAGGCTTTCACAGGCACACTTTTATTTGTGTCACATGACAGATATTTTGTAGAGCGTTTTGCAACCAGAGTTATATATCTTGAAAATGGCAAATATATAGATTTTACAGGTTCTTATGCTGATTTTTTAAATTATCGTGAGCGATTAAAGGCAAGTGAGCCTCTAATACAAAAACAGCCTAAAGAGAAAAAAGAAAAGCCAAAACAAAAGGGCGGAACTAAAAACATAAGCAAACGCCTTAATGTGCTCGAAAGAGAGATAACAAATCTTGAAAATGAACAGGCTGAACTTGATGAGCTTATAAATGAGTCGGCAGCTGATGCAAATAAGCTTATGGAGCTTTTAGGCAAAAAAGAAGAGCTTGAGATGAGCTTACTTGAAAAAATGGAAGAATGGGAGAAGTTAAGCGAGGAGCTTGAAGGTTAATGAAAAACCGAGAAATAAAATTTTGGTTTGTAATTTCATGTGTTTTTGCACTTTTGGCTTTTGGTTGTCTATTTTGGAAACCTATAAGATTTGGAAGTTTATTTTTTACAGCTTTATTTATAGGTTGTATAGGTGAAGCATTAGCCATTAAACTTAAAGATAAACACAAAATTTTTAAAATAATAGCTATATTAGGTCGAAGTATATTCATTTTGTTTTTAATAAGCTTTATTATAATTCAAAGCATAATTATATCGGGTGAATACACAGACAATGAAGTTTATACGGCTGATAGAATACTTGTTTTAGGTGCATTTATTTATAATGACCGTCCATCTGCCGCACTTCAAAGCAGATTGGACACTGCAATAGAGCTTTTAAATGAAAATAAAGATGCGGTTTTAATTGTATGTGGTGGTCAAGGCGATAATGAAATTATGCCAGAAGCTCATATGATGAAAAATTATCTTTTGCAAAATGGTGTTAGTGAAGATAAAATTTTAGTTGAAGATAAATCAAAAAACACCATTCAAAATATTAAAAATGCAAAAGAACTTTATAACCTAGAAAATCATAAAACAGCGGTTATAACAAATGAATTTCATCTTGCAAGAGCCAGACAGCTTATGAAACAAGCGGGTTTAGATGCTTATGGTATGCCAGCTAAAACACCATATACACTGCTTAGATGGGTAAGTCATCTAAGAGAATATTGCTCAACACTTGGACTGATACTAACAAATAGATACTTTTAAACAGGAAGTAAAATTTTACTTTCTGTTTTTTTATTTCTCTTTAAATTTAACATCTATTGTGCTATGCTTAGATTAGCATTACAATATGCAAAAGAGAAGAAAGTTTGGAGGTAATACCAATGTACAGTAAAGAATTATTTGGTTACACCAAAAATAATGAGCCAGTGAGCATATTCACTCTCAGCAATGATTTTATGACAGTCAAAGTGTTAGATTTAGGTTGTGCAATCCAGTCTATTTGTTTGAAGGACAAAAACGGCAATGTAAAAGATGTTGTTTTAGGATATGACAAAGTGGAAAACTATGAAAAGCAAGATGTATTCTTTGGTGTTGTAGTTGGACGTTGTGCTAACCGTATTGCAAATGCTGAGTTTACACTGGACGGTAAAACATATTCACTGCCTAAAAATGATGGAAATAACAGTCTTCATGGTGGCGGTGTGATTGATAAATCAATATGGAACAGTGAAATCAAAGACAACTCGGTTGTATTTACTTTTGTAAGTGAAGATGGTGCAGAAGGCTATCCTTCAAAGCTTACTATGCAGGTTACTTATACACTTGAAAATCAAGGTCTTGCTATTGATTATAAAGCTACAACAGATGGTGCTACGCTTTGTAATCTAACTAACCATTCTTATTTTAATTTAGATGGTCATGAAAGTGGTTGTGTAGCAAAACAAAAAGTTAAGGTAAATGCTGATTATTATACTCCTATTGATGCAAATTCTATACCACTGGGCGAAAATGAAAAGGTAGATAACACTCCTTTTGATTTACGTCAGTTTACCGAAATTGGTATTCATTGGGACGATGACAATGAGCAAATTAAAAATGGTTCTGGTTATGACCATAACTTTGTGTTAAATGGCAAAATGGGCGAGCTTAGAACTATTGCAAATGTTCAGGCTGCAAGCTCAGGAATTAATATGGAAGTGCTGTCTACTATGGCAGGAGTTCAGCTTTATACAGGTAACTTCTTATGTTCAGCTCTGGCAGGTAAGAATAATGCTGATTATCCTAAGAGAAGTGGACTATGCTTAGAAACTCAATATTATCCAGATGCTATTCACCATGAAAACTGGTATCAGCCTGTAATTCGTAAGGGCGAAGAATGGAATCATAAGACTGTTTATCGTTTTTCAGTGGAGTAAAATTTAGTAAAATCAAATAAAACAAATACTGTCTTTTTGTTAAATCATACTAATATTTTTATATTTTAAATTATCTGTTGTATATAACAAAAAAACATGTTATATTTCAAGTATGTTATTGATTTAACAAACATAAAATAAATTATATTTTTATAATTGGAGGTTGTTTGAAATGGGAAGATTTACTCTACCTCGTGACCTTTACTGGGGTAAAGGTGCTCTTGAAAACTTAAAAACTTTAAAGGGTAAAAAGGCTGTTCTGGTTTTAGGTGGCGGCTCTATGAAGCGTTTTGGCTTTGTTGATAAGGTTGTCGCTTACTTAAAGGAAGCTGGAATTGAAACCCGTCTTTTTGAAAATGTTGAGCCAGACCCATCTGTTGAAACAGTTATGGCTGGTGCTGCTATGATGCGTGAGTTTGAGCCAGATTGGATTGTTGCTATGGGTGGCGGTTCTCCAATAGATGCTGCTAAGGCTATGTGGGCATTCTATGAGTATCCAGATTGCACTTTTGAGCAGTTAATTACTCCATTTAGTTTCCCAGAACTGCGTCAGCGTGCTAAGTTCTGTGCTATTCCTTCTACTTCTGGTACAGCAACCGAAGTTACTGCTTTTGCTGTTATTACCGATTACCAGAAGGGTATTAAGTATCCTCTAGCTGACTTCAACATCACTCCTGATGTTGCTATCGTTGACCCAGAGCTTGCTGAAACTATGCCTAAGAGCTTAACTGCTTATACTGGTATGGACGCTTTAACCCATGCTATTGAGGCTTATGTTTCCACTCTGCACTGTACATTTACAGACCCACTAGCACTTAAGGCTATTTCTATCGTTATGAATGACCTTATTAAGTCTTATGATGGCGATATGACAAGCCGTGAGGAAATGCACTATGGTCAGTGTCTAGCTGGTATGGCATTTACTAATGCTCTGCTTGGCATTGTTCACTCTATGGCTCATAAGACTGGTGCTGTGTTCTCAACAGGTCATATCACTCATGGTCTTGCTAATGCTATGTATCTGCCTTATGTTATCAAGTACAATGCAAAGGTAGACGAGGCTAAGGCTCGTTATATTGAAATTGCTAAGTCAATCGGCTTAGAGCCAACTGTTGAGGCACTATGCAATAAGATTGTTGAGCTAAATAATTACATGGGTATTCCAAACACTCTTAAGGAGTTTGGTGTTATTGAGGAAGAATTTAAGGAGAAAATCGCTACTATTTCTGAAAATGCTGTTGGCGATGCTTGCACAGGTTCTAACCCTCGTCCAATCGACCCTGCTACTATGGAAAAGCTATTTAATTGCATTTACTACGGCACAGAGGTTGATTTCTAATTCTAAACCTAAATATAAAAGCACTCGATTTTATCATCGAGTGCTTTTTGTTTTACTTATTTAGCTTTGACTTAGCTTTTTGCTCAAAACGCTCTATATTTACAATGGCTCTTTGATGTGTGCCTTCACCAATAAGACCAGCTTCATCATAAGCTGCAACATGGAAGGTTAAAATCTTGCCATTTGGAGCAATTTCGGTAAGCTCGGTTTCAAAACGTACATTCATACCTGATGGTGTTGCTGCAACATGAGTTACATTCATAAGTGTACCAACAGTTGTTTTACCAGCCTCAAGATGCTCTGAAACAGACTCAGCAGCAGTGCCTTCCATTCCTGCTATCATCATTGGTGTTGCATATACAGAAACAATGCCACTTCCAACATTTTTAGCTAAAAGCTCATCAGTAACTTTTAGTTCTTTTGTACCCTTAATTCCAGTAGTAAGCATTTAATATCTACCTCGCTAATTTAAAGTATACTTATACTGTAAATATAAAATAATTATTTGTCAAATATTTATTTTGCTAAACCATATATAAGTATAGATATTATATCATCAAGTGCTGCATCACCATTGTTTTTTATCTCCTCACATAGAATAGGGGAAGGTAAAAATGTTATTATTTTTGCTATATTTCGAGGATTTATATTTTCTCTGATTTCTCCATTTTGAACAGCTTTAAAAACAGCCTTTTCAATAATGTCTAAAAGTTTCATGTGAAACATACCAGCGTTACTTCTTATAATCTGCACAGAATCACTTTTGCCATATAAAATCATCATGCCACTGCCAATGGAGCTTAAAATATCACAAGCATGTTTAATATAATTTATAACTTTGTCTTTAAAACAAATGTCTTTTTGCATTATATTATCTACATCACAAAGTATAGTGCCGAAAATCCACTCACATGATGCTTTTAAAAGCTCATTTTTAGATGGGAAATATTCATATATAGTGGATTTGCCTATTCCTACTCGCTTTGCGATTTGCTCCATTTTAGTGCTGTCATATCCATTTTCAGAAAATTCTGTACATGCTGCTTTTAAAATTTCTGAGCGTCTATTTTCTCTCGTTTCAGACATTGGCGGTTTCCTCCTCCTCTTGCTTTACTTCAGCAAAAGTAGGTTTATTTTTATTCTTACGATTTCTAAACCACTCGGAAATACTATCAATAATTGAGTAATAAACAGGGGTAAAGAATAATGTAACAATAGTTGATACTATCATACCCGTTATCATTACAACCGCCATTGGTATCATTAGCTCAGAGCTTTCACCTGTGCCAGCTGCCATTGGTATAAGTCCTAGAATGGTTGTAAGAGTGGTCATAAGCACTGGTCTTATACGTCTTGGACAAGCATTTAAAATAGCCTCATTTTTGCTTTCGCCTCGACCTCTACGGGTGTTTATATAGTCTACAAGTACAATAGATGAGTTAACAACCGTACCAGAAAGCATTATAACACCTATAAATGCTATCATAGATATTTTTTGACCAGTAAAAGGCAAGCCGATAAGTGAACCCATTAAACCTACTGGTAAAATCATCATTACCATAATAGGCATTATAAATGACTCAAACTGACTTGCAAGTACAAAGTAAATAAGCACAAGTCCAACAATAAGAGCCTTGCCAAGAGTTATAAATGATTCGGTCATAGCTTCCATTTCACCACCAGACTCTATGGTTACACCGCTTGGCAGTTCAAAATCGGCAAGCACTTCATTGACATTTTGGTTCATAGTAACAATATCATCTGAACGACTGTCACCGCTTATTGTGATTGTTCGGCTCTGATTTTGTCTTACTATATTTTGTGGTGCAAGCACTACATCTACATTTGCAACAAGGCTAAGTGGAACTGTACCTCCCGCTTGAGTTGGAACTGAAATAGCTTTAAGTGCATCAAGGCTTTTTGAAGATGTTACATCACCTTTAACACTTACATTGATTTCATCACCTGAAATTTTTAGCTGTGTAGCTGTTGCACCTGCAAGCTCACTTCTTACCGCTTGACCTACTGCTGAAGAAGTAAGTCCATATCTTACAGCACTTGTTGGTTTTAATGTAACTTCTACCTGTGGCACTTGTTCGCCTGCTGATGATGATACATTAGTCGCATCTGGAATTTTTGATAATTCATCAACGAGTCTGTCACCAGTTTCAGTTAAAAGCTCATAATCATCACCACGAAGTGTTACAGAAATAGCATCACCACTCATTGCTGACATATCCATTGTACCTGATGCTGATATTGAAATCTTACAGCCCGCTATATCCGCAGTATCATCTCTAAGTTTATTCATTATTTCCCATACATCTCTATCTCTATCAGATTTAGAGCCTATATCTATGCTCATAGTAGTATCTTCTTCTGATGTATAAGAAAGTGTTTTAATCTCTGGAATAGTTTTAACTGCTATATCTGCTACTCTATCGGCAATACTTGCAGAGTCCTCAAGCTCTGAACCTACTGGCATATCAATAGTGACCGAAATTCCGCCTTCATCAACTGCTGGAATCATTTCAAAACCTGCAATAGCAATGGATAAGCTAAATACTAAAATCATTGCGATAGATGAAATAACACCAATTTTTCTATGGGTTATAAACAGATTAAGCAGACTTTTATATTTACGCATAAGCGGTCTATCGGCTATATCTCCGCCTTTATTTATAAGCCTTCTGCCTTCTTTACCTCTATCAAGCAGAAGATAACACATAAGAGGTACAAGAGTTAATGCAATAAATAGTGATGCAAGCAATAGTGCAGAGATTGTAATAGAAAATTCTCTAAACATCATACCTGCAATACCGCTTGAAAGTCCGATAGGTAAGAATACTGCAACAGTTGTAAGTGTACCTGCTGAAATAGATAATGCAACTTCGCCTGTACCTTGTATACATGAGTCAAGTCTACTATATCCATCAGAGCGATATCTAAATATATTTTCAAGTACGACAATAGAGTTATCTACTATCATACCAACACCCATTGCAAGACCGCCTAAACTCATCATATTAACTGTTATATCCATAGCTATCATAACTAAGAATACAGATATAATACATACAGGCATGGATACAGATATAACAGCAGTTGCACCAATATCACGAAGAAATACAAAAAGTACAACAGCAGCAAGAATTACACCAAGTAAAATATTTTGAACCACAGAATCAACCGAAAGATTTATGTATTCTGATTGATCCAGAAGTAAGGTGGTTTCCAAAGTTGGGTTTTCAGAAGTAAATGTTTCAAGCTGTTTTTTTACCTTTTCGGCTACTTGAACAGTATTGACATCAGATTGTTGTTGAACGGTTATTGTTACACAAGGCTCTCCGTCTATTTTAGAAATCTGTTCTTGCTCGGTTGGCTGCATTGACACATCAGATATATCACCTAAACGCACTGAACCACCTGTTGGCAGTGGTAACAACATATTTGCTATATCACCAACCGATTCAAATTCGCCTGTTGTTCTTACTGATAATGTTTGTGAGCCATTTTGTACATCGCCCGCTGGAATTGCTATATTCTCAGCTGCAAGCATTTGTGAAATATAAGAAATGCTAAGTCCATAACCATTCATTTTATCTGCATATGTATAAATAGCGACTTCATTATCATAACCGCCAGATATAGTTATAGATGCTACACCGTCTATTCTTTCAAGGGTAGGGGACAAATCATCTTCGGCTATTTGCTGAAGCTGTGACAAACTTGCACCTCTAAGACCTATTTCAACCACTGGTAATGAATTTATGTTCATTTTCATTACTACTGGTGTTGATGAATCTTCTGGAAGCATTGCACTCACTTGGTCAATTTTATCTCGAACATCAACAAGAGCTTCGTCCATATTTGTGCCATCAGCAAATGTTACCATAACTGTGCTTACATTCTCACTTGATTGTGATTGTAAGGTGTCCATGCCTGCAACACTTGCACAAGCCGATTCAATCGGTTTGGTAATTAAGTTTTCTACCTCCTCAGGGCCTGCACCTGTATATGTTGTCATTATAACTGCCATTGGAAGTTCAATATTTGGCATTAGTGCAAGCGGGAGAGAGGAAAAGCCCAATATACCGAAAATCACTATCATTACATATGCCATGATAGTTGTAACTTTGTGCTTTATACAAAAATCTGCAAATTTCATTCGGCACTATCCTCTCCATCTACAATGCGTACATCTGCACCATCAGAAAGATAACTTTGCCCCTTTGTAACTAGGTTTTCACCACCTGTAAGCCCTTCTGTAATCTCGGTTACACCATCACCAACAAGACCTGTACTTAT
This sequence comes from Candidatus Butyricicoccus avistercoris, assembly GCA_019113005.1. Taxonomy (GTDB): domain Bacteria; phylum Bacillota; class Clostridia; order Oscillospirales; family Butyricicoccaceae; genus Butyricicoccus_B; species Butyricicoccus_B avistercoris. The sequence continues at coordinate 13,154 of DXIE01000053.1, read as the reverse complement.
TAAAACTTTTTTGGCTTTATCATCTTCAACAACAAATACATACTTTTCTTCGCCATCAGTTAAAATACATTCGGTTGGAATTTGTATTGTACTTTCTTTCTTATCTGTATATAGCACAACATCTGCAAATGCTCCAACTGGTGCATTTAAATCAGCAGGTAAATAGAGTGTGATTTCATAAAGATTTGTTTGCATATCTGCATTTTCTGATACACTTCTAACCGTACACTTCATAGTTTCACTTGATAAAGAGCTTATAGTTACATCGGCTACATCACCAACTTGAACACCATTTCTTATATTTTCACTTGTGAAAACTGAAAGCATAAGCTCATTATTAACTGCAATTATCATAGAAGGTGAGGACTGTGACACCATACCGCCCACTGTAAGACTAAGATTTGATATTTTACCGCTTACAGGTGAAGTAACTGTTCCAAGTGCTACTTGGGCATTTATTTGGTCAATAGATGCTTGTATTTGTGCAAGTGAGGCTTGCTGTGAGGCTTTAGCCTGTTCAACGGCTGTTTGTGCTTGTTGAAGTCCAGATTGTGCTTGCTGAACCCCTTGTTCAGCTTGTGTAACCTGCTGACTAGATGCTGCACCAACTGCAAAGAGTGCATTTACATTATCAAGTGCAGTTTGTGCTTGAGTTACTGCAAGCTCGGCATTTTGTACGCCTAAAGATGCAGTATTTATTGCTTGGTCGGTTGCGGCTTTTGTTGCATTATAGCTTTGCTGTAAAGCCCCAAGAGTTGATGTTACAGTTGATGTGTCAACTGTAAAAAGCACCTGTCCTTGTGTAACTATATCGCCATCACTAACATTTAAACTGGTAACTTTACCCGCTAGCATTGGGAAAACTTGTACAGACTGAACAGGGGTTACTTGTCCTGCAATTTTATTTGATGATGACATTTCTCCGCTTGAAACGATTTGAATTTCAACGGCAGTTGCAGCTTCGGTTTCCTTTTGTTTGGTTTCTTTGTTGCCACATGCGCTTAAAAGCATGGCAACAAGCAAAACAATAGCTAAAAATCTATTCTTTTTTTGCATATCTTATTATTCTCCTTATTATATTACACCTTTAATGCCCCACTGATAATTATTATAAGCGGTGAAAAGCTCTACTTCTGCAGTTTTTATAGCATCTTTAGAACTCTCAAGAGTATCTTTAGCATTTTCATATTCAAGTTTTGAAATATTACCTATATTATATTTAACTTCACTTACCTTAAAATTTTGCTCAGCAAGAGTTAAATTTTCATTTGCTTGCTCAAGTAAACGCTGTTTTTCTAAAAGTGTTTCATAGAGTGCTTTAAAGCTGTTTTCAGTTTGCACTTTTGCGGCTTCTAAATCAAGTTTTGCTGCATCATACGCATCAAGTGTCGATGTTACATCGTCCTCATAATCGTTTGAGGCTTTTCTGAGTGCGTCCTGTTTTTGCCATATTGTATAGCTGTTTTTCATTGCACTTTCTAAATCTTGGGTGTAATTTATCTTTTTAATATCGTATGAAATATCAGGTAAACCCTCCACTGTCACAGTTGTATTTGCATCATTTCCAAGCATAACAGAAAGGCTGTTTTGTAAAGTTTCTTTCTGGTTTATTATGCTTTCAAGACTGCTTTGTGCAGTGTCACGCTGATTTTGTAGAGTTTTTAAATCAAGCTCTGATACCATGCCTATTTCAAGTTGTTTCTCCATAACAGGTGTAGTTCTATCAATGGCAGATATTGAACGCTCAAGTGCAGTTATATTGTTATCAATAGTTACAAGTGTTATATATTGTGTCTGAGCACCCATAACAATTTGGTCGGCTGCATTATCAAGCTGTTTCTTTGTAGAAGTATAGGTTTCAGCAAGCTCATTTTCTGCATCTTCCTCCGCATCATTTAAACCAGCTACAATAGCATTATTTGCAGTTATAGTGCCTTCTGCTTGTTTTTGAAGTATTGTCATAGCACCTATTTGTGCAGTTAATGCAGATTTTGTAGCTTCATCAGCAGATGGAATGGCTTGCTGTAATTGATTTATAGCTTGTTTATATGCATCTACTTGCTTTTGTAAAGCTTGGTTTTGCTCAGAATACTGAAATCTTTGTTTATCAAACTGCAAACTCACATCGGTTGAGTTTATGCTTGCAAGTGTTTTTTCAAAGCTTTTTATGCTTTGATTATAAGTTCTGATTTTGTTTTCAAGTGAATTAAATGTCACACTTTGACTATCTTGTACTGGTGGGGTAGTAGGCACGTTATTTGCTTCAAGTACACCCTTAATAGAATAAAAACCAGATGACAAAATAATATTGTTTGTCATTTGTGGGGTTAATGCATTAGCTGACATGCCAGAAAGCAATAAACCAGACAACAAAATAGCTGATATATTCTTTATATACATAGTGTCCTCCAATCCTAGTATAAATTACCGACCGACTGGTCGGTCAGATTACCTTTCTATTATAAATTGCTATGCTTTTAGTGTCAACAATATGACAAAAATAAAGCTCCCCGAAAATTTTCAGGGAGTTTAAATTAATCATTAAATAACGCTTTTATTGCATCTAAGTTATTTATCGCAGTTTGATAACCTAATTCATAACTATCTCTTAAAACGTTTGTATCGCTTTCAAATGACTTTAATTTATGTGATGGCTGTAAGATAACTGTATCTTGAGGTTTGCGTTTTTTTAGCTCTTTACATAGTGCTATTGTTTCATTATACATTTTAGCTCTGTTAAGCATTGTTTTGGCTAAATTAGGATACTTATGACTTATTTTTTTTGCGGCTGCTCTCGTTGTTAAAGAGGTCTTTTTTAAATAACCCTTTGGTCTGGTTAAGACTATAAGATGTTTTGTGTTGCCATCTTTTAGTGATTTTTTGATAGGAATTGAGTCAGCAAGTCCACCATCATAATATATATTGCCGTTTAGCTCGATTTCTGGGAAATAATATGGTATTGCACAGGTTGCTCTCAGCATTGTACATTGTTTATCTAAATCTTTTCCGTTTAAATACTCAATTTGACCTGTTTTTGCATTGGTTACACCTACTAAAACCGTACCATCATATTTTCTAAATGTTTCCCAGTCAAAAGGGGAGAGTTTGTTTGGCACTTCATCAAACACAAAATCAAGCCCAAACATTGATTTGCATATTTTATAATTTTGAAGTGACAAATATCTTTTATCATTGCGATATTTAAGAAAAACTCCTAAGTTTCGCCCTCTCTGTTTGGATAAATAAGAAAATGAATATGTTATTCCAGCGGAAACTCCAGATACATAATCAAACATTAAATCATTATCAAGCAGTGCATCTAATACACCACAAGTAAATATAGGTCGCATTGTTCCGCCTTCTAAAATTAATGCTGGCATAATTTCTCCTGTTCTTCTGCTGGTGCAAAATCTATTTGACCAGAAATTCGGTCTGCTCTGATTAAACGCACTTTAATAGGTGTACCCATTGTTAGTATAACTCCGTTTTTGCCTATAAGTTGCATTCTTTCTTCATCATACTCATAATATCCTGCTAAAGATTCTATTCTAACAAGACCTTCTGCACTATTTGGCAGTGTTACAAAAACACCAAACGACTGTACACCAGAAATTTCTGCATCAAAAACTTCACCAAGAAATCTCTCCATATAAGCAGCTATATAAAGTCTGTCTATTGTTCTTTCGGCATTATCTGCTGCAAGCTCTCTTGCAGTAGACTGTGAAGCGGCATTGTCTACTGTTATTATATCGCTTGCTGTAAAAGTATCATTTTCTAATGCTCTTGTTAACATTCTATGAGTTATTAAATCAGGATAACGTCTGATAGGGGAGGTAAAATGCAAATAATACTTAGCTTGCAAGCCATAATGACCTAAATTTTCATCACAATATCTTGCACGAGCAAGTGAACGTAAAAGCAAGGTTGGAAGTGCTTTTTGTTTTGGGTCATTTTTAACCGCATCTAGCACAAGCTGGAACTGATGTGTGTCATTAGGCTTTGACGCATCTATTTTATGTCCAAAAGGTCTAGCAAATTCAGCGAAAACTCTAAGTTTTTGTGGGTCTGGGTTTTCATGCACACGGTAAACAGTAGGGTAATTATTATTCTCCATATACTCTGCAACCGTTTCATTTGCTATAAGCATAAATTCTTCTATCATACGTTCTGCACGTTCTCTCGCTCTGTATGATAGGCTTACAGGTTCGCCTGTTTCATCAGTTAAAATTTCAGGCTCTGGGATATCAAGCTCTAATGCTCCTCGTGCAATTCTTCTTTTATGCAGTGTATCAGCTAAAATGCCCATCTCTTTGACGTTATCAACTAAAAATGCGTATTTCTCGCAAAGCTCTTTATCATCATTTAAAATTAAATTAACATTTCGATATGTCATTCGTGCTTTTGAGCAAATAACAGATTTATAAAAATGTGATTTAACTTTTTGACCATTTGGTTTAAGCTCCATGAAAACAGAAAATGCAAGTCTATATTCATTTGGTCTAAGTGAGCAAAGACCAGCTGATAACTCAAATGGCAACATTGGCACTACATGAGCGGGATAATAAACCGATGTTCCTCTATAAAATGCCTCATTATCAAGCTGACTGCATTTGGTTACATAATGTGATACATCAGCAATATGCACACCCAATAGCAAATTGCCATTTTCCAGTTTTTCAAGTGATACTGCATCATCAAAATCCTTTGCTTCATCACCATCTATTGTGAAGATAAGCTCACCTCTTAGGTCTTTTCTGCCATGTATGGAGTTAGGCGGTATTTTATCACTAAAGCTTTTAGCCTCAGATAAAACTTCATCTGGAAATGGTACTGTAATTCCGTTTTCATGCAAGATTGCAGCAATAGATGCCTCCATAGCTCCATTTTTGCCAAAAACTTTGGTAACGCTCGCTTGTGGTAAAACTCGTCTGTCACCATAAAACATTATTTTTGCAGCTACGCTATCTCCAACCCTTGCATTTGACATGTGGGCTTTTGGTATAAGCATTGTAGGGTATTTATTTGAATTTGGTACAAGTATAAATGATTTACGTTGTTTTTTTATACTTCCGATAACCTCTGTTGTAGCACGATTTAATATCTTTACAACTTCGCCTTCTTGACCTTTTTTACCTTTGAATGAGCGTGTATTTGTAAGCCTTACAAGCACATGGTCACCATGCCATGCACCTAAATTTGCCCCTGCTCTAATATATATATCTTTTTCATCATCTTTTTTTTCATCTGGTTCTACAAATGCAAATCCTCGTGATGTTGAAAGAAATGTACCTGACACACAGCCAAAATGTGATGAAAGGGCATATCTATTCTTTTTATTTTTAACTATTTCACCGCTTGCTATAAGCTCATCAAGTGCAGCAAAAAGCTCTTTTTTGCTAGTCTGAGGAAAAAAATTCTTGATTTCATCAATTTTTAATGGTCTTTTCAGTAGTCTTAATATTTTATTTGTATTCATAAAAATCGCCTCCTTCTTATGAATATAATTAACATTTAACTATGTTTATATTATACGCTCTTACTATTATATTTAAAAGTAAATAAAAGTCTATCAAAATAAAATTTTAAAAAGTTTAAAAAAAGTGTTGACAAATATCGCTTTTTGAAGTATTATAAATAAGCACTTTGCAAATGGCCCAGTAGCTCAGTCGGTTAGAGCGCTAGCCTGTCACGCTAGAGGTCGTGGGTTCGAGCCCCATCTGGGTCGCCATTTCAATTTGCCTCTGTAGCTCAGTCGGTAGAGCAGGGGACTGAAAATCCCCGTGTCGGTGGTTCGATTCCGCCCGGAGGCACCATAAATGCGGATGTAGCTCATCTGGTAGAGCGCCACCTTGCCAAGGTGGAGGTAGCGAGTTCGAGCCTCGTCATCCGCTCCATATTTAAAGGACACTGTCAATAGACGGTGTCTTTTTTTTATGTTATCATACACTTGTAAATTATTCTCCCAAAGGAGGAATAGCATGAATATTTTTATAGGTCGTGGCGGTAGCGGTAAAACTGAGGCAATTTTAAGAAATATTGCCGCTAAGGCTGAAAAAAATGAGGGCAAACAGCTTATACTTGTGCCTGAACTATATTCTCATACATATGAACGCAGACTGGCTGAAGCAACAAACAACAAAGGCGGAAGAACTGCTGAAGTTATAAGCTTTACCAGACTTACAGGGCGTGTTTTTGCTGAAATGGGCGGTCTTGCCGATAAATCATTGACCGAAGCTGGCAGACTTTTAACTATTACCGAGGCTGCAAGACGAGTTGATGCAGGCTTAAAACTTTATCATGGACTTTATCAAAAACCTGCTATATTAAATGAATTTTTAGAGCTTTTTGATGAGTGCAAAACTTGTTGCGTAAAGCCTGAACACACTTTTGATGTTGCAGTTAAGCTAAAAGAAACTTCTCCAGCTTTGGCAGAAAAAATGATAGATTTATCACAGGTTTACACTTCTTATGAAAAACTGTGTAATGAAAGTTTGCCAGACCCTAGAGATATGTTAACTCGTATGGCTGAACTTTTGCCAAGCTGTAAACTGCTTGATGGTGTGGAGCTTTTTATTGATGCATTTCAGTCTTTCACACCTCAAGAAATGCAGATTATCGAAATATTTGTTAGACGTAAAATGAAAATAACAATAGCACTCACTTTCGATGAAAAAGATAAATCTATTTTTGTTTCTTCGGCTCATACACTCAAACTGCTTAAAAAAATGGCTCAAAGAAATGGGCAAAAAGCAGAAATCTTAGATTTTGGCGACTGTAAAATCCCTAAACCGCATGATTTGGATTTGCTTGAAAAACAAGCTCTTTTACCTATCGGTGAGCCAGAACAATCAGACGGTCAAAGTGTTAAGCATTATTATGCCGCTAATCCTTTCGCTGAATGTGAATATGCTATGGCTTTTATTCGCAAAACTATGCAAACTAAAAATGCTAAATGGCGTGATTTTGCTATTGTTTCTCGTGATGGTGGAAGTTATGAGGCTGCACTTCGTATGGCGGCGGCTCGTTATGATGTGCCAATTTTTCATAGTAATAAAACAGATTTGCTTGCTCGTCCTCCGCTTGCACTGCTTACAACCGCTCTAAAAGTTATAACTAACGGTTTTAAAACCGAAGATGTTATTGCTTGCCTTAAAACTGGACTTTGCAATCTATCACCAGATGAGATTGATATTTTAGAAAATTATGCCCTTTGTTGGCGTATAAAAGGCAATATGTGGACTAAGCCTTTTACATATCACCCTGATGGCTATGGTCAAAGCTTAGATGATGAGGCTGATGAAAAATTACAAACCATAGAAAATATAAGAAAAGCTATGATTAAGCCTTTTGAGAGCTTAGAAAATGCCATTAAAAACGCTAAAAACACAACTGAGCATATACAGGCTTTATATGATTTTCTTGTGATGATGCAAACTCCTGAACGTATGACCGAACGTGCAGAATTTTATGAAAATAATGGTGATTTACAGCTTGCTGATGAATACCGTCAGCTTTGGGAAATTATTATTAAGGCTATGGAGGAAATGGTTTGGATTTGTGGAGAATCTGAAACAGACAGTCAGCGTTTTAGTGAGCTTTTCTCTTTAGTTTTGGGGCAATATGATGTAAGTTCTATTCCTGTATCTCTTGACAGAGTTACTTGCGGTGCAATAGATAGAGTTTGTGGTGCTAAACGATATCCTTATCTAATTGTTTTAGGGGTTAATGATGGTGTTCTGCCAAGTGCTCCTAAAACTGGCGGAGTGCTTAGTGACCATGAGCGTATGTTACTTGAATGTGAGGAATTAAACCTTTCAGCAAGTGCTACCGAACGCATGCTTATGGAACAAGAAATCATGTACAGGTTTTTATCCTGTGCAACTAAACAGATACTTTTGTGCTGTCATACGATGGGTTCAGACGGAAAGGAAACTAGACCGTCTTATTTGCTCGGTGCAATAGAAAACAAACTTATAAATCTTCCAATAGAGCAAGGTGAAAACGCACTAGAAAACGCAAGACTTTGTGCAAAACGTCCTGCATTTGAGCTTGGTTGTTCAGCTCTTTCTGGTTTGGATACTCATGCTGCTTTGACTGCTTATAATTATTTTAAAGATGATATATCTAAAATCAAAAAAGCCAATAGCAGAAAAATCGCAAGCATTGACACCATAAATGCTCTTTATGGCGAAATTCCAAGCCTTACCGCCTCTCGTGTCGATTTATTTAACACTTGCAGATTTGCTTTCTTTATGCGTCATGGCTTAAAAGCCAAACCAAGAAAAAAAGCAGAGTTTGCCGCACCTCAAACAGGTACTTTTATTCACTATGTACTTGAAAACACTCTAAATGAAATAACAAAGCAGTTCGGAAGTGCTAAAAATATAAAAGACCAAGATACAGACAAAATAAAACAGATAATGCAAGACTGCATAGAAAACTATATAAAAGAATATCTAGGCGGAAGTTTGGAAAAACAAACTGCTAGATTTAGATATCTATTTAAAAGACTTGTTAAAACTATGGAGTCAATTTTGCAAAATGTTTTAGATGAGCTTAAAGTTTCCGATTTTATGCCAATAGATTATGAGCTTAAATTTGGTTTTAATGGGGATTTGCCAGAAATTAAATGCAGTGATGATGAAAATGCTATAACTCTTTCAGGTACAGCTGACCGAGTGGACGGTTATATTAAAAATGGTAAGCTAAATATAAGGGTTATGGACTATAAAAGCGGCACAAAATCATTTTCTCTTAATGATATTTGGAATGGTCTTAATCTGCAAATGATACTTTATCTATATGCAATACAGCAAAACGGTTTAGAGCATTATAAAAATAAATTAAATCAGAATATAGATGAAATAAATCCTGCGGCTGTTTTATATATTCCAACTAAAGAACAGCTGTTAGACCTTGACCAAAATCAGCCAGATGAGGTTATAAAAACTCTTAGAGAAAAGGCTCTTAAAAGAAGCGGTCTTGTTTGTGATGATGTTTCTATATTAGATGCGATGGAAAACGGTATTGAGGATAAAAGCAAATTTTTACCCGTTAAATTTAAAACTCCTAAGCCAACTAAGAAAAATCCAGAACCTACTCCAGAATTAACTGTAACATCTGCTATTGCAAGCCTTGAAAAGTTTGGTAAGCTCGCAAGATTTGCTCAAGATAAACTTCTCGAGATGGCTAAGGAAATGAAAACAGGTGATATTCCTGCCGCTCCTTGCAAGCAAGGTCAATCGGTTAGATGTGATTACTGCGAATATAAATCCGCTTGCAAGTTTGATGAAACTTTAGGCGATTATATAAGAGCACTCGATAACATAAAAGATGATGAGTTTTGGGATAAAATCGGAGGTGATGAGTAAATGCCAAACTGGACTGATGAACAACTAAATGCCATAGAGGAAAATAAAGGTGCTTTGCTTGTATCAGCGGCGGCTGGCTCTGGTAAAACCGCTGTTTTAGTAGAACGTGTTATTAGGCGTTTAACTGATAAAGTGAACCCTACAGATATTGATAAATTTTTGCTTGTAACTTATACAAACGCCGCAGCATCAGAAATGCGTAGCAAAATAGCGGCTGCTATGACAAAAAAGTTAGCTATTGAACCTACTGACACCAGACTTCGCAGACAGCTTATGTTAATTCATAAGGCTCAAATAACAACTGTACACTCTTTCTGTCTTAATATAATTCGTGAGCAATGTTCATTTATTGGCTTAAATCCCGATTTTCGTATAGCTGATGAGGGCGAAATAGCTGAAATTAAACAGGAGGCTATTGAAACTGCACTCGAGAACGGTTATGAAAGCGGTGACGAAGGTTTTCTATTATTAAGTGATATGCTTTCTGCTGGTCGTGATGACAAGCGTTTTAGTGATGTTGTTTTAGAAATATTTGATAAAATTCAAAGCCATGCAGACCCAGATGAGTTTTTATCTGAGGTAGAGAATATGTTTATAAAGCAAAATGGTGCGGATATGCACAAGGCTATTTTGCTTGAAGAAGCTAAAAATGCCGCTCAGTATGGCTTGGAATGTACTAAAATAGCTCTTTCAGAGCTTGAGACCGAACCAGATTTGCAAAATGCTTATCAGGACGCTTTTATTGATGATTTACATAACGCTACAAAACTTATAGATGCTATAAACACAGGTTGGGAAAGTGCAATAAAAACGGCGTGTGAAATTAAAAACGCAAGACTTGGCACTATACGAGGTTATGAAGATAAAGATTTTCAAGAATATATTAAAAATCTGCGTGAAGAATGGAAAACTAATCTTGAAAAAATAAAATCTCGTCTTATTTGTCAAGATGATGAAGAACATAAAAAGTCTGCACAGCTTATTGCTCCAGCAATGAAAGCTCTAATTTTTACTGTTAGGCAGTTTGCTAGTATTTTTGCTGAGGAAAAACTCAAGAGGAATGCTGTCGATTTTAATGACCTTGAGCATTTTGCTGTAAAACTTCTTATAAAAGATGGTAAGCCTACACCTCTTGCTTTGGAAATTGCAAGCGGATTTGATGAAATTATGGTTGATGAATATCAAGACAGCAACTCTGTACAAGAGGCTATTTTTAATGCTGTAAGCAAAAATGGTAAAAATCTATTTTTTGTTGGCGATGTAAAGCAAAGTATTTATGGCTTTAGACTGGCTAATCCTTATATATTCCTTGCAAAATATCATTCTTGGCAAGACAGAGAAACTGCACAAGATGGTCAGCCTAGAAAATTAAACCTAACTCGCAACTTCCGTTCACGCAAACAAGTGCTTGAGGCTACAAATTATATTTTTGAAAATATAATGAGAAAAGCTTTAGGTGATTTGGATTATACCGAAAAAGAAGCCCTTTATACTGGTGCTGATTATCCTAATAAGCAAGATGAGCGTTACAAAACCGAAGTAATACTACTAGACACTCAAAATAAAGATGATGATGCACCAGAAAAAATTATGCTCGAAGCTCAAATGGTTGCAAAACGTATAAAAAAACTAATTGATGACAAATTCCCTATTTATGATAGAGATAGGGATATAACAAGGGATATTGTAGCAGGTGATATTGTAATCTTATTACGCTCAGTAAACAGAAAGGCTTATATTTTTAGAAAAGCTCTTGAACAAATTGGTTTATCTGCTGAAACTGATGAAACTTCTGGACTTATTTCTTCAAGTGAAGTTAGCTCTATTATATCTATTTTACATATTATAGATAATCCAAGACAAGATGTAGAGCTTATAGGTGCATTACGTTCGCCTTTAATCGGTTTTACTGAGCAAGAACTTGCAGATATTCGAACAATAGACAAAAAAGCGGAGTTTTATGACCTTATTAAAAATTCAGCTGAACAGGGTAACCAGAAATCAATAGATTTTTTAAGTATGCTAGATAACTGGCGAAAAATATCAGCCGATTTGCCTGTATGCACTTTAATACAGAAAGTATTTGAGCAGACAAACGCTATGGGCGTTTTTGGTGCTATGCCTAATGGTAAACAACGTCAGCAGAACTTGCTCGCTTTCTTTGAACGTGCAAGAATGTTTGAAAAAAATTCTACTCAAGGTTTATTTAGATTTACTTCACTTCTTCGTGGTATGGCAGAGTGTGGCGAAGATTGGCAAGCTGTTCAAGTAAAGGGTGGCGGTGCTGTGAAAATTATGTCTATTCATAAATCTAAAGGTTTGGAATTTCCTGTTGTTATTGTCGCTGATTGTGCAAAGAAATTTAATGAACAAGACCTCAAAGCTCCTATACTTGTTCACCCAGAACTCGGTCTTGGTCCCAAATGCAGAGACATAAAGCGAATGGTACAATATCCGACAATTTGGCGTCAAGCTATAACCATAAAGGCAAGACGTGAGGCGGTAAGTGAAGAATTAAGAGTTTTATATGTAGCTCTAACTCGTGCAAAAGAGAAACTTATTATAACTGCATCAAGTGCCAGAATGATAAACGAAATTAAAAAACTTTCTGTTATCTCCCAAATATCACCAATTCCAACTTATCCACTCACAAATATGCACTCTTATTTGCCTTGGATTTTACTTCCATTACTAAAACACCCTAAAGCTGACATTTTAAGAGAACAAGCGGGCACACACTCTATGGATTCGCTCGCTCCTGATGTGTTTGACATTAAAATAGTACAGCCTCAGGCTCTAGATAAAATAAATGAGGTTATATCTTTTGAGGATTTAATAAGTGAAGATATTAAACTTGATTTCGATTTGCCAGAAAAATCTGATGCCTTAAAAGATATCCCTGCAAAACTTACTGCAACTGGTTTAAAAGAAAGTTTTAAAGCACATGAAACATCAGAGGAAACAAATGCTATTAGAGCAAACAAAAAATTGCGTCAACCAGACTTTACACAAAAACTTAGAGGACTTACTCCAGCTGAAAAGGGTACTGCTCACCATTTATTTATGCAGTTTTGCGATTTTAAAGAATGTGAAAAACCAGATGGCGTGCAAAATGAATTAAATCGTTTGCGTGATATGCATATTCTATCTAATGAGCAAGCTGAGGCTATTAAAATAGAGCGTATAGAAAATTTCTTTAAATCAAAATTATATACTGAGGAATTTTCAAACTCTAATGTAAAACGTGAATTTAAATTTTCTGTTGTTTTGCCAGCGGAAGAATATTATCCACAGCTTGTGGATTTCTCTGAGGAAAAAGTATTACTTCAAGGCGTAATAGACTGTCTATTAGAAACTGACAATGGTTTTACTGTTATAGATTTTAAAACCGATAGAGTAACAGGTAATATGACTTTAAAACGTGCAGAAGAATATAAACCTCAACTTATAGCTTATGCAAGAGCAGTTGAACAAGTTTTCGGAAAGAAAGTTAATAAAACAGTGCTTTACTTTTTAAATGATGGTCAAACAGTTGAAACTATATTTTAATGTCAAAAACGGTCGGTAAAATTCCGACCGTTTTTTATATGTTATATGTATATATATGGAAAATACGGGTAAAATAAAATTGTTCAAAAAAATTAGAAAAAGTTGTTGACAAATGGTGTTTGATGTCGTATACTAATCAAGCTGTCAGCTGAGGGTGGCTAGTCAAAAGAAAAAACTTGAAAAACTTCAAAAAAAGATGTTGACAAGTAAAAACTCTTTTGATATAATAATTAA
>DXIE01000052.1 GCA_019113005.1 Candidatus Butyricicoccus avistercoris | reverse complement strand
TTAAGCAATGAATTTGCAAAAGCTGAGGATTTAGAAAAACTGCAAAACTTAGGCATTGATTTAAAACTCGATTTTATTTTAAATCATGCATCTGTTTTAAGTCCACAGTTCCAAGATTTAATTAAAAACGGTGAAAACTCAAAATATAAAGATTTCTTCATCAACTGGAACGAATTTTGGAAAGACAATGGCGAAATGACATCAGAGGGCTATATTAAGCCATATGATGAGCATTTAAAGAAAATGTTCTTTAGAAAAGCTGGACTTCCAATTTTAATGGTTCGTATGCCAGACGGAAAAGATGTGCCATATTGGAACACTTTTTACCAGAAAGTTTCCTATAAAAAGCCAACTGTGCAAGAACTGATGAAAATTGCAAATATTCAATACGGCACAGCTTTAAAATTACATGAAATTGTAATAAATGGCTTAGATAACGACATTAAGCCATCAGAAATTGACTTTAAACAGTTTGATAAATATAAAACTGTTGTTTGTGAGTGGCTTGAAGGTCAAAGAGAATACTTAGGTCAGATGGATTTAAATATTAAATCTGATTTGGTTTGGGAGTTCTATGATAATACTTTAAAACAGCTATCTGAGTATGGTGCAAGCATTGTACGTCTTGACGCTTTCGCTTATGCTCCAAAGGGTGTAGGTGAAAAGAACTTCTTAAATGACTCAACATGGGACGTACTAGAAAAGGTAAATTCACTTGCTAAAAAGTATAATCTTGAGCTTTTACCAGAAATTCATGCGAGCTATGGCGAGAAAATCCATGAAAAAGTGGCAGATGAAGGTTATATGACATATGACTTCTTCCTCCCTGGCTTACTTATTGATGCATTTGAAAGCAAAAACTGCGAGCATTTAAAGCAGTGGGCAGAAGATATAATCAATAAAAAGCTAAAAGTTGTAAATATGCTTGGTTGTCATGATGGTATTCCACTTTTAGATCTTAAAGGCTTAATTCCAGACGAGAGAATACAAAATTTAATAGACACTGTTGTATCTCGTGGCGGTCATGTTAAGGACTTACATGGTGCTAAAAATGTTTACTATCAAGTAAATGCAACTTATTATAGTGCATTAGGTGAAGATGACAAAAAGATGTTACTTGCTCGTGCAATTCAGCTGTTTATGCCTGCTAAACCTCAGATTTGGTATTTGGATTTATTCTGTGGCAAGAACGATTATGAAGCTGTAAAACGTGCTGGTAAGGACGGTCACAAGGAAATCAATCGAACCAATTTAACTAAACAGCAGATTGAGGACGGACTTAAAAATCCTGTTGTTCAAAAACAGCTTGAGCTTTTAAAACTTCGTTATTCTCACCCTGCATTTGACTTTGACTCCAAGGTTGAGTTTACAGGTCAAGATAACAAATTCACTATTAAGTGGACTAAAAATGATAACTCTATTCAGCTTGATTGTGATTTAGCTGATTTAAGTTATAGTATTAATTAACCCTCTTAATACACATACCTATTATAAGAACCGTACAAGTAATATGCTTGTACGGTTCTTTATTTATGTAAATTTTTTCATTATAAATTACATTTTCACTGTGCAAATTTTTTCTAATCTTTTACCCATTGTTTTTACAATATATTACCTTTATTTTTCTACTTCTTGATGATTTTCACCTTAAACAGATGTTAAAATTACTTCCGTTGAAAAAAATCAAGTAAAGGGGCATATATGTGGCAGAAATTGTACTCAAAAACATATGTAAAAAATACGATAACGAACTCTATGCAGTCAAAGATGTAAATCTAGAAATTGACGAAAGAGATTTTGTAATTTTAGTTGGTCCATCTGGTTGTGGTAAATCCACCACTCTTAGAATGGTAGCAGGACTTGAAGAAATCAGTTCTGGTGAATTATGGATTGATGGAGAACTTAGTAACTATTCCGAACCTAGCGAAAGAGGAATGTCTATGGTTTTCCAAAACTATGCACTCTACCCTAACATGACTGTGTATGGAAATATTGCTTTTTCATTAAAAATAAGAAAAGTTCCAAAAAATGAGATTGATAAGCGTGTACATGAGGTTGCAAAGGTGCTTGAAATTGAACATCTGCTTGATAGACGTCCAAATGAGCTTTCTGGCGGTCAAAAACAACGAGTTGCTATTGGCAGTGCCATTATTAGAGAACCTAAAGTGCTTTTAATGGACGAACCACTTTCAAACCTTGATGCAAAACTTCGCTCACAAATGAGAGTAGAGCTTGCAAAACTTCATCATGATTTAGGTGCAACTATTTTATATGTTACCCACGACCAGACCGAAGCTATGACCCTTGGTACAAAAATCGTTGTAATGAAGCTTGGCATTGTTCAGCAGATAGCTCCTCCAAAGGAAATCTATGACAATCCTGCAAATCTATTTGTAGCTGGATTTTTAGGCTCTCCATCTATGAACTTTATTGATGCTGAAGTTCATATGGGTAATGATGATGTTATTTTATATTTTAATCGAATGACAACTGGTAAAAAATTTATTTTGCGTGATGAAAGAGCTGATATTGCGGCTAAAAAAGCAATGAATAAAAGTGTTATTTTAGGTGTTAGACCTGAAGATGTTTATACATATGATGAAGCTAAAAAATTAGGCTTCGAAAGAAATACTGTCGGAATGGAAGTTACTATTGAGTCAAGAGAAATGCATGGTGCTCATACATTCCTTTATTACAGTGTAGACGGTAAACAAAACAGCATTTGTGTTTCACATGACGATAAAACTAAAGTTGGAGACAAAATAAATATTTATTTTGACCCTGATAAAATTCATATTTTTGACAGTCAAACCGAGCAAAATATTTTTTACAAAGGAGAAAACGATTAAATTATGGAGAAAAAGGCATTTCCCTATTGTTACTTAATACCTAGCTTTTTGGTTTTCTGCGTATTTCTGTTTTATCCATTCTTTAAAACAGTGTATTTAAGCCTTTATAAGACCAATAATATGGGTGAAGCTAAAATTTTTGTAGGACTTGGAAACTATATTGATTTATTAACATCATCAAGCTTTCAAAACAGCCTTAGAGTTACAATAATATTTGTTGTTATTGTAGTTTTTGCAAGCATGTTTTTAGGACTTGTTACCGCTGTTTTATGTAATAAGAACTTCCCTGCAATCAGATTTTTTAGCACAGCTTATGCCATGCCAATGGCTATCGCTTCAAGCTCTGCGGCTATGATATTTAATATTATGTTAAATCCATCTGTGGGCATCGTAAATAAGCTATTAAACCTTAATGTTAACTGGCTTAACGACACAAACACCGCTTTGTTTTGTGTAGCATTTTTAACAGCTTGGCTTAATAGTGGTATCAACTTCCTATATTTTTCCGCAGGTCTTGGAAATATTGACGAAACAATCTACGAACGTGCAAGCATTGATGGTGCAAGCAGTGTCCAACAGTTCTTCTTTTTAACCCTTCCAAACCTATCACCAATTCTCTTTTATACTCTTGTAGTAAATATTATTCAGGCATTCCAGTCTTTTGGTCAGATTAAGATTTTGACTGAAGGCGGACCTACTGAAAGCACAAATGTTATTGTATATTCAATTTATCGAGATGCATTTTTTAACTACAAGTTCGGTGATGCAGCTGCACAATCCATAATCTTATTTATTATAATTATGATTGTAACGCTGATTATGTTTAAAATCGAAAAGAAGGGAGTTAAATATTAAAAATGGATTCACAAATGACATTAAACAAAGATAATAGCATGATAAAGTCTTATGATATTTCCAAAGAAAAGCTAGAAAATCTTAAAAGACAAAAAAGTGCTATTCAGCTTAGAAAACGTAGAATCCGCACAGGATTAAGGCTTTTACTTAATATTTTAGTTGTACTTATTATATTATTACCTCTCCTTTATGCTGTAAGTATTGCGTTTATGCCAACTGGTGAGCTTTTCACCACAGAATTAAACCTTTTCCCTAAAAATCCTACTTTTTCAAACTTTACTGATGCTCTTAACAATATCCCGCTAGTTAGATTTATTTTAAACTCATTTTTAGTAGCAGGCTGTATAACTATCGGTCAGATTATAACCTGTTCACTTGCCGCCTTTGCATTTTCATTCCTTAATTTTAAGGCTAAAAATGTGCTGTTTATGATTGTTATGGCAACAATGATGATTCCCGGTGAAGCAACAATCATTTCTAACTATCTAACAGTTGCAAAAATGGGTATATTAGACACTTATGCGGTTTTAATTATGCCATCTTTAACCTCTGCAATGGGTATATTCTTATTCCGTCAGTTTTATATGACATTCCCTAAATCACTTTATGAGTCAGCAAAGCTTGACGGCTGTACAAATTTAAGATTTATTGTTTCTATCTTAATGCCACTTACAAAATCAGCTATTGGTGCAATGGGTGTTTATACATTTATAAACGCATGGAACATGTATATGTGGCCACTGCTTGTAACTGGTTCTGACAAAATGCGTACTGTTCAGGTTGGTTTAAGTATGCTTAATAGCTTAGACTCACAGTCCATACCTCTTACAATCGCAGGTGTTGTAATGGTAATTTTACCATCAATTTTAATTTTCATTCTAGGTCAAAAACAGCTTATCAAGGGTATGTTCTCTGGAGCTGTCAAAGGATAAAAAAGGAGATTCAAAAAATGAAAAAACAAATCTTAGCCTCACTGACTGCATTCTCACTAATGGCTGGCACACTTGCTGGCTGTGGCGGTCAAACCACAAACACAACTGGCAGTGCTGACCAAACTGGAAACCAAACCATACAAATGGCAGATGCTTCTGAAGTTAACGGCACTACTATCACCTTCTGGCATTCTATGGGTGGTGTAAATGGTGAAGCTGTAACCGCTCTTGTTGACAAGTTCAACTCTGAAAATGAATTTGGTATAACAGTTGAAGCACAGTATCAAGGTGAATATGATGACTCTATCAACAAGTTAAAAAGTGCTCAAATGGGCAATCTAGGTGCTGACCTTGTTCAGATTTATGAAATCGGCACACGTTTTATGATTGAGTCTGGTTGGGCTGTTCCAATGCAAAATATGATTGATGCTGATAACTTTGACACCTCTAAGCTTGAAGAAAATCTGCTTGCATACTACACTATTGATGACAAACTTTATTCTATGCCTTTTAACTCTTCTACTCCTCTTATGTATTATAACAAGGATATGTTTGAGAAAGCAGGTATAACTGAAGTTCCAACAAGCCTTGAAGGTATTCTGGAAATCGGTGATAAACTGATGAATGAGGGCGGTGCAAAACAGGCTATTTCCCTTGGTATCTATGGTTGGTTCTATGAACAGTTTTTAGGCAAGCAAGGTCTTGATTATGTAGATAATGGCAATGGTCGTGATGATATTGCAACTAAGGTTGTATTTGATGAAAACGGCGGTGCTGAAAATATTATGACCGTTTGGAAAGAGCTTTACGATGCTGGTTATGCTCCAAATGTAGGTAAGGGCGGCGACTCTGGTCTTGCTGAGTTCTCTGCTGGTACATCTGCTATCACTCTTGGTTCTACCGCTTCCCTAAAGCAAATTCTGCAAGATGTAAACGGTAAATTTGAAGTTGGTACTGCTTACTTCCCTTCTGTTAAGGATTCTGATGAAGGCGGCGTTTCTATCGGTGGTGCTTCTCTATGGGCACTTAACAACAATGACCCTAAAAAGCTTCGTGCAACTTGGGAATTTGTAAAGTTCTTAATCTCTGCTGAATCTCAGGCATTCTGGAATGCTCAGACTGGTTATTTCCCTGTAACTACTGAGGCTCACGAACAAGAAGTATTCAAATCAAATATTGCCGAGTATCCTCAGTTCCAGACAGCTATTGACCAGCTCCATGATTCTTCCCCAGAATACACTGGTGCATTACTAAGCGTATTCCCAGAGGCTCGTGCAGAAGTTGAGTCCAAAATCGAGGGTATGCTAAATGGTGACACTGATATTCCTACAACTGTTACCGAGCTTGCAACATCAATCAATGAAATGATTGAAGAATATAACCTATTAAATAGCTAATAAATTGCATTATACCAGTGAAACAAGGCAGACGAACTGCCTTGTTTTGCTATTATAACAAATATGGAAAGGATTGTATTAAAATGACAAAAATTTATGCTCATAGAGGTGCAAGCGGTTATGCACCAGAAAACACTCTTGAGGCTTTTAAACTCGCAATTAAGCAGGGTGCAGAAGGCATTGAACTTGATGTACAACTTACCAAAGATGGCGAAGTTGTGGTTATACATGATGAAACCATAGACAGAGTTAGTAATAAAACAGGTTTTGTTAAAGATTATACTTTAGCAGAGCTTAGAGAATTTTCATTTGATAATAATATTGAAGGCTATAAAAACACTAAAATTCCAACTTTGAAAGAGGTTTTAGAGCTTTTAAAGCCTACAAATTTAATGCTTAATATTGAGCTTAAAACAAGTATAATCTGGTATGAAAACATTGAAGAAAAAGTATTAAAACTTGTTTATGATACAGATATGCGTGATAGAGTTATTTATTCATCTTTTAACCATTACAGCATAAAGAAAATAAAAAATCTTGATGAAAAAGCTAATACCGCACTATTATTTGGCGATGTAATACTAGACACTGTAAACTATATTAAAAATGCAAATATTCCTGCAATTCACCCGCCTGTATATCAGCTTAAAATGGATAATTTCTTAGATGAGTATATAAATTCTGGTCTTGATATCAGAGTTTGGACGGTAAATAATCCAGATGATATGCAATCGCTTATAAATAAAAATATAGATGCTATTATCACAAATTATCCTGATATTGCACTTAAAAAAAGAGGTGAACTCAGATGAAATTAAAGAATAAAAAGCTATTTTTACTTGATATAGACGGTACAGTGTGTAAAGGCGAAAATTTAATAGATGGTGCATCGGATTTTTTATATAAGGTCAGAGAAAATAATGGTGATTTTGTTTTTATAACTAATAATGCAACTAAAAGCACTAATGATTATATAAATCAGTTTAAAAAGCTTGGTATTAGCACAAATGAGAAAAATTTTATAACCGCAGGTTATGCCACAATACAATATTTAAAAGAAAACTATAAAGATAAGCTAATTTATGTGCTTGCAAGCAAGTCTTTTATAACCGAGCTTAAACAAAATAATATTAAAATAACTGATGATTATAATAATAAAAATATAAAATGTGTGCTTATATCATATGATAATGAGCTAACTTATGATAAGCTTTCTGGAGCTTGCAAACTGCTTTTAAATAAAAACGTAGACTATCTTGCAACCAATCCCGATTTAGTATGTCCTGGTGAATTTGGATATTTGCCAGACTGTGGTGCTATTTGTCAAATGATAGAACACGCAGTTAAAAGAAAACCTTATTTTATAGGTAAACCTGAAGCTGCTATTATTGACCTTGCTATAAAAAATAATAAATACACTAAACAAGATGCACTGATTGTAGGTGATAGAATTTACACAGATATTATGTGTGGTCATCGCTCAGGTGTTGATACCGCACTTGTTTTAACTGGCGAAGCAACCACAGAAGATGTGGAAAAAAGTGAAATAAAACCTAATTATATATTTAACTCTCTCTCAGAATTGGGCGAAATTTATTCAGATGCTTAAATCTAAACAAACTATCTTTTTTTCATTTGCGGTTTTAATGTTTGCTCTTGGTGCAAGTGATGCAATGCGTGGAGTATTCTCATTTATATTTACAGAGCATTTTTCATTAAATGCAAATGGTCTTTCTAATATTGTAACTATAAGTTATATCGGAAATTTATTATTTCTGGCTATTGGCGGAAATATAATCGACCGCATGAACACAAAGTATGCTTTTCAAATGTTTATTATCATTTGGATATTGTCACAGCTTTTATTTTTACTTACTGACTCTTATAGTTATTTACTTTGTGGTATGTTTGTTGCTATGGGAACATCTACACTTCTTAATACAACTATAAACATTTCTACACCTACAATTTTTGAAAAATCACCTGCATTTCTTGTAAACTTACTGTTTTTTATTCAAGGCATAGGCACAAGCTTGTCTCAAAGTGTTATTGGAAATATTGCAGTAGATTTTAATTCATGGCATACAGTCAATTTAGGCTTGATTATAATAGGTTTAATACCGTTTATTTTGAGCTTTTTTATGAGTTTTGGAAATAAAACTAAAAAAGAGAAAATATCTGTAAAAAACAAGATTTTTTCAGCCGATTTTATAATTATGGTCATAATGATGGGCTGTTATTTTATTGCTGAGCATGGTGTGTTAAATTGGCTTGTTATGTATATTACAACTGGTTTAAATCTAACATCTAATGTAGCAAACACTTATACATCTATTTTCTTTGGTTTAATCACTATTGGAAGGCTTGTTCTTGGGGCATTTGTTGATAAAATAGGTGTGCTTAAATCTCTTAGATATTTTTCTATTATAGCAGCTGTAATGTTTTTTATAGGCGTTATAGGTGGAGAGAAAACACTGATTTTATTATCCCTTAGTGGTTTTATGTTTTCCATAATATATCCAACACTTGTTATGTTAATTTCAAGGCTTTGGGATATAAATATAGCAACTTCTATGTCAGGAATTATAATAAGCATTGCATCTCTTGCAGATATAGCATTTAATGCCTTATTTGGCAATATAGCTGATATCCTAGGTTATAAAAATGCATTTATAATAATGCCTGTTTTTATGATTATATATTCGTTAATTATGTTTATTTTTAGCAAGAAAAAGCACTGGAATTAATCCAGTGCTTTTTTTATTTTTCTCCTTCGGTAAACTGAGGATTTATCATTTGCTCCCAGATTTCATTTACACTTTCCATACAATTAAAATAAATTGTAGTTAGCATATTTGCTGGAATACCTAACTGCTCTGCATGGGTAGTGATATTTTTCCAGTCAGCCTTTTCATAACAAATAACAAGTTTAAGTAACTGACCGCCTTCACCTTCGCCCTTAATGAGTGCATTTTTAAGCTCATCTGCAAGTGGTATATCGCTTAATATATCTTCCATACTTGAGTCAATAAGGTATTCAAGTGTTGAGAACATACCAAGCATATATGCCTCAGATTTAGTTATGCTAGAACCACGCATATAATGCTGAAGTTCACTTGCAAAACTTGCACGCATAAATGACAGCTTGATAAATTCTTCAAAATCTTCCATACTTTCATCTTCGGTATCTCCAATACTAAGGAGATATACCCAGCGTTTTAACTGATTTAATCCTAATGTTACAACCGCCTGTTGGATAGAATCGGTCTTAACACGTCTTGCAAAATAAGCAGAATTAGCAATTTTTAAAAGGCTGTAAGATAAAGTAACATCAGCTGAAATAATTTCTTCTATCTCATGGATATCTGGTTCTTCTTTTGTAACTGCAACAACAAGTCTAAAGAAGTTACTGCGAAGATATCCGCTTTGATGAACTTCATTAGCCATTTTATCTGCTACATAAGTGCCTTGCATACCATAAACACCTAAAGTTTTCGCAAAATCTGCAATTTCTTTTGTATCCACACCAGTTGCAATTACACGTTTATTCATGCTGTTTGCAACCCTCATAATATTCTCAGCTGAATTATGATTTAGTGTTCTAAGATTGATTTTTATATATGATAGCTGTTCTAGTAATGCAAGATATCTAGGTGCAAACTGAAAATCATTTGCAGCAACTTCATAACCTTCATCAACATATTGTTGCAGTAGATGCATAGCAAATGGATGGATAATAACGCTATCATCAATTTGAATTACCAAGTCGGTATTTTTAAAAAGATGAGGTGTTTTTTTAGCAAGCAATGAGCTTGTAAAAGTCATAAATGTACGAGAATCTCTAAGAGCTTTTTCTGAATTTTGTACCAGACAATTATATATTGTTTCAGCTACTGATACTTCATTTGTGTTTGTAACGCCATAGGCATCTCCACCCGAATACATAACCTCATAACCTAATACACGACTATCTGCATCTTTTATAGCCTGTCTGGTAATATACCTGTTTCTATCCATCATATGTATCACCCTCTCACTTAAGCTTTATTTTTATTCTCAAGCAGTGCATCCATAACATCTATTAAGTGACCGATTTCAGGTTTAGATAGCTGCTCATCTGCACCTAATTTCTTACCCTTTATCCACATTTCTTCTGTAATAAGTGATGAGAATATAACAACTGGAATATCTTTTAAAACTGGGTCAGATTTAATAAGTTTAGTCAGTCTATGACCGTCCATACTTGGCATTTCTATATCTGTAATTATTATGGAAACTTTTTTATTGAGTAAGTCTTTATCATTTGCCATTGGTTTTAAATAATCCCATAGTTCTTGACCATTTGAGAACATTTTAAGATTAGTATATCCTGCTTTCTGCAAAGCTTTTTCGAGTACATTTGCAAGCAGCACAGAATCTTCAGCAATAAGCACAACATAGTCACGCTCATTACGTTTACCCATACTTTCTACTTCTTTCATCTGTATAGAAGTTTCTGGTGCTATATCCGCAACTATTTTTTCAAAATCA
>DXIE01000051.1 GCA_019113005.1 Candidatus Butyricicoccus avistercoris | reverse complement strand
AATAAGCTGATATTATCTAAGACAGTTTCTATGTAAGTTTTCCAAATATCACTGTCTGATGCATCTTTCATTGTATTTAAGAATGTATCAATTTTAGTGCTTTTAATACCTGCAAGGTCATAACCAACGCTTATATGAAATTGAAAATCAGATTTTAAATTAAACTCTTTAGCTAAAATATGAAGTATAATATATGCTTTTATATATTCCTCTGTTGCCTTTGGAATAGTAAGCTCGGTAGACCATTCGGTGTTATAAGCCTCATCGCTTACATAAATACAAGGCTTAACAATACCTAACTCCTCGCCCTCCATTACCTGAACGGTTTTAAGTTCAAAAATTCTAGCACCTGCTATAAAACTTGCAATTATATTTTGTGCAAGCTGAGTATGTGGGCCAGCAGCAGGGCCAATAGGTAAACTTACAGGTTTTCCTGCAACTGTATAATTATCCTGTTTAAAATCAAAAACAGGCACATAATAACAAGTTCTAGTATTTTTATATTCATTAAGAGTGTTGATAAGCAGATTTTTAAAAGGTATTCCACGCATTAAATCACTCATAATCTAAGCACCTCCACAAAGGATATTCCAAAGCTCTTTTGACTGTTTTTGACTTTCAAAACGAATTTTTTCTTCATCTACTGTTAAAAGCTCTCTATTTTTCATAAGGATTTTACCATTGCCAACAGTAGTTACAATATTTCTACCATTCATTCCAAATAACATATGTCCACTAAAGTTATCTTTTGTAAGCGGAGTAAATGGCATATAATCAGAAACTATAATGTCTGCATTAGCACCAGCTTTTAACTCGCCAAACTCACCATTAAAATGACGGCTTGCAAGTAAAGCATTGTTAGTAAGTGCCATATCAAAGGTTTCATTCCAGCCGACAGATGGGTGTTTATTTTCATGCTTGATTAGGACATTTGCATGTTTCATAGATTCAAGCATATCACTTGTAAAACCATCTGTACCAAGTCCGACTGTAACACCGCTATTAAATAATTTTAAAACGTCAGTAACACCGACAGCATTACCCATATTAGATTGAGGATTATGTACGACAGCGGTATTAG
This sequence comes from Candidatus Butyricicoccus avistercoris, assembly GCA_019113005.1. Lineage (GTDB taxonomy): Bacteria > Bacillota > Clostridia > Oscillospirales > Butyricicoccaceae > Butyricicoccus_B > Butyricicoccus_B avistercoris. The sequence goes on along the minus strand of DXIE01000051.1, from coordinate 29,124 downwards.
TATCAGCTAGTATTTGTCTATCATCATCGGTTAAATATACACAGTGAACACAAATAGTCTTTTCTCCTAGTATATCATGGCGTTTTAAACGTGAAATAACACTTTCATGGTATAACCTTTCACAATCATCACGGTCATAACTTCCCTCACATACATGAATATGAAAACCATCATTCATTTGTTCTCTGGCAAAAGCCATTGTTTTTTCGGAAATTGTAAAAGACGCATGCATACCGCAAAGTGATGATAAAAGACCAGATTTATCACTTTCACATTCTTTTGCAAATCTAACATTTTCGATAACAGATTCCTTTGCTTTTTGCTCTCCATCTCTGTCAGAGATTTCATAACACAAGCAAGACCTGATACCAAGTTCGGTTGAAACTTCAGCTATTTCAGATAAACTGCCAGTTATTTCGCCAAAAGATGCATGATGGTCAAAAACTGTTGTTACACCTGCCTTAATACACTCTATGAGTGTCATATAAGCAGAATAACGTGTCATAGCATTGGTTAAATGTCTATCTATATTCCACCAAGTACCTTCAAGTACTGCAAGGAAATTAGTTGGTGTGTTATTCGGAATTGAAAGCCCACGAGCAAAAGCCGAATAAATATGATGATGTGCATTTATAAAAGCGGGAAAGATAATTCCGCCATTTGCATTTATTCTATCAGCATCAGAAAAGCGATTTAAAAGCTTTTTTTCATCGCCAACAGCTAGAATTTTATTATTTTCCCATACGACTGCACCGTTTTCTATTATATTATTTTGTTTGCCACCGGTCACAACTGTGCCGCCATGTAAAATGCATTTCATTTTATAAGCCCTCCTACCGTTGTCACTGCGTTGGTTAAACAGTAAAATCTTATTTTTTACAGTATAACATCTTTACAATAATTAGTCAATATGATGAATAATATACAAATTTGAGAACATATATTTAGGAATTATATACAACTGTACCTGTTTTGCCATCTATGCCATCTTTTGCTTTTTCTAGAAGTGTAATCAGCGACTTTCGTTCACTTGCAGACTCAGCAAATTTTATAGCAGCCTCTACTTTAGGCAGCATAGAACCAGATGCAAAATGACCTTGTAAGCAGTATTCCTTAGCCTCAGCTACTGTTATATTATCAAGCCATTTTTGATTAGGTTTACCAAAGTTAATAGCACACTTTTCAACAGCAGTTAAAATAATAAGTAAATCAGCATCAACAAGCTCTGCCATTAAGCATGAACAGAAATCTTTATCTATAACCGCACTTGTGCCTTTGAGATGATTTCCATCAGCAGTAACAGGGATACCACCGCCACCACCAGCTATTACAACTTGACCTGCCTGTAATAAAGCTTTAACAGTTTCAATTTCAACAATAGATTTTGGCTTAGGACTTGGAACTACTCTACGCCAACCACGTCCAGCATCTTCCATTACTTGATATCCTTTTTCATCTACCAGTTTTTTTGCTTCGTCCTCGCTCATAAATCTGCCAATAGGTTTACTAGGATTTTTAAAAGCAGGGTCATTAGAGTCTACAACCACTTGAGTAATAACAGTGGCACAAGGTTTATGTATAGAACGGTTTAAAAGCTCTTCACGAAGTGCATTTTGTAAATCATATCCGATATAGCTTTGACTCATCGCTACACATACAGACAGCGGTATAACAGGAAAATCCTGTTCGACAACATGAGTTAATTCATTGACTGCATGATGTATCATTCCAACTTGTGGACCATTACCATGTGACACTATAACTTCATGTCCTTGCTCTATTAAATCTGCTATTGCACTTGCTGTATGTTTTACAGCTGTCATTTGTTCAGTTAATGTATTGCCAAGAGCATTACCACCAAGTGCTATTACTATCCTCATAATCTCTCATCTCCCATTTTTGAAAGTACAAAAGCGGGGCAGCTTATAACCCCGCTTCTATATTATTATATGATATTTATTTTATTTCATTTGACGTTCTTTTGCTTTTTCAGCCAATTTTTTAATCATTTCCTGAGGATTTTCACATTTTGCAAGGAAAATCATAGCAGCAATGATATATGGTTTAAATGAAGCCTCTTTATATAATGGCACACGATAACGGTCAAATACAGATGCATCAACTTCACCCTGTTCACAAGATACACCATTTATATCTGCTGGTAAGCAGTGTAAATATAGTGCTTTTCCGTCCTTAGTCTTAGACATCATTTCTTCAGTGCAGCACCAATCTTTATGTTCTGCATTTTGTTTTAAAAGTTCTTTTTCGAGAGCCTTAATGCCCTCGCTATCGCCTTCTGCATATAGATTTGTGCGTTTTTCCATAGCGGCAAATGGTGCCCAGCTCTTTGGATATACAATATCAGCGTCCTTGAATGCTTCTTCCATAGAATTTGTCTTTGTAAATGTACCGCCAGTAGCTTCAGCATTTTTCTTTGCAACTTCTTCCACTTCTGGCATTACTTCATAGCCTTCAGGGTGAGCAAGTACAACGTCCATACCAAAGCGAGTAAATAGACCAATCACGCCCTGTGGAACAGATAGAGGTTTGCCATAAGATGGAGAATATGCCCAAGTCATAGCGACCTTTTTGCCCTTTAGATTTTCTACACCACCAAAATGATGAATGATATGTAACATATCAGCCATACACTGTGTTGGGTGGTCAATATCACATTGCAGATTAACAAGTGTTGGTTTTTGCTCTAAAACACCATCTTTGTGACCTTCTGTAACAGCATTAACCACTTCATGCATATAAGCATTACCCTTGCCGATATACATATCATCACGAATACCGATAACATCAGCCATAAAGGAAATCATATTTGCAGTTTCTCGAACAGTTTCACCATGAGCAATTTGGCTCTTGCCTTCGTCTAAGTCCTGAACCTCAAGACCTAAAAGATTACAAGCTGAGGCAAATGAAAAACGTGTACGAGTAGAATTATCTCTAAATAAGCTAATACCAAGACCAGATTCAAAAATCTTAGTGGAGATATTATTTTCACGCATATAACGCAGAGCATCTGCAACTGTAAATACAGCCTCTATTTCATCATCGGTTTTTTCCCATGTTAAGAAAAAATCATTTTCATACATTTCCTTAAAGTTAAGAGCATTTAATTTGTCAATGTACTGTTGTAATTTTGCGTCCATAATAATAATCTCCTTTTTTATCCTAAGTAAGTTTGAGGTAAAGCAGCATAAACTGCTGCACAACGTACTAAATCTATTTTCCAAGTGTGTTCATTTGGAGCATGAGCCTGAGCTTCTGCACCAGGGCCAAAACCAATGCATGGAATACCATTTCTACCCATAATTGATACGCCATTAGTTGAGAATGTCCATTTATCTGTAAGAGGTCTAGCCTTACGCATTTCTTCTGTTACTGGAGAGCCCACACGCTCATTACCATATAAGCCATGATAAGCCTCCTCAAGAGCCTTTGTTACCTTATGGTCTTCTGGAATTACCCATGTAGGGAAATAACATTCTATTGGATATATAAGACCAGTCCAAGATGGACGAGCATATTCATACATAGATACTTTTACGTCTTGACCATACTTTTTGACAGATGGCAAAGCACGAATTTCATCAAGACAGCTTTCCCAAGTTTCGCCTGCTGTCATACGGCGGTCAAGTGATACTGAGCAACCATCAGCAACAGCACAGCGGCTAGGTGATGTATAAAAAATTTCAGAAACAGTTACTGTACCTCTGCCAAGGAAACGAGCTTCTTTCCATTCTGGATTGTATTTCTCATCTAGCATTTTTACAAGACCTTTAACTTCGGTAGAGTCCTCAGCATCATTTTCATTTAGTGAGCGAACATCTTGAAGAATATCAGCCATTTTATAGATTGCATTATCGCCACGCTCTGGAGCTGAACCATGACAGGAAACACCCTTTACATCAACACGGATTTCCATACGTCCACGCTGACCACGATATATACCACCATCTGTTGGCTCAGTTGAAACAACAAATTCTGGTTTTACTTTATCTTCATTTATAACATATTGCCAGCATAAACCGTCACAATCTTCTTCTTGTACTGTACCAGTTACAAGCACTTGATATCTGTCATCTAACATGCCAAGGTCTTTCATAATCTTAGCACCATATACAGCAGAAACAATACCACCAAGCTGGTCAGATGTGCCACGTCCACCGATTTCTTCATCAGTTTCATAGCCTTCATATGGGTCAAACTCCCAGTTATCACGATTGCCTATACCTACCGTGTCAATATGTGCATCATAACCAATAAGGGTTTTACCAGTTCCCATATAGCCAAGAACATTACCCATAGGGTCAATTTCTACCTTATCAAAGCCTAGCTTTTCCATCTCCTCCTTAATACGCATTATATGCCCTTTTTCTTCTGCACTTTCGCCAGGGATTTTTACTAGGTCACGCAAGAAACGTGTCATATCATCTTTATAGTTTTCTGCTGTTTTGTTAATAAGTGTGAAATCCATTTTTAAGTGCCTCCTTAGTTATTCGCCCCAAACGATTTTTTTATAATTTTCTGGGTCAGTATCACCTTCGGTTGAGAACATGAGTACCGAACTATTTTCATCAAGACCTATTGCATTTTTAAGCTCTTCATATTCAGGATTTTTCATTAGTGTATATATAAGTCCCATACCAACTGCACCAGACTCACCAGATGTAACTTGTGTATCACCCTTTATAGGAGCTGCCAATATTCGCATACCTTTTTCAGCTACCCAATCAGGACAAGATACGAAAAATGCAGAGTGATTTTTAAGTATATCAAATGATATTGTGTTAGGCTCGCCGCAAGCAAGTCCCGCCATAATGGTTTGTAAATCACCATCTACAAAGCGGATTTTACCATCACCCGCTTTTGCACTCTGATATAAGCAATCGGCAGCCTGAGCTTCCATAACAACAACCTTTGGTGGATTGTCTTTATAAAGATTTGCAAAATAACCCTGAATTGCACCAGCAAGACTTCCCACACCAGCTTGTATAAAAATATGTGTTGGTCTATCTGTTATTTGTTCTGCGGCTTCGCTTGCCATCGTTCCATAGCCTTGCATAATCCAAGCAGGTATTTCTTCATAACCGTCCCAAGCGGTATCTTGAACCATAACGCCATGTTCTGTCTGCTCAGCAAGTTTATTTGCCATACGAACACATTCATCATAGTTTACTTCTTCTATTATGACTTTAGCACCTTCTTTTGCTATGTTATCAAAGCGGGATTTGACAGTTCCTTTAGGCATAAGTACAACAGCTTTTTGACCTAAACGATTTGCAGCCCAAGCAACACCACGACCATGATTACCATCAGTTGCAGTAAAAAATGTTGCTTGACCAAACTCGTTTTTTAACTTTTCGCTTGTAAGGTAGTTATAATCAATTTCTGAAACATCTTTACCAAGCTCATTAGCAATATAACGAGCCATTGCAAACGAACCACCAAGCACTTTGAATGCATTTAGTCCAAATCGATAACTTTCATCTTTTACAAAAAGAGATTTAAGCCCTAGAAATTCAGCCATATTAGAAAGATTTGCAAGAGGTGTTACACTATACTGAGGAAAGCTTTTATGAAACGCTCTAGCTTTATCTACATTATCTAAGCTCATAACTGAAAGCTGTAAATCATCAGTTTTAGGCATAGTGTTTTTTACCCATTTTATTTTATCCATTATAAATCTCTCCTTGGTTTAAAGATTTAAGCTTAAAGGCTTTGTTTGAGTTTATTTTACCATTTGACCAAATTTTTTCAACCCCTAAAATCAAATATTTTTCTTTGTAATAGAGAAAAAATATAATATTTTTTGTGTGTTTTGCCGAAAAAAAGAACGACAAAATTTTGCCGTTCTTATCCTTTTAAAGCCATTTTTGCATGTCTGAAAAACAAGTCACATACACAATCTAAATCGCCTAAACCTATCAAATTTACATTAGTTTTATATCCTTGGCTTTGAAGTATAGATTTCCAACTATCTTCTTCATCACCCGCTAAATCATTTTGAGCATGGTCACCTGCTACAATCATAAAAGGTGCTAAAGTTACCTTTTTAATATTATGCTTGTTAAGTCTTTTTATAACATAGTCAAGGTTTGGAAAACCTTCAACAGTGCCTACATAAACATTTTCAGCTCCTAAAAACCTAAACATATTTTCAACTTGGCTGTATACACTATTTGCAAAATGCTCTGTACCATGTCCCATATATACATATGCTTCATCTTGGTTAAGTTTTGGCATATGCTGTAAAAGCTCGGTGCAAATATGCTCATAATCATATTCACTAAACAGCATTGGCACACCAATAGATAATTTTTGAAACTTATCTTCAAATTTATAAAGCTGATGAAGCATTTTTTCATATTCAAAACCAGCCATTATATGAAGACTTTGACATAAAACTTCTTCATATCCATCATCAAGTAATTTTTGCATAAGTTCTTCTGGTGTATGAATTTGTATATTTTCCTCTCTTTCAATCTTATTTATAACCATTTTAGATGTAAAAGCTCTATAAAAATCATATTCTGGAAAAGCTTCTTTTAATCGGTTTTCAATACGCTCTATTGCAAGTCTTGCCTTAGGATATGTTGTACCAAAGCTTATAACAGCTATTGCTTTTTTACTCATTTTTCAAATCCCTCTCTTGTTACAAGCTGATAAAGTATGGCATTTATAATTGCAGCGGCTACATTGCTACCGCCTTTTCTACCTTTTGCGATTATATGTGGAATATTTGAGCTTATAAAAAGCTCTTTTGACTCCACAACATTTACAAACCCCACAGGTACACCAACAACCAATGCAGGATTTACATCACCTTGTTTAATAAGCTCATATAAATGTATAAGAGCGGTTGGAGCATTGCCAATAGCAAAGATTAAAGGCTCTTTTAATTTAGCTGCATGTTCCATGCTTACAATCGCTCTTGTAACACCTCGTTCTTTAGCTTCCCTAGCTACCTGTTCATCTGCCATAAAACAGTGAACTTCTCCGCCAAACTGAGCAAGAATTTTTTTATTTATACCTGAAAGAGCCATATTTGTATCAGTAATTACAGTAGCACCATTTAAAATTGCATTTTTTGCGTTTTCTATGACATTTTCTGAAAAGTAAAGATTATCTGCATAATCAAAATCTGCTGTTGTATGGATAACTCTTTTTACAACTTCTGATTGCCCTTCTGGAAAAGTTCGGTTTCCCAGTTCTTTTGTTATAATTTCAAAACTGGTTTTTTCTATCTCTGACGGTTTTACAATAAAGCTCATTGTTCTATTCCCTCTCGTGCAGCAATGCCTTGGTCAAATGGGTGTTTTTGTTTTTTCATTTCGGTTACATAATCGGCAAGTGAAATAAGTTTTTCTGATGTATTTCTGCCAGTCATAACAACCTCTAAGTTTGTTGGCTTATTTTCAAGAAAGCTTATTAAAGTATTTTCATCAAGCATACCCGTTGTTATTGCAGCACAAATTTCATCTAAAATTAAAAGATTAACAGAATTTTTCTTACAAAACTCTGTTGCAGCATTGAACATTCTATTTATACTTTGTTTTGTTTGCTCTTTTTCTTCATTTGTCATCTGAAAAGTGAATTTTGAATATGGATTTGCTGCAAGTAAGGTTAAATTATCATATTTTGCAAGCATACGACACTCGCCAGATGTACCATCTTTTAGAAACTGAGCAATTACGACCTTATGATTATGCCCTAAACTTCTAAGAGCAAGTCCCATAGCTGATGTTGTTTTGCCTTTGCCATCGCCATGGTATATATGGATTAATCCTGTTGTTCTTTGCATGAAAACTCCTCCATAATAGCGTAAATTTTATCAATATCGAGTGAATTTCTAACTAAATCTGCAAGTTTATCATATTGCATTTGCTTATACTGTTCTAAGTCTATATAACTGTTTTCTATTGATATATTTTTCTTTTTAGCGATTGCATTTATCAGGTTTAATGTTATTTCTGAATTGTCAAAAATACCATGCAAATATGTTCCATAAGCGTTGCTGTTATAGCAACCATCAAAAATTTCAGTTTTACCGTGTTTTAACACTTGAAACGGTTTTGCAGTTTCTAAAAGTTCAGTTTTACCCATGTGAATTTCATATCCAACAGTATTTTTGCCTGAAAGAGATGAAAAAATGCCATCTATATTTAAAATAGTACCTTTTGCTTGAGTTGTAGTTTTATTCTTTTGAAATACTGTTTTTACAGGTAAAAGACCCATACCTTCTATTTGTCCACCACCTTCGGTGTTTTCTGGATCAGAAATAAGTTGTCCCATCATTTGATAACCGCCACATATGCCGAAAATAGGAATGTTTTTAGCATGACATTTAAGTATTTGAGTCTCTAGACCGTTCTCTCTTAACCATTTTAAATCACTTATTGTGTTTTTTGTACCTGCAATAATTATTAAATCAGCATTTGTAAGCTGGTCTGGTCGCTCTACATAATTTAAACCAACACCATTTATTCTTGAAAGTGGGTCAAAGTCAGTAAAATTTGAGATATGTGGTAACTTAATAACTGCAATGTTTATTAAATTAACAGAGTTTTTGTTATCTAGTCGACTTGATAAACTATCCTCATCATCTATATCAAGTGGCATATAAGGCACAACACCTAACACTGGTTTTGTTGTTAAATCTTCAAGCATGTTTAGACCAGAAGAAAGAATTTCTACATCACCACGGAACTTATTTATTATAAGTCCACAAATTCTATCTTGTTCGTCTTGCTCTAACAATTTAACTGTTCCATATAGTGATGCAAATACACCTCCTCTGTCTATATCACCAACAAGTAAAACAGGTGCATTTGCAAGTTTAGCCATACCCATATTTACAATATCATCTTGTTTTAAGTTGATTTCCGCAGGACTTCCAGCACCTTCAATAACGATAATATCAAAATCGTTAGCTAATGAATCAAAAGTCTGCTTTACAAACGGTTTTAAAGCTGATTTATTTCTAAAATATTCTTTTGCTGTTTTATTTCCGATAGATTTGCCATTTAGGATAACTTGAGAGCCACAATCACTGGTAGGTTTTAATAAAATAGGGTTCATTCTTATATCTGGCTTTATGTTACAAGCTTCGGCTTGCATAACTTGAGCTCTGCCCATTTCCAGACCTTCATCAGTTATAAAGGAGTTTAAAGCCATATTTTGTGACTTAAATGGTGCAACTTTATAACCATCTTGCTTAAAAATTCGGCAAAGAGCAGCAACTAATACACTTTTACCTGCATTTGATGATGTACCCTGTACCATAATAACTTTTGCCATTAGTTTTTTAAAACCTCCTTTATAGCTTTAATTAATTTATTGTTTTCTTCCTCTGTTCTCACTGCAACACGATAATAACCTTTATTAAGACCTATGTAATTTTCACAATTTCTTATTAAGATATTATATTTCAACAACTTTTCATGCAATTTAAAATCAAAAGTATAAAAGAGCAAATAGTTTGCTTCTCCATAAAAAACAGTTAGATTTAGTTTTTTTAGTTCTAAATAAAGTATATCTCTTAAGACTTTTATATTTTGTGCTATTTTTTTTGGATAATCGGTTAGTTTTAAAGCAGCAAGTCCTGCTTGTTGAGCAATAACAGATGTGTTCCAAGGCTGTCCGAAATAAGACAATTTATTTATTAAATCAACATTATGACTTATGCAAAACCCCAAACGCACACCCGCTAATGCATACATTTTTGTAAATGCTTTGACAATAATTAAATTGTTCGATTTGTTATTTAGTACAGAAAGTTCTTTTTCATTATCTATAAAATCAAGAAAACATTCATCTATAATTAAATAAATACTATTTTCATCACATTTTTTAATGATTTTATTCATTAAATTTGTATTTATAGTTTTGCCTGTTGGGTTATTTGGATTACATAAGATACAAATATCTATATTATCATCTAAATCACTTAAAATGCTATTCGTAAGACTAAAATCATTTTCTTTTAATAAAAAATGATGTTTTATTTCACAGTTTACACTCAATAAAGCTTGTTCATACTCTGAAAAAGTTGGAGCTGTGATAATTGCTGATTTAGGTTTTATCACATTTACAAGTCTATAAAAAATTTCAGCTGCACCATTTGAGCAGAAAAAATTTTCAGGCTTTAAGTTATATTTTTCAGCAAGTGCATGTTTTAATCTGTCTGCATTTGGTTCTGGATAATGTATACATAAGTCTATTGCGTCATGCATAGCTTGTTTAACATTTGATGGTATCCCATAAGGGTTTATATTTGCAGAAAAATCTATTAAATTGTTATTGCTATATTTATAGATATTTCCACCATGTTCATGGTGCATTTGTTTATATCCTCCCTTTAATGAATTGTGGTATACCAGCAGTAACTCTTATAACAATATCAGCAAAACTTGCAATTTCACAACATACACGACCAGTAATTTCACGCCAATTATCGAGTTCTTTATTAATTGGAATAACTCCACAACCAATTTCATTACATATAATAACTTTATCTCTTAAACTGTTTGCAAAGTCAGTTATATTAGGTATATTATTATTTTTTATGTAATCATGTAAATTGTAAACGGCTTTGCCATCAATTCTGTTAAAATCATTATCATTTAAGTTGAAAAGTTTTTTAGCCAATTCTTTTTTACCCTGATATGCACCACCTATCATTAAAACAGTCATAAAATCATACCTCCAATAGCTGGAATGAATAAAAAGATAAGTTCAGTTGTACAAATAAAAAAACCTGCTAAATCTCCAGTTATTCCGCCAAAAGTATTTTTACAAATTTCATTATGAATAAAATACCAAATTGCAACGAACCATACTAAGACTTTTGCAACAAATATACTGTTATTTACATTAAAAATAGCTAATGTAGCCAAAACTAAAAACAACATAGCTTCAAACATAAGTGTAAATAATACTATTTTTTTATCACTGTTTTCTGAGAAAATATGTGCAAGTCCTGAATCTTTAGCACATGGCAAAAAAACAATTTTACTCCCCCCCACAGCTCTGGCAATAGCAAAGCCTATAAATGGAAAAAGTAAATATTGGGGCGTTTTATAAAGCTGTGCAAAGCAAGCTATTTCACATAATAAAAAAGCCATAAGCCACATAGGACCAAATGCACCAACATGTGCATCTTTTAAAATAGCTAGTTTTTTTTCGATATCACCAAATGAGCAAAGAGCATCACATGTGTCACATAGACCATCTAAATGTATCCCTCCAGATATGATGATTGGAATAATTACTGCAATAATTGAATAAAAAATAGCAGATGCATTAAAATATGTGCAAAAAGTATACCAAAGCCATTCAAGTATTCCAATAATTAAACCGATAACTGGTAAAAAAGATAATGCCCAACGCATAGTGCTTTTTTGCCATGGAATTTGTTTAACTGGTATAGTTGAATACATAGAGAATGCAACAAGTATTCCACTTAACACACTTTTCATAAAAGATTTTCCCCCTTATATGGTAATAAAATCCCACAAACTGACTCAGCAGCTGCATCTGATAAATCAAATAAAATTTGATTTATTTGACCTAGTAATCTGCAATATTCCATAGTTTCATATGGATAACTTTCACCATCAGAAAATATTTCACTTGTTACAATAACTAGCACTTTGCAATATTTTTGAATGTTATTTATTCCTTTTAAGATATGCTCTACTGCATTATTAAAACCAATGCCATCTGGTGAAAACATTTCATTTGCAAGTAAATTAGACATACATTCCAGTAAAATCCCATCATAAATTTTTTGGGGGTTAAAATCAGCAAGATTTGTAAAACATTCTTTTGTATCAAAACCCTTGCCATGTCTTAAGGTAAGATGACGTTCAATTCTTTTCTGTGCAGCTTGTCCAAATGGTTGCATAGTTGCAAGGTATAATTTATTTTTTGCATATTTACATATTATTCTTTCTGCATGAGCTGATTTTCCACTTGCAGAACCACCTGTTATGATAATTTTCATAATTTTATGTTAACGGTTTATAAGCATCTATATTTATTTCTTCAAAACTAGCCATATTAAGATATGGTGCAAGTGCAAGGTCCAAAAGTGAAACAGCAGTGACTGCACCTGTTCCCTCACCAAGCTTCATTTTAGCATCAATAAATGGTTTAGCATTTAGTGCTTCAAGTAATTTTTTTCCCGCAGGTTCAAACGATTTATGAGAAAAAATAATATAATCTCTCGCTTGTGCACAAAGTTTAACCGCACATAACGCAGCAGCACACGCAATAACCCCGTCAGCTACAACAGGTATTCGGTAATATGCACTACCTAAATATGTTCCCACCATTCCACATATGTCAAGTCCACCGACTTTATGTAAAATGTCAATAATATCCTTTGGGTTTGGTTTATGTAATTTAATAGCGGTTTTAATAGCGTTTATTTTACGATTTAAACCCTCGCTTGATAGTCCAGCACCTCGACCTGTAACAATTTCTGGCTCAAGTCCAAGAAGTACAGAAGTTACAGCTGCGGTAGTTGTTGTGTTGCCTATTCCCATTTCGCCAACACAAAGCAAATTATAGTCATTTTGTTTGCACTCTAAAGCAAGTTTTATACCTGTTTCAATAGCAGTTATTGCCTCGTTTTTTGTCATAGCTGGCTCTTTTGTCATATCAGCTGTACCATAACGAATTTTATGTTTTCTTATTTTTTGACCTTTTACATCTCTTGCAACGCCAATATCAACTGGAATTACATCAATATTTATTGTATTAGCCATTAAACAAACGCTTGTTAAGCCTTTATTTAAGTTTTCGGTTACAACAGCTGTTACTTCTTGTCCGCATTGTGTAACTCCTTGAGCTACAACGCCATTATCTGCACAAAAAACAATTACTGCTCTTTTTGAAATGTCTGGTTTCTCTTTTTGCTGTATTCCTGCAAGCTGAATTATAGCATCTTGTAAAAGTCCAAGCCCACCTAGTGGCATTGCTATATTTTCAAAACGTTTTTTACATTTTTCTATGCTAGATTTATCAAGTGGCTTTATATTTTCTATTGTTTCTTGTAATAACTTCATAGATTTCCTCCAAATTTAGCACAAGAATTTAAAAAACGTGAGATAATGTGTGTGTTAGCTCTAAAATATAGGTGTGGATAACCTGCATAAAGTGTATCATTTGCATAAACACAGTTCCATGACTTTCCATTAGGTTTTTCAGCATAAAAATCATTGCCTGAATTATCAGATTTGCAGTAATGAAATTCATGTGCGTTCATAGTTTCACCTTTTTTTGAGACTAAACAGTCTTTTTGTGCGGTCATAGTTATATATCCGAAATTTTGCAGTTTATTTGTCATATGTGCAGTCGTTTTTATGACATCAGCCATAGGATAACTAACCCCATCTAATGTTACTATACTTGAATGAAGATACATAAATCCACCACATTCTGCAATAGTTGGCATTTTATTATTTATAGCACAATTTATACTGTAAAGCATAGATTTATTGTTTGATAACTCATCAGTATAAAGCTCTGGATATCCACCACCAATATAAAGACCAGATATATTTTCTGGTAAATACTTATCGTTAAGCGGTGAAAAAGGTATAAGTTCTGCACCATTCTCCTCAAGTAAATCTAAGTTATCTTGATAATAAAAACAAAATGCTTTATCTTTAGCGACACCAATGCGTACAGATTTATTTTTTATTGTATATAATTGATTTTCATTAAAAAGTGCAGGAGCAGTTTTCGAAAGTTCTATAAGACCTGTTATATCAATAGATTTTTGAGCTTCACAAGCTAAAATATCAATCTGTTGCTGTAATGTGTTTAATTCATCTGCTGTTACCAAGCCAAGGTGTCTGCTAGGAATTTCTGTTTGTTTGATTTCTGGTAAATATCCATATGATTTTAAACCAACCTCTTGTGCAATCTTTTTGTAAAGTGGATACATACTAGAAGAAACTCCATTAAATATAACACCTTTTAGCGTATTAGGTGCAAAGTTTTTAAAGCCATAGAGCGTTGCCCCCACTGATAGTGATTGACCTTTAGGTCTTACAACTAATACAGTTGGCGTGTTGGTGGCTCTTGCAAGATGTGCTGATGATGCGACATCTGTTGTACCAGAAATTCCATCATAAAACCCCATAACACCTTCAATTATGCCAATTCCATTGTTTGGAGTATGTTTTGCAAGCAGATTTTTACATTCTTGTTCACTTGAAAAAAATAAATCAAGGTTGTAGCTAGGTATACCGAGTGCAGCTTTGTGAAACATTGGGTCAATATAATCTGGCCCACATTTAAAACCGTACAAAGGAATATTTTGCTTTTGAATAGCTCGTAAAATTGCATTAACAATGGTTGTTTTTCCTGAACCACTATTTGTACCAGCTATAAGTAGCCTTGGGCATGTATTATAACTCATATTTTTCTCCGATTAAAGAGTCCCTAAAACTTCATCAGCAGCCGAGCAAAGAGCATTTATATCGTCTTTTGAATGACTTACATTTATAAACATAGCCTCAAACTGACTTGGTGCAATATAAATTCCATGCTCAAGCATACCATGAAAATAACATTTAAACTGCTCAAGATTGGATTTCTGAGTAGCAGAAAAGCTTGTAACATTTTCACTTGTAAAGTAAGGGCAAACTAGTCCACCGCATTGATTTACTGTCATAACAATGTCATGCTTTTTAGAACTTTCACGCAGATTATTTGCGATAAATTTAGCTTTTTCATTTATTTCAGTGTAATACTGAGGATTTTGTTCGAGTATTTCAAGCTGTTTTAGACCTGCCGCCATAGCTACTGGATTACCTGAAAGTGTGCCTGCTTGGTAAACACTGCCGAGAGGTGCAATGTTTTGCATAAGTTCTTTGCTTGCACCATAAGCACCAACTGGCATACCTCCACCAATTATTTTGCCAAAAGTTACTATATCTGCACGAACACCAAAAAATTCCTGAGCACCGCCAAGTGCAAGACGAAAACCAGTTATAACTTCATCAAAAATTAAGAGTGCGTTATTTTCATCACATAGTTTTCTTAAACCCTCTAAAAATCCATCTGCTGGAGGAACTACGCCCATATTTGCTGCAACTGGTTCTACAATAACCGCTGCAATTTCATTTGTATTTAAATCAAATAATTTTCTAACTGAATCTAAATCATTATATTCAGCAGTTAAAGTGTCCTCAGCTGCACCTTTTGTAACACCAGCAGAGTCAGGCTCGCCTTGGGTCAATGCACCAGAACCCGCATTTACAAGCATAGAATCTGAATGACCATGATAACAACCTGCAAACTTAATTATTTTTGCTTTTCCTGTTGCACCACGAGCCAAACGAATAGCACTCATAACCGCCTCTGTACCAGAGTTTACCATACGAACCATATCAATATTAGGTACTATTGATACTATTTTTTCAGCCATTTCAACTTCAAGAGCTGTTGGTGCACCAAAAGAAAGACCATATTGCATAGTATCACTCACAGCTTTCAGTACAGGCTCATAGCTATGACCTAAGATTAGTGGACCCCATGAGCCAACAAAATCTATATACTGATTGTAATCTAAATCCCAGATTTTACTTCCTTTGCCTTTTACGATAAATGGAGGTGTTCCACCCACAGCACGAAATGCACGAACAGGAGAATTTACTCCCGCAGGTAAGAAGTTTTTGGCTTTTTCCATGATCTTTTCCGATTTACTTAAATTCATTTAACCTATATCCCCTTTTCTTATAGCATCAGCAAGCTCACATGCATAATATGTTATTACAATATCTGCACCTGCTCTGTACATACAAACTGCACTTTCACACATGATTTTATACTCATCAACCAAACCAGCTTTTGCAGCAGCTTTAACCATTGCATATTCACCAGAAACCGCATAACAAGCGATTGGAATATCAAAATTTTGTTTAGCTTGATACACTAAATCTAAATAAGCAAGTGCAGGTTTAACCATTAAAATATCTGCACCTTCTGCCGCATCTAAAGCACATTCACGCATTGCCTCTCTGCTATTATGAAAATCCATTTGATAAGAACGTCTGTCACCAAAGGAAGGTGCAGAACCAGCAGCATCACGAAATGGCCCATAAAAACTAGATGCAAATTTTGCTGAATATGCCATAATTGGTATGTTAATAAAACCGTTTTTATCAAGAATTTCTCTAATAGCTGCAACTCTACCGTCCATCATATCGCTCGGAGCTACCATATCTGCACCAGCTTTAACATGGCTAAGTGCGATTTGTGCTAATTTTTCTAGTGTTTTATCATTATCAACGTCATGACCGCACAGTATTCCGCAATGCCCATGGCTTGTGTATTCACACATACAAACATCAGTTATAACATACATATTAGGTGCAAGTTCCTTTATTTTTCTTATGCCTTGCTGAACAATACCATTTTCGTCCCAAGCACCAGAACCTTCACCATCTTTTTCTTTTGGAAGTCCAAAAAGTAAAACACGAGATATACCATGCTTTTTAGCACGTTCAATCATACGATAAAGTTGGTCTGGACTGTAATGGTATTGATTAGGTAAAGAGTCTATTTCCCTGTAAATATTTTCGCCTTCAACAATAAAAACAGGCCAAATAAGACTATCTGCAGAAATTCTTGTTTCACGCACCATTCTTCTTAAATTATCAGATGTGCGTAGTCTGCGTGGACGTATTGTTTGATTAAACATGATGATTTTCCTCCAGTAAAGCGGCAATCATCGAATCAATTGTCGCATTTTTTGCAATTTTAGTTTTCATACCATAAAATTCAGCTTTTTTAGCTGTTTGCTTACCTATACATAATGCTGTAAAGTTATTATACTTGTCAAGATTAATGCTATTTACAAAACCTGTTACAGTTGATGAACTTGTAAAGGTTATAACATTTACAACACCATTTTCAATTATTTCTCTAAGCATTTCTGATTTATTACAGCAGTATTCAGTTATATAAGTTGAGATATCTGAAAAATTTATACCTTTTCTTTCAAGAGTCGTTGTAAGCTCCTTTGAACCACCTTTAGCTCTCAAAATTAGAACTGATGAATTACTATTCAATTTATCTGCAAGAAGTTTTCCAAGGTGTTCACTGTCATAGATTTCTGGCATTAAATCTGCATTTATACCATATTTCTTAAGCTCTTTGGCTGTTCCAGAGCCGATAACAGCAAATTTACAATTATAAAAAACTCTTAAATCTTTGTTTATTTTCTCAAGAGCCTCTATCATAGCCGAAACACCAGCAGGACTTGTTAAAACAACATAATCATATTGTTTTTTAAGTGCATCGTTAAACTTATCCGTGTCTACTTCATTTACAGTTTGTATACATGGACATTCTATAACGTTTGCACCAAGCCTACGAAGTTTTTCAGATAAAGTTCCTATTCGCTCTTTAGGTCGTGTTACGACCACTGTTTGACCATATAATGGCTGTTTTGAAAACCAATCAAGTGAATCAGATAAGGTACAAACTTCACCAACAACAATTATTGATGGACTTTTAAAGTTTAAATCCTTGACTTTTTGACTTATATTTGATATATCTGAAACTATTTTTCTTTGAGTTAAACGTGTACCATTTTCTATTACAGCAGCAGGCATATCCTTGCTCATGCCAGAGTTTATAAGTCCTTGCATAACTTCATTAATTGATGAAAGACCCATTAAAAATACAAGAGTACCTTTTAATTTAACTAAACTCTCAAAATCAATTTCTAACTTTTTACCTGCTTTTGCATGTGCGGTTATAATATGCACTGATGAGCAAAAATCTCTATGGGTAACTGGTATACCAGCGTATGCAGGAGCTGCTATTGCACTTGTTACACCAGATACAACTTCAAAAGGTATATTGTTTGCAAGTAGATACTCACATTCTTCTCCACCTCTGCCAAAGAGAAAACAATCTCCACCCTTTAAACGAACAACATTTTTATTCTCTTTTGCTTTGCCAACCAAAATTTGATTTATCTGTTCTTGTGGAACAGGGTGATGGTTATTTTGTTTACCAACGTCTATTTTTTCAGCCTTATCGGGTATTATATCTATAATATCTTGCTCAACTAATCTGTCGAAAACTACAACATCAGCATTTTGCAAGGCATTGAATCCTCGTAGTGTTAGTAAATCAAGACCACTTGGCCCAGCACCTACCAAAGTTACTTTTCCTACTTCCAAAATTGCACCTCCTTTTTAATTTGCTGTGCAAGACGTATACCTAATTGCTTAGCATTAGCTATATTTTCAACATCTGACCTGTAAAGTAATTGACTTTCATCTTCTGATGAATACATAACCTGTAAAGTTATTTCACTTTCATAGACTGTTGCATATGCTGCTATTGGTGAAAAACACCCTCCGCCAAATTCTGTTATAAATGCTCGTTCAGCCGTTGCACATAGTCCAGATTCGATATTATTTATATGTTTTAATACATCTATAAAGGCATTAGCCTTTCCTTGGACTGCTAATATTCCTTGACCAGCAGCAGGTAAAATTTCATCGGTAGAAAAATATTTTGATATTCTGTCTTTTAAACATAAACGATGTAATCCCGCAGCAGCTAAAACAAGTGCTGAATATTCTCCGCTGTCTAGTTTTTTCAAACGTGTTTGAATATTTCCTCTAACTGGTTTAATCTCCATATCTGGAAAAAATCTTTTTAATTGTACACGACGTCTTGCACTAGAACAGCCAATAGGTTTTTTAGTATCTAAATCAGTAATGTTTTTAGGTAATACAAGCACATCTCTAGGGTCTTCACGTTTGGAGTATGCAACAAGCGGAAAACCTTCAGGCTGCTCCATCGGAACATCTTTTAAACTATGGACAGTTAAATCAACCTCTCCAGACATTAAAGCCCTGTCAAGCTCTTTAACAAAAAGACCTTTTCCCCCTACTTTATCAAGAGTACGGTCTAAAATCATATCACCTGTTGTTTTCATGGTAATAAGCTCGCAAGGCACACCAAGTTTATTTATAATTTCCTCAGCTTGTATTACAGCAAGCTTACTATCTCTACTGCCAATTCTCATGAATTCACCCCCTCAAATAAATTACGGATTTTTTTTGCCATAGATGATACTGCTGTATGATTTTTACCATTTGAAACCAAGCCAGCGATTAAAATATCATTTTTACATATCGCAGGGAAAAAGAAAGAACTTTCTTCAAAACAATCAGCAACACTAACTGGAATATTCCTTTTATGACAATCAATATATATTTTATGATTTATCTCCCTGTTATCTGTTGCAGCGATTACTAAAGTCATTTCATTTAAATCATTTTCACTGTATGATTTAATTATAACATTTTCTATATCTGCACGGTTTTCTGTTGCAATTACAGTGATATTAGCTCCAAAACGCTTTAAAACTTCAAATCTTCGTTTTGCAATTTTTCCAGCACCAACAATTAAAACATTCTTATTTACAAGCGATATAAAAAGCGGAAAACGTGGATATTCTTTTAAATTAAGAATTTCGCTTTTAATTTGTTCAAAATCCAGTCCTTTTTCATCTAAAGGACGCTTAATCATAAGCATTTTAACATTTGCTTGTTTAGCTGCTTGCTGTTTTTCTAAAAAACCGCCAGATTTTCCAGTATCCTTGGTTACAAGAATTTGAGCCTTTATCTGTTTTAACATTGCAACGTTCATTTCATGAGAAAATGGACCTTGCATTGCAATAATATGTGAACCTTTAAATCCTAATGATTCACATTTTTGTAAAACTGATGCGGTTGGAAGTACACGAATAAACAATCTATCTTGATAATTTGGAATTTTTGTGTAGGCTTCAAGCTCTTTACTGCCTGTTGTCAAAAGAACATTTCCGCTATTATTACAAAGCCAATTCACAGCATCTTCTGTGTTTTTAACAGATATAATATCATCATCACACAAAAGGCTTTCTCTTAAAAATCTTAAATATTTTGCGTTTTTTTGCTCACAAACAGTTTTTATATTTATAGTTACTTCACTTGCATATGGATGAGTACAATCAATAACACACGTGTTATTATCTATAATCTCAGCCATTTGTGTGCTGTTTAATCTGCCAATATGCACATTTATGCCTTCTATTTCAGACATTACTTGCTTACCATATTCTGTGGCAACGTATACATCAGCATTCATATGTTGTTTACCTAGCCATTGACAGAGCTTATTTCCATCGCTTGTGCCAGAAAATATAACTAATTTCATATGCCACGATAACCTCTTGGTGTCACCATTTTTCCGGAAATAATCTTAGTTCTAGAATTTCCAATAAAAACAGTTGTTAACATATCAACTTGTGTATTACGCAGTTTTTCAAGAGTCATAAGTTCAGAGCTTTCCCCTTCTCTGCCGATATTTTTAACAATTCCACATATTGTTTCAGGTGATTGAAATTCTAAAACCATATCACATACACGTTTTAAATGGTCAATACGTTTTTTACTTGCTGGGTTATATAATACCATGCTAAAATCACCTTTTGCAGCATTTTTGACACGCTTTTCAATGACTTCCCAAGGTGTAAGCAAGTCAGAAAGAGAAATAACAGCAAAATCACATGTAAGTGGTGAACCAAGTACAGCACCACCTGAGCAAGCAGCGGTTATACCAGAAATAACCTCAATTTCTATTTGTGGATAATTTTCGCATACTTCAAACATAAGGCTTGCCATACCATAAATACCCGCATCACCAGATGAAATAATTGCAACAGTTTTTCCATTAAGTGCAGCATCTCTTGCAGCTGTGCATCGGTCAACTTCTTTCATCATACCAGTTTGTATACGTTCTTTTCCATCTATTAAATTTTCTATTAAATCTAGATATAAATTATATCCAGCAACACAATCACACTTATTTAATGCACGAACTGCACGAAGTGTCATTTGGTCTTCTCCAGCAGGGCCAATTCCTATAACATATAGTTTCATGTTTATAATCCCTTTCTAATGTGTTCTAAGCATTGTGAAAGCTTATCCTGATTTATAGTGTCTTTCATACCTCCTAATAACAAATCAACTGCTTTATTAACAGAAAGTTTGATTAAACTATCTAAATCATTATCTTGCTTAAAATCATCATATTGTTTATCAAAATATATACGTTTTGTTATATCATCTTTTATCTGAGAGATTACAGGCAAGGCTGAACGATAATTATTCCAAGCATAAAAATCGCAAATTTCTTTTTCTAAAATTTCATTAGCATGTTGTATATCTTCTTCATTTTCATCATTAAGACTACCTAGATTA
The DNA here is from genome assembly GCA_019113005.1 of Candidatus Butyricicoccus avistercoris. Taxonomy (GTDB): domain Bacteria; phylum Bacillota; class Clostridia; order Oscillospirales; family Butyricicoccaceae; genus Butyricicoccus_B; species Butyricicoccus_B avistercoris. The sequence goes on along the minus strand of DXIE01000051.1, from coordinate 7,825 downwards.
TCAAGATTCCAAACTGTAATATTTGAAATATTACTAATTTGAGAGTCAATATCTCTTGGCATAGCAAGGTCAATAAAAAGTTTTGGTAGTTTATTGAGTGCTATAAGTTTTTCATATGTAATTGTACAGTGAGGACTTGTTGTGGCACTGCAAACTAAATCTACACCATCTATCAATGTATATCTATCATCATATGAATGAGTTTTACATTTTGCTGGAACTATGGTTTGACCATGTCGATATGTACGCAAGGTTATTGTAACATCACAATTTTGCTCTGCAAGAAGTGAAGCTGCAAGTCTGCCCATCTCACCATTTCCAATTATAACTGCTTTTTTCCCAGATAAATCACCAAAAAAATCTTTTGCCATTTGTACACTTTTTGCAGCAGCAGATGGCGGAACGGTATAAAATCTTGTTTCTGTTTTGACACGTTTTCCAGCTGTTACTGCTCTGCGAAACAATGTTTCAAGCACATTATCAAGTGTTTTTGCATTTCTTGCAAGTTGCATAGCATTTTTGACTTGAGTTACAATTTGGTCATCACCAAAGATTTGCGATTGTAAGCCAGAGGAAACTTCCATTAAATGCCTTATAGCATCATAATTATATCTTGAAACCGTACAGCCTAAATAATCATTTTTATTTAGATTTGCGGCATTTGAAAGCAATTCTAAAGCATCTATATTTTCTTTTGTGTGCAAATATAGCTCTGTACGATTACAAGTAGCAAGTAAAGCACAAGCAAGTACATTTTGACCACTTGCAAGCTTAGGCAATAAATTAATTACTTGATTTTGAGTAAAAGAAAGTGGTTCACGTTTGGAAATATCCGCCTTATGATAATCAATTCCTATCATTTGTATATTCAAAATTTCATCTCCCACTTTTCTCTAGCAATGGCAACTGTAACGCCACTATAAGATAGTTTTTTACATATTAAATCGTGATTTTTTGCACTTAAAACCGCTGAACGTTCACAAACATTATCAACATTTACTGTTTTTCTTACAAATTCGGACTTTGTAAACTCACCATCTAAGCTATTTAATTCATCAGCAGTAAAAGTTTTAAATGGCAGATTGTTTTCTCTGCAAAAAGCTAAAATTCCCGCTTCATTTTGTTTTATATCTATTGATGCAATCGAACATACCGCACGAATATCAATACTATATTTATCTAAAGCTATTTTTATAGCTTTTGAAATATTATCAAGTGAAGTATTCTTTCTGCAACCAATACCAATATGTAAGATTTTCGGTATTAAATGAAGTGTATTTTTAAACGGATTTTCATTAGCATTTAATGCAACTACAAACCCATTTTCAGCGAAATTTACCATGTTTATCGGTCTAACACCAGAAAAATCACTTTTTAAACCTATGTTTTCGCCTTTTAGTAATGCACCTGAGATGTATTTTATTCTATCTGGTTCGATAACAGCACATTTGTTATTTTTAGCCCATGTATCAACTGCAAAAACACCTCTTGCGTCAGTAGCGGTGGTTATAACAGGCAAGGCATTTAATTTATTAGCAATCATTTTAGCTAGGTCATTTGCATTTCCTAAATGTCCAGAAAGTAAAGAAATTACAAATTTGCCTTGTTCATCTATAACTAAAACAGCAGGGTCATATGTTTTACCCTGTAAATATGGTGCAATAGCTCTAACAGCTATACCAGTTGCACCAACAAAGATTATAAGTTTGCAGTCAACCATAGCCTGTTGCACCATACGTTTAAGTGAAGTGTTATCAAGTGAGGCATCAATACTTCTTCTGTAAATTTCTATTTTATCATTAGGCATCAAATCAACTATTTTTTGTGCGATTTTAGCACCATTATCCGTAAATGATATAATTTTACCCCAAATCATAGACTTGCCTCACGAAATTCTGTTGTAAAAGCTGGGTCATATAATTTTGAGCGATTATATTCATTTCCTAAAAAGTTGCCAACAGTTATAAGTGCAGTTTTTGTTATTGCTTGACCATCTTGAGCAAGCTTTGAAACCGTTGTATATATGACCTTTTCATCTGGCCAAGTTGCTTTATAAACAATAGCAGCTGGGGTATCTTTTGAGTATCCACCTTCAATTAGACGTTTAGAAAGTTCCTCTAATCTACCAGCAGATAAGAAAATAACCATTGTAGCATTATGAGAGGCTAAAAGTTCTATTTTTTCTTTAGGTGGAACAGGTGTTCTTCCTTCCATACGGGTCAAAATAACCGTTTGAGATACGTCTGGAAGTGTGTATTCTGCTTTAAGTGCGGCAGCTGCACCACAAAAAGAAGATACTCCAGGGCAAATTTCATATTTAATACCCTCTTTGTCTAACCAGTCCATTTGTTCTCTATGAGCACCATAAACGCAAGGGTCACCTGTATGCAAACGGACAACAAGCTTTCCTGCTCTTTCAGCTGGAATCATAACCTGCATAACTTCTTCTAAGGTCATTTTTGCACTGTTATATATTTGACAAGTATCTTTTCTATCATTTAGAATTTCAGGATTTACAAGAGAACCAGCATATACTATAACATCAGCTTTTTTTATTAAATTTGCACCTCTTACAGTAATTAAATCAGGTGCACCTGAACCTGCACCGACAAAATAAATCATAAATTTAGCTCTCCTTTGAAATTATAATAGAAAAATAGCCAGTTGGGTTATCTAAAGTATCAAGGTCAGTTATAACACGCTCCTCTGGCATAGTAGCACGTTCTATAAGTGCCGTATTTTTAAGTTTATTCTGTTTTCTTAACTTTTCACGCACGTCAAGTATGGATTTACCCGCTTTCATAAGCACTTTTGTACCAGAAAGAGAAAGTCCTTCGTCTGTACTACTATGTGATGCAGGTATTATATGAAGCATTTCGCTTCCTTCAACAAGAGCCATATTTAATGATGCGGCAGCAGCACAAAAAGAAGGTACACCTGCTATAATTTGAGCATTATAACCACGTTCTAATACTAAACGATGTACATACCAGTAAGTAGAATAAATACTAGGGTCACCTAAAGTTAAAAAAGCTACTGTTTTGCCTTCATCAAGCAAAGCACATATCTTATCAGCAGCTAATTCATGGCTCTCCTGCATTTTTTGCTTATCTCTTGTCATAGGCATATTACAATGTAAAACTGTTTTACCCTTAATAAATTCAGCAGCAATATTTGTAGCTGTTTTATCATTTCCATCAGACTCTGGTGCAGCAACTACATCACATTCTTTTAAAATTCTAACTGCTTTCAGTGTCATAAGCTCAGGGTCTCCGGGGCCTACACCGATACCATATAAAATACCTTTATTTCTCATTCTTTAACTCCTTACAAAGCTTAAAAGCTCCATCAGATTTTGATAAAATTCCAAATTGATTTGTAAACATTATATATTCAATTTGTACTTTATTGCAAACTCTCATATTAAGTCTTTTTTTTATGCTTTTGCCTATACTTTCAAGTATAGAATTTAATAAACCTGTACTTTTTAGTATGTTTAGACATTCATCAATAGTTATAGCATTCATTAAATTTTCAAGTTTATCATGTGATACACCCAAAAGAGCTGCATGTGAGGTGAATATTTCTTGTCTGCCATCTGCAACCGATGAATGAGTGTTCATAACACCAGCAGCTATTTTAACGAGTTTTCCTGCATGACCTACAAGTAAAATCTTTTTAAAACCCTTAAATACTGCATAATCAATAGCATCACCGATAAAATTAGAACATTTAACCGCTTGTTCGAGGTCTAGTCCAAGAGTATTTTTTGCAAAATCAGCTCCATAGTTACCAGGGCATAAAAAAGCAATTTTTTGCCCTTCAGCATATAATGAGTCAAGCTCTAAATGAGTTGTATCCATAAGAGCTTGTTCACTCATAGGCTCTACAATTCCGCTTGTACCTAAAATAGATATACCGCCGATAATTCCTAAATGTTCATTATATGTCTGTTTTGCGATTTCTTCACCTTTTTCTGCACATATTGTTACAGATAATCCACCTGTATAATTTGCTTTTTTCATAGCGAGCTTTACTGCATTTTTAATTTGTTGCAAAGGTTTAGGATTTATAGCAGCTGAACCTATGGGATTTGCAAGACCTGCTTTAGTAATTCGACCTACACCATATCCACCATCTATTACTATTTCTTTATCTGTTTTTTTAACATACGCAAAAATTCGTATTCCATTTGTTACGTCTGGGTCATCTCCGCTGTCTTTTGTTATTGCACAGCTTGCAATATTGTTTTCTATTTTTGCATCTTCGGGTGTCAATATTAATTCTATACCTTTTGGTGTGTTTAGTTTGATTTTATCAGGACATTCATTTGTAAGCAGCAATAAAGTAGCGGCTTGAGCAGCAGCAGCGGCACATGAGCCTGTTGTATAACCAAATCTTAAGTTCTTTCCATTTTTATAAACAGTCTGCATTAAAAAAATCCTTTTTAAATAAAAAATACAGTTTAAAGTGCAAAGTTACACAATAAACTGTTCTGATGAAAAGCCTAAAAGCCCTAGATATAAAATAGGGCAAAAGCAACAGAACAGTCATCGCTCGTAACTGCTGTAAACAAAATATAAAAGCAGGTATTCTGGCTTAGATATCAACATTTTATTGCAGCCTTCCCGAAAAACAGTGGCAATATTTGCATAAAACTACATCTTTACAGCGGCGTGACCGCTGGGGAATTACACCCCATTCCCTTTTAAGCTTATATTTAAAATACAAGCACTTTTATACACTCAATTATAAATAATTGTAGACTAAATAAATCTATGTGTCAAGAAAAAACGGATACATATAAAATGTATCCGTTAAAATCATGGTTTACAGGTTTTACATTTTTCATATCCTTGGTTTAATAATGTTTGGATATCACCTGTATAAGTTTGTTTGTTTTCTTCTTTTGTGTTTTTAAGACCACTGCAATCAGGTCTATGAATTTTTTTAGAATTGGTGTTTAAAACATATGTATTCGTGCTTTCGGTTGTTGAATTGTTAGAATTACTGCTTGGTGCTTCAGTTGAAAGCCAGTTATCGCCTGTTGCATAATCAATAGTTATCTCAGGTTGATTATTGTATACATAAACGTTGAAACAAATACCTTCGCCATTATCTTCAACAGAGTATGCTTCCATTTGCACACCACTTGCGACAAGATTATCACCATCATAAATTGGTGTAACTCTATACATTACATGGTTGTTAGTTTCTTCTATATAATCATCAACCATATTTTCAAATGGCAGCATTCCTTCAACATTCATATATCTTGTACCAGTTATAAGGTTTTTCTCATTAGCATTTTCGCCTGTTAGCTGATAACCGATTAAATGACAACGATTATAAAGATAACGACCATCTACAAGATTTTTATCATATTCTTTATTTATCCAACCGCTAGGTTTTACACTGCTTATATCTCCACGTTTTTCAGTAGGCATAATTTCTTTGCCTATGTTTGCGGTTGCAACTCCGCAACGTCCTAGACTATCAAGTTCGCTGTATTCTTCAAAAGCTTTGGTATTAAGTGAACCTGTATTAAAATCTGGCTTATTATCATTTATTACAACATATGGCTCACCAGAGAACTCTGGTATTTCGCTTAAAAGATATGAGCTTTGGTTTACTGGATTTTGAACAGGAATTACATCACAACCTGTTAAAACTACAAAACACAGTAAAAGAGATAAAAGTTTTTTGATTGTATTTAGCATTTAATATAAATCTCCCTTGTTATTTTTTCGTGTGATTTACCAGAAAATTCACAGCTTGACTCTAATTTAAAACCATTTATATTAAACTTTTTATCTGATGGATAATGTCTATTCCACAGATATTTAATTATTTTAGTTATATCTTGCGGTATATCATCTGGATTTTCAATAAAAACATAGCTGCTATCTGATAGGTTGTTAAAATTTTCGCATATCTGAGGTGTAAAATCAAAGTCATCAAAGAGCTTTGCGGTATATTCAGAACAGTATAGCTTATTTTGACCTACAATTTGAATTAAATCAGCTATAACAAGTGCATCTCTGCTTTGTCGCCTGTTATTAAACATCATTCCGTTTTTATCATCTGTACATACTATTAAAACCAATATATACACCTTCTTCAAACTTTAGAAAAAACGAGCAGAGATTATTTTCTCTGCCCGTAAAATTTATTATAATTTTGCAAGTTCTTCAGCAAGCAGCTTATTAATAATTTGAGGATTACCCTGTCCCTTAGATGCTTTCATACACTGACCAACTAAGAAACCAGTTACATTCTTACCAGCCTTAAAGTCTGCAACTGCCTTTTCGTTTTTAGCAATTATATCTTTTACGATTGCAAGAATTGCACCTTCATCAGATACCTGCTTTAAACCAAGACGTTCTACAATCTGCTCTGCTGTTTCGTCAGTTTCAAATAGCTGAATAAGAACCTTTTTACCTGCTGCACCAGAAATTGTGCCTGCATCAATCAGACAAATTAGGTCAACTAACTTTTCTGCTGTCAGCTTGGTGTTTTCAAGCTCAAGCTCCTTATCATTTAGATACTTGGAAATATCAGATAAAATCCAGTTAGCTGCTGCCTTTGGCTTAACCTTACCAGAAGCTGCTGCTGTATCCAGTAAAGTTGCCTTAGCATAAGAATCCATAAGCTGACGGGATTCCATAGCAGTCATGCCATATTCATTTAAGTAACGCTCATAACGAGAGATTGGCAGTTCTGGAATTTCGCTTTCAATCTGCTTATACCACTCATCATCAATTTCAACAGCGATAAGGTCTGGGTCTGGGAAATAACGATAGTCTTGAGCATCTTCTTTGGTACGCATGACGGTATTTTTCAGCTTAACATCGTCCCAACGACGGGTTTCCTGCTGAATTGTGCCGCCATTCTCAACGACTTCAATTTGACGTGCAACTTCATAATCAATAGCACGAACTGCACCAGAGAAAGTATTGATATTTTTCATTTCTACACGAGTGCCGAACTCAGTAGAACCTTCTGGACGAATAGAAACGTTAACGTCACAACGGATAGAACCTTCTTCCATCTTACAGTCACAAATATCGAGGTAAGACAGAGTGGTTTTAATCATTTCCAGAAATTCTTTAGCTTCGGCAGATGAATGAAGGTCTGGCTTTGTTACCATTTCGATTAGTGGCACACCGCAACGGTTAAAGTCAACAACAGTGCCGTCAATTTCATCGTGTAGAAGCTTGCCAGCATCTTCTTCAAAGTGAATACGTTCTAAGCGACAAGACTTCTTTTCGCCGTCAACATAGAAGAAAACTTCACCATTTTCACAGATTGGAACATCAAACTGAGAAATCTGATAAGCCTTAGGTAGGTCTGGATAGAAATAGTTTTTACGGTCAGCCTTACAAAGTCGGTTTACAGTACAACCAGTAGCAAGACCCATTTTAGCCGCATAGTGTACTACTTGTTTATTTAAAACAGGCAGTGCACCTGGCATACCAGTACAAACTGGGCAAGTGTGAGTGTTTATATCAGCACCAAATTTTGCTGAACAAGAACAGTAAATTTTGCTTTCGGTGGATAACTCAGCATGCACCTCAAGACCAATGACTGCTTCATATTTCATTTTTATTTATCCTCCTAATTACAGCTCTGCAATAATATTCTTAAGACCAGTAGCCTGTTCAAAAGCATAACCAGCATTAAGCAGAGTTTGCTCGCCAAAACGTGGACCAATCAGCTGCATACCGATAGGCATTTTATTAGAATCAAAACCACAAGGCTGAACCATTGCTGGTAAACCTGCGATATTTACAGAAACAGTACAAATATCGCCTGCATACATCTC
>DXIE01000050.1 GCA_019113005.1 Candidatus Butyricicoccus avistercoris | reverse complement strand
CTCTGTCTATAAAAAGACAGAGGGAATTTTTAATAACTTGGCAATCCAAAACCATAAATATCTTCATCACCTATTGGATAATATCTTTGTTTGCAAGCATCGCCTGAATTGCCTTCAACTGTGTAAATAATACCGTTTTCAACTCTATCTACTATACCTACATGGTCGGTTTTTCCATCACCTTGCCAATCAAAAAAGATAATATCACCAGATTTTGGCTCATAACTGCTACTTTGCCATTGTCCTCTTTCTTTGAACCACGCTTCACCCGATGTGCAAGCTGAAAATCTTGGAATGACTCCTGCATCAATATAACCGCATTCATTTGCACACCAACTAACAAAACAAGCACACCATTCAACACGACTCCCAAATCCATACCATGACCAATAAGGCTGACCACCCACATTTCCAAGTTGTGAAAGTGCGATTTCAACAATAAATCTATTACCCATACCGCCAAAACCATTGCCATAAGGGTAATAACGAAGTACATGAGGTACATATTCTTTATCACCGTAATTTGACCAACCTAGTTTTTTAGCCATCATTTCGGAAAATTCTACCGCATTTGCATACGAATAGCCACCATAATTTTTAACTGCCCATGAAATATATCCATTTCCAAAGTTGTAACCCTGCAATGCTAGTTTTATATTCTCCATATCAATAGGATTTTCAACTTTTGCCTGTTCTAAACAGGCTGCTAAGTTCTGTATACCCACATCTATTGAATATTCTGGGTCAGTTATTCCATTTGGTGTATTAGGATATTTGGTGTTGAAACCACATTCTGACGCTTGCATTGGGTCATTGCCTTGTCCACCGCTTTCCTGCATCATAACCGCCTTTATAAGCTCAATATAGTCTGGTATTCCATGTTTTTGAGCGTATATTCGTATAAGTGGCTCATAAGCATTGACTTCTTCACTGACAGGAGTATATGAACTATTTTCGGTATCACCTATCATTGCTAATGCACCGCCTAAAACCACAACAACAAGTATAATAAGTACAGCCACCCAACCACCTGCCGCAATCGCCGCAATTAATGCCTTTATGCTTGCTGCTGTTACCTTTACTGCTGCAATAGTTGCCTTAACTACCGCTTTGGCAGCTACCGCAGTAGCTTTTGCAGCCTTTATAGCAAGCTGTTTTATCATAAAAGCTGTATGTTTTGCGGTTTTTATTGCCGTAACACTGCTTTTACCTACCGCTTTTGCAGTCTGTCCAGTAGTTTTGACAGCTACTTTTGCTGTTTGCTCGGAAGTTTTTATTGTTTTACCTGTTGCTTTAACTGTTTTAGTAGCTTTTTTCTTTATTTTCAGCCTGTTTTGAGCTTTTTTAATCTTTATATCTGAATTTTTCCTTGTCTTAATGGCTCTTTTACCATTAAAAATATGATTAGATAAAGATTTTTGAAGTGGCGGTTTAGTAAACTGTGGTTTTGTCGCAAGTTGTTTAGTGCTTTCATTGACAGCATTTGCAGTTTTAATTGTAGAATTTGCAATATTTCGATTTGCAATCGTTCTATTTCTAAGTCTATAACGCATTTGTGTACGTCTTATATACTGCCTTTTTGCGAGTTTTCGACCTTGTTCGGTTGCATTTTGGGTATTTTTTACTGTTTTTCTGGTCTTTATATTACGCTTAATGGTTTTTATTTTATGGATATTATCTTTTATTTTAGGTGCGTTATAATCTCGTGTTTTAATTGTAATTTGACCTGAATTTTCTCTGGTTTTTATAGTATTAACTGGTTTTTCAGTGTTTTTATAAAGCCTTTCTTTGCTTTTTTGCAATCTTTGCTTTATAAACTTCTGTTTTGAGCGTATAAGCAGTCTTTTTCCTGATTGATATGCTATATTTACCGACTTATTAGCTATATCTGATGATGCATTTTGGAGTTTATCTTCTGGCTTTTCTTCGTCTTTTTCGGTTTGTTTTCTAACAAAATCCCTAGACCGAATATAACTATCTTTCATCTTTTCGCCCAGTAAACCAGCTTTATCTAAAACCTTTATATTTTTCTTGTGTTCTCTCTGCTTTATATCCATAACTTATCACCATCATTCGTTTTTATTTAAAAACGTAGAGAATTTACCCTCATTTGGTCGAGTTGTCATAAGCTCATAGAGTTTTGTGTCCTGCGGAAAACGATTTACAAAAGGTACTAAAGCACTGCCATATTTTATTAAACCACAACCTGCTGGAACATCGGTTATATGTGCCATCTGTTCAGGTGAAATGTTTAATAGCTTTGCAATCTTTTCTCTATCTGGTGGAGCTTGATTTAACATCACTATAAACTCTGAATTTGATAGCATAGTTCTTGATTGTACGCTATCAAGCAAGTAATCTACGTTTTGCGTTATGCCTGTCGGATAAGCATTTCTCTTACGAAATTGACGCCATGCACTGTTAAAAAAGGCTGCACTATACTCATTTTGAAACATGATATGAAACTCATCTACAAATATATGGGTGCGTTTACCCTTTTTCCAGTTAAGAGTAACCCTATTTAACATGGTATCAGTAATTACTAAATGACCTATTGCCCTTAACTGCTCACCAAGTCCATGAATATCAAAAACAACCACTCTTTTATCAAGATTTACTGTACTTTTATGCCCAAAAATATCAAGTGAGCCTGTGGTGAATAACTCCAAAGATAGTGCAATATCCTTTGCTTTTTCTTCTGGTTGCTCAAGTAATTTTTCTCTAAGCGTACAAAGTGTTGGCACAAGTCCAGTCTGTTCCGCTTCTTGATAAACCGCTGCTATACATCTATCAATAATAGATTTTTGTTGCGGTCCAACTCCTTCAGGGTCAATTCGCTCTATAAGTGACATGATAAATTGAGATTTTATAACAATTGGATTGTTCTCTCCGTAACCGTCAACCATATACATAGCATTTAACTTATCTTCACCATCTGCCGCTACATGAACAACAGTTGATATGTTATCCCCCATAGCCTGAGCAAGTGGTGCATACTCTCCCTCAGGGTCACATACGAGTATATCATCATCAGTATTTAAAATAAGAAATGCTATATGTTCTTTTGCACTAAATGACTTACCAGAACCAGGA
>DXIE01000049.1 GCA_019113005.1 Candidatus Butyricicoccus avistercoris | reverse complement strand
CCATGAAGCGGTCAAAAGTGAGGACGGAAGCCGGGAACAGGAAGTGGAAATCTTCTACCGCTTTATCGGCAAAATCGAATGACACATCTTGAGATACCCAACAATATCTTTAACTAAGGGAAACGGGACAATCTTATCCAGACTTTCAGCGATTGGTTATGCTTAGTGACTATTTCAATATAACCTTGGACGAATTAGTTAAAAATATTGATGTGCAAGATGTAAGAGAAAGAAATTTAACAGATGAAAAAATATCTTCAATATTTTCAGATGTAGAAAGAGTAAAAAATATATGTTCAGATATTATAAAATATTTGTCAATTTTAGGATATTTTATCTTAGGTTTTACGAGTATTGTGTTTGTTATAGCTATAATAAGAAAAATTTTATAAATATTTAAATAAACAGCGAAAAACGACGGCTTTCAAGCCGTCGTTTTTCGTTACATACTTGGGGAGTGGGATACTTTAAATCCCGAAAAGAAAAAAGAGAAAAAGAGAAAAAGGAATATATAGAAAAAAGATATGAGCTAAATTAAAAGGGGGAGGAAGTGCGGAAGGGGGGAAAATTTTAAAATCCTTCCACACTTCTAAAAAAGGAATAGGGAAAAAGAGGGGTTTTTAAAGTAAAGAAAGTCAATAATTATTGCACTGCCATGCCGAATAATCAAAAAAGGGGGAAATATTATTCGGTGCATTTTCTTAAAAATGCGGCATATTGATATGTTGCGAAATTTTTAATTCGTAATGCATTTGATTGAATCTCTTGTGCTTTACGAGTATTAGTATATCATGCTTTTTCCTGAAATTGTGAACACATTATGAATGGACTGTGAAACAATTTTAAAGAACTGGCAAATTTGGTTCAAATTCTATTCATATATAAAATTTGTGTAAAGAAGATGACAAAAAACATCAATTTTCGCTCATTCCAAGCTCTTCAAGTGCATTCATAAGTGGTAAAACCATCTGTTTCTTTCTGCTTACTACGCCTTGTAGGTGTACACAGTTACAGTCAATCTCATCTATCGCAAAAGCTGTTTTAACAAGTTTATCCGAATTTTTACCAACAAATAATAATCTGGTGTTTTCTTCTATTATATCAGTGAGCATTACAAACATCATTGCAAGACCAGATGATGGTAGACAGCTTTGCATATAAGATAACATTCTAGGTTCAAGCGTGGTAAGTTCATCACTACTAACACTTGTAACTTGAGAAATGGCAATTCTTCTGCCCTTAGCTTGATAATATTTATAATCAGTGTGGAAAATCTCATCAGTTGAGCGATTGTCAAGCTTAGGACCAGAGCGAAACATCTCAATAGCATGTGAACGAATATCAATTTCAGCGATTTTTGCAAGCCATTCTGCGGTGTGTTGGTCGCATGGTGTGCATGTTGGTGACCTAAACATGAGTGTATCAGAGATTATAGCAGAACATAATAAACCTGCAATTTGTTTAGGAATATCAATACCATTTTCTTGATACATCTGAGTAACTATTGTAGCTGTACAGCCAAGAGGCTGATTTCTAAAATATATTGGCCCACCTGTTTCCATAGTATCTATTCTGTGATGGTCTATAATTTCGGTTATTTGTGCTGAGGTTATACCGTCAACCGATTGGTCTTTTTCGTTGTGGTCTACTAAAATTACCTCTTGTTTGTCTAAATCAAGCAAATTACGTTGTGATACCATGCCGATATATTTGCCGTCATCATCTAAAATGGGATAATATGGTATACGTTTTTTAGATACAATAGATTTTACATCGGATACAAAATCACTATGTTGAAAGGTTATAATTCCATTTGTAAGCATAATATGACTTACTGGTATTGCTTGGTTTAACATTCTAACACAAGTATAAGCGTCCATTATAGTGCGAATGATTACACAACCAAGCTGTTCAGTAAGCATTAAAATCTCCTCTGATACCTCAGTATCCATATTTATAATCACACATGAGGCTCTAAGTGCTGACATTTGTAAACAAGATGCATTAGTTAAAATAACAAGGTCCTGAGAACGTATTAAATCTTGTTCATCTTCGGAAATAACAATAACTCTGCCCTCGGAAAAATATTGTTTTGGATTTCCTGCTAAAAATACACCATTTAAAACATCACATATGTTTTGATATTTGATTTTTGCCCTTGAAAGTGCGGTTGAGTCCTGTCCCTCCATATGAAAACGTGCTATATCAGTGAAAGTCAGCATTCCTTTTAAATATTTTTGCTCATTAACGATTGGGATAGTTGGTATATTATGCTCTGTCATGTAATCCCATGCACGATGAAGTGACATATCAGCACTTATGCCACTAATTTTACGATATTGTACATTTGAAAGCCTTGGATAAAGTGAATCTAAAAATCTTGGTGGCTCGACATTAAAACGATGGAGAACATACTGTGTTTCGGGGTTAATCTGTCCTGCACGACATGGGGTATGTGGTTTTCCAGTTAAAACCTGCTTTAAGTGAGCATAACAAATTGCAGAACATATAGAGTCTGTATCTGGATTTTTATGCCCTATTACAAAAACCTCTTTCATAAAAATAAAACCCTCCTTTTGATGATATAAATTTAATTTATATAACTTAACCTAGTTTGTCAACAAGGTTAATTGTCTAATTTTATATATTGACATTTTTACCGTGTAAAGTTAAACTTATATTCATAAATAAACTTAGCGTATAAGCCATATACGCCAAAAGGAGTTATAATAATGAAAAATTCTGAAAAAACCATGGACAAAATTGTTGCACTTTGCAAGGGTAGAGGCTTTGTTTACAGCGGCTCTGAAATTTATGGCGGTCTAGCTAACACTTGGGATTATGGTCCATTAGGTGTTGAGTTTAAAAACAATGTAAAAGCTGCATGGCGTAAAAAGTTCGTACAGGAAAGCCCTTGGAATGTAGGACTTGATTCTGCTATTCTTATGAACCCTACAACTTGGGTTGCATCTGGTCATGTCGGTGGTTTCTCTGACCCACTTATGGACTGTAAAGATTGTAAAACACGTCATCGTGCAGACCAACTTATTGAAGACCAAGCAAATGAAAATCCTGCTGGCTGGTCTAATGAGCAAATGATGAACTATATTGTAAAACATGGTCTTACTTGTCCAAACTGTGGAGGTAAGAATTTTACAGATATTCGTCAGTTTAACCTTATGTTTAAAACATTCCAAGGTGTAACTGAAAACGCAAAAAATGAGATTTTCCTGCGTCCAGAAACAGCACAGGGTATCTTTGTAAACTTCCAAAACATTCAGCGTACAACTCGCCGTAAAATTCCTTTCGGTGTAGGTCAGGTTGGTAAGTCTTTCCGTAACGAAATTACCCCTGGTAACTTTACATTCCGTATCCGTGAATTTGAGCAGATGGAGCTTGAATTCTTCTGTAAACCTGGAACTGACTTAGAATGGTTTAAGTATTGGAAGGATTATTGTAAGAACTTCCTATTATCTCTTGGTATGAAAGAAGAAAATATGCGTCTAAGAGACCATGAGCAGGAAGAACTTTCACATTATTCTAATGCAACTACTGATATTGAATTCCTGTTCCCATTTGGTTGGGGCGAGCTTTGGGGCATTGCTGACCGTACAGACTTCGACCTTAAACAGCATCAGAATACTTCTGGCGTATCTATGGAATACTTTGACCAAGAGGCAAATGAAAAGTATATCCCATATGTAATTGAGCCATCTCTTGGTGCTGACCGTGTAGCACTTGCATTCCTTTGCGATGCTTATGATGAAGAAGTTGTAGGTCAAGATAAAAACGGTAAGGACGATGTCAGAACTGTACTTCGTCTGCACCCAGCACTTGCACCATTTAAGGCTGCTGTGCTGCCACTTTCCAAAAAGCTGACCGAGCAGGCACAGCCAATTTGGGAAACATTATCTAAGCATTTCAATGTTGATTTTGACGAGGCAGGCTCTATTGGTAAGCGTTATCGTCGTGAAGATGAAATCGGTACTCCATTCTGTATCACTGTTGACTTTGAAACCGAACAGGACGGCTGCGTAACCGTTCGTGACCGTGACACAATGGAGCAGGAACGTATTCCAGTAACCGAGCTTGTAAGTTATCTATCTAAGAAGGTTGAGTTCTAATTTTATGGAGGAAATAAGGATATGAAATCCATTTTACTAATCGGACTTGGCAGATTTGGTAAACACTGTGCAATGAAGCTAAATGAATTACATCACGAAGTTTTAGCTATTGATATAGATGAAAACCGTGTAAATGAGGTACTTCCTTATGTGACAAATGCACAGATTGGTGATAGTACAAATGAGCAATTTATTGCATCACTTGGCGTTCGTAATTTCGATGTATGTATAGTAGCAATAGGTGATAAATTTCAAAGCTCGCTTGAAACTACCTCACTATTAAAGGATTATGGTGCAAAATTAGTAGTAGCTCGTGCTAATCGTGATGTTCATGCAAAATTTTTGCTTAGAAATGGTGCAGACAATGTTGTATATCCAGAAAAGCAAATGGCATCATGGGCGGCAGTTAGATTTAGTGCAGATAATATCTTTGATTATATACAAATCACAAGAGATTATTCTATATATGAAACAAAAGTGCCAAAAAGTTGGATTGGTAAGACCATTGTAGACCTTAGAGTTAGGCAAATGCACAAGATAAATATTTTGGCAGTTAAATATGAGGGTAGGGTAGAACCACTTCCAGGGCCTGACCATGTGTTCAGAGATGATGAAACCATTCTTGTAATGGGTGGTAATAAAGACCTTGAAAAGTTTTTACGAGTTTAATAGAAAATACGCTGTTTGTTTTATGGCAGACAGCGTTTTTTTATGTTGTTTAGCAGACATTTTTATGTTATATTGAAAGTGCTAAAAAATTTTTTTAGGGAGGGATTTTAATAATGAAACAAGAAATTTGTACAGTTACAGATAGACAGGATTACGGCAGTGGGTTATTCGCACTAACCATTCATGCTCCACAAATTGCAGCTGAAGCGAAATGCGGACAGTTTGTTCATATCACCTGTGGAGAGGGTAATTTACTTCGTAGACCTATCTCTATTTGTGATGTAGAGGGCGAAATGCTTAAAATTGTATTTCAGGTAAAAGGTGAAGGCACAGAGTGGCTATCAAAAAGAAGTCCAAAGCATAAATTAGATGTGCTTGGTTCACTTGGTCATGGATTTAATACTGATGCTCTTGGTGAGCGTCCAGTGATGATTGGTGGCGGTATTGGTGTTCCTCCAATGCTTTATACCATGAAAAATGCTAAAGCAAATGGTGCTACTCCAAGTGCTATTTTAGGTTTTAGAAATAAAGATGCAGTTATTTTAACCAAGGATTTTGAAAAGGTAGGAACTACTCATATCTGCACTGATGATGGCTCTTTTGGCACTCATGGCTTTGTAACCGCTGAGCTTGAAAAGCATATCTCTGAATATACTGGCGTGTGTGCTTGTGGCCCTAAGCCAATGCTCAAAGCTATTGCTGAAATTGCTGAAAAAGCAGGTATTCCATGTCAGGTATCTATGGAAGAACGTATGGGCTGCGGAATTGGTGCATGTCTTGTGTGTGCATGTGAGCTTAAACTGCGTGATGGTGAACAGGGTGTGCGTTATGGTCATGTATGTAAAGATGGCCCTGTATTTGATGCTAAGGAGGTTGTCTGGTAATGGATTTAAGTGTAAATATTTGTGGGGTAGAACTTAAAAACCCTATAACAACTGCCTCTGGTACTTTTGGTTTTGGTCATGAATATGGTCAGTTTTTTGATTTATCTATGCTTGGTGGTATAGGTGTAAAAGGACTTACTCCTACCGAGCGTCTGGGTAATCCTGCACCTAGAATTGCAGAAACTCCAATGGGTATTTTAAACTGTGTAGGTCTGCAAAACCCTGGTATTGATAAGTTTATCGAGGAGCAAATCCCATTTTTACGTCAATATGACACTAAGATTATCGCAAATGTTTCCGGCAATACAGTAGAAGAATACTGCGGTATGATTGAAAAAATCTCTGATGCTGATGTTGATTTAATCGAAATGAACATTTCATGCCCTAATGTAAAATGTGGCGGTATGGCATTCGGCACACAGGTAGATATGGTTGAGGAGGTTGTTTCAGCAGCTAAAAAGTATGCTAAAAAACCATTGATAGTTAAATTATCTCCAAATGTTACCGATATTGCAGAGATTGCTCGTGCAGCAGTTGCCTCTGGTGCTGATGCACTTAGCTTAATCAATACTCTTTTAGGTATGCGTATCGATATAGACTCAAGAAAGCCTATTCTATCCAATATTATGGGTGGTATGTCTGGCCCAGCAGTGTTCCCAGTTGCTGTGCGTATGGTATATCAGGTTCGTAAGGCTGTTGATGTGCCTATTATCGGTATGGGCGGCATTAGAAATGGTCGTGATATAGTTGAAATGATGCTTGCAGGAGCAGATGCGGTTGCTATGGGTACAGTTATGTTTGCTGACCCTATGGCACCAGTAAAGGCTCTTGATGAGCTTAAGGACTATATGAAAAAGTATGGTATTGAAAAGGTAACAGAGCTTACAGGTGCAGTTAAGGTATGAGTACAATCATATATTTAATACGTCATGCAGAGGCAGAGGGCAATGTATACCGCAGATGTCATGGTATATACGATGCACTTTTGACCGAAAAAGCATGGGTTCAGCTACCTTATCTTGCAAAACGCTTTGAAAATGTAAAGCTTGATGTGGTTTATGCTTCTCATCTTTATCGTGCAAGACATACAGCAAAGGCTATTGCTGAAAAAAAGGGCATGAAAGTTACTTTGCGTAAAAATTTGCATGAAATAGATATGGGAGATTGGGAGGATTACCCTTGGGCAGAGCTTGGAGTTAGATTTCCAAATGAATTTGAGCTTTGGCGTAGCCGTCCATGGGATTGCAAAATTCCAAACGGTGAGACAGTGACCGAAGCGGGTGACAGAGTGCTTACAGACCTTCATAAAATAGCAAAACAGCATGAGGGCGGTCAGGTTGCAGTTGTTTCACATGGCTCTGCAATAAGAAGTATACTTTGCAGAGTGTTAAAACTAGAACCAGAGCAAGTTGGTGAAATAGGCTGGGGCGATAACACTTGTGTTGCAAAGCTTATTTTTGAAGATGGCGAGGTTAAAGCCGAATATTGGAATGATGCGTCACATCTGCCAGAGGAACTTTCAACTTTTGCCGCTATTGGTTGGAAAGATAATAAGGGTATGCCTACAACCGTTCAAGTATGGTTTAGACCTTATAACCCAGATGATAAAAATGACAATGAGCTTTTATTAGGCTTTATAAGAGAGCAATATAACTGTGCATATGGAACTACTCAAAAGATAGATGAAAATGAAAAACTTTTAAAAGCTAGAAAAGCAAGTGAAGTTTGTTCTCGTGCGGTTAGTTTTGCAATGCTTGATAATAAACCAGTAGCACTTGTGTTTTTAGATGCAGTGAATGAGCAAAATGCGGGTATGGTTGGCTGTTACTGTATAGATAAAGAGTACAGAGGTCATGGCATAGCCCAGCAGCTTATAGGACAATCTATGTCAGTTTATCGCTCACTTGGCAAAGATTTTATATTTGCAAATGCAGGTGAAAACAATCAAAGGGCGATTGCTTTTTATAAAAAATTTGGCTTTGAGCAGGTTGGAATAACAGAGAATGAATGTGGAAAACATTTTCTAATGCGTAAAAGCATAAAAGTTCCGACTATCTCAGAGGAAAGCCAGTGGTTTGAAATTCAGACATAAAAAAACGATTATAACTAAAAATAGTTATAATCGTCATTATGCGTGTTATGGTTTTATGCTATAACACGCATTTTTTTATTTTTTATCGAAAAGACCAGCTCTATCCATCCATACTAAAGATTGAAGATTTGGTTCAAAAACCGATATAGCACCATCTTTGTCTGTTGATATAATCTTTTTATCAATGGCTTTTTTTACAGATGCTTTAGCCCAATCAGGCATTTCATCAATTTTGGTGTAAATTTTCATATCGTCATCAATCTCCTCAGTTTGCGGTTTTGCAGTAAGCGAATTTAAAAAGTCTTGCCAAAGCTTAGGATTTTCCACCATTGGAGCAGGGCAGTTTTTGCCTGTTATATCATGGTGTCTAAGCACATTGGATATAGGAATATTATATTTTTTCATTAAAATTCTTGTGAGAATAGCAGCTTTTTTAATGCTATCATAGCGAATATTACCGTTTTTATCATTCATGCATATTTCAATACCTAAGCTGTTGGAGTTTCGGCAGGTTTTGTGTTTATAAGTTTTACCACCACAATGGTAAGCTACAAAGTCATCAGGCACAGAAACCCAAATTTCATTTTCATCTACAAAATAATGTGCAGATGCAGGGTTTTTAAGTGTTTCTCTTGCAAAATAGGTGACGTTATTAAGTGCAGTATCGCCTTTATTGCTGGTGTAATGAATGACAATATATTTTATATCTGTTTTACGTTTTGAACCGTAGTTTGCTTTGTTGCATAATTTAATTGGATACATAAAAGAATACCTCCTTTCGTATCTATACTATGTAGAAAAGTTACTGCAAGTTAAAACACAATCTTCATAGGCATTTTTTATGATATCGTGAAAAATTTCTAAATCATCGCAAAGAGCTTTTATTTCAACAAGTTCATCAAGCATTTTAGCATAATCATTTATAATTTGCTGATTTTTGACTTCTTTCGGCGTTAAATTAGGCTCATTTAAATTATAAATTGTATATCACCTCTAAATATGAAAAAAGTTAAGATGCGAAAATGACATTTTTCGTCTTGACGTATACTTTAGTATGTAATATAATAAAAATTAAAATATAAACAAAATAATTAATATCAAATGGAAATGAATAGATTACGCTTTCGCATCTTACGAGTAGATTATATTATGCTTTAGCATGTTTGTCAATCCTTTATTTAATGCGATTGCGTAAAATTCAGGGAGTGAGTGTAATTATGTCAAAGCTTTATAATAATATTGAGGACTTGTGCAGGGCAAAGAAGATTACAATTACAGAAATGTGTAGACAAGCGGGTGTTAGCAGAGCATCACTTACAGACCTTAAAATGGGACGTAAACAGAGTTTGGCTGCCGATACTCTTTCTAAAATTGCAGGACTTTTCAGTGTTACAGTTGACTATCTATTAGGTAATACAACAGAAACAAATGTAAATTTTGATAGTTTTACCTATGCTATGCACAATGCAAGCAAAGATTTAACCGATAGTGACAAGGAAATACTGCTTAGTATGGCACAAAAGCTTAGAAAGGCTAATATAACGAGCGGTAGGGAGTGATTTATACGAGCAAAGCTGTGGAAATTTATCAGAAGTTAACAGAAAATGATGTTTTATTATTCAGTGGAAGATATAATTTTGAGTGTGGTGCAGATGCTGCGATAATTTGTGTTGCAGGGCAGTACGGATTTTTTCTTGATATAGATAAAATACGAACTGTAAAAGATGAAAATATGGCTTTAGGTCACGAATGGGGTCATTTTGTAACTGGAAGTACATATTTAGTTGGTGCTAATGATGAGCTTAAAAGCTGGTGCGAGAGCAAAGCCTATAAAGCACAGATAAACACACTTATTCCATTTGATGAACTCGATAGAGCAGTTTTATCTGGTATAACTTCAATATTTGAGCTTGCAGAACATTTCGATGTGACAGAAAAGCTTGTTAAAGATGCAATAAATTATTATATAAATGAAAAAGGTTATTCTTTTTCTAAGCTCTATTCAGAAGAAATTATAATGTAAAAAAGCAAGGCGGTTAAAGTTACCGTCTTGCTTTGCGTTTAAATATTTTTGTATTCGTCTAAAACTACGTTTTCTAAATATTCACGCATTTTCTGTCCTACGGGGTGAACTATATCACGATATTTTCCATCAGGCATCAATCGGGAGGGCATAGCAAGAAATAATCTGTCATTACCCTCTATTATTTTTATATCATGAACGGCAAAGCAGTTATCAAATGTAAGTGAAACCAAAGCTTTTAATTTGCCATCGGTGTGAAAATGTCTGAATTTAATGTCGGTAATTTCCATAACTAGATGCTCCTTATAAATCGTCAAATCGGGAAAATTGCTATTTATATTTTGTACAGATTGGAATATAATAATACAGGTGTCGGGAGAAATTTTTTCCGACATTTTACAAGGTGCTAATAGCATCTACACAAACGGAGGAATTGAGTAAATGACAATAAGAGAATATATATCTAAGAAAAAGCCTATACATATAATAGGCATTGGCGGTGTGTCTATGAGTGCACTGGCTGAGTTATTGTTATCCCTTGGCGTACCAATTACAGGTTCAGATAAATCACATTCTAAAGTCACAGAGCGTCTTGAAAGACTTGGTGCAAAAATAACATATGCACATCTTGCAGAAAATGTAGAGAATACCTCTCTTGTAGTGCGTACAGCAGCAGTACACGACGATAATCCAGAAATTATAAGAGCAAGAGAAAAGAACATTCCAGTTATGGAGCGTGCAGAGGCTTGGGGCAATCTGATGACCGATTATAAAAATGTTGTTTGTATGTCTGGTACTCATGGCAAAACAACAACAACATCTATGATGACACTCATTGCTATGCAGGCAGATGCAGACCCAACTGTTATGGTAGGCAGTCATTTACCAGCAATTAACGGTACACTTCGTATAGGTGGTAAGGATTGTTTTGTTGCAGAATCATGTGAATATTGCAATTCATTTTTAAATTTCTCACCAACTATCGCAGTAATATTAAATATTGAAGCTGACCATCTGGACTTCTTTAAGGATTTAGATGATATTATACATTCATTTCATATGTTTGCACTTAGAATACCTGAAAATGGCGTTGTAATTGTAAATGGTGATGATGAAAACGCTATGAAGGCAGTAGAAGGTATAGACAGAAAGGTTGTAACCTTTGGTTTAAATAAAACTTGTGATGTTTATGCAGAAAATGTAACAAGTAAAAACGGTTATTACTCATTTGATATAATAATAAACGGTGAAAAATATACAAATGTTACACTTTCAGTTGCAGGTAAGCACAATATGCTTAATGCACTGGCGGCTGTTGCCTCAGCTTATGAGCTTAAAATGCCAAGTGATAAGGTGGCTGAGGGACTGGAAAAATTCACAGGTTCATCAAGAAGATTTCAAAAGATTGGCACATTAAAATGTGGTGCAGTAGTGGTTGATGATTATGCACATCACCCAAGCGAAATGAGAGCAACTCTGGAAACCGCACGTTTAATGGATTTTAAAAGAATTGTATGTGCATTTCAGCCTCACACATATACAAGAACAAAAGCGTTATTTAATGAGTTTGTTGATGCACTTAGAATGTGTGATAAAGCAATTTTAGCACCAATTTATGCTGCAAGAGAGCAAAACACAATAGGTATATATTCATCTGATATTGCAAAAGAGGTTGAAGGTGCTATTGCACTTGATACTTTTGAGCAAATAGAAGAATATCTTCGTGAGAATGCAAAAGATGGTGATTTAATAATAACTATGGGTGCAGGTAATATAAATAGTATAGGATATGCACTTGTGGAAAAAGATTGTAAAAGTGACACTTGACAAAACGCACGAAATGAGCGATAATAATACCAGAATAAGTGTATATTTTGTATAAGAAATATGAAACGGAGGGATTACGATGACAGATAACCTCATTATTACAATCGGCAGACAGTATGGCACAGGCGGACGTGAAATAGGACGCAAGCTTGCGGGTAAACTGGGAATTAAATTCCTTGATAGAGAGCTTATTGCTCGTGCTGCTAAGAAGTCTGGTTTTAGCGAGGAGCTTTTCGACCAACTCGATAAGCGTGCAACAAATAGCTTTCTATATTCCTTGACCATGTTCGGTTCTACTGGACTTAACGGTATGAGCCTTACTGACCAGCTGTATCTTGCACAGGCTAAAGTCATTCGTGAAGCTGCTGAGGCTGGTCCTTGCGTTATTGTTGGTCGTTGTGCAGACCATGTACTGCGTGAATGTCCTAATAAATTCGACTTCTTTATTCATGGTAGTATAGAAGATAGAGTTCGCAGAATACAGACCTGTGGCGATTATGAAATTACAGGTAAAACCCCACAGGCAGCACTTGAGAAAATGGATAAACAGCGTTCTACTTATTATAATTATTATACAGGTAAAGCGTGGGGCAAATGTGACCACTATGACCTGTGTGTGAATGCAGGTAGATTGGGTGTTGAGAAATCCGTTCAAATACTTCTCCAGTATGTAGATGCACTGAAAAAGTAAAAAATTAAGCCTTGGAGAGTTTAATCTCCGAGGCTTTTGCTTTGTTTGCCTGCATTTGCAGCGGTCATTATTGTTTGTGATAGAGCTTTGCTAATATTAAGTATTTGTTTGTCGGAAATTGCGTTTTCAGCTTCAAGCAAAACCGCATCAGACCAAAGTTTGAAGTCTATATTATTTTGCATTTTAAGCCATGCTTGATAGCTTTTTAGCTCAGCGGCTTGTCTAACACCTTTTGAGGTGAAAATAGGTCGTTGTTCGTCTAAAAATCCAAAATGACGACGTTTTTTTTCAGGTTGCATTTGACCCGTAGCTCTAAGACCATGTTTACCCTCTATAATAAACTGTTCTATTCTCTGAAAAATAAGTGAAGAATTTTGTCTTGCGAGCTGATAAAGCTCGCTTTTTTGTAATATATCGCTTTCATCAGTCCAGTTTGAAAGCATTTCAAAAAATAGTTTTTCTGCACCAGTTAAATTTTTATCCTGACGAGTTATAAACCTTATGCTTTCTTGGTTCTGCTCACCAAAACTTTTTAAATGCTTTTTTGGTGTAATTTCAAGTGAAATTAAGCCTTTTATATGCCAAAGAACTAAAAGAGATGCAATGGTTCGTTCTGGTGGCACATAATCGTCTATTGCTGCAAGCATCATTCTCATTTTTGAAAAATCATTTGCAAACGGGTTAAAATCAGAGGATTTTATAAGCGGTTTTATCTCTTTACGCATACGCCTTACAGTCATTGGCTGACGTTTTTTATAAATTATATAACAAATATATATAAATAAAATAGATATTAGATTTATTAAAACAACATATTTAATATCGCTTATTTTCATTTAATACCCCATTTTGCCATCTAAAAGCTCATCATATTTAACCCATTCATCAACTGATATTTCTTCATATTCATCATCGGTTCTGCGAACAACTACTTTTTCAATACCTGCATTTATTATCATACGTTTGCACATTGTGCAGCAATTAGCATCTTTTATAAGCTCACCAGTATCCACTTCACGACCACAAAGGTAAAGGGTAGAGCCTAACATTTGCTCTCTTGAAGCGGCAATTATAGCGTTTTGTTCGGCATGTACAGAGCGACAAAATTCATATCTTTCCCCACGAGGAATATTTAATTTTTGACGCATACAATAACCTAAATCAATGCAGTTAGCACGACCTCTCGGTGCACCTGAATAACCAGTTGACACTATGGTATCATTTTTTACTATTACAGCACCGTAAGTACGTCTAAGGCATGTACTGCGTTCTCTTGCAACATCTGCCATATCAAGATAATAGTTTGTTTTATCTCTACGCATAATAAATACTCACACTCCTAAAAAATCTTTTACAAATATATTAAGCCTTAAACAGAAAAACTGCAAGTAAAAAAACAGTACACCTAAATAGATGTACTGCTAGAATTTAAGTGAATTGACCAACTGCACCTAAAACACCATGAGTGCCTATTGTCATAAGCAAGCCAGCGATTACAACACCAAGAGCGATAGAAATAAACGCTTTTTTAAGTGGCATATTTAAAAGAGCAGCTATTACCGCACCAGACCAAGCACCAGTACCAGGGAGAGGTACAGCTACAAAAAGGAGCAGACCTATTTTAGCATATTTAGTAACTTGACTGGATTTGTTCATAAGTTTTTGTTTATAACGAGTTGCAATTTTGCGAAAAGGTTTTAAACCAGAAAGCCAATCTATTAGTTTTACACCAAACAATAGAACAAAAGGTATAGGCAATAAGTTACCTATATAGCATATTGGAAGCACTTCATACCAAGGCATACCAGTTGCAAGGCCGATAGGCACAGCACCACGAAGTTCAACAAGTGGCATCATAGAAATGACAAATAATGCGAATTCTTTACCTGCACCAAGCAGCAAAGAAAAAAGTTCTTCAATCATTAAAATCCTCGCTTTCATTTTTACTAATTTATTTAATGATATTTAAAATAAAAAATAAAGTCAAGAGAATATTCGTTAAATATTCGTTAAATATAAATTTGCATATAAACTTCACCAAAAATACATTATATGCTTGTATAATAAAAAGGTCGTAATTCGCATCTTTTTACAAGTTTTTACATCTTATTGACAAGCTTATACTTTACTATATAATATTGTAGAAAAATAAAAATTTTAATATTTTCTTAGGATTGAAAGGGAAAAATTAGCATGTTTGTTAAAGATTTTTTGAAAAAATTATTTCAAAATAGGATTTTAACCGCAGTTTTACTTTTATGTGCCTCTATTTCACTTGGTATTATGTCATTATATTTCGCATGTGAAACAACTGGCATAGAGGTTTTTAATTCATATTTTGAAAAAAGTATAATCGCTATTTTAAATATACTGCCATGTATATGGCTTGTGTTTATTTTATGGTTTATTACTAAACGTGCGGCAGTTGCCTTTACGCTTTCATCACTTGTTGTGATGGGTTTTACAATAGCAAGCTGGTTTAAATTGCAGTTTAGAAATGATCCTATGATGTTTGGTGATTTATTTCTTATAAAAGAAGCATCTAATATGTCAGAAAGATACACTCTTTTTATGACAGAATCTATGCGTAATGCACTTATTATACTTGTTTTAATAGTTGCTATCTTAGCTGTTATAGCAAGAGGTAAACCAACGGGTATACCAAGAATATCAGGTATAATTGTATGTTTATCTTTACTTATACCTATGAAAATTGTTTATTTTGATGAAACAATATATACAAAGAAAACAGCAAATATAGAATACATAAACCAGTGGGCAGCAACTGAGGTTTATATATCAAAAGGTTTTGTGTATCCATTTATTTATAGTATACAAGATGCAATTAAACAGCCACCAGAGAATTATAATGAAAAAGAAACTAAGGCTTTAATTGAAAGCTACACAAAAGAGGATATTCCAGACGAAGAAAAAGTAGATATAATAGGTATTATGCTTGAAGCATATTCTGATTTGTCGGTATATGACCAAATTGAATTTGAGGTAGACCCATATGAGTATTATCATGAGCTTG
Source organism: Candidatus Butyricicoccus avistercoris (assembly GCA_019113005.1). Lineage (GTDB taxonomy): Bacteria > Bacillota > Clostridia > Oscillospirales > Butyricicoccaceae > Butyricicoccus_B > Butyricicoccus_B avistercoris. The sequence goes on along the minus strand of DXIE01000049.1, from coordinate 81,276 downwards.
AACAGGAAAGCATAGCAGGAAATCTATATACAAATATTTTCGCAGGTGGTACAGTAGACTCTGAACGTGCATTTTTAACAGGGTTTTCTGAGCAGGGTTCTTTTAGAGGTCGTACAAATTCATATACTTGGTATTTTAAAGACCAAGGCTACACAGTTACAGGAAATCACCCTAGCTATGACTGGTTCTATAATAGAGCAAATATAAATCAAAATTTAGGCTTTGAAACATATAATTTCTTTGAAAATCATTATGCAGAGCTTGCAAATGATGAAATAGCTATGGACAGAATTTTTATGCCTGAGATAGTAAATTTACATGAACAGCATAAGGCAGAAAGTGATAAACCATATTTTGCATTTAATGTTACATATCAAGGTCATGGACCTTATGGTACAGATGCAAATTATTATGGCACAAGTTATGTAAAGCCTGAAACATATTCAAAGGAGTCAGAAAATATATTAAATAACTACTTTGGAACTATTGCAGATACTAATGAAAATTTAAAAAATTTAGTAGACCACTATAAGCAGTCACAAGACCCAGTTATATTAGTGTTATTTGGTGACCATAAGCCATGGCTTGGAGATAGTAATTCGGTTTATAATGAGCTTGGTATAAATCTAAATAATACAGAAAGTGAAGGATTTAAAAATTATTATTCCACAAGATATTTAATTTGGGCAAATGATGCAGCAAAAGAGGTTTTAGGTAATGATTTTGTTGGACAAGGTCCAGATATCGGACCATATTTCCTAATGAATTTATTATTCAGAGAATGTGGCTGGAAAGGTCCTGAGTATATGCAAGCAATAGATGAAGTGAGTCAGAAAGTGCCTGTAATAAATAAAAATGGACTTTATATGCTTGCAGATGGCACAGTAACAGAGGATTTACCAGAAGAATATGCAGCTCTTACATATGATTATGCTTGTTTGTCATTCTGTGAACAAAATAACTTTAGATATAAATATCTGCTTGAATAAAAAAAATAAAATCTTGTTTCTAAGAGTGAAATCTTAGAAACAAGATTTTTTTATTTCCAGCGTAAGCCTTTTGGGAAATGGTTTTTAAGCGTATTATTTGAGATTTTACCCCAACCAAGTGCAAAATTATCTATACATACAACCGTCCAACCATTATCAGCCTCGACATTTAAGGTTTCGCCTTTTAAATATTTAATTGCATCATCATTTGAAAGGTTTATCTTTCTTGGCATATATTCTGGTTTCCATGCCATTGCAAAAGCATGAGCAGGCTCAAAACGACCTTTTTTAAGTGTGCCAAGCTCTAAGCCATTTCTAAGAACTTTTAAGCCTGTTAAATCTAGCGGGTGTTTTGTGCACCAAATTCTATCACCTACCTGAATAAACTTCATATCTTTATCAAAGCCTTTTATATCTTTTATAAAATCAGAAAGCGTATCAGGCAGTTTCTTTAGGGTATCACTCATTTTAGGAGTATTTCTTTCTTGATTGCCTTTGCGTCTGAGAAGTGCACAGAAATGACCTTCACCCTCTATCTTATGAGGAAATAATCTAAAAGAATATTTAACACTTGGGTGTGCATTTTCATACCACTCAGGCTTACCGCTTTCAAACATTGGGAAAATATCTGTTTTAACTATTTCAAAATCTGAATGGCTATTTAAAAATCGGGTGAGTATGCCTTCATTTTCCTCAGGTGCAAAGGTACAAGTTGAATAAACAAGTCTGCCACCTTTTCTGACCATTTTTGCAGCATCAGCAAGAATTTCGTCTTGTCTGTCAGCACAAAACTGGGGAGTTTGTTCAGTCCATTCAATTATTGCGGTTTCATCTTTTCTAAACATACCCTCACCAGAGCATGGAGCATCTACAACCACACAGTCAAACATCTCTGGGAGTTTACTTGCAAGCTTATTAGGTGTTTCATTTGTAACAATACTATTTTCAATACCCGCTCGCTCTATATTTTGAGAGAGTATTTTAACTCTGGTTGGGTGGATTTCATTGCATACAATAAGGTCTGCATTTGGTGCTAGATGGGTGCTTTTGCCCCCTGGGGCAGCACATAAATCTAATACCCATTCGCCTTTTTGTATATCTGCCAGAGTGCCAACCGCCATAGCACTCGGTTCTTGGATATAATAAAGTCCTGCCTCATAATATGGGTGTTTACCAGCTCTTTCATCACTAGGATAATAAAAACCAGTTTTACACCATGGTACAGGTGTTAGGGTAAAAACATTTTTTGCAGGAAAATTATTTATATCACAACGTTTTTCATTTATACGAAGTCCATGTGCTCTAGGTTTTAATAGGCTTTGCTCAAAGTCATTGTATTCATCACCTAGTAGTTTTTTCATTCTTTCGCAAAATTTTATAGGAAGTGCCATTTATTTCTCCTTATACACAAAGCGGTGTGTTTAAAATTAACACACCGCCTTTAATTTTTAATTATACATAAAACAGCATTTGACCGTAAGTAGGGAATGGCCAATTCTTTTCACCAACAATAGTTTCAAGCTCATCAGCAACAGCTCTTAGTTTTTCCATTTTAGGAATAACATTATCACGGAAATATTCAGAGCGATTAAGCATAGAAACATCTTCTGGAACATTGTTTACAGCCTGTTTTAAGTCATCAATAGCATTTAACATAACTGCCATATCATCAGTGATTTGTTTAGCTATCTTGATTTCAGCAGGTGAATCAAGACCAAAACTCTTTTTAACAGCCACATTGCTTGAAACCTTACCAGAATAATCAACACAAGCAGGCATAATTTGACGAGTTGCCATATCAACCATTGTCAGAGCTTCAATGTTAATTGTTTTGCAGTATTCCTCAAGCAAAATTTCTTCACGGGACTCTAGCTCGGTTGCAGTACAAATACCATGACGAGCAAGCAGTTTAACATTCTTTTCATCTGTGTAATGCTTGAGTGCATCAGGTGTGGTTTTTAGGTTCATAAGACCACGCTGTGCAGCAGCTTCTTGCCATTCGTCACTATAACCATTGCCATTAAATACAATTTGACGATGGTTTTTAAGCTCACGCTGAATGAGGGAGGCAAGAGCCTTGTCAAAGTTAGCAGTGCCAGCAGCCTCAAGCTCATCAGCAAACTGACGAAGTGCATCAGCAACAGCAGTATTTAATATAAAGTTAGTACAAGCGATATTGAAAGAAGAACCAGGCATACGGAATTCAAACTTATTGCCAGTGAAAGCAAAAGGAGAAGTTCTGTTTCTATCGGTTGTATCTTTTGGAATTGGTGGAAGGGCGGATACACCAATATTCATCATGGTTTTTTCTACGTCAGTGTAATCAATTTCACGAACAATAGCATCTAAAATTGCCTCAAGCTCATCACCAACAAAGATGGAGATAATAGCAGGAGGAGCTTCAGAAGCACCTAAACGGTGGTCATTACCAGCAGATGCGGCAGAAATACGCAGTAAATCTTGATATTCATCAACAGCTTTTATAACAGCGGTTAAGAACAGAATAAATTGTGCATTTGCATGAGGAGTTGAACCTGGCTCAAGTAGGTTTTCGCCCTTATCGGTAGAGATAGACCAGTTATTATGCTTACCAGAGCCATTGATGCCTGCAAATGGCTTTTCATGCAGTAAACATACAAAGTCATGTCTATCAGCAACACGCTTCATAACCTCCATTGTAAGTTGGTTATGGTCGGTTGCAACATTGGTTGTTTCAAATATAGGAGCCATTTCATGCTGACAAGGTGCTACTTCATTATGCTCGGTTTTGGAGGTTATGCCGAGTTTCCAAAGCTCATTATCAAGCTCCTCCATGAATGCTTTAACTCGTGGACGAATAGAGCCAAAGTAATGGTCTTCCATCTCTTGCCCCTTTGGAGCTTTTGCACCGAAAAGAGTACGACCAGTAAAGATAAGGTCTTGACGTTTAGCATAATCGGATTTATTTATTAAGAAATACTCTTGTTCTGCACCAACAGTTGTGTTTACACGTCTGCAATCTTTGCCGAACATTTTAAGTACACGACAAGCTTGGTGGCTTATAGCGTCCATAGAACGCAGCAGAGGGGTTTTCTTGTCTAGAATTTCACCTGTATAAGAACAGAAAGCGGTAGGGATACAAAGGGTATCATCTTTAATAAATGCATAGCTGGTAGGGTCCCAAGCGGTATATCCTCTAGCCTCAAAAGTAGCTCTCAGACCGCCAGAAGGGAAAGAAGAAGCATCAGGTTCACCCTTGATAAGCTCTTTACCAGAAAACTCCATAATAATACTGCAATTATCAACAGGAGTGATAAAGCTATCATGTTTTTCAGCAGTAAAGCCAGTCATTGGTTGAAACCAATGGGTATAGTGTGTTGCACCCTTAGAGATAGCCCAATCTTTCATGGCATTAGCAACAACATTTGCGATTGCAGGGTCAATAGCAGTCCCCTCATCTGCTGTACGAATAAGAGCTTTATAAACCTCTTTAGGTAAACGCTCTTTCATAACCTTTTCATTAAAAACCATACTACCGAACATTTCCGGTACACGTTTCATTTCACAAGATTCCATTGGTTACGAACCTCCTAATTTACAATAAAATCAAAACTACTTTACATTATAGGATTTTTTTTCTATTTTCGTCAAGTGTGCAAAGGCTAATAATTAGTGATTTTTGAATATTCCACGCATTTGACGAAGATAGATATATCGTGTATAAGTAATCTATGCAAATTGCGTACATTTAGCACTAGAAAATAATGAAAGTCTGTTTGTAATGTAAAAATCTTCTTGATTATATGATAAAATGCGTCATTTATTTGAAAACTACTCTTTTACTGTGTTATAATAACTGCATATTGTATTATGAAAAAATATGCATACTAAGTGAATTTTATTAAATGCTTATATGTGAAGGGAGTAAAGAAATTTATGAAGCTGTCATTTACAAAAATGCATGGCTGTGGTAATGATTACGTTTACTTTAACTGTTTTTCAGATGAAGTTCCAAACCCAGAAAAATTAGCAATTTCTTTGTCAGACCACCATTTTGGAATTGGTGGAGATGGTATAATTTTAATCTGTCCATCAGATGTTGCAGATGCAAAAATGCGTATGTTTAATGCAGATGGCTCAGAGGGCAAAATGTGCGGAAATGGTATTCGATGTGTAGGCAAATATCTCTATGATTATGGTATGGTAGGCGATAAAACACAGATTACAGTTGAAACACTAAGCGGTATAAAAACTCTTGACCTTTATCCTGAAAACGGCAAAGTAAAAACCGTTCGTGTTGATATGGGTGCTGCAATGCTGAGCCCTAAGGATATACCTGTATATTTAGATGGCGAAAGAATTGTAGATGCTCCGCTTGTAATTGATGAAAAGGTATATCATATAACTTGTGTATCAATGGGTAACCCTCATTGTGTAGTGTTTGTCAAAGAAGATGTGGACAGTTTAGACCTTGAGCGAATTGGCCCTAAGTTTGAAAATAACCCACTATTTCCAGAAAGAGTAAACACAGAATTTGTAAATATTCTATCTGATGGCACACTTAAAATGCGTGTTTGGGAACGTGGCAGCGGAGAAACTTGGGCTTGTGGCACTGGTGCATGTGCGGTTGGTGTAACAGCTGTACTTTCTGGACTGTTTAAAAAGGGCGAAGATATAACCGTTCATCTGCGTGGCGGTGATTTGGTTATAAATTATACAGACCAAACTGTTTTAATGACAGGCCCAGCTACAACAGTATTTGAGGGCACAATAGATATTTAATTGATATAAATTTATCTTAGAAAGGATTGTTAAATATGAATTTAAATGAAAACTACAAAAAGCTAGAAGACAGCTATTTGTTTTCTACAATTTCCCGTAAGGTTGCAGAGTATGGTGAGAAAAACCCAGATGCAAAGATTATCCGTCTTGGCATTGGTGATGTAACTTTGCCACTTGCACCAGTTGTTGTTAAAGCTATGCAAGATGCACTTTGTGAAATGAGTGTCCAAGAGTCTTTCCATGGTTATGGCCCAGAGCAAGGCTATGCATTTTTAAAAAATGAAATTCAGAAATATTATGCTAGTCACAATACACAGTTAGAAGTTGATGAAATCTTTATTTCTGACGGTGCAAAAAGCGATTTAGGCAATATCCTTGATTTATTTGATGCAAATAATACTGTACTTATTCCAGACCCAGTATATCCTGTATATGTTGATACCAATACAATGGCAGGCAGAAATATTGTGTTTATGGACGCAAATGAGCAAAACGGCTTTTTACCTCTGCCAGATGAGTCTGTTGATGCAGATATTATTTATTTATGTTCTCCAAATAACCCAACAGGTGCAGTTTATAACCGTGAAAGCTTAAAAGCTTGGGTTGATTATGCAAACCTTAAAAATGCAATCATTCTTTTTGATGCAGCTTACGAATGTTTTATTGTTGAAGAAGACCTTCCACGCTCTATTTATGAGATTGAGGGTGCAAAAAATTGTGCTATTGAGTTCTGTTCACTGTCTAAGACAGCAGGCTTTACTGGTACTCGTTGTGGTTATACCGTTGTACCATTTGCTTTAGAGCGTAATGGTATGAGTCTGCATAAAATGTGGTTACGCCGTCAGACTACTAAGTTTAATGGTGTGCCATATGTGGTTCAGCGTGGTGCAGCGGCTGTATTTAGCAAAGAAGGTCAAGAGCAAATTCAGCAAACCCTTGCATATTACAAGGAAAATGCAAAGGTACTTGCAAAAACTCTTGATGAGCTTGGTATTTGGTACACAGGCGGTAAAAATAGCCCATATCTATGGCTAAAGTGTCCAAATGGTATGGATTCTTGGACATTCTTTGATTATCTGCTTGAGAATGCTCATGTTGTAGGTACTCCTGGAGCAGGTTTCGGCAAGAATGGTGACAAGTTCTTCCGTTTAACTGCTTTTGGTGATAAGGAAAAAACTATTGAGGCAGCAGAGAGAATTAAAAATCTGCTTTCTAAGTAAAAATAAGAGCTGTGGCAAAGTTTTGTCACAGCTTTTTCTACAAAAAGGAGAATAAGTATGTATTTACTATTTGATTTAGATGGAACGCTTACAGATTCACAGCTTGGTATAACACGCTCGGTTGACCATGCACTAACAACAGTTATGAATATAAAAACAGAAGATTTATCAACGCTTACAGATTATATAGGTCCACCACTTATAGAGAGTTTTCAAAAATTTCATAATGCAGATTTAGAAACATCAAGAAAATGTGTGAAAACATATAGAGAGCGTTATGAAAAAATTGGACTTCTAGAGCTTGAGGTTTATAAAGGTATAAAAGAAATGTTAGAAATACTGCATAAAGCAGGGTTTAAACTTGTGGTTGCAACATCTAAACCTGAGGTTTTTGCAAGACAGATATTAAAAAATGTAAATTTAGCTCATTATTTTGAAACAATATGTGGTGCAACACTTGATGGTAAGATAGATACGAAAGATGAGGTTATAGCCGAGGTATTAAATCGTATAACCGATTTAGATAAAGATAACTGCTTTATGATAGGCGATAGAAAGCACGATATAGAAGGAGCTAAAAAGCACAATATAAAGGGAATAGGCGTGCTTTGGGGATTTGGTACAAAAAAAGAGCTTGAAAATGCGGGTGCATACAAACTCTTTGAAAATCCTGAAGAACTTACAAATTGGATAATATCAAAAAAGGACTGCTAAAAAGCAGTCCTTTAAAAAAGCTAAATTATTCTGCGGTGAAAGGCAGAAGAGCAACATGACGAGCACGCTTGATAGCTTCGGTCAACTGACGCTGATGCTTAGCACAAGTGCCAGTCATACGACGAGGCAGAATCTTGCCACGCTCAGACATATAACGCTTTAGCTTTGCAACGTCTTTATAATCAATGCACTCCACTTTGTCTACACAGAAAGTACAAACTTTTCTGCGACGACGACCGCCACGCTGACGGTCAGCACGAGGAGCAAATTCCTTTTTGGTTTCTTCCATTGCCAAGTACCTCCTTTATAGAATGAGCAGCACAGCTGCAAGTTCGTGATAAAACTATTTTTTAGAATGGCACGTCGCCATCATCATCACCAAGTTCTGCAAAATCTGAATCACCAACAGGTAAATCAAAAGCAGGGGCGGAATAGTTATTATCTGGACGGATTTGCGAACCATTGTCATAACCACCGTTATAACCAGAGTTATTAAAACCGTTGTCATAACCAGCGTTTGACTCACGAGATTTTTTGGTTTCACCAAATGAAATCTCATCGACATTAATTTCGATGGTTGTACGCTTATTTCCGTTTTTGTCCTCCCAATTTCGGGACTGAATACGACCCACAACTATTGCGAGCATACCCTTTGTAAACCACTGTTTTACGAATTCGCCCTGACGACCCCATGCAACACAGTCGATGAAATCGGTCTGGAACTCACCGTTTGCACCTTTTCTATCACGATTTACAGCGAGAGTAAAAGAAGCAACAGCCATATTACTTTGAGTGTGACGCAGCTCTGGGTCACGAGTCAAACGACCCATGAGAATTGCTTTATTTAGCATTAAAACTCACCAGCCTTAGTCGAGAGTAACGATGATTGAACGCATAACGCCGTCAGTAATCTTGAATACACGGTCAAGCTCAGCTGGGAAAGACGGAGCTGAAGTGAACTGAATCAGGGTGTAGTAACCCTCAGTTAAATCATTGATAGCGTAAGCCATGCGACGCTTGCCCCAATCCTCAACCTTGTCAACGGTACCGTTAGCTTCAACAAGAGACTTGAACTTGTTTACAACTGCAGCAGTCTCATCATCACCCAGAGTTGGGTTAACGATAAAGAGAGTCTCGTATTTACCAGTTACCTTTGCCATTTTAGCACCTCCTTTTGGACTTTTAAGGCCCACATACTTTTATGTGAGCAAGGATACTCCTAATATTATATAGATTTTTTGTGGAATGTCAAGATAAAAAACGCAAATTTTCGATATTTTTCATTGACGTTTCACACAAAATATGCTAGAATATATGCGTTTGAATATTATATTTTGCTGGTGTAGCTCAGTAGGTAGAGCATTTCCCTCGTAATAAAACAGTCAGAAATGGATATTTATGCATTAAGGCATATTATTATGAATATATAAATACAAACTTTTACAACACTAAACCCCTATGTTTATTGATTAACATAGGGGGTTTTAATATTTCTAACACATATAAACCATGAATACAATATTGCAATATAATAGCATTATGCAATCAATTTACATATATTCATTACATAACAGGTTTGCCACTGTTTGCCACTTGCATATTACTTACAATATTAGCCATTCTATTTTTTAGTATAGTGTTTGATTTCAATACTTTATCACGTTCTACATTTGCATAATATTTTAATATTACATCAGATGTACTATCTCCCATTATTATTTGAACACTTTTTAAATCCACACGATTTAGAAGTAATTCAGTACATACAGTATGACGAAATCTATATGGATTCATTGCCTTATAATCAATATTATACTTTTTAAGTATACGTTCATATTTCTGTTTATAATCTTCATATAACCATAAGTTTCCTTTAGGTCCTGTAAATATAAATCTATCTGTACAGTATTCTTTACGTCTATCTATGAACTTTTTATCCTTTTCTACTATGCTTTTCCATCTTATAATACTCTGTAAAGTTGTATCACTTATAGCCATACATCGGCTATGGTAATTATTTTTAGTATTATTTTTAAGATCCTTTATTATAGGTCTAAACTTTTCAATACGCTTACAAGTATGAATATCATAATCAGACTCTTTACCAAGTGCCTTAGAAATGTATATAGTCTTATTATCAAAATCTATATCATCCCAAGTAAGAGCAAGGGCTTCACTAGGACGCATACCACACTCACTCATAAGGTGTACCCAACATGAAATCATAGGATTTTCCTTAACAGCATTTAAAATGTCATATATATCCTTATGGGATAAAGGTTTGATTTCACTAGCCATTAAAGATTTTGACTTAGGCTTTTTCATATTATGCATAAAGTCAGAGGCAAAAATATTCATTGTATCATCGGCATTTTCAGAGTAGTACCTTATAAACCCATGAATTAGGTTAAACACTTTGTTTATATAGTCTTGACTATAATATTTTGGTTGCATCTTAGAACTTTTGTTATATTTCATATTTACTAACTCATTAAAAAAATCCTCTATGATATTCTTGTTAATATCATATACCTTGATGTTTCCCAACTTATTTAATATGATTTTAGACAAATTTACATACCCAGAATATGTTCTATTTGTAATGTTACTCTCAAGGCTTTTTAAATATTTCTTATAAACATCAGAGAACAGAATATCATAATTACATTTATGTACATTTACTGTATCCAGACCAACACTATTTACTCTAGGTTGCACATCATTATTATTCGTACCGAGATAAGCCTTATAAGCCTCCCACACTTCGACTTGGGTTTTGCCACATATGATTTTTCTAATACGCTTACCATTCTCATTGTATCCTAAGCTTAATGCTATACACCATTTATTTCTATTACGATCATAATATGGCTTAGGCTCCTTTAATCCATTTATTATCATTTCCTCAATCTCCTTATCACTAACATATTCAACTTCAATTGAAACAGAATTTAATACATTGGAACGCTGATTTCCCCAAAAGTCAATAGGTTCATCAGTCAAGGAATTGCCACCCATAAACTTATACAAATCAATCCTCTTAATCTTATCTTTATTACTACCTATGGCAACTAAATCATTAGAGCTTATAAAATCCTTAACACTATCAACACTAACATTTAGCACAGTTGCAACCTCATCAAGTGTATAAATCTGTTTGATATTATCCATTCACAGCACCTCACATTTTTAAATTTATATACCTTATATAAAAATGCTCTAAATAATGCTGTACTCAAAATTGATATACACTATACAATTTTATATGCTATAATTCTAAAATTTCCCTAAAACTAAATTTCTTTTCCTATCCACCATTCTTAAAACATTGGTCTGTTCAATATACCAAAACATTGGACATACCTTTATTTTTTTCAAAATCCTTATTTTAACCCCATATTTTCAAAATATCTAATCAAATGGTCAATAAAAAACCTATCTTTGTAAAATTAAATTCCTTATCATGAAATAAATAAACCATAAAACCATTTTTTAATACAACTAATCTATCTCATATGTATATATCTATCATGACCTTAATACTTTTCATATGATTGGTTTACCTACAATGAATAGGGGAGAGGTACTTTAACTACAATATCCATGTTATATGCTTTTATAAACTAGTCAACTATTTGATATCAAATACACATTTAATATTTAATCTATAATCTTATACAAATATGACTAATAAACAGTATTAGTCTATAACTCTTACAGACTACACTTTTTACAACTAGTCTAACAAATGTATATAATAACCATATAGGCAATAATAAAAGCAGATGCATACGAATACATCTGCTTTTATATACAAATGGCAAACAGTTCAACGTCTTATAAACTTGAACATATAGTGACAGTATCACTATTATATATTATTTTATTGAAATCCTCCTTTCCTAACTATGTCACTTACAGCGGAATTGATAGCATCTGATACATTATTCCTCTTTAAAGCATCTAATAGATACTCCACACCACAACTATCACCAGTAATCTCATACTTCAAACTAGCACCGTACGATTGACCAGTAATATCATCAGTAACACTGAACCCGTTAATTAACTCTACATTCATAATTTATCATCCTTTCATTTTTAATTTATACATTATATATTTTAATGTCGTTTTTCACGTCCAACATATAAATTGAACGCTCTATACCTTATAACTATGTATCTATTATATATAGGCAAAAAAATAACACCCTCCAAACTAGAGAATGCCTTACCAATAAACCTATTTTCTATTTTAACTATTATCCTTAATATCTCCCTAAAAACACAGCCTGTAAACTATCTATACCATTACCAAAACTAGCAGTTAAACCACCATCTGTATCTTGTTCTATATGCCTTAACTTTGAAAGCCCAGACACAGCTTGGTTTGATAATACCGTTGTTGCAAAATTCTGTGATGTATGCCACTCTTTTACCTTGTCCTCACTTAAATCCGCTATACCAGTATGATTTTTTAATTGCTCAGTTATATTAGCCGCACCATTTATATCATAAAACCCTAAACTATTATTCTTTATATCTAAATTACCTGCAACTACCTCTTTATTCGTCATATACCCAGATACTAATTGATACCCACCATCATCAGCCTTTGCAGTATACTCCGTATTTGTATTACTTATTTTCTTTGCATTATCTGCCTTCCTTGCAAATATCTCACTATACTCATACATTAAATCATAGGTTGTTATCTGATTACCCTCACTATCTACTACTTTAGCAGTTTTCTCTCCAGTTTTCTCATCATTCTCATACTCTATTTTTAAACCTACACTAGTAAAATCTTCCTCATCTAAATCATAATAATAATTTACTACTGGTATTGGGTCTTTTTCTACCGACTTAAACTCTACTATTCCTACACCAAATTTATCCCTTAATAAACCTTTATCTGCTCCCCAGAAACTTGATACACTATTTCCTCCCCATGAACCATCTAACCTTAACATATACCATGGTTTTAATATATATAAACCATTCGCTATATTCATATATGGTGATGCTATATAACTACTTATATTTGAACCACGCTCTTTTAATAATAAAGCCTCTCTTGTTGTTGTAGCCGCATACTGCCCATTTAATAATACATATATACCAGACTCAAGTAATATTATGTATTGACCATACCTACTATTTCCTCTACTATCCTTATAAACACCATTTTTTACATCATCTACTTGTATATTACCTTGATTTATTCCCATTGCTGCTTGTGTTGAATATATAACTTCATTTAAAACACCATCCATCTCAAAATATGACTTTGGATCCACTCCATTAGCCCTATCACCAACTAATATTGGAAATGGTGTTCCATTTATTACACCTGCAGGACGATAGTCTTTCCATGCTGTATATCCATAGTTACCCATGTTTAATGGCTCTCCAGAATTGTATGCAGTTGCTGTATTAGCTGTAATTGCAAATCCAGGTGCTCTAGTTGTTCCACTGAAATTACTTACATATGTTACAGCCTGTGATGGTCCTGCATCTGGATTACACATATCTATTGTCCTACCTATTTGTGTAACTTTACCATCTTTCCAGTTACCATTCTCAGCAAATAACATTGTTACCCTTATAAACGACCTGCCACTATTCCAGTTAGTATCAGAACTAGCTGAACCACCTATACCTGAACTACCTCCAGAATTTATATCTGTAGCCGCATTTACTTGTGATATATTACTAAATACTATCGCTAACGCTAATAGAAAACTAACTACACGTGATTGTAGTTTTCTTAAAGCTCCCATAAACTTAATCCTCCTTTTATTTTTATTATTTCCTCTAGAACTAAGTTTACAGGAGGTGCTCTTACAATCATATTACATCAACTCCTTCCATTTTTACAATACTTTATTTTAATTATTAAACATCTTATACCATTGATAGAATCCACCTACAGAATCATATCTACATTCCCAAAATGCTGGAGTTGTTGTGTCACCAGCTGCTATAATATCACCATTTATATCAGCCTTTGCTCCTACAGTTGATGCTGATGCTTGTGGAAGTCTACTCATTGCATACTGGTCTATTTTAGCCCACTCAACTCCCCAATAAACATAATCATACCTTTGTATATATGTGTCTCCCATCACCATTCCATCATATTTTTCACATGCAACTGTACCTACTTCTATTGTTGAATAACTACCATCTGCATTCTTTTCTTGTATTCCTAAATAAATTCCACCTTTTTGACCATTACCATAACCTAATACTCCAGTTACAGGGTCACGGGTTACCTTTACTCCATTTATTATATCTCCCTCTTTTGGATATACAGCTTGCGTATAAACTCCTATATTACTACCATCTGGTAATGGTGATAATCCTTCACTACCTTCTACATCTGGTTGTGTTAAATCCACTTTTACCTCTTCTCTCTTACTTGGGTCTACTAACCTCTGCATTATTACTGCCGCCTCTGCTCTTGTTGATAAATTGTTTGGCTTATAATTACCTTGGTTATCCATTCCCACTAAAATACCATTACTATATGCTTTCGTTATTGAACTTGCAAACTGTGATGCACTTACCGTACTAAAATCACCTATTACTGTATTTATCCCATCTGTGATATTAAAAGTCTCATCTCCTAAATCCTCAGCTATGGTCATCAATATAAATGCCATCTCAGCTCTAGTTGCATCTTGTTTCCAATCACTTAACCTACATGACCATAACTGTGCAATATCTGGAAATGCCTGTGTTGCTACCATTGTTTCATTACTCCAGTTATTTTCACCATATGCCTCTATAACATCTGATAAACTAGATAAACTACCACCCTCAGCCTCTGCCTTTTCTGACATTTGTACCGCTAATTCATGCACTTTATTCTCCCCACCAAATGCCCTTATCGCCATTGCCGCAAACTCTTGACGTGTTACATTTGACTTAGGGGCAAACATTCCATTTCCTACACCATTTAATATACCTTGTGATGCCATACTATTGATTGCATCTTCCGCCCATGAATAACCACTTAAATCTGTAAATGCTACATTATCCGCATACACACTCTTAGATGCAGATACTAAATCTAGTGAGGCATAGGCTGTTGTACCTATTGCCATACTTGCAATCAATGTTGATGTGACTAATGCTTTTCCAATATTGGTTTTCATACTTTTATCCTCCTATTAAACAGTTGCTAATATATAGCAATTTCATGTCTAATTATATTGCTTATGGCATAATAAGGCAATAGTTTAATTCACATTATCTTCATCATCTTTAAACTTCATCACTTTGGGTCTACACTTCTTATATCTATAACTTCAGGCTGGCAGATATCTATACAATATAGGACTCATTCTATGTATCTAAATAAATCTATCTATTCTCTTATCATTTTATCTAGTGGGTGGGGTAGGGGAGGACAGGCTCAATAAACCCTATAAACCCTATACTCAATTTAACCCTATAAGCCTTATAAACTACCCCACAATATTAAATCTTATTTATTATCAATCGACTTATTATATTTACTTGCACGTCTATAATATGTAGAACGACTAACTCCTAATAACTTAGCGGCTTGTTCAGCTGTAATCATACTATTAGCTTGCTTGTAATAAATCTCCTCAAAGTCATCTAATTTCTTAGGTTTACGTCCTTTATACTTTCCATTTTGTTTAGCAATCCTTATACCTTGCCTTTGACGTTCTAATATCTGTTTCCTCTCCAGTTCAGACAAAGACGCTAATACACTTATAAAAAAATCACCATAAACATCACTTGTATTGAATTGTGGTGACAAACATATAAACTTAGCATTCACACTCTTTATCTTTGAAATAATATTTAATATATCATTTGTATTCCTACCTAATCGGTCTATACTTAAAACCGTAACCGTATCATTCTCCCTTAATTTATCAAGCATTCGTTTTAACTCTGGTCTATCAGTATTCTTACCAGATGCCTTATCTGCAAATACTTCATCATAACTACTACCAACTTCTAATTGGCGAGCATCATTCTGTTCCTCAGTGCTAACTCTTGAATAAAAAAAGTTCATAAACTTTAACCTCCTAATTTATATTTCATCTGTACCATTAGACTATACTCAAATGACAGTCCCATTTAAAGACATATATGAGCATAAAATCCTAGACTTTTAACTCCAATTTCATACTTATTATAAGTTAAATGAGAATTTGCTATTTGACTAGTCCTAAAATTAAATTTTAATTCCTTCTCCATAAATTTGTATTTACACAGTGGCTTAATAAACACTGTTTAATACATCAAATGCATTTTCCAAAATATGTTGATACTCGGAAATCATTTTAAAACCTCCTTTCACATCTATATACAAAATATGTTCTATTTACTAGCACTATATTTTTAAACATATGCCTAAAGAAAGAGGTCACAGTTTATACCATGACCTCTATAATATCTAATGATTTAATTGCTAGTTACATCTGTTCCATTCCATCATAAAATATATGAAACATATCTAATGCTATATATTTATGGTGATGTTTATACTATTCTATTAAACTATCCTCCCAGTGGCTTATATCCAGTTATCCTTCCATATCCATACCTACAAATATTCAGCCATAAATTTATCCTTCCTCTAATACTTTTTTCAATCTTATTATTCTTATGTATATTTTATAATCTCTAATTTAATATCTCATAGCTATACATATATCTCTAATTGTACCTGTGTGGTGGAATGGGTTCATACTAAAAACAAAACTCGCCTAATCTATCAATAGGCGAGTCATATTCGATAGTTATACCAGATTACTTCTAATCGTTTATTGTTCTTTATACCACCAACCGTAGTCTTAACAGGAATTTCAATCCTATTCCAACGTGAAAGCTTGGTTCTATACAAGTCAGAGTCATAGTTACTTATGACCATCTTACACGTTGCATTAGCTACTAAATCCAAAAATGCCTCATGGTCTTTATATGTTGACTGGTGCTTATAAACATTATTACCTAAATCTACATTAGTATCTGGATCTAAATAACTAGGGTCAGCATAACAACAAACATTCTCATTTTTCAAATACTTTTTCAACATAAATTTTGCATCAGCCTGACAAACAATTACATCTTCCAAGCGTTCTGCAACATCATACAACTTATGAATACTCTTATGATAATCATCTAAAGACTTATATTTATTCCTCGACCAATCTTTTCCCATACAATCTCTACTTTGTGTATATATAATATAAGTTGCAACTGCCAAATCCATACTAGATGGTATGTATGGTATATACTTAATATCCTTACCAGGCGAATATAACTTTTTAAGTAGATTATAGTTCTTCTTAATATATAACTCATCTCTAGTTAAACCTTGTGGGTTATTATTTACCTTTTCTTTAATTTTGTTATAATCAGATTTAACTTGTTTCCATATAGGGTCATCAACACTATTACGTAGGTTTAATGCCCATTCAAATTGTTCTGGACTATATTCAGTATTATAAAGCCTCCTTATCAGTTCATATGCTGTATCCTTATTACTCATAATTTCAACAAAAGCACATAAACCAGCAGATGAGTCATTATATATCTCAGTATAGTGACGAGGCTTATTCAATAATGTCCTACAAGCACCTCCGAATGGTTCAATATATATATTAGTATTTGCATAATCTAATATATCACAAATAACAGGTGCTAATTTTGCTTTACCTCCATAATATCCAAACATTGAAAGTGTTTTCATTACTTATCACCTTTAACACTTTCTAAAATATACTTCTTGTTAAACGATATTACCTTTATAGCCTTTTTAGTGTCTGAGTTATAGATTGTTCTATCATATCTGCCTGTACTACAAATTGTATACTTGCTATTTTTAAGTTCCTTTTTTATCTCTAATAAATCAAAATCCTTATATTCACTATCCTTTATCAGACTTGAAAAATCAGCAACAGGAATATTATAACACACCTTGCCATTTACTTCATACTCCAAATTGCCTATCTCACTAGCATAGTCAATAACCATGCTTATAATCTCTCTCAACTTGTCATCATCAAGTACTAATTCTGTATGAATATACTTAATATCTAACAAATGGTAAACATTCCTAATGCATTGTTCAATATCTTTATAAACAAAATTACTTAAAACAATACCATAATCATTCAATGATATTAAACTATCTAATAGCTTAATTGCACTAGTAGTTATTTCTGCAAACTTTTCACCGTTTTCATCTTCAATACATATAACTAATGTTTCTTTCAATGTTTCCATTGATTTTTGTCTTATTATATTAAACTTAAAATGTACATTACCATTATTATATATTATACATTGATTATTTATGTCAAATAAATAATTTTTACCAGCCATTGAACCAACACCAATTGATTTATTATCTTTTTTAGCCTCTCCAACTTCAGTTCCGTTATTTTCTACTACCTGTGACATACAACCACCTCATATATTATATTTATATATCAATATCCAATTATTTACAAGCCTTTATAAACCCCGTTTTTTCACCCTGTAAACATAGTTTCTATTTAGCCTAGTAATTACACTACTAAACCATTTAATTGCAATCTGGTTTGTTCTGGTTTGTTTTGGCAATATTTTATATTATTCTCAATCCTTAACCTAAAACTAATAAACATTTTAAACCAATTTTACATTTCAATTCTAGCACATAAACTATGCTGTGTAAATAATCATGATATCATCAATATATGTCTATATACTAATATGCTTAAATATACTATGGTCATAATAATTGTACGTCTATATAAATAAGATATGCTTTACCTTTTGGCAGTGCACTAACAAGAATATAACTTATAGTCTATACCATAACCATATATCTATTGCTTCCATCATAAAATATATGACCTATATCTAATGCTATATATTTATGGTGATGTTTATCTATTAAACTATTCTCCTAGTGGCTCATATCCAGTTGTCCTACCATACACATATCTATTCAATATCTACTTTCTTACACTCTTTCTTCAATCTTAATATTCTAATGTATAGTTTCTACTCTCTAATTCAATATCTCATGGTTATACATATATCTTTAACTGCACCTTGATAGGGGAGTGGGTTCATACTAAAAACAAAACTCGCCTTAATCTAAACAGGCGAGTCCCTTAATTTATACCATATGTTTAATCATATACCGTCTTGTACACGATAAACCTAAACACTAAATACAACTTCCAGTATATTACAATGCGTATGGCTATAAACCTTTCAACAAGTCATATAAGTGCCACTAAAATTCTACTCCTTAACCATATCCCTATAACACAATACGTATGCACTCAACTCAATGTGGTAATGTTGGTAATACTGGTAATGTGGTAATGTATCCTCTTTTAATCAACATGGCAATAAAAAGCCATATAAATTCTTTTATCTATTTCACAATCAAAAAATAACTTCAATACACTTAATGTATTTACAATTTCAAACTTGCTTTTTTAAAGTCTAAAATTTAACCAATATTCTATATCCAATAATTACTCTTAAACAGAACATATATGGTTACACTGGTTAAATCGGTTACAGTGGTTACACTTAAACACCTTATACCAACGCACTATATACACCATTATTCTAGCACATTATTTTTACCGTGTAAACAAATAATATCTTATATTTTTCTAAATTTATAGATATATTCAAGCTTGCCATGAATAAATATTAGTTTGCCACCGTTTGCCACTATACTATTGCCTTAAATATCTATGACTGTTTCTCACTCGTATATATGACTTTTTAGACAAATATAATTGACTTTTTTAATAATATATGATAGAATATGCCTGTTTCAGTTACAAATATTACTTGCTGGTGTAGCTCAGTAGGTAGAGCATTTCCCTCGTAATGAAAAGGTCGTGGGTTCGAATCCCTTCACCAGCTCCAAGCCGCTTTTTTTGTTAAAAAGGCGGTTTTTTTATTTATTTAGATATCAAGTGCAGCATGATGACCCCAGTAAACAGCATTGGTAATAGTAGCAACCTTAACTGCATCACCGATTACACGAACAAATGGGGCTGTATCTTGCAAACTTTCAACAACAGCTGTGTTAGAACGCTGACCAAGTGCACAAATAACACTTGTGCCTTTGACAAGAATTTCATTTCCGTCCTTATCCGCACATAGTATACCATCTTTACGAACTTCAAGACCTTTGTAACCAGTATGTACAGTTACATATTTTTCAACTTCCTTAAGCATCAAAGGACGATGACGAACGTTTGCATCTGGAGCAAGCTCATCACGCATTTCTACAAGATGAACTTTTTTACCTTCCATACCTAAATGTATAGCACATTCACAGCCAGCAAGACCACCGCCAAATACTACAACTTCATCAGTAACCTTGTCTTTATTTAGATAGTAGTCATTTACAATTACAACATTATCACCATCTAAGCCCTTGATAGGTGGAACAAGAGGAGTAGAGCCAACAGCAATAATTAAAGCATCTGGAGCTTCTTTTTCTACATACTCAGGTGTAACTTCTGTGTTTAAACGGATTTCAACACCAGCCTTGCGAGCTAGACGCTCATAAGAACCAGTAAGCTCATACATTTCAACCTTAAATGGCAGAGCTTGTTCGCTCTTTAGTATACCACCAAGCTCATTTTCTTTCTCGCAAAGTATAACCCTATGACCACGACGAGCAGCTGTATAAGCAGCATACAGACCACCAGGACCACCACCTGCAACAAGCACTTTTTTCTTAACAGGTGCAGGAATAACTTCAACACCATCTAATTCACGACCAATTAGAGGGTTTACAGTACAGCGACGAGTTGCAGTAGCAGCACGCTCAGCCATACAGGTAAAGCATCGTAAGCATTTAACAATTTCATCATCACGACCTTCAACCACTTTACGAGGCAGTTCAGGGTCAGCAAGTAATGCACGAGCCATATATACAACATCAGCCTTGCCAGAAGCAATGATTTCTTCCATTTGTTCTGGGTCATTTAGAGCACCAAGAGTTGCAACAGGTACATTTACATGCTTTTTAATCTCAGCCGCTAGATATACATTACAGCCATGTTCTTTAAACATAGATGGGTGAGTATCACCAAAGCCACGCTGATAAGTACCAGCAGATACATGAAGTAAATCAATATAGCTTTCAAGCTGTTTTGCAATTTCTACACCATCTTCAAGAGTATAACCGCCGTCAAATAGCTCAGAACCGCTCATTCTAAGCTCGATAGGGAACATTTTTCCTACATTTTCTCTAACAGCAGTTAAAACTTCCTTTGCAAAACGGCAACGATTTTCAAGGCTTCCACCGTATTTATCAGTACGCTTATTAAAGTAAGGGGAAAGGAACTGATTAATAAGCCAGCCATGGCCCGCATGAATCATAATCATTTCAAAGCCTGCACGCTTAGCAAGACCTGCAACACGACCATAAGCGGCAACAATATCATCAATCATTTCCTGAGTAAGCTCGTGAACTTCAACACCATCTGGACGAGTGCAAGCAGATGGCCCCCATTGAGCTAAACCATGTTTACGGTTTTTATCTGTCATATAAGTACCAGAGTACATACCAGAATGAGAAAGCTCAAGGCTTGGCATAGCACCATGACGGCGAATAGCATCAGCTGTATAAGTAGCGGCAGCCAGAGAGTTTAAAATAGCAGTATCTAAGTGATAAGCATGAGAGCCATCTGTTTCAGGGTGAACCATACATTCAGAAACGGTTACAGCACCCGCACCACCTTTTGCACGAAGCTCATAAAAAGCGGTAGACTTAGGGCCGATACAACCATCATTTGTTATGTCTGTACCGCCCATAGGAGCAGAAAACATACGGTTACGGAAAGTTACACCCGCAATTTTAATAGGTTTGCTTAGATTTGGATACTTTCTTGTCATTTTAAAAATCCTTTCTATTTTAGTTTGTTTTTTTCTTCATAGCACGATATACAAAAGTTAACACAATACCAATAGCATTTAATGCAGCAGCGATTAAGAAAGCGTTAGCATAAGGTTTAGGGTCGTTTGCTGTGCTTGCCATAATTGTAGGACCAAAGTAACCTGCAACGGCAAAACCAATAAACATAATACCAAAGTTTACACTGTTATTTTTTGCACCGAATTGGTCAGCAGTAAACCCTGGGAATACACCCATAAATGCACCAAAACACAGACCAAGGATTGCAGAACCAATATAGAAGGTAGTAACATCGCCTTGACCAGATATATAGAGTGAGAACATACCAACAATGCATAATGCACAAGATAGAGCTAAAGTTTGAGCACGACCGATTTTATCTGACATAAAACCTGCTAGAAGTCTACCGAATACATTAAATAAAGAGATAACAGAAACAGCGGTACTGGCAGCAAGTGCGGTCATACCAATCATATTTTCAGCAACAGAACGTGCCTGAGAAGTGTACATCATGCCAGAGAATGCACCACAACATAAAAGCATCATCATAACATAAAAGATAGGGCTTGAAAGCATACCTTTCCAATCTTTATCATTATTAGATGCACCAGATTTAATTTGTGGAGGTGTCCAGCCTTCAGGAATAAAGCCTTGTGGACATTGTTCAACAAAAAATGCTGAAATAGTCATAAGTATAATAAATAAAATGCCTACAATAATAAATGCCTTAGTAACATCAAAGCTATCAACCAGTACAGCTACAACAGGAGGTAAAATTACCGAGCTAAGACCGTAAGCTGCTGTGGTTAAACCACCGATAAGACCACGTTTGTCTGGAAAGAACTTTACACAGCTGCTAATAGTTGCACCGTAAGCCATACCAAGACCAAGGCCAAAGATAAGACCATATGAAATAATAAGGTGAGTTACACTTGTAGCAAAGCCAGAAAGCACCATGCCTAAACCGAACATAAGTCCACCGACAAAAATAACCTTTTTAGGACCGAATTTGTCATTAAACCAACCACCAGAAATCATGGTGATAGGGCCAACAGAGTTAGCTATGGTGTAGACAATAGCAAGGTTTGCAGAGGTCATAGTTTGACCAGTGATATTAGATAAATGTTCTGCCATAGGAGTTGCAAAAACACTCCATGTGTAGATTGAGCCAAGACATAGGTTTGCTATGCAGCAAACAGCTAGAATTAGCCAGCGTTTTTTGGTTAGGTTCATACTTATTTCTCCGTTCGTTATAAATTTGACAATGAAATAATAACAGGTTAATTATAACATGTCAATAACTACATGTTATAATATTACATATTTGGTGAGGTGCATAAAATTTTATAGCAAAATATAATAAAATTAACTATACTATTGTAAAACAAGCATTGTTATAATATAATTTAAGGTACATCAAACTTTATCGCTTTAAAATAGAAACGGGGACGTTATGAGAACTTTAAAGTATGCTCTTTTGGGTATGTTAAATAAACAGGATATGACAGGCTATGAGCTTATGAAGCTTTTTGAAGGTGCTTTAGCAGAATTTTGGTCGGTTAAACATAGCCAAATTTACCCAGAGCTTAAAAGACTTACCGAAGAAGGTATGGTAACTTATACAGTTGAGATTTCGGGAAGTGTACTTGAGAAAAAATTATATTCAATAACCGAGCTTGGCAGAAAGGATTTTATGAATTGGCTTAGCCAAACCCATAAAATGAAAGCAACACCTAAAGAAGAATTTCGTTTGCAGCTTTTTTATTCTTCTGCACTTAGTCCAGAGCGTCAAATTTATATTCTAGAGGACCAGTTAAAACAGCACCAGATTAGACTTGAACATTTAAAGAAAAATCAGTCAGAATTTGGCGAAGTTCCGCAAAAGGGAACATATGAATTTAGTGATTATTTGGTGCTTTTAGGTGCTATAAGACGTGAAGAAAGCACTTGCAACTGGCTCAAGGAATGTATAGATATGTGTAAAGAAGATTAAATATCTCTTTAAAGCATATAATATATGTGGTAAAATATTATTACGCTATCAGATAAAAAATAGCGATGAAATTTATTTATGAATGGAGGGTGCTAAATGTACCAGATTCAAAACTTCACAAACAATGATGACATTAAAATTTTAAGTCAGCTTGGTCCGTTTGCAGTTGTTGAGTATCAGAGGGATTTAAGTGTTATGCCACATGAGGCACAAACCGCTTTCTTCTGCAATGAAATGAATGTGCGTAAACGTCAGGTTATATGCGATATGAGCAAAGCACAAGGTATTACACTACAAGCTGGTGCTATGCAGTGGATGGTCGGAGATGTAAATGCGACAACAGGAATTAAGGGTGTTGGTGATTTCTTTGGAAAAGCACTGCGTGGACAGGTAACTGGTGAATCAGCAATCAAACCAGAATATGTCGGAAATGGTACTTTAGTGCTTGAGCCTACATATAAGCATATATTACTTGTGGATATGAGCCAGTGGAATGGAAGTATTGTTTTAGATGATGGACTATTTCTTGCATGTGAGTCAAGTCTAAAACATAAGGCGGTTATGCGTTCTAACTTATCATCTGCGGTTGCAGGTGGAGAAGGCTTATTTAATTTAGGTATTCAGGGAATGGGTACACTTTGCTTAGAATCTCCAGTGCCAAAGGAAGAACTCATAGAGATTACACTTCAAAATGATGTATTAAAAATTGATGGTAATATGGCAATCGCTTGGAGTGGTACACTTGACTTTACAGTTGAGCGTTCTGGTAAAACACTTATTGGTTCAGCAGCCTCTGGCGAAGGTTTAGTAAATGTGTATCGTGGTACAGGCAAAGTATGGCTTGCACCTGTTACAAGAGGTCCAGTATAAAAGCAAAAACGCATTGCGTAAGCAATGCGTTTTTTTATATTTCCATTATAATTGGTAAAATCATAGGACTGCGTTTAGTTTTCTTAAATAGATAATCACTTAATGCACCCTTAACAGCAAGTTTAATGCCGTTCCAATCACGAACACCTTCATCAAGACAGCGGTCAAGTGCTATTTGACAAGTGTTTCTAAGTTCTTCCATAAGTGGTTCAGCTTCCTTAACATATACAAAACCACGAGAAACAATATCTGGCCCTGCAATAACAACTCTAGAAGTTGAGTCAATGGTCATAACAACAACTAACAGACCATCTTCAGACAAATGCTTTCTGTCACGCAGCACAGCCGAGCCTACATCACCTATACCAAGACCATCAACAAGCACTCTGCCCGATGGTACAGGGTTTCCGAGACGAATTGAGCGTTCACCAATTTCGATAGGTCGTCCGATTTCACCGACAATAGTATTGCGTTTAGGCATACCCATTTTCTGAGCGATTTGAGCATGCATACAAAGCATACGATGCTCACCATGTACAGGAATAAAATATTTAGGCTTACATAATGCGAGCATTAGCTTTTGCTCCTCTTGGCAAGCATGACCTGAAACATGAAGTGCTGCATTACGGTCATAAATAACTTCTGCACCCTTTTTATAAAGCTCATTTATCATATTATTTACAGCTTTCTCGTTCCCTGGGATAGCAGAGGCAGCAATGAGAATACGGTCACCAGCTACAACGTCAACTTGTTTATGACTATTATATGCCATGCGGTAAAGAGCAGACATAGTTTCACCTTGAGAACCAGTAGATACAATAACAATCTGTTCTCTTGGGTAGCGGTGTATTTCTGACATATCAATTAAAACCTTGCCTTTATCTTGCAGATAACCAAGCTCACCAGCAACAGTTATAATTTTCTCCATGCTTCGACCACAAACAGCTACTTTTCTGCCATATTTTGCAGCTATATCTAGTATCTGCTGCAAACGTGATACATTAGATGCAAAGGTTGCAATAATAATTCTTTCACGGCAGTTTTTAAAGAAGTTTTCAAGACCTGCACCAACGGTTTGTTCTGATGGTGTATAGCCTGCACGCTCAACATTAGTGGAGTCGCTCATAAGAGCAAGAACGCCTTCTTTACCGAGTTCGCCAAAACGAGCAAGGTCTATCATATCGCCATAAGCAGGTGTAAGGTCAACTTTAAAGTCACCTGTGTGAATGATAGTACCAAGCGGAGTGCGAATAGCTAAAGCAACTGCATCTGCAATGGAGTGGTTTGTGTGGATAAACTCAACAGTAAAACAGCCGAGTTTTACTGTATCACCAGCTTTAACACGATTAAAACGAACTTTAGAAGGCATACGGTGTTCTGTTAGTTTTGCTTCAATCATGCCACAGGTAAGACGAGTACCATAAACAGGGGCATTCATTTCACGAAGTACATAAGGCAGACCACCGATATGGTCTTCATGTCCATGGGTGATAAGATAACCACGCAGTTTCCTTATATTACGTTTAAGATATGTTGTATCTGGTATTACAAGGTCAACACCAAGCATATCATCATCAGGAAACGCTAAACCACAGTCAATAACGATGATATCGTTACCAAACTCAATAAGAGTCATGTTTTTACCGATTTCATCAAGACCACCAAGCGGAATAATCTTCAGTTTTTCTCTCATAATATCGATATCACTTTCCTTTACTAAAATCAAAATAAATGTTTTTTATATCTGGAAAACTCCAGTTAAGGAAGTACCGGTTTAAAAGCACCGTCAGGTCTTCCGTATCTTCAAAATAATAAAAGTGGGCATATCCACAATCCGATAAACAATTATAACAATTGTAGCATAACTAAAATTATTTGTACAGCGATAAAATATATTAAGTATAAAATTAAAAATTATATAGTATACTTGAAATAAAGAGTGTTATATGCTATTATTACGTCAGATGAATGTAATAATACTTCCAAACTGGAAAAAGTCCCCCATGTAGTTGCAGTACATGGGGGATTTGTCTTTTATTTCAAAAGACAAATTTTAGGCTGATTGTCTTAAAACTTACTGTCAAACCATTTGCAGATATAATAAGATATGATACCTGCCATAACAGAAGATAAGAATGTAGAGATAGCTTCCAAACAGGTTTCACTTCCTTCCAATTATTTTGGAAGAAGTAAGACAATAGATTTATTATAACATATCAGAATTAAATTACAAATAATATTTTTATTAAAAAATACGGGAAATAATGAATACAAAAAGTAATATATAAAATGAATATAACAAAAAGAAATCAGAAAATAAATTTTTTTCGGGAAATTGTTTGACAAAGAGAGCTGACTTGCGTATGATGATTACAAAGCGGTAACAAACAAAAAACAGTTTGGTAACACCGCAAAGGATTTTTTTAAAAGGCAAGTGCCTATATCGCTTGTGAGCGAAATCTATATTTAACTAGGAGTTTATTTTATGCATTTCAAGAAGATGAAAAGTCTGCTTAGTCTACCAGCTATTGCATTGTGTGCAGCAATAAGCATTAATTCAGCTTCCGCACATGATGCTACTATCTCAAGCAATATTCCTGCATCAGATACATCAGTAGCTTCTATCGGCATGATTTCATCCAATGAACAAGTTGCTATTGGTTTAGTTCGCACAACAGAAGAAATGGTTCGTGCTCGTGAGGAGCTTGCAGCTCGTCAGGCAGCTATTGAGGCTGCAAAACTCGCAGAGGAGCAAGAAGCTATTCAGGCAGCAAACCCATATATCCCTAATTATGAGCGTGTAGTTGCTTATTCTGAAACATACGCTGCAAATGATTCTATTACAGCAAATGGTACAGCTTTAGGTAACTTTAAGCTTACATTCTATTGTGCTTGTGAGCAGTGCAGTGGTGGTTATGGTGATAACACAGCAACAGGTACTAAGTGTACAGAAGGTCGCACAATCGCAGTAGACCCAAAGGTTATCCCACTTGGAAGTGAAGTTTTTATTGAGGGCTTTGGTTCATTTATCGCTGAGGATACTGGCGGAGCTATCAAGCAAAATAAAATTGATATTTATTTAAGTGACCATGACCGTTGTTATTCTTTAGGCGTGGCAAATGCTAATGTTTATTTAATGAATAAGTAATATAAAAAAGGCGGGCTTTTAAAAAGCTCGCCTTTAGTATTTAATTTTCAGATGGCATTTGCATAATAAAATCACAAAGCTGTTTGGTGGCATTAGGGTGAGCCACTTCACGCATGGTTTTTCTTATGCTTTCAAGTCTTGCAGGGCTGTTAAATAGATGATATACAGCTTCATCAACAGGGAAAGTCTTTGTTACATATAAAGAAATGCCATTATTTAGCAAAAACTCAACATTGCGTTCTTCATGTCCTGGTATAGGATTTACTAAAATCATAGGTAAATTTTTAGCAAGTGCCTCAGAAACGGTAAGTCCTCCTGGTTTGGTTATAATGCAATCTGATGCACTCATCATAACTTCTACATTGGTTACAAAGCCATAAGGATAAATTGAGGCTTTGCCATTATACTCATCAAGGGTTTCAATAAGATTTTTATATTGTTTTTTGTTATTTCCGCAAACAACAAGCATTTGAAAATCCATACCTATGGTTAAAAGGCTTTGTATTATTTTTTTGTGATTGGAATAGCCCATACTACCGCCCATCATAAGTATAGTTGGGCGATTAGCATCTATACCAAGTTCTTTGCAAGCATCTTCACGGGTAATAGGTTTACTGAATTTAGGGTGAATTGGTATACCAAAATGAAGTAAACGGTCGGCAGTTATGCCACGTTTTAAAGAGCGATGATGTAGAAGTTCGCTTGCAGTTACGATATAGTCTATATAAGGTACATTTTCCCAATAAGGGTGAATTGTATAGTCAGTTATAATTCCTATTGTGCGAGTGGAAAGAAGTCCACGTTTTTTGATTTCATTTATAAGCTGTGCTGCAAAGACATGGGTACAAACAAGTACATCAGGGTTAAAATCAGTTATAATACGGGCAAATTTAGATGCACCAAGAGCATTTACAATATTAAGTATACTTATTGGTGTGGTAAAGTAGCTTGAGCCATGGTTTTCTGCAAGAGCATAAACAAGTCTGTAAAGCTCTTTTGTGTGTTTTGAGGAGAATAAATAACCTTTATCAATAGTGCTTTTAACTACTCTGTTTATATATTCGTAAACATCAAGTGTGCGAACCTCAGCACCTTGGCTTGCAAGCATATCACCTGCTGCTTTGGCTGTTGCATGATGGCCAAAACCAGCAGTTACAGATAAAATCATTACTTTCATAAATAACTCCTAACTTTATGTAAACTGTGTGTAACTTGTAAAACAAATTATGGTGTGATAAAATAACAAAAAAATAAGAAGGAAGGCGGTAAAAAGTGATTGCCTGTGAAAGACGAGAAAAAATTAAATATATTTTAAATAATACACCTGTGCCTGTAAGTGCAAGTAAACTTGCAAAAGAATGTAATGTAAGCCGTCAAATAATAGTAGGGGATATAGCCCTTATAAGAGCGAGTGGATTGGAAGTTCAAGCCACTCCAAGGGGTTATATATTAAATATACAGCCACAAAATGATTTTTATGAAGGCTGTATAGCTTGTTTGCATACAAATGACATGCTTGAAGATGAGCTATATACTATTTTAGATTTTGGCGGAAAAATTATTGATGTTACAGTCACTCATGCGGTTTATGGGGAAATAAGTGCAAATTTACAACTCAATTCACGATTTGATGCTGATTTATTCTTAAAAAAACTCCAAAAAACAGAGGCAAGACCACTTTCAGCACTTACAGATGGAGTGCATCTGCATAAAATAAGATGTGCTTCTAAGGAGATTTTTGACAGAATTTGTAGTGAATTAAAAAGAAAAGGTATACTATTTAATGATGAGGAATAAAATACATTAAACTTTAATTCTTATTTCACCAGCTTGTAAAATAGTTAATGTGCCATCTTCTTTTTGTACAATAAGGTTTCCAGCGGAATTGACACCCTTACATATTGCGTTATAATGCTCACTGGCAGTATAAACCTCAACTGTTTCATTTTTGCAACAAAGTCTATCATCATAGAGCTTTAAAATCTTAGCTTCACCATCTTCAGAGCAAAGAATATTGTAACATTCTTCAAATACATTTAGAAGTGTAGCGGCGATTTCAGCTCGTCTAGGTGGATTTTCGCAAAAATCTGAGATAGAACCTGCTATGTTTTGCAATTCTTTTGGCATTTTTGAGATATCTGTTCTAACATTTATGCCTATACCAACAACAACATAGTCAATATTTCCAGTTTCACCCTCAATAGATGCTTCGGTTAGTATTCCACATAACTTTTTCTTATCAAACAAAACATCGTTAACCCATTTTATTTGTGGTTTTAAGTCGGTGCAGTTTTCAATGGTAATACAAGCAGCAACAGCGGCTAATATTGTGAGAAAACTTAAATTTTCAAGTGGCATATTAGGTTTTAGTAATATACTTGTGTATACTCCGCCATCTGGAGAAGTAAAACTTCTGCCCATGCGTCCTTTACCAGCTGTTTGTCTTGTGGATATAACTGTAAAACCTTCATCTTTATGTGAATATTCATTTTTTAGTATAGTATTTGTTGAAGTAACCTCAGGTAAAACTATGAGCGATGAACCAATAACTTTAGTTTTTCTGAGTGCATGTATGCTTTGTTCATTTATTGTATCATCATCGTTTGTAAGGCAGTAACCACCACCTGTTACAGATGTTATATTCATACCTTCATCACGAAGTGAAGAAATAGCTTTCCATATAGCAGCTCTTGATACGCCTAGCTTTTTTGCAAGCATACCACCAGAGATTTGTTTTCCCCTATTTATTTCAAGTTCATAAAGCACTTTTTCACGAATCATAAAACTCCTCCTGTGAAAGACTCTTTCTATATTGTAACATAATATATAATAAATACAACGGAGATAATATTTATATGAAACAAAAACAGGATATAATACGATTACTTGCTCAAAATGAAGAAGATAAAATTTTGATTGCATCGGTGCTTGATAAACTTAATACCTGTTTAAGCAAAAACTATATGACAAATACAAGGTTTTTAGATTTACGTCAAAGAGCATTAGCAGAAAAAGCTATAAATGAAGCAGATGGCAAATATAACTGTGTATTTTGGGGAGGTTATCAAGATGCTGAGAGAACATGTGCAATATTTTTCCCCGATTATATGACAAAAGAGGAGGCAGTGCAAAATAGTCCAATAGTTTTATTAAGAGCGGTTAAAAATCCACAAGATAATTTGACACATAGAGATTATTTAGGTTCTATTATGGGCATGCAGTTAAATAGAGATAGAATAGGTGATATTTTAGTTAGCTCTAATGGTGCTGAAATACTTGTAATGCAGGAAGTAGCCGAATTTATACAGTTAAATTTAGTACAAGCTGGAAGAAAACAAATATCAGTATCTCAAAAAATATTAGATGAATTAATAATACCTAAAGAAAATCAAACCGAAGGCAGTGGCTCGGTTGCATCACTTAGAATTGACAGCATTATTTCACTTGTATTTAAGCTTTCAAGAAGTGATGCTAAGGAGTTTATTGAAAAAGGTATGGTTTTTGTAAATAATAAGCCATGTTTAAAAGCGGGATTTGATGTAAATATAGGTGATAGAATAACTGTGAGAACCAAGGGCAGATGTAAAATAACCGAACTTGGAGGTCAAAGCCGAAAAGGCAGACAGTTTGTAAATTACATCAAAAGTGTATAATATATTAAGTTTAGGCTCAATAGATTGAAAAATATATATTAAAAGTGTATAATAAGCATGATAAAAAATAACTATGAGGTGATTTTTGTGAAAAAAAGAATACTTGCAGCACTTATGTCTGCCTCTATGATAATAGGTACAATGCCAACAGCATTTGCTGCTAGTGATATAACTGGTCATTGGTCAGAAAAGTATATTAAATATCTAAATGAACAAGGTGTTATAAACCCAAGTGCTCAAACAGGTAACTATACACCTGATGCGACTATAAGTCGTGCAGAATTTATCAGATATATAAATAGAGCATTTCATTTTACAGAAAAAGCTGAAATAAATTATACTGATGTAAAAGATGATGCTTGGTATTACCCAGAAATACAAATAGCTGAAAAATATGGCTATATAAATGGTGTGGGTAATAACAAAATGGACCCAGATGGTGACGTAACCCGTGAACAAGCTGCAACTATTATCGGCAGACTTTATAAAACCACAACAGCAGATGCAGTAACTCCTAGTCAGCTTTCATTTACAGATAAGAATAAAATAAGCACTTGGAGTGCAGGTTATATCTATGAAGCTGTTAAAAAAGGCTACATAACAGGTTATCCTGAGGGTGATTTTAAACCACAAAATACTATAAGACGCTCAGAGATAGCTAAGATTTTATATTCTTATCTCGGAAACTCACTTAGCGAAGAAGGTGCAGAATATACAGGTGCTGATTTTAGAAATGATGTTGAAAATGTAACAATTTCTGAGAGCTGTACACTATCAAATGCTGAAGTAGGAGGAGATTTATATATAACGGAAGGTCTTGGCTCTGATAAGGTAACACTCAAAAATGTATCAATGACAGGTACACTTATCATCTCAGGCGGTAATGTAACACTTGAAAATGTCGATGCACCAACAATTATCATTGGTTCTTCTATGAACCGTTTGGTTGAGGTAACGGCAACAGGCAATACAAATGTTTCACTGACACAAATTCAAAGCACAGCCTCAATAAAAGAATCTGCTCTTAATGTCTCAGCGGGTGGTTTTAGTGATGCCTCTATCTCAGGTGGTTCATCTACCTCTGTAACTATTGATGGTAAGTTATGGACTCTTGATGTTTTGTCAAATACTTCTGTTACACTTTCTACCACATCAGAAATTAATACATTAAATATGAAAGCGGCAGGTAATGTAGGCGGATATGGTAAGATTAATCAAGCTAATATATCTGCAAATGGTTCTAACTTCTCTATAACACCAAACAGCTATAAACTATCAGGTGGCATTTCTGCAACTATAAACGGAAATGTTGTTAAGTCAGAAACAGCAGTTTCAATAACTCCTGATAAACTGACTTGGGATAAGGGAACACAGCAAACACAGGATTATTTTGAGTTTACACTATCTCAAGACCCTAAAACACTAGAGAAAATCGAGCTTGAAGGCAAAATTTTAACCGTTGGTACAGATTATAGAACAACCGAGAAAGGTATACGTTTGTATTCTACTTTCCTAAAAAGCATATCAACGGAAGGTAATTATGTATTAGATTTAACATTCTCAGGTGGAGCAAAGGCAAAATTAAACATAACTATTTCTGATTCATATAAAAATACCGTAACACCAACAAGTGCCGTATTTGATAAAAACCCTGCATCTGCAAATAACGGTAGTATATACTTTACTATTGCATCTGCAAAAGGTGTTTTGCTTAACAATATAACTGTTTCTGGTAAGACTTTAACAATGGGTAATGACTATGTTTATCAATCATCAACAGGCGTTGTTGAACTTAAATCAAGCTATCTAAACTCCAAAAGCATAGGCACATTAAATATAACATTTAATATGTCAAAAAATAATGCGGTTACTGCACAGATTACAATTAAGGATTCAACCCCAGTAAATTCACTTTCTTCAACACAAGTTGATTTTGATGCAAATGAACAAAGCACTGAATATGGTGATGTAAGCGTTAAATTAAATGCTGTAAACAATGCAGTTTTAAAGAGGATTGTTGCAGTTGGCACAGACAAGGTACTTGATGAAGGTTGGCACTATACAATTTCTTCTTCTGGTGATATCCTTATAAATAAATCTGCTCTTGCATCACTCGCATCTGATAGCAGAAGTTATATAGATTTACGTTTTGAAATGTCTGAGGGCGTAAATCCCGTTTTAAGAGTAAATTATGTAACTACTTATGCAGTTAGAGTGTCAATTACTGATGATTTAGGTTCAGCTGTAAAAAATGCATCAGTAAATATAGCTCCTCAAGATAGCACAGATGATACCGCTTCAAAAGCACAGGAAAAAATAAGTGATTCATCAGGTATTGCAACATTTTATGTTAAAAAAGGCAATTATACCATAACAGTAAGCGGTACAAATTTCGAGAAGGTCACTAAAAATGTAAATATATCATATGCACAAAGTGTTAATATGAATGTAGCTTTAGAGGAGACTATTAAAATAGCGGTTACTGAAAGCTCTGGTGCATATATAAGTGGTGCAGTTGTAACGTTAGATAATAAAACAGTTACAACTGGTGCAGATGGCATGGCATCATTCACTGTAAAACGTGGTGTACATACTTTAACTGTTACAGCTAATGGCTACTCAACATACTCTAACAGAAATTTTGAAGTAACTTCATCAATAACTCAAAGAGTTAAAATGTCCAGATAAAAATTAAAACTCCAAGGTTTAATTTAGCCTTGGAGTTTTTTTGTTATTTTATGCGTAAAGTTTTTAAAAATGCTTTTTGCTCATCACTTATTCTGTGACTGTCTATTGCTTTTTGGATTGCCTTTTGATGTGTAAATTTATCGAGTTTTTGTTCTATTATATACTTAACAGCGATATCATATTGTTTTACAAGAGCCTCGGCAAAATACCATGCAATCATCATATTTACATAGTATTCTTCTGATTTTGTATTGCTTACTAAATCTACATATTCTATTTTGAACATATCATCAAGATAGTAACGTAAAAGTATGCTTATTGCAAATCTAATATGATATGTTTTACCCGAATTAAGCCATAATTTAACTTGATTTATAAGATTTTCAGGGTGTTTTTTAAAGAGTTTTGGACTTAATAAATCGCAAGTTGCCCAGTTATCAACATAATCTAAAAATTTAGATAATTCAGATATTAGTTTATCATAATCTTTGATTTCACAGATTATAAGCCCATGAAGATTATTTTCTTCATAATATTTATGGGGTAAATTATTAAAATCATAATCTTTTATTTGTTTTGCAAGTTTTCTAAGCTCAGGCATTCTAACACCAATAACCGTATTAGGGTCTATATTTGGTATAAGTTTGCAAGTAAACTCTTTATATGAAATATCTTGTAAAGAAAAAAGCGTTTTTTGTATATCTAACATATAGATTCTCCTAAAAAGAAAAAGATGCAGCGTAATACTGCATCTTTTTTGATTATTTAAAGTATTTTACGCCACTTTCAAATAGAGGCTGATATTTGTTACCATAAATATTACGACCAACATAAGGTGTGTAACGCTCTGTGTGACCCATTTTACCAAGTACGCGACCATCTGGTGAGGTAATACCTTCGATTGCACACATAGAACCGTTAGGGTTATAAGCAATATCCATAGATGGATTGCCGTTAAGGTCAGTGTATTGGAATGCAACTTGACCATTTGCAATAAGCGAGTCAATAACATTTTGAGGTGCTACAAAACGACCTTCACCATGAGAGATTGCAATAGAATGTAAATCGCCAACCTCACAGCATGACAGCCAAGGGCTCTTTACAGATGCAATACGAGTTGTAACATAAGAGGACTGGTGACGACCAATTAAGTTAAATGTTAAAGTTGGGTCGTTTTCGGTCATTTGGTCACGAATTTCACCGTAAGGCACTAGACCAAGCTTAATAAGTGCTTGGAAACCATTACAAATACCAAGCATTAAGCCATCACGCTTATGCAGTAAGTTGTGAATTTCTTCCTTGAGTTCTGGATTTCTTAGGAAAGATGCGATAAACTTACCAGAACCGTCTGGCTCATCACCACCAGAGAAACCACCTGGTAAAATCATCATTTGAGCATTAGAGATAGCATTTTTCAGTTGTTCAGCAGACTCAGCAAGTGCATCAGCAGAGAAGTTGCGAACAACTACAATTTCAGCCTTACCGCCAGCGGTTTCAACAGCCTTTACAGTGTCATATTCGCAGTTTGTACCTGGAAATACAGGAATAACAGCAAGAGGTTTTGCATTTTTAACAGCTGGTGCAGAGATATTACGCTCGGTGTAAGAAATAGTCTGTAATTTATCATCATGTGCAGCAGCCTTTGTAGGGAATACGCTCTCAAGACGACCTTCAAATGCATTTTTAAGCTCATCAAGTGTAATTTGCTCGCCACAAATGGAGATAGTCTGAGCCTCTACTGTTTGACCAACCTTCCAAGCATGAGCAAGTTCGGTTGTAGTTTCGATTAAAATACCACCGAAATTCTTTAAGAATAATGCATCGACAGGGAAAGAACCATCAAATTCAAAGCCGATGTCATTACCGATTGCCATTTTGCAAATACCTTCTGCAACGCCGCCTGTGGATAATGCCCAAGCAGAAACAGCAGTACCATCGGAAATCATGCGGTAAGCATCTTCCCAAGTGGATTTAATAGCTTCATAATCTGGTGAACCATCTTCATTATATGCAGCGTCAAGCAGATATACATAATGACCAGCAGCCTTAAACTCAGGGGAGATAAGCTTATCTGCATCATGTGGAACGATAGCAAAGGAAACAAGTGTTGGAGGAACGTCCATATCATCAAATGAACCAGACATAGAGTCCTTACCGCCGATTGCACCTAAACACAGTTCTTCCTGTGCGGTATAAGCACCTAAGAGTGCAGAAAGTGGTTTGCCGAAACGCTTAGGGTCTTTGCTAAGACGCTCGAAATACTCTTGGAATGTTAAGTAAGCATCTTCATATTTACAGCCAGCTGCAACAAGCTTTGCAACAGACTCAATAACAGCGGCAGATGCACCTAAGAATGGATTTTGCTCTGTGTAATAAGGGTCAAAGCCAAAAGCCATAACAGATGCAGTTGCAGCCTGTCCGCTTTGTACTGGCAGAGTAGCAGCCATAACCTGTGCAGGTGTAAGCTGATTTTTACCACCAAATGGCATAAATACAGAGCTTGCACCGATTGAACCGTCAAAACGCTCTACAAGACCACGTTCAAGACAGATATTTAGTGAAGATGCATGATTTAATAGCTTTTGTTTAACAGTTTCACCATCTGGAGTTCTTTCGATATATGGTGCAGGCATAGCGTCAATATGTGCATCAACATGCTTTGCACAGCCATTTGTATTTAAGAAATCACGGGAAACATCAGCGATATATTTGCCGTTCCACTTCATACGCAGACGATTTGTATCAGTTACAACAGCAACCTTCACAGCTTCAATATTTTCCTTTGCAGCCTCGGAGATAAAGCGGTCAGCGTCCTCGGCATGAACAACAACAGCCATACGTTCCTGAGATTCGGAGATTGCAAGCTCTGTACCATCAAGACCATCATACTTTTTAGGTACAGCATTTAGGTCGATGTCAAGACCATCTGCAAGCTCACCGATAGCAACAGATACACCGCCCGCACCAAAGTCATTACAGCGGCGAATCATCTTTGTAACTTCGGAATTTCTAAACAAACGCTGAATTTTGCGTTCTTCTGGTGGATTACCCTTTTGAACTTCTGCACCACATGTCTCAAGAGAAGTTTCTGTGTGCTTTTTGGAAGAACCAGTAGCACCGCCACAGCCATCACGACCAGTCTTGCCACCGAGTAAGATAACAATATCGCCAGCTTCTGGAACTTCACGAATTACATTTTCAGCAGGAGCAGCACCTACAACAGCACCAATTTCCATACGTTTTGCAACATATCCTGGGTGATAGATTTCATGTACAAGACCAGTAGCAAGACCAATCTGGTTACCATAAGATGCATAACCCGCAGCAGCAGTTGTACATAGCTTACGCTGAGGCAACTTGTGAGGTAAAGTTTCAGACAGAGGAACAGTTGGGTCACCAGCACCAGTTACACGCATAGCCTGATATACATATGAGCGACCAGAAAGAGGGTCACGAATAGCACCGCCAAGACAGGTAGCAGCACCACCAAATGGCTCGATTTCGGTTGGGTGGTTATGTGTTTCGTTTTTAAACATTAAAAGCCAATCTTCAAGACGCTCAGAGCCATCTGCATCATTTACTTTAACCTTGATTTTAATAGAACAAGCGTTGATTTCCTCGGATTCATCAATGTTCTTTAAGTAGCCACGCTTTTTCAGCACCTTTGCGGCAGCGGTAGCAATGTCCATAAGGGTTACAGGACGTTTTGCAGCCTTTTCTTCGCCGTAAACCTCAACTCTAGCTGCAAGATAACGGTCAAATGCAGCCTGAACCATTGGGTCATCAATTACTGTGTTGTCAATTTCGGTTAAGAAAGTTGTATGACGGCAGTGGTCAGACCAATAAGTATCAACCATACGAACTTCAGTGATTGTTGGATTGCGTTTTTCCTCATTTGCAAAGTAATTTTGCAGGAATTTAAGGTCATCTAAGTCCATTGCAAGACCTAAATTAGACAGCATTTCAGAAAGTGCATTTTCGTCCATTGAAATGAAACCATTAATAGTATCAACTTCGGTTGGAATTTCATAAACTGCCTTGAGTGTTTCTGGCTTGTCCATAGAAGCTTCACTTGCTTCAACAGGGTTAATAAGGTAAGAGCGAACCTTATTCATTTCCTCGCCTGTTAGCTTGCCTTCAAGCACATAAATCTTAGCTGCTGAAACATTAGGACGGTTTTCGCCAGTAAGTAGCTGAACACATTGTGCACAAGAGTCTGCACGTTGGTCAAATTGTCCTGGAAGTGGCTCTACTGCCAAAATAGAGTAATCGCCCTTAGATTGTGGGAAGGATTCGTCATAGCATACATCTGCCATAGGCTCGGAAAAAACAATATGTTTTGCTTTTTCATAAATTTCATCAGATACGCCTTCTATATCATATCTGCAAAGATAACGTACACCAGTTAAGTTTTTAATCTCTAACTGGTTAACAAGTGTATCGAATAGTCCTTTAGCCTCTACATCAAAGGTTGGACGCTTCTCAGAATAACAACGGTATACTGCCATGGTGAACTCCTTTATCGTTCTGAATTTGGTCGAATAGACAATAAAAATCGGGTAAAACATTGTTTTTTCGCCTTAGACCATCATTTTTCTAACAATAATATCATACAGCATTGTAAACTTTCAATCAAGCGATAAATTGACAAAACCGCATTGAAATTCCAGCCCACTCGTGTATAATTTAATCAAAGGGGGCAGACAATATGCATATTTTTATCGTCTGCCCTATATATAAAAAGCAAATATTTGCTTGTAAAATATATTATGCTATAATACATAAAAAGGTTAATGTGTGGAGAGGAAAACGATACTATGAAAATTAAACTTTGCCCATCTATTTTATCGGCAGATTTTGCAAACCTTGCAAGAGATGTAAAACTTGCAACCGATGCAGGTGCTGAATATATACATGTAGATGTTATGGACGGTCATTTTGTGCCTAATATTTCACTTGGTGCACCTGTTTTAAAATCGCTTAGAGCTGCAACGAATGCGGTATTAGACGTGCATCTTATGATTTCTAACCCAGACCAGTATATTGATGATTTTATTAAAGCGGGTGCAGATATTTTAACTGTGCATTATGAAGCAAATGGTGATACATTAGAGCAGATTAAAAGAATAAAAAATGCATGTATAAAAGCCGCTTGTGTAATTAAGCCAAAAACACCTGTTGAAGTGTTGTTACCACTTCTGCCATATTGTGATATGGTGCTTCTTATGACTGTTGAACCAGGGTTCGGCGGTCAAGGCTTTATTCCAGAAAGTATTGACAGAATTAAATATGTAAGAAAAGTTATAAATGAAAACAACTATAACTGTGAACTTGAAATTGATGGCGGTGCTAAAATAAACAATACTGCTGATATTGTGGCAGCGGGTGCAGATGTAATTGTTGCAGGTTCAGCCGTTTTTGAAGGTGATATTCAGAAAAATGTAAAGGCATTTTATGAGGTTTTCGAAAAAGGCATAGAAAAAGCTGATTGGATAAAGTAAAAGAAATAATCCGCAGAGGGTTAAAGCTTTGCGGATTTTTTATTTGTGGGGGTTTTAATGGAAATTTTAATTTTTATGCTTATTGGTGTGTTAATTGGTCGATTTTGTTTTCCAAAGAAACTAAAAAAGCTAAACGAAAAAATGCAAGTTGTTATGACAATGCTGCTTATCTTCTCTATGGGAGTAATGCTTGGCAGACGTGAAAATTTAATAGATGAGCTTTCAAGTTTAGGATTTAAAAGTCTTGTTTTTTGTCTTATACCGACAATTTTAAGCACGGTTATTGTGTATTTCTTAACAGAAAGATTTTTTGATAAAGATAAAAAGGAGGACAAATAATTGGTAATTTTAGCGGTTATTGCACTTGTTTTAGGCACACTTTACGGACTTTCCGGACAGGAATTTGCTGTTTTAGATTATCTTGCAAGCCATACAGATTATATTTTATATTTAACAATGGTTTTGGTGGGTATAAGTGTTGGACTTCATGAAAGCATTGTGGAACAAATGAAAAAATATCATTTAAAACTGCTACTTATACCAACAGGAATTATAATAGGCTCTATTATAGGCGGAGTGATATGCAGTTTTGTTTTAAATGAACCAATGAGAGAAAGTCTTGCAATTTCTGGCGGACTTGGTTGGTATAGCTTAACTGGTGTTGCAATAGGTAATTTATCGGGTGCAGAATACGGAAGTATTGCTTTTTTAAGCAATTTAATGCGTGAAATAATCTCATTTTTTGTAATTCCTGTGATTGCAATTAAATTAAACTATTATACTTGTATAGCTCCTGCTGGTGCTACAAGTGAGGACACAACACTTCCGATGATGATACGCTATACAGATGAAAAAACGGTTGTTTTTTCTGTTCTAAATGGTGTTATTTGCTCGGCTGCTGTACCTGTCATTATGTCTGTTTGCTATACTTTATTTTAAACTAAATAAAAAACCATTAAGTATAGCATGTAAAAGTGCTGTACTTTTGTATTTTTGCCATATTTTAGCATGCAACGTGGTCAAAGTGGTTGTTATTCGTACGAAAATTTGTTATAATGTGTACAATTATAAATACCAGACATAAGTTTTATTATGGTCTGAGAAGGGGCAAACATGAAAATCAAAAAATGGTTGACTGCGACGCCAGATTTACAAAAGGCTCGCTCTCTTTCCACAGCCTGTGGATTTTCTCCGCTGGCAGCTGCGGTGCTTTGTGCAAGAGGTGTGGACACTAAAGAAAAAGCCGAAACCTTTCTTGCAACAGATTTAGAGCATTTATATGACCCAATGCTGCTTAAAGATATGGACTTAGCAGTTAAGGCTCTCAAAGATGCAATAGAAAAAAATGAAAAAATAATAGTTTTTGGCGATTATGACGTAGACGGTATAACTTCGACATGTGTTCTTTTGCGATATTTAAAAAGCAAAGGTGCAAATGCTGATTATTATATTCCAAACAGATTAAGTGAAGGCTATGGTCTTTCTTGTTCTGCTATGGATACACTTTACAGTCAAGGTGTTAGAACCATTGTTACAGTTGACTCTGGAGTTACTGCTTTAGAGGAAATAAAGCATGCTACTGAGCTTGGTATGCGTGTTATTGTTACTGACCATCACGAATGTAGAGAACAACTCCCAGTTGCAACCGCTGTTGTAAACCCTAGAAGAAGTGATTGTGATTATCCTTTTGATGAGCTTGCAGGCGTTGGTGTGGCATTTAAGCTAATTTGTGCTATGGAAGGTGCAGAAAATCTAGCTGAGATAGTTGAAAAATATTCGGATTTGGTTTCCCTTGGCACTGTTGCCGACGTTATGCCAATAATAGGCGAAAACAGAATAATTGTAGCTCATGGTCTTAAATGTATGGAAAA
This sequence comes from Candidatus Butyricicoccus avistercoris, assembly GCA_019113005.1. Lineage (GTDB taxonomy): Bacteria > Bacillota > Clostridia > Oscillospirales > Butyricicoccaceae > Butyricicoccus_B > Butyricicoccus_B avistercoris. The sequence goes on along the minus strand of DXIE01000049.1, from coordinate 39,929 downwards.
CACCAAAAATTTAGGACTTGAAATGCTACTTCGTGAGTCTGGACAAAAAAACAAAAGACTTACAGCATCTACTATCAGCTTTATACTTGCACCAAGAATAAATGCTGCTGGTCGTATGGGAAATACTGAACAGGCAGTCGAGCTTTTTTTAACAGATGACCCTGTTAAGGCTCAAGAGCTTGCGGCTCTGCTTTGTGAGCAAAATAAACAACGTCAGACAGCAGAGAATGATATTTTAGACCAAGCACTTTTATCACTTCGTAAAAACTATAACCCGCTAGAAGATAAACTTATTGTGCTTGATGGCGAGGGTTGGCATCATGGTGTAATAGGTATTGTATCATCAAGACTTTGTGACAGATACGCTTGCCCAGTTATCCTAATAGCTGTTGATGAGGGTATAGGCAAGGGTTCTGGTCGCTCTATGAGCGGATTTAATCTTTTTGAGGCACTAACTAACAGTGAGCATTTACTCGATAAATACGGTGGGCATGAGCTTGCCGCAGGTCTTACAATCAAGCAGGAAAATATAGAGCAGTTTAAAAAAGAAATCAAGGAATATGCAAATGAGCATATAAACCCAGATGATTTACTGCCAGTTGTTAATATAGACTGTGAAATAACGCCAGATTATATAACCGAGGCTGCTGTTGATTCTCTTACAAGATTAGAGCCTTTTGGAATGAAAAACACTCAACCTGTTTTTTCAATGTACAATATGTATGTTGAGGAGATAACACCTATTTCAAGTGATAAGCATGTAAGACTTACTCTTATGAAGGACGGTGTTACATATACAGCCATGCTTTTTGGCACTGGTGCAGGTGGTTGTGGTTTTGCACAAGGCAATTTTGTAGATGTAGCTTTTAATCTGGAAATAAATGAATTTCGCTCTCATAGAACGGTTCAAATGATTTTAAAAGATGTAAAGCTAAGTGACTGCGAAATTAAAGCTGATGAAAAATTATTGTCGCTTTATAGAACTTATATGTCCGATGGTGCATTAACAGCTAAAGAAGCTCAGTTTTTATACCCTGATAGACCTGATTTGGTTGCTGTTTGGCGTCATATAATAAGTAGAGCAGAAGAAGGCATTTTGAGAGTTCATTCTAACGCACTTTCAAGACGTATTCAGTGGGAAAGCAAAAGAGAAATAAATATAGGTAAGCTTTTTGTTTGTCTTGATGTTTTCAGTGAAAGTCAGCTATTAGATTATAATTTTAGAGATAATCTTTTAAATATTATGTTAAAACCATTTAAAGGTAAGGCTGATATTTCAAAGTCTGTTGTGCTTGCCACTCTGCGTAGTATGAGCAAATAAAAATTTTTATACAAAGGAGGAAAATAATATGACTTCTCCGATTCAAACTAAAATAGATTTTTTAGTAGAAAGAGCTAAAAAACAAAATCCTAATATAAATGAAAAGAAAATTCGTGCAGCTTATGAGTGTGCAAACGCTGCCCATGAAGGTCAAAAACGTAAAAACGGTGAACCGTATATTATTCACCCTGTTTCAGTTGCAGAAATCATAGTTGAGATGGGACTGGATACCGACTCCATATGTGCAGGGCTACTCCATGACTGCATTGAAGATACCGAATTTGGCTATAAAGAAATTGAGAATAAATTCGGTACATCTGTTGCAGAGCTTGTAGACGGTGTAACAAGACTTGGTATGCTCAGATACTCAAAAGAGCAAGAGCAATTTGAAGATTTACGCAAAATGTTTCTTGCTATGGCTAAGGATATCAGAGTTATACTTATAAAACTCGCTGATAGACTGCATAATGCTAGAACTTTTCAGTTTTTGCCAGAGCGTAAACAGCGTGATAAGGCTCTGGAAACTATGGAAATTTACGCTCCTATTGCTCACCGTTTGGGTATGAGCCGTATTAAATGGGAGCTTGAAGATTTATCCCTTAAATGTCTTGACCCTATCGGTTATCAAGAAATTGTCGAAGGTCTTGAAAAACAATCAAGCCAACATGAGGAATTTTTAAACCATATCAAGGAATGTATAAGCGAAAAACTCAAGGAAGCAGAAATTGAAAATACTATTTCGGCAAGAGTTAAACATATTTATTCTATTTATCGTAAAATGTATGCACAGCATAAAACTATAAATGAAATCTATGATATTTGTGCGGTGCGTGTTATAGTCGATAGTGTTACAAACTGTTATAACGTTTTAGGCTATGTGCATGACCTTTATAAGCCTATCCCAGGAAGATTTAAGGATTATATTTCAACTCCTAAGCCAAATGGTTATCAGTCACTGCATACCACAGTAATTGGTAGAGAGGGTATTCCATTTGAAATACAAATCAGAACCGAAGAAATGCACAAAATGGCTGAATTTGGTGTTGCGGCTCACTGGAAATACAAACAGGGGCTAGATAAAACGGGTAATGAACAAGCGTTTGCTTGGATTCGTCAGCTTTTAGAGGCTCAACAAGATACCGAGGCTGAGGACTTTATTAAAGCGATTAAAGTCGATTTATTTGCAGATGAAGTATTTGTATTTACCCCAAAGGGCGATGTTGTAAATATGCCAGCGGGTGCAACTCCTATTGACCTTGCTTATGCTATTCACTCAGCGGTTGGAAACCGTATGGTGGGTGCAAAGGTAAACGGTAGAATTGCTCCTATTGATTCACAGCTTAAAAATGGCGATATTGTTGAAATTTTAACATCTAAGGAAACACATGGTCCATCAAGAAACTGGGTTAAAATTGTTAAAACAACTGAGGCAAGAAATAAAATTAAACAATGGTTTAAAAAGGAATGTAGAGAGGAAAACATTGAGCAGGGTAAAGCAGAGCTTGATAGAGAGCTTAGAGCTAATCTTATGTATAATGGTTTCTATGAAAATGAGGAAATACAAAAGAATATTCTGCAAAAGTTTACTTTCTCATCTATGGACGAACTTTATGCGGCTATCGGTTATGGTGGCATAACAATAACAAAGGTTCTTAATAAAATCAAAGACGATGTTATGAAGGTTCGTAAGGCTCAAGAAAAAATAGATAAGCTTGAGCAGCCTCAAAATGATAAGAAAAAGAGCAAGAGTGAATCTGGTGTTATGGTTGAAGGCATTGACAACTGTTTAGTTAAATTTGCAAGATGCTGTACACCAATCCCTGGTGATGATATCATAGGTTTTGTAACTCGTGGTTATGGTGTTTCCATACACAGAAAAGATTGTGTAAATGTTAAAAACCATAATAACGCAAAAGATGAAGAAAACCGTTGGATTCGTGTCTGGTGGGACGAAGAATCACTGGACAACAAGAAAAATAGATTTTCAACTGGTCTTCAAATTTCAACTAAAAGCCGTATTGGTGTGCTTAGTGATGTGGCAGTATTACTCGCTCAGGCACATGTAAATGTTCATGAGCTTTCAGCTAGAGATTTAAATGATGGTTTTGGTATGATTACTGCGGTTGTTGATGTTTCTGGTATAGGTCAGCTTGATAATATTATAAACAGACTTAAAAAAATAAAAGGTGTACTTGATGTAACAAGAACCGCAGAAAATTAAGGAGATTTTAAATTATGCGTGCACTTATTCAGCGTGTAAAACGTGCATCTGTAACTATAAATTCAGAGGTTACAGGTAAAATAAATAATGGACTTCTTATTTTTCTTGGAGTCGGTGAAGATGATACCGAAAAACAAGTTCAGTATTTAGTAGAAAAATGCACTGGACTTCGTATTTTCACCGATGAGCAAGACAAAATGAATTTATCTGTCAAGGATATAAATGGAGAAATACTTATTGTTTCTCAGTTTACACTTTTTGGAGATTGCAAAAAGGGTAAACGTCCAAGTTTTGTTAGAGCAGCTCGCCCAGAAACTGCAATTCCTCTGTATGAATCCTTTATTGCTAATTGTAAAAACACTGGGCTTAATGTTCAGACAGGTGAATTCGGTGCAGATATGCAAATCGAGCTTATAAATGATGGACCTGTTACAATCTGGCTTGATACAGAGGAAATGGGTAAATAAAATTTAAATTTTAAGGGAATAAATAAAATGAAGATTTTACATTTAACAGTTGGCATGGTTGCCACTAATTGTTATATTTTTTATGATGAAAATACCATGGAAGGTGCAGTTATTGACCCAGGCGACAACGCTAAGGCAATACTAAAAACCATAGAAGATGAAAAAATTAAGTTAAAATATGTGCTTTTAACACATGGACATTTTGACCATATTTTAGCCGTACATGATGTTGTAAATGCTACTGGTGCTAAACTTGTATGCAATAAAGACGATTTATGGCTGCTTACCAAAGACGCTATGGGTGAGTTTAAACCATTTGTTAAGAATTTCAAAGAAACTCCTGTCGATATCGAAGCTGAGGACGGCACAGAAATAAAAGTAGGTGGTCTGACTGCAAAATATATCGCAACCCCAGGGCATACCCCAGGCTCTAGTGTAATTTTAGTAGGAGATGTAATGTTCACTGGTGATACTCTTTTCCGCAGAGAGTGCGGCAGATGTGACCTTGCAGGCGGTGACTTTCCAACTATTCTTCGTTCACTTAAAAAGCTCTATGATATGGAGGGTGATTATAAGGTATTACCAGGGCATGATGCTTTTTCAACTCTTGATGAGGAAAGAAAGTACAATAGATATATGCGTGAGGCAATACAGTGATTTATATTCTAAAAGGGCATGATTTACGTCATGCGGCAGAAGAAATGATTTTGCATTTACTGCCAACAGTTATAACTGAACAGGCGGAAACCGAGCCAGAAAAGGGCGATTATTGCATAAGTAAGCTTGAAATAGACGGTCAAAACGCTAAAGCTACAGCAATAGTTAAACTGGGTGATAGAATAGAGCAAAAATCAAGAGAGGCTATACTGCCAAACACAGATGAGCTTGCAAATAAAAGAGTGCTTACCGAAATTGTAAAGTTATCTATTTATGATGCTATTTTATCATTCTTAGACAAAGTGCCAGAGTGGGGAAGTCTAACTGGTGTACGCCCTGCAAAGCTTGCAAGAGGTATGATGGACAGAGGTCTTACACGTCCACAGACGGCTGTGCAGTTTCGTGAAAAATTTGGTGTTTCGGCTGAGCGTACTGCTCTTACCATGAGAGCTGCTGCTCATGCTCAAAGTGCCATAGATATTTTGCCAGAAAACTCGGTTTCGCTTTATATTGGAATACCTTTTTGCCCTTCAAGATGTGCTTATTGCTCTTTTGTATCACAGTCAATAGAAAAATCTGCTGGGCTTATTCCGCCTTATGTAGATGCAATCTGTGAGGAAATAAAACGCACAGGTGAAATTGTGGCAAAAACAAATAGAGTGCTTTCGACTGTATATATGGGTGGCGGTACTCCTACAACCCTTTCGCCTGAACAGTTAGAAAAGATTATGACATGTGTTAAAAACTCTTTTGATATGTCAAATCTTATAGAGTATACTGTCGAGGCGGGCAGACCAGACACAATAACAAGTGAAAAAATGCATGCTATTAAACTTGGTGGTGCAGATAGAGTGTCTATAAACCCTCAAACTATGAATGATGATGTTTTAAAAAATATTGGCAGACATCATAATTCAAAACAAGTGATAGAAGCTTATGAAATAGCAAGAAAAACAGGTTTTTCAGTTATAAATATGGATACTATTGCGGGGTTATCTGGTGATACTCCAGAGAGTTTTGAAAACACTATAAACACACTGATAAACCTAAATCCTGAAAATATAACCGTTCACACACTTGCAATCAAGCGTGGTGCAGATTTATATGACAAAGAAGCTAATGCAAATCAGCACAGTTCGGTTAAAAAAATGCTTGATACTGCATCAAATTTACTTTCGGGTGCTGGTTATGGACCTTATTATTTATACAGACAAAAATTCACAGCGGGTGGCTTTGAAAATGTTGGCTGGTGTAAACCAAACACCGAAAGCATTTATAATATTGCTATGATGGAAGAAATACAAAGTATTTTATCTGTTGGTGCTGGTGCGGTTAGCAAACTCGTTGACCTTAAAACAGGTAAAATAACCCGTTTTGTAAATCCTAAATACCCTAAGGAATATATGGAATCTGGCGAGCGTATTATTTTAGGTAAGCAAAAATTATTCCATATATTTTAGAATGTGAGGAATCACGATGGCAACATATCAACTGGACTTTATAAACAAACAGGCAAAAAAAAATCCAGAAGATTTTATTATTCAGTGTGAACAGCACTATGTAAATCAAATTGAGCTTGTGGCAGAGGAATTAGTTAATAATCACAAACAAAAACCAATAGCTTTATTATGTGGTCCGTCATCTAGCGGAAAAACTACAACCGCTGACAGACTTTGTAGCAGTATAAAGAAAAGAGGATTAGATGTCGATACCATTTCTATGGACGATTATTATTTAACCCGTGACACTTATGAAGTCCCTTGGGACGAAGAAAACGGAGTTTATGATTTTGAATCTCCTCTTTGCATGGATTTACCTCTTTTACATGAGCACCTTAAAAAGTTAAATAAGGGCGAGCAAATACCTGTTCCTACTTTTGATTTTGCTAAAAAAGAACGAACAGACAAAGTAAAACCTCTCTCACTTTCAAATGATAAAATGATTGTAATTGAAGGTATTCATGCTTTTAATGAAACGCTTATGGGTGGTTTAGAACAATTTTCTTCTGGTATTTACATAGCTCTTGCAAGTAGTGTTGATACTGGAAAAAATATCTTAACACCAGACCAGCTTAGATTTTGCAGGCGTGCTGTTAGAGATGCTAAATTTAGAAGTGCAAGCGTTGAATCAACCGTTAAACAATGGAAATCTGTAAGACGTGGAGAGAGAGTATATATAGACCCTTATAAATTCTTTGCAAGCTATGCTATTGATTCATATTTGCCGTATGAGACACTTATATTTATGGATATACTTAGAAATGAACTCAAGGAAAATGAGCTGAAAGATGCAGGTCTTACTCAAATCTCAGAAGCTGAAAAGCTTTTTAGCACAATAGATTATAAGAATTATATACCAGATTCATCAGTTCTTCATGAGTTTATTGGTTAACAAAAATCGCCTTGATTTTTATATAGTGGGGGTGTATAATACCTCCAATCAAGTAAAAATATAAATGAATTTTTATAAAAAGGAGTTTTTGATTATGGATCCTAAAGTTTATAAAATGCTGGAAAAAGCAAAGATTTTTGCAGAAAAAACAGGTGTGGCTGCAACTCAAGCCGCTCAAAATGCAAGCAAGGTAGCAGGTGATATGGCTCAGGCTACAAAGCTAAATTTACAGATTTTCGATTTAAATACCGAATGTGAAGTGCTTTACAAGGAGATGGGTAAGCTTGTTTATGATATCCATTTAGGTATTGATGTAGAGCAAGATGCAATGGATAAGTATTTATCCGAAGTAGATGAAATCCGTGCTAGAATTGATGATTTACGTTTACAGCTTTCACAGACAAAACAGCAGGTAACATGTCCAGTTTGCGGCAAAACATGCCAAAAGGACGATGTTTATTGTGCTTCTTGTGGTGCAATGCTATAAGAAAGGCGTGCGATTTTTGCAGAAGAATAAAAAACAAACTTTTATGCAGGGTGCTATGATTTTGGTCGCTGGCACTCTGATTGCTAAACTTATTTCAGCGGCATTTAAAATTCCGCTTCAGCACTATATAGGTAATACCTGTATGGGTATTTTTAATAGTGCTTATCAGTATTATACGATTATGTTTGTTATTGCCACAGCTGGTGTGCCTGTGGCACTTAGCAAACTTGTTTCAGAATCTAATGCACTAGGGCGAGGAGGAGAAGTAAAACGCATTGCAAAACTTGCAGGCATTACATTCTTTAGCTTTGGTGCATTATGTTCGGTTTTACTGTTTTTTGGTGCTGACCTTATCGCCGATTTAAGTAATAACCCTATGGCAATCGAAGCTATAAGAGCCATATCACCAGCTGTATTTTTCGTTTCTATTGTTGCAGTAGTGCGTGGTTATTTCCAAGGTATGTCAAACATGATTCCTACCGCACTTTCTCAGATTATAGAGGCGAGTGGTAAAGTGGTTTTAGGGCTTGTATTTGCATATTTTGCAGGTGTTAAGGGTTTTGATGACTCTATGAAAGCGGCTTTTGCTATTTTAGGTGTTACAGTGGGTGAAGTTTTAGCTGCTGTCGTTATGCTTTGTTATGCAGCATCAGCATCTAAAAAATCATATAGCAATAATTTAAATGACCATTGTAGGTCATATAAAGAACTATTTAGAGTTCTTTTATTAACTGTAATTCCAGTAACCCTTACAAGCTCGGTTACAAGTCTTACAACTCTTATAGATACTGGTATGCTTGTTAGCAGACTTCAAGAAGTGGGTTTTACACTGGAGCAGTCTAATGCTCTTTATGGTGTATATACAGGTCAGGCATTTACAATGTTTAATTTCCCACAAACACTTATAACTGCACTTGCTACTGCTGTTTTACCTGCCATGGCTGGTGCTTATGCACAGCAAAATCACACAATGGCGGCCAAAAATATGGGCAGTGCTATGCGTATTGCTATGCTTATCGCTTTACCTGCTGCTATTGGTTATATTGTGCTTGCTCACCCAATTATAAGTTTGCTTTTCGCAGAAGATACTTCTGGTTTAGTAGATGAAAATTTAGGCGGTTCACTGCTTATGGTGCTTGCACTTGCTATTCCTTGTGTTGCTCTTGTTGGTCTTACAAATGCAATCTTACAGGCAATAGGTCAAATGAAAGTCCCTGTTATAACCATGCTTATTGGTGGTATTTGCAAAATTTTACTTAACTATTTTCTGGTTGGCAATCCTAAAATACATATTTACGGTGCACCAGTCGGAACACTCGCTTGTTACACTTTAATTGCTACACTTAATTTAATTTATTTAAAGCAATATATTAAACTGCCGAAAATAGGCAAGTTATTTGTTAGACCATTTATTGCTTGTGTGGGTATGGGTGCAGCGGCAGCTATTGTTTATAGATTACTTGGTGATAAATTATCAAATGTTGCGGTTTTACCTGCAATCTGTGTGGCAGCAGCTACTTATGCGGTGTTACTTGTAGCATTAAACGCCCTTGAAAAAGACGATATTTTAATGTTGCCAGCTGGCAAACGCATTGTTAAACTTTTGCGTCTTTAGGAGTTAAAAAATGATAGATTTTAAAGAAAAAGAAAATTATACTTTTGATGATTTAGTTGAAATTGTGCGTATTCTTCGTGCACCAAATGGCTGTATGTGGGATAGAGAGCAAACTCATGAGTCTATAAGACGAAATTTTATAGAGGAAACTTATGAGGTTATAGAAGCTATTGATACAAAAGACACAGAGCTTTTAAAAGAAGAACTCGGCGATGTATTATTACAAGTTGTATTTCATGCATGTATTGAGCAGGAAAATAATGTTTTTGATATAAATGATGTGGCTGATGGTGTATGTAAAAAGCTTATTTATCGTCACCCTCATGTATTTGCTAAAACAGATGTAAATTCAACCGAGGAAATTTTAACTAATTGGGACGCTCTAAAGCAAAAAGAAAAAAACCAAAAAACGGTTACTGACAGCCTTAAAAGCGTTGCAAGAAGTCTTCCAAGCCTTATCCGTGCGGAAAAAATCCAGAAAAAAGCCGCTAAAGCTGGTTTTGATTGGCAAAATGTAAATCAAGCGATTGATAAAGTGCGTGAGGAGCTTGATGAAATACAAAACGCTAATGAAAACACAATAAACGAAGAAGTTGGCGATATGCTTTTTGCTGCTGTAAATGTCGCTAGAATATTGAAAGTAGAGCCAGAACAGGCACTAGAAAAAGCCTCTGATAAATTTATCGTGCGTTTTGAGCGTGTAGAAAAAACGGAAAAAAATCTTGCTGATTTATCTTTTGATGAGCTTTTAAGCCTTTGGAAACAGGCTAAGGAGTGTAAAAATGACTAGAGATGAGCTAGTAAGGCAGATTGCATATAAAACAGGTATTACAATTAAAGAGGCTAAAAATATTGTTCAAATCACATTTGACAGTATAACAGAAAGCTTGTCAAATGGTGAAAAGGTTAAAATTTCGGGTTTCGGTACATTTAGCACAAAAAAACGAGGTGCATTTAAAACTAAAAATCCAATGACAGGTGATATTTTGGATATTCCTGAGCATATTAAACCCGTTTTTGAACCAAGTAAAAAACTCAAGGAAAAGGTGAATAAATCTAATGCGACTTGATAAATATTTAAAGGTTTCTCGCCTTATAAAGCGTAGAACTATCGCAAATGATGCTTGTGATGCAGCTAGAATTAGTGTCAATGGTAAGGCTGCTAAGGCTTCATATCAAGTTAAAATCGGTGATATTATTGAAATTGCATTCGGTCAGCGTACTATGAAGGTTGAAGTATTAAATGTTGCTGAACATGTGCTTAAAAATGATGCTGCTGGTTTATATCGTGAAATTGAATAAACTTAAAACGTCAAAGCTAAAAATGCTTTGACGTTATTTTTTTGGCATAAATATATTCATTTAATCATATAGTAGATTAGATATTGCAAAAATGGAGGAAATAACATGGCTAATGAGGAAAAAATGCGTATGCCACATACTCTTAATCTGGATAATGACGGCAATTTAAAGTTAACTGGTGTTATTGATGTTACTAATTTTGATGAAAATATAGTTTCGCTTGAAACATCAAGAGGTATGCTCTCTGTAAAAGGTGAAAATCTTCATGTTGAGGGTTTAAGCCTTGAAAAAGGAGAACTCACTCTCACAGGTACAGTTAATGCTATGGAATATGATGATAATTTAATGAATAGAGGCGGAATATTTGCTCGTTTGTTTGGTTAAGGGGGCGTTTTTATGACGTTCTCACTTGCACAGCAAACTTTAGTTTTTTTAGAGGCAATTTTACTCGGTGTAATAGGCGGTTTTATTTATGATATATGCAGGGCAATTCGTCAAATTATGCATTTTAAAACCAAAGGTACAATAATAATTGATTCGATTTTTTGGCTTATATTACTTATTATTTTATTCTATTTTGCAGTAACGGATGCTGTTTCACAAATGAGATTTTATGTAATATTAGGTGAATTTGGCGGTATGTTACTTTATTTTTTATCTTTTACAGCCTTTTTATTGCCTGTTTTAAAGCTCATTATAAACTCTTTTTTATTTGTTTTAACACTTCCAAACACTTTTATAAAATTTATCTTATCTAAGGCATATATTTTTAAACCCTTTTATAAATATATAATAGAAATTATTAAAAATATAAAAAAAAGACTTTCTTTTTTTACAAAATCGGGTTAAAATAAAACCATATTGATTTTTGGGATAGCTTGCCTTTTCAGGAGGTGGATTAAATGAAAAGAAAAAGAGCCAAAATGCCACGCTTTGTTAAACTTATTGTATTTGGTGCTGCAATCATCGGTGCAATGTCATTTATTCATCTGCAAATACAAATATCTGACCGTGAGGCTCGTTTGAATGAATTAGTTAGTCAAACCGAACAACAGCAGGAAGTAAATGATGCTATCCGCAATCAAATAGAAAATGGCGTTTCAGATGAATATATTGCATCTATCGCTAGAGAACATGGCTATGTAATGCCTAATGAACGTGTATTTAAAAACGCATCAAGTAAATAATGCAATCTTAATTTATAGATAGCTATTAAATAAAATCACATGGAGGAAAATTAAGGGGTATGGATTTCGCCGTTGGAGCAATTTTTGAAGGTAAAGTGACTGGAATTACTAAGTTCGGTGCATTTGTTTCTCTGCCAGAGGGTAAATCAGGAATGGTTCACATCTCAGAAGTGGCAAACTCATTTGTAAATGATATTAAGGACTTTTTAACCGAAGGTCAAGATGTTAAGGTTAAGGTAATTAATATTGATGATGTTGGCAGAATAAATCTGTCAATCAAAAAAGCACAGGAAAATACTGAGCAAACTCAGCGTCAATTTGAGGCTAAACGCCCTCGCCCTCAGCAGCAGCGTGCAGCTCAGCCAAAAGACCAGTCTGCTATGACCTTTGAAGATAAACTCAAAATGTTTATGGCTGATAGCGAAAGCCGTATGGCTGATATTAAACATAATAATGACAGAAAAAGCGGTGCTCGCCGTCGTCGTTAAATGCAAAACTTTAAAACCGAGGCAGTTTATTTGTGCCTCGGTTTTCCATGTGCAAAAAAAACACCCGTCATCAGTTTGACGGGTAAAAGATAGGATTGTGGGGATAAAGATATGAACGGTGCATGGTGATGAATTTCATCACCATGGATATAATAACACTATTTCCATAAAATGTCAATAATAAATTTGGAAAAATAAGAAAGGTTTTTCTATGAATAATATCTTAATACGCAATGCGTATATTATGCCAATGCAAGGTGAAAATATAGAAAATGGCTATATTTTAATAGAAAATGATAAAATTAAGGCTTTTGGAAGTATGAAAGATGCTCCAAATGCTGAAAATTTACAGATTATAGATGCAAATAATGGATATATTACCCCAGGGTTAATTGACATTCATTCGCATATAGGTCTTTATGAAGATGGTATCAGCTTTGAAGGTGCAGATGGTAATGAAGATACTGACCCTATAACCCCTCAGCTTCGTGTAATAGATGGTATTAACCCAATGGAGCGTGCTTTTAAGGAGGCTGTTGAGGCTGGTGTTACCACTGTTGTTGTAAGCCCCGGAAGTGCTAATCCTATCGGAGGTCAGCTTGCCGCTCTTAAAACATTTGGCAGACGTATTGACGATATGATTATAAAAGAACCAATAGCGGTTAAATTTGCTATGGGTGAAAATCCTAAAAATACTTACCATGATAAAAATGAAACCCCTGTAACTCGTATGGCTATTGCTTCTCTTTTAAGAGAAAATCTTAGAAAAGCTGTTGAATATCACGATAGAAAACACAGAGCTTTTGAACATGAGGAAGAAGATTTACCAGATTTTGATGCTAAACTTGAAATTTTAGAGCTGCTCATAGAAGGAAAAATTCCAGCTCATATTCATGCTCATCGTGCTGACGATATTTTCACTGCTTTGCGTATCTGTAAGGAATTTAATATAAAACCTGTGCTTGTTCACGCAACAGAGGGACATTTAATAGCTGATTTAATAGCTGAGGAAAATATACCTGTAATAAGTGGCCCTTATATGACCGATAGGTCAAAGCCTGAGCTTGTAAATCTCACCGAAAGCAGTCCTGCTATAATGCAAAAAGCAGGCATTAAAACGGCTATTTCTACTGACCACCCAGAAATGCCTGTTAAATATATTTTAATTGCAGCAGCCGTTGCGGTTAAAAATGGTATGGACGAAATGGAGGCACTTCGCTCTATAACTATAAGAGGTGCTGAAATAATGGGGCTTGATGATAAAATAGGCTCAATAGCTGAAGGAAAAGATGCTGATTTAGTTATATTTAGCGGTCACCCGCTTGATTTTCGTAGCAAAGTACAAACTGTATTTTTAAATGGCAAACCTGTGTATATGAGGAATGAAAATGAGAACAATTAATGTAAGTGAAATCACCGAGCTTGTGGAAAAGCTTTGTATTAAATCAAATTATGAACTTCCATGTGATATTAGAAACTCATTTGTCAAAGGTAAAGAAAAAGAAAAATCTCCTCTTGGTCGTGAAATATTCGACGAAATGCTTAGAAACTGCGATTTATCAGCTGAAAAGCAAGTGCCAGTATGTCAAGATACAGGTTTTGCAACTGTTTTTATTGAAATCGGTCAAGATGTACATTTAACAGGTGGTAACTTTGAACAGGCTGTGCAGGAGGGCGTAAGACGAGGCTATATAAACGGCTATCTTAGAAAATCTATCGTTTCTGACCCTCTTGAAAGAGTTAACACAGATGACAATACACCTGCTGTAATTCATACACAAATTGTTTCTGGAGAGTCTATAAAAATTATAGTTGCTCCAAAGGGTGGCGGAAGTGAAAATATGAGTGCTGTGAAAATGTTCACTCCAGCAGCAACCAAAGAAACTATAATAAAATGGATTGCTGAAACAGTTATAAATGCAGGCTCTAACCCTTGTCCTCCGGTTATAGTTGGCGTTGGTCTTGGTGGCACTGTTGAAAAAGCTGCTTATCTTTCAAAAGTTGCTTTGCTAAGAAATGTTGATAAATCAAATGAAAACCATGTTTATGCAGAGATGGAAAGGGAAATAGTTAAGAAAATTAACGCATCTGGTGTAGGTCCTCAAGGTCTTGGAGGTACTGTTACCGCTCTATCTTGTGCAATAGAGCCTTTTGCTTGTCATATTGCAAGTCTGCCTTGTGCGGTTTCTATCGGCTGTCATGTAACACGTCACGCTGAGGGTGAAATTTAACAAAAAAACAAAATAATTTAATTTAGTGAGTATTCACGAGAAAAACTTAGAAAATTAAAGATAATCTGTTATAATCGTCTAAAATAGACAATCTGTGATGAGCATATTATTAAGAGATGTGTTATACTATTTACATCAAATCACAATAACATCTTAACTGGTTTTGGGTTTGAAATGTTCCGCAAGGAGATGATTCTATGAAAATCAACATCGTCGAAAGAAAGCTTCGCATTAAAGATGACCTGCGTGATTATGCAGTGAAAAAAGTTGAAAAGCTGGATAGATATTTCCAGTCAGATGCAACTTCTACTATTACTTTCAGCGAACTAAAAGGCCACCAAACAGTTGAAATTACGGTCAACAACAAAAGCATGATTGTCCGTGCTGAGGAGACCACAACAGATATGTTTGCGTCGGTTGACGGTGCGATTAATCATATTGAACGCCAGATTCGCAAAAATAAGACTCGTCTTAGCAAGCGTCTGCGTGAGGGTGCATTTGAAAAAATGGCAGCTCAAGATGCTGAGCTTGAAGAAGAGACCTTTGAGGTAGTGCGTCATAAGCGTTTTGAAGTGGAGCAGATGTCAGTTGATGAGGCAATTTTACAGATGAATCTAATCGGACACCAGTTCTTCTTCTTTAAGAACGCTGATAATAATGACACTCCAGCAGTTATTTATAAACGTGCTGCGGGCGGTTATGGTCTGATTGAGAGCGAATAAAATAAATATAGCGGACTGAATTTATATTCAGTCCGCTTTTTTACTTCTGCATACGTTTAAAATCAAGATAGCCTTGCAAAATAAGTGTGGCTGCTACTGCATCAACACTTTGTCTGTGCTTTTTCATCTTTTTACCGCTTTGATGTAAAATTTGATGTGCTGCGACGGTAGTCTGTCTTTCGTCCCATAAAACAACATTTAGGCCAGTTCTGTCTGCTAGGTCATTTGCAAGTGCTTTGCATTTTTCTGCTCTCTCGCCAATAGAGCCGTCCATATTCTTTGGGTATCCTAGCACGATTTCTTCAACATTGTTTTGTTTTATATAATCACATAGTTTATCAAGCAGTTTTTCTCTGTTCCACTCGGAAATTACAGATGGTGAGCCTGCAAGCATTCCTGTTATATCTGAAAGTGATAAGCCTGTTCTTGCATCACCATAATCTATTCCTAAAATTTTCATATTTTTCCTCCAAATAGGTTGTAAATCGGTTTTAAAATCAAAACAATTATAGCATAAACCTTTAGTTATTGGAATTACAAAAAACGAGCATAAAAAATTAAATGAAATTGTTATATTTAATCAAAATTTAAAAAAATGCGAAAAATATTAAAAACTCATTGACTTGTACAGCAGGGCGGTGCTATAATTATTTCACCTATGTGGGTTCTTTTTTTATGCACAGATTTATTTGCTGGCTGAACCACAAAGGGAGGCAAACACCCTGCTTAAATGGTCAGGGAAATATCACCTTTTAAGGTGTGTGAAACTATAAGGAGGTGCCGCTACATGCGCGTTAAAGTAACGCTAGCCTGCACAGAGTGCAAGCAAAGAAACTACAACACGATGAAGAACAAGAAGAATGATCCGGATCGTCTTGAGATGAACAAGTACTGCCGTTTCTGCAAGAAGCATACACTGCATCGTGAAACTAAGTAATTGCGGAGAAAGGAAATAACTTCTATGGCAGAGCAGGAAAAAAAAGCTGAAAAGCCAGTGAAGGCAAAAAAGCCTTCTATCTTCGCAAGAATCGGCAAATGGTTCCATGAGCTAAAAAGCGAATGTAAGAAAATCGTTTGGCCAACACGCAAACAAACCCTTAATAGTACCGCTGTGGTTATCGCTTCAGTTATTATTGTAGGTGTGTTTGTTTGGGTACTTGATGGTATTTTCAAGGTTGGTATTTCCGCAATTCTTAGCTGATGAGAGGGGCCTAAGACTATGTCAGATGCCGCAAAATGGTATGTTGTACACACATACTCAGGCTACGAAAATAAAGTAGCTTCTTCAATTAAACAAGCGGTTGAAAACCGCAGACTTCACGACCTTATAGCTGATGTAACAATCCCTGTGGAAAAAGTTACAGAGGTTAAGGACGGCAAAAGCCGTGAAATCGAACGTAAGCTATTTCCAGGATATGTTCTTGTTAAAATGGTGCTTACTGACGAGAGTTGGTATCTTGTAAGAAATACAAGAGGCTGCACAGGCTTTGTCGGCCCAAATTCAAACAAGCCTTTGCCACTTTCCGATGAGGAAGTTGCTAAAATGGGCGTTGAAAAACGTGAAGTTGAAATCAATTATGCAGTTGGTGACAGTGTCCGTGTCATCGCTACCGCTCTTTATGGTTCTATTGGTGTTGTTGACTCAATTGAGCCAGACAAGAACAAGGTAACTGTAATTCTCCCTATGATGGGCAGAGAAACCCCTGTTGAGTTTGAACTCAATCAGGTGGAAACTTTGGACGAGTAATATTTAAAAGGCGGAAAATCCGCTTTCATGCATAAATCTATGGCATGAATTTGTCGTATGCTACGCAGTCCACGCCAAGGAAAGCGTATGCGTGGGAGAGCTTACAAAACACAAGTAACGCTCGCCAGACACCACATTTATTTAAGGAGGAAACCTCAACAATGGCACAGAAAGTAGTAGGTTATATTAAGCTCCAGATTCCAGCAGGTAAGGCAACACCAGCTCCACCAGTAGGTCCTGCTCTGGGTCAGCATGGTGTAAACATCATGTCCTTTACTAAGGAATTCAACGAGCGTACTAAGAACGATGCAGGTCTTATTATCCCTGTAGTTATCACAGTTTATGCTGACCGTTCCTTCAGCTTCGTTACTAAGACTCCACCAGCTCCAGTTCTTATCAAGAAGGCTTGTAAGATTGAGTCTGGTTCTGCAGTTCCTAACAAGACTAAGGTAGCTAAGATTTCTAAGGAAGACGTTCAGAAGATTGCTGAAATGAAAATGCCTGACCTCAACGCTGCTTCTCTTGAGGCTGCTATGAGCATGATTGCAGGTACTTGCCGTTCTATGGGTATCACCGTAGAAGAGTAAGTTTTAAAAGCTGAAGTTTAAATTTTTTTGATGTGCGGTTTGAATTACCGCTATAAGTGGGAGGGTTATTCCCGCATCACCACTCAAGGAGGATATTATTGTGCGCAAAGGTAAAAAGTATGTAGAGAGTGCAAAGCAGATCGATCGTACTAAGCTGTACGACCCATCTGAGGCACTGTCCACCGTTGTTTCTACTGCAAAAGCAAAATTTGACGAAACCATCGAGCTGCACGTAAAGCTGGGCGTTGACTCCCGTCATGCTGACCAGCAGGTTCGTGGTGCTATCGTTCTGCCACACGGTACTGGTAAGCAGGTTCGTGTACTTGTATTCGCTAAAGGCCCTAAGGCTGATGAGGCTGTGGCTGCTGGTGCTGAGTACGTTGGTGCAGAAGAAATGGTTTCTAAGATTCAGAATGAAAACTTCTTCGATTACGACGTAGTAATCGCTACACCTGATATGATGGGTGTTGTAGGTCGTCTGGGTAAGGTTCTTGGTCCTAAGGGTCTTATGCCAAACCCTAAGGCTGGTACTGTTTCTATGGACGTTGCTAAGGCTGTTCAGGAGTCTAAGGCTGGTAAGATTGAGTACCGTCTAGACAAGACTAACATCATTCACTGTCCAATCGGTAAGGCTTCTTTCGGTGCTGAGAAGTTACAGGAGAACTTTGACGCTCTGATGGGTGCTATTATCAAGGCTAAGCCAGCTGCTGCTAAGGGTCAGTACGTTAAGTCCTGCGTAGTTGCTTCTACAATGGGTCCTGGCGTTAAGATTAACTCTGCTAAGCTAGGCGGCTAATTATAAGCTAATTTAAACCACTTGCATTTATTTGCAGGTGGTTTTTTTATACATAAAGTGTCCTTTACAGAAATACAAAGTGTATATATGTGCGTGAAAACGGGCAAAAAGTGTAAAAATCCCTCTTTTAAAACACAAAAAAGTATGATATAATACATGTGTTGTGAAATTTTGAAGGAGTGAAAGATTTAATATGAAAGATTTATTAAATAAGTGGAATAAAATAAGTCTTGTAAAGCGTATTATCTGTGGTCTTGTTATCGGTATAGCACTTGGTCTTTTAGTGCCACAAGTAACAGTAATCGCTTTGCTAGGTGATTTGTTCGTTGGTGCATTAAAGGCTGTTGCACCAATTCTTGTACTATTTTTGGTTATGAGTGCTCTTGCTAAACATCAAGAGGGAAAACAAACAAATATGAAACGTGTTATTTTCCTTTATTTGCTCGGCACATTTTTAGCAGGTTTTGTTGCTGTTGTAGCCAGCTTTATGTTCCCACTTACACTTACTTTAACCGAATCTGCAAGTGGTACAACTCCTCCAGGGGGCATTGGTGAGGTTTTAAAAACTTTGCTTATGAACCTTGTTTCAAATCCTGTGGCATCACTTATTAATGCTAATTATATAGGTATTCTGGCTTGGGCTGTTTTAATGGGTATTGCACTTCGCAAAGCTCCAGAAGGCGTTAAAACAGGCATAGAGGCTATTGCAGATGCTATTTCTCAGATTGTACGCTGGATTATCAGTTTAGCTCCTTTTGGTGTAATGGGTCTCGTATTTAACACTATTTCTACACAGGGTATTGATTCACTTATAAGCTATGGCAAACTGATTTTACTGGTTGTAGGCACAATGGCATTTGTAGCTCTAGTTGTAAACCCTATTGTTACTTTTATTGCTATTCGTAGAAACCCATATCCACTTGTATTTAAATGTCTAAAGGATAGTGGTATAACCGCTTTCTTCACACGTTCTTCTGCTGCAAATATTCCTGTTAATATGAGACTTTGTGCAGAGCTTGGACTAAATAAAGACACTTATGCGGTTTCTATTCCTCTTGGTGCAACAATCAATATGGGTGGTGCAGCGGTAACTATTTCTATTTTAGCTCTTGCAGCTGCCAACACTATGGGGATACAGGTCGATTTTGCATCTGCTCTTGTATTAAGCCTATTATCTGCTATTTCAGCTTGTGGTGCATCTGGTGTTGCTGGTGGCTCACTTCTGCTTGTACCTTTAGCTTGTAGCTTATTCGGTATACCTAACGATATTGCAATGCAGGTTGTAGGTGTAGGCTTTATAATCGGTGTTATTCAGGACTCTTGTGAAACTGCTATTAACTCATCTACTGATGTGCTTTATACTGCCATTGCTGAACTTTCTCAAAACAGAGAAAAGAAAATAAAAATCGGTAAAAATGCTGCAACCGAATAAAAAATAAAAAAATATAAAAAATCTCAAAAAGTGCTTGACATTCTAAAAAACTATGTTATACTAAAATAGCTTGGTCAAAGACAGCCGGTAGCCGTGGGGCTTTAAAGATTTGATATCGCCAGCCGAGGTCAGTGCACATGTGATTTTGTTAATTGTGTGTCCTCTTGTGTCTTTGTACAAGAGGACATTTTATTTTTCTGGAGGTGAAACAAGATGCCTAACGCAAAGATTTTGGAAGAAAAGAAGGCTCTGGTCGCTTCTTTGATAGAGAAAATCAAGAACTCCCCAGCAGGCGTTCTGGTTGATTACAAGGGCATTAACGTTGAAGATGACACTAAGCTCCGTCGTGAGCTGCGTGCTGCAGGCGTTGAGTATGCTGTTATCAAGAACACCATGATCCGTTTCGCTGCTAAGGAACTCGGTTTCGACCTGTTCGACGAGCACCTTAACGGCACTACTGCTCTAGCAATCAGCACTAACGACGATGTTGTTTCTGCTGCTAAAATTCTTAATGAATATGCTAAGAAGCATGATAACTTTAAAATCAAGGCTGGTTACCTAGAAGGTGAAGCAATCCCTGCTTCTGAGGTTCAAAAGCTAGCTGAGATGCCAAGCAGAGAGGGCCTTATCGCTCAGGTTCTGTATGGTTTCAACTTCCCTATTACTCAGCTTGTTATTGCACTCGATAACATCGCTAAGAAGACTGAGGACGGCGAAGCTCTAGTATCTACTCTAGTAGCTCCAAAGGAAGCTGCTGCTGAATAATTTGGCAGTTTGACATTTTTATTTAATTAATTAAAAAATTGGAGGTTTACTACCATGACTATTGCAGAGATTATGGAAGCTGTAAAGAACCTTAAGGTTCTTGAGCTAGCTGAGCTTGTTAAGGCTCTTGAAGAAGAATTTGGCGTATCCGCTATGCCTGTTGCTGTTGCTGGTGCAGGTGCTGGTGCAGGTGCTGCTGCTGAAGAAGAGAAGACTGAGTTTGACGTTGAGTTAACTGATGCTGGTTCTTCTAAGATTAACGTTATCAAGGTTGTTCGTGCTATCACTGGTCTTGGCCTGAAGGAAGCTAAGGAGAAGGTTGATGGTGCTCCAGCAATCATCAAGGAAGCTGCTTCTAAGGAAGATGCAGAGTCCATCAAGGCTCAGCTTGAAGAGGCTGGTGCTAAGGTAACTCTGAAGTAATTTTTACTTCACTGACTTATGCAAGTTATAAATCCAAGGCATTTTGCCTTGGATTTTTTTTCTGTAAAAAAACCGTAAGGATTGTATTATAAAATTGTATATACATTGATTTTGTAATATATATTTGGTAAAATAGGTTAGATTGTCTAAAAGGAGAAAATGGTTTATGCTATTTAGTAGCTCTATTTTTTTATTTCTTTTTTTGCCGTTACTTCTTGCGGTATACTTTTTAATACCGTCTAAATATCGTGAAACCAGAAATAATGTACTATTGCTTGCAAGTTTAGGATTTTATGCTTGGGGCGAACCAGTTTTCGTTTTTGTAATGATTTTATCTATTTTGGTAAATTATATATGTGGCTTTATAGCAGTAAAACATAAACGAATAGGCGTAGCCTTGGCAACTGTAATAGGTCTTGGACTTCTTATTTACTATAAATACACAATCTTATTAGTGAGTAGTGCAAATAGCTTATTTGGTTTTAATTTGCCTGTGCCAGAAATCGTTTTACCTATTGGTATTTCTTTCTTCACTTTCCAAGGCTTAAGCTATGTTATTGATGTTGCAAGAGGTGATGCTCCTGTACAGAAAAATCCTTTGCATGTAGCTTTATATGTTGCACTGTTTCCGCAGCTTATCGCTGGCCCTATTGTCAGATATCAAACGGTAGCAGATGAAATTTCTAACAGACATGAAAATATAACCGAAGCTGCCGAGGGTGCAAGAAGATTTATGTTAGGTCTTGCTAAAAAAATGCTGATTTCAAATGCTATGGGTCAAATTGCTGATGATGTTTTTGCACTGACCTCATCACAGCTCACTTGGGATATAGCTTGGATTGGTGCTTTTGCGTATACAATGCAAATTTACTTTGATTTTTCGGGCTATTCAGATATGGCGATAGGTCTTGGCAAAATACTTGGTTTTCATTTCCTTGAAAACTTCAACTATCCATATATTTCTCAGAGTATAACCGAATTTTGGAGAAGATGGCATATTTCACTTTCAACATGGTTTAGAGATTATGTGTATATTCCTTTAGGTGGTAATCGCTGCTCTAAACCTAGATGGCTTTTTAATATACTCGCTGTTTGGACGCTTACAGGTATTTGGCATGGTGCTGCATGGAACTTTATGTTATGGGGCTTTTATTTTGGTATAATACTTATTATAGAAAAAGTGCTTTTAAATAAGGTTTTAGAACGCTTACCAAGTGCTATAAGATGGATTTATTCATTTTTACTAATTATGATAGGCTGGGTAATATTTAGGTCAGAGTCACTAGCACAAATAGTATGGTATATAAAAGCAATGTTTACACCATCAGATGGTATAAACAGACTCACATATTATGTATTAAATCAATATGGTGTAGAGCTTATAGCTGCTTGTATATGCAGTATTCCTGTTGTAAAATGGCTTAGAAAAAAAGAGCAACAATATGGCGGTTTGCTTACAATAGGTGAAAATATTTGGGCTATGGCTATGTTTGGTTTATCGATAGTTTGGCTTATCAGCTCATCTTTTAATCCATTTATTTATTTTAGATTTTAAGAAAGGTAAATACTTATGCGAAAAATTTGTAATTATATATTTTTAGCTGTTTTTGGCATTATTTTATTACTTGTACCAGCATTAAGTATTGCTATGCCAAAAGAAATTACATCTTTTTATGAAAACCGTATTCTTGAAACCAAACCAGAGCTTTCTATTCAAAGCCTTGCAAATGGCGATTATTTTACAGGTTGGGATAGCTATTTTAGTGACCATATAGTTGGAAGAACAACGCTTTTAAAATTATATTCTGGTATCCAGCTTGCACTTCCAAGGGTAGAAGTTAATAACGTTATTGAAAGCGATACAGGTGCACTTTTAAATTCAACTGCTCAAGAGGTTTTTAATATTGACTTTGAAAAGCAAAATATGGACAATAAAACAGAAATGATAAAAAATATTGCTGAATATGTCCAAAATTCAGGTGCTATTTATTGTTATGTAGGTGTGCCAGAGCAGAGATATATTTATTATGATGAATACCCAGAATATATGAAAATGGGTACAAAGCTAGTAACATATGCCGAGGAGCGTATATTTGATGCTTTAAAAGACACAAATGCGATTGCGGTAAATATGCGACCAGTGTTTGAAAGTCTGGAAAATCCAAAAGACTATTATTTATCTATTGATACACATTATAATTTTGATGGTGCATTATTAACATATAGAACGCTAATGCAAAAGATAAATGAAAGACTTGAAACACCTATGAAGATTTACAGTGATGATGAGCTTGTATTTCATGTGTCAGAAAGCGAGCTTATAGGTGCTCAAAGTCGTGCCGTATGTAATTTGCAAAGCAGGAAAGAATATATAAAATGGGCAGAACCAGCACAAAGCGTAGAATTTACAAGAATGGATAATGGAGCTGAAAGTGAACCATTTGTATATAAGCAGGGTAATGCACAATTTTCTGCTTACGGTGATTATATGTCTGGAGATATGGGCGAAACTATAATTAAAACAAATCAAACAGATAAACCAAAGGTGCTTATGTATGGTGATTCATTTACTAACCCACTTGAAACACTGATATATGCATCTTGCAGTGAATTTCGCTCACTTGATTTTAGACATTATGATGATATGACACTATATGAATATATAGATATGTATAAGCCTGATATTGTAATTGCAGTAAGAGATAATATTTCATATAATATGTCTGAGGGCAATGGACAATATTGTTAATAAAAATTAGAGCCGAGGAGAGATGAAAATATGAGCTCGCTCATTGGACGAATGACTCCAACCAAAATTATTGTTACTGGTTATTTGTCTATTATTTTATTTGGTGCATTACTGCTTATGCTGCCTGTTTCTAGTGCAGAACATACAGTTACCCCTTTTTTAGATGCATTATTCACCGCGACTTCTGCAACTTGCGTTACTGGACTTATAGTATATGATACTGCAACTCACTGGTCATTATTAGGTCAAGTTATTATAATTACGCTTATTCAGATAGGTGGTTTAGGATTTATAACAATGGCAACTATGATTGCCACCATTTCAAGACGCAGAATAGGTCTTAAATCCCGTTTTGTAATGCAGGAATCTATTGCAGCCCCTCAAATGGGTGGTATTGTTAGACTCACTCGTTTTGTTTTTACTGTAACAGTTTTAGTTGAAATAGCAGGTGCTGTTATTTTATCACTCAGGTTTATACCAATGTTTGGTTTTATAAAAGGTGTTTGGTATGGTGTTTTCCATTCAATATCAGCCTTTTGTAATGCTGGTTTTGACCTTATGGGCTCTTATAGCGGCAAATTTTCTTCTCTTACCGCATTTGAGTCCGATTGGGTTGTAAACATTGTAATTATGTCACTTATTGTGTTTGGTGGTCTTGGTTTCTATGTTTGGGAAGATATTTGGCTGCATAGACGTGATAAAAAACACTTCTCGCTGCAAAGTAAAATTGTAGTTTGTGCCACTGTTTTTCTCATTATAGTTCCAGCTATTTTTATATTGATTTTCCAACATGGAAATGTTGAAACAGGTCTTACAAGACCAGCTCAAGGTTTAGCTGCACTTTTTCAGTCTGTTACAACTCGTACAGCGGGTTTTAACTCGGTTGGACTGGATAAGCTAGAGCCTAACAGCCAATTATTAATGATACTGCTTATGCTGATAGGTGGTTCTCCAGGTTCTACTGCGGGCGGTATGAAAACAACCACTTTTGTTGTATTATTACTATGTATACATGCGGTGATACGAAAAGAGGACGAGCTTGAATGTTTCGGCAGAAGAATAGATAAAACCGTACTTAAAAATGCGGTTACAATCGCTATGAGTTATATTATGCTCTGTCTATTTGGTGCAATGGCTCTATGCTATTTTGACGGTGTAACTATGATGCAAGCGGCTTTTGAAACATCTTCAGCTATTGCAACCGTAGGCTTGACACTAGGTATAACACCAAATTTAAGCACAGCATCTCATATTATTTTAATATTTTTAATGTTTTTAGGTCGTGTAGGCTGTATGACTATGCTTTATGCTATTGTACAAAGTCAAACACATGGTCTGTCAAAAAAACCGCTTGAAAAAGTGGCAGTAGGCTAAAAAGATTTTTTAAATAAACACTAAAAAAAGCTTGCAATTTGTATAACTATGTGATATTATAACCTTACGACTGTAATGCCTAAACCGGAAAGAGGTGAAACAACATGAAGCAGGGTATCCACCCAGATTATAAGCAGACAACTATTCGTTGTGCTTGCGGCAATATCATCGAGACTGGCTCCACTAAGGAGAACATCGTAGTAGACGTTTGCTCGAAGTGTCACCCGTTCTTCACCGGTAAGCAGAAGCTGGTAGACACCGGCGGACGTGTTGATCGCTTCAAGAAGCGTTTTAATCTCGACAAGTAATGTTAAGCCATCGATTGCGTTTGCTTTCGATGGCTTTTCTATTTTGCCATTTCTATTTTAAAATAGAGGAGGTTAAACTATGCAATTACAAGAATTAAACGAAGAAAAGAAAATCGAAAAAGCTGTACTTGTAGGTCTTAGCTGTCACTCATTTAAACCAGAGGAAAACTCTGATGAGCGTACTATGGCAGAGCTTGCTGCACTGCTTGAAACAGCAGGCGGCGAATCTGTTGCGATGACTTTACAAAATCGCCCAGCACCTGATGCAAGAACATTTATAGGTGAGGGCAAGGCTGAGGAAGTAAAAGCTCTTGTAGATGCTAACGAGGCAAATTTAGTCATTTTTGATAATGAGCTTTCACCATCTCAAATGAGTAATCTTGAAGAACTAACTGGTGTTACTGTACTAGATAGGTCGGCGTTAATACTTGATATTTTCGCTCAAAGAGCTAGAACAGGTGAAGGTAAACTTCAAGTTGAACTTGCTCAATATCAATATATTTTACCTAGACTTTCTGGTCTTGGTAAGTCTATGAGCAGACTTGGCGGCGGTATTGGTACTCGTGGCCCAGGTGAAAGTAAGCTCGAAAGCGATAGACGTCATATCAGACGAAGAATTGACAAGTTAAGAGCTGACCTTGAGCAAGTTCGTGCAGTTCGTGCGATTCAGCGTAGACAACGTCAGAAAACCGAAATGCCACTTGTCGCAATCGTAGGCTATACAAATGCTGGTAAATCTACACTTCTTAATTTTTTAACAGATGCGGGCATTGAGGCTAATAACAGATTATTCGACACTCTTGACACTACAACAAGAAAAAAACGTATTTCAGATACTCAGGAAATTTTATTAAGTGATACTGTTGGTTTTATTAGAAAATTACCTCATCACTTAGTATCAGCGTTTAAAGCAACGCTTGAAGAACTTAAATATGCTGATTTACTTCTTCATGTTATAGATATATCCGACCCAGATTGGGAAATCCATGAGCAAACTGTTAACAAGGTAATAGAGCAGCTTGGTGCAAAGGAAATACCAAAGATTTTAGTTTATAACAAGGCAGATAAATGCGATATATTGCCTTATTTAGAGCAGGGAAGTGTTGCAATATCTGCAAAAACAGGTATGGGCGAACAGGAACTCCTTTCAGCTATTGAGAAGGCTCTTGGAAAAGGTAAGCACCAAATGAAAATGCTTATTCCATACTCTGAAGGCTTTGCACTTGATATAATTCATAGAGAAGCTCAAGTGCTTTCAGTTGAATATGCAGGAGAAGGAACAATAGTCGAAGCTATTATGGACGATAAACTGTGTGGTCAAATGAAGGAATACGAAATCAAAGAGTAAATTAAATCGGGAGGGGAACACATGAAAGATTATTTTATACCGTTTAAGCCATATGGTGAGGACAATTTTGTAGAAAAACGTTCTAAATTTACGGGTAGATTATGGCATGTGGAAACACCCGAAGAAGCAACCGAAAAAATAAAGCAAATGCGTGAAACCTATTGGGACGCTGCACATAATTGCTGGGCTTATATTCTGCGTGACGGAAATATAATGCGTTACTCTGATGATGGTGAACCACAAGGAACAGCGGGTATGCCAATACTCGAGGTTTTGAGACATGAAAACCTAGTAGATGTGTGCTGTGTTGTCACCAGATATTTTGGCGGTATATTGCTTGGTACAGGTGGACTGGTAAGAGCATATACCAAAGGCACACAAATAGCAGTAGCTGCCGCTGGAGTTCAGCAAATGAGTATGTTTTCAGTTGTGCTTATAGCTTGTCCTTATTCACTTCTTGGCATAATTCAGCAAATACTGCCAGAACAAAACTGCACAATAGAGGAAACAGACTATGGTGCAGACGTTACTCTTACTTGCACAGTGCCAGAGGGTACAGAAGATGCACTCAATAAAGCTCTTGCAGATGCCACAGCGGGGCAGGTTTCAGCTGAGGTTATTGAAACCAAATTTATGGGCAGACGTATAAAATAAAATTTCTCAAAAAAATTATAAAAAAACTGTTGACAAAATATATACAGAATGATATACTATAAAAGCTGTCAGTGAGAGAGTATGACAGCTTGATAACGAGGTGTAGCGCAGCTGGTAGCGCGCCTGTTTTGGGAGCAGGATGCCGCAGGTTCAAGTCCTGTCACCTCGACCATAACGAGTGTTCTTATTAGAACACTCGTTTTTTTGTTTTAATATAAAAAAGAGCCGATAATTTTCAAAATTATCGGCTTTACTATTTTATTAACTGTTCAAATCAGAAAAATCTGGTTTAGGTATATTTATTTGCCATGAAACGGGTATATATGCAATTCTTTTATCATCTTTATATATTAAAATATCACTATGTGCATATATATAGTCACCATTTGCAGTTATATTCATAATATAAGCATTAAATGTATTGCTATATCCATCTATATTTACAACATCATCAAGTTTGATTTGTGCAAGCTTTTCGGGCTGTTGATTTTCCACAGGAATTACTGCCAATGTGTTTCTGTTCTCATCAACGATAATTCGTTTAACTGGTGTGTCTGGGTTGAAATTGTCCTGTTCTTCCAGAGTTCCTATAAATACTTGCTCTCCTTCCTCATAATAAGCCTCTGGTGATAAATCTCTAACTGCATTAAATCTGAAGTCTGGAATTTGTCCAACTCTTATTAAATCCTCAAAAAAGAATAAGCTTGCATATGTAATATTATCTTTTAATATAGGTACACAATTGATTGTATATGTTGCATTGTCATATATTACTTGGTCACTACCAATAGCAATTTCACAACTATTAGAATTTACATATTCTTTAGGTGAATCAGGCATGGAAATTTTAATTTTTCCGTTATTCCACTCAATATTGGTTATATCAAACGCATCTAATGTTTCACGCAGTGGCAAATAGTAGCTATCATTATAAATAAAAGGTTCATTATCAAATGATATTAACTTATCACCATTATAAACTTCATATTTTATATTGCTATCTTGATTTTGAGAAAGTGTGTTTACCAAACCGCTTGCAAACACAGTTGTGGAAAACATAGCAAGAGCTAGTATAACTGAAAATACCGATACTAATTTACTTGTTGTTTTTTTGTTTTTAATCATAGTAAATCTCCTTTTAAGTATTGTTTTACTGCTTGCCATTTGAGTGGTAAGCGGTCTTTTTTTTACTATTGATGTTTGTATAAATTCAAGTATCATAGCCATATAATACTTTTTATCATTGTCTGAAAGATTTTTACAAACCTCATAATCACACGAAATTTCACATTCCTCATCAATCTGTTTTGATACAACATATATCAAAGGATTAAACCAGTGAATACTTAAAACAAACATTGCAAACCATTTATATAATAAGTCATGTCGTTTATAATGGGTTAATTCATGCATTAAGATATAATTCAAATCATTATCACTGATTTCGTACTCTGGAAGATATAAAGTAGGGTTTATCAAGCCTACAATTAAAGGTGCATCAAGCAGTGATGTTTTGCGTATAGTGAGTTTTTTCAGTATATTTTGAGTACCAAAGTCGGCGAAAGAATTTTTACTGATTTTTCGCACAAATATTATATATTTGATTAACTTATATAGAAAAATGAGTAAAGCTATAAATAACCATATTAAACTTAAAATTTTAATAATATCTATTGGGATTTCTGGAGCTTTTATATTAGATATTTCTGATACTTTATCAAATGCAATGGTTTGCACTGGTTGTTGCTCTATTTGAGCGGGTTTAATTTGATTAGCAGTCTGAAAAATAGCATCAGTTGATACTATATTTGGTGATTTTTCTGGCAAATTAAATTTTATTGGCAAAACCATTACAATTAAAACAGAAAGCCATATATAATATTGCCATTTGGGACTAAAGAGTCTTTTTGTCAAAGGTTTTACGATTAAAAGAAATATTGCTAAAATCCCTCCAACAGCTGACATTAAAATTATGTTTTTTATAAGTTCCCCCATAAAAACACCGCCCTTATAAATCAAACATTTTTCTAATTTCGTCAATATCAGATTGTGTCATATCATCACTTTTAAAAAGTGAAACAGCAAGGTCTTTTACAGAACCGTTGTATAACTTTGATACAAACTCTTTTGTTTGTTCTTTTGTATATTTTTCCTTGTCTAAAATCGGTCTATAATAGTTTATACGACCTTTTTTTTGAGAAGTGACTGCACCTTTTTCCTCCATTCGGATAAGCAAAGTGGCCACTGTTTTATATGCCCACTTGTTGCTCGGCATTCGGTCGCAAACAGCTTGAATATTAAGTGGCTCTTTTGAATTCCAAAGAATTTGCATAACCTCCAATTCTGCACTACTGATTTGATTGTTTTCTTTCATTTTGCAGCCTCCTTTAAAGTCTTACATATGTAAGTTTAAATACATCTTACAACTGTAAGAAATAAATGTCAATGCTTAATGAGTAAAAATATTAATGTCGAATTTTATAAAAAAATATCTGAAAAAAATGAAATTTAGTGTTGACAAAATTTATATTGAATGATATACTATAAAAGCTGTCAGCGAGATGGCATGATGGTTTGATAACGAGGTGTAGCGCAGCTGGTAGCGCGCCTGTTTTGGGAGCAGGATGCCGCAGGTTCAAGTCCTGTCACCTCGACCACTTAAAGCGTGTAGATTTTTTCTACACGCTTTATTTTTTTACTATTGAAACACATATAAAAAAATGATAGCATAATCTTATAATAAAACTATTATTAGAGGTTTACTATCATGGCTGAAATCTTTTATTTACCAATACCTGATGAAGATGAACTATATCAGATGAATTCAGATGAGCTTATAGCTTTGCTAGAAAATTTGAATATGCAAATAGATAAGCTAAATGAAGAAGAACCAGAGGATATGATGAGTGAGGAATATGAACTCTGGGGCGATAAACACGAGAAACTAGAGGATTTAATTGAAATTATTTCCGAAATATTAGAGCAATAAAAAAACACATCGCAAAAAGATGTGTTTTTTAATAGCAATAAATGTCAAAAAATGTAGTTTTAATCACTAATGACATGGTAAAACTTTCAATGGTTTATCTGTTTCTATGCAATATTTCATAACAAAACTACAACCTCTTGATTTTCCGTCCCAAAACACTAAAACATAGTCTGCCATGTCAACTATTTGTTCATTGCGTCTTATGGTTGCGGCACGACCATATTTAGCATAATCAGGCAAAATTTCTATGTAATTAAGCTGGTTTTCCTCGGCATATATTTTTGCAAGTGCATCTGCTCCTTTTGCACCACCTGATATAACAGTGCTTGTGCCTTTTGGAATTTTACTGCAAAGAAGGTCATAATGTTTTTCATCAATACTGCGAGAACCAACAATAGCTACTTTCATAATTAACAGCCTCTTGAAAATTTACTATAACACATTATATCATTTTTAAAATTTAAAAATCAAGGATATGACTAAAATAAGGAATAAAACCAAATCTTATTTTTTATTACAAACAATCTCAGCTTTTTTTTAATGATTTTGTGGCATAGTATATGCAGGAGGTGGATATTTTGAAAAAATTTCATGTTAAACTAACTGCATGTATAACGGCACTTTTATTTGTTTTCTCGGTTTCAGCGAGTGCGTTAAACCATGAGATGCTTATTCCAGTCGGTAGAGCGGTTGGTATACAAATGTCATCACAAGGTTTGCTCGTTGAAGATGTTTCACCTGTTGATACCGAAAGCGGTCAGCAAAATCCAGCACAAAAGGCTGGTATTAAAACGGGTGATGTAATAATCAGTGTAAATGGTCAAAAAGTACAAGATGGTGCAAATTTTCAAAAATTAGTTTCATTATCAGGCGAAAATGATATAAAAATAGATATTATGCGTGGTGATGAACAAAAACAAATAACTGTAAAACCTGTAAAGGATTCAAACGGTGTTTATAAGCTCGGTGTTCGTGTGCGTGATACTATAAATGGTATAGGCACAATAACCTATGTAGATGCTGATACAGGTGAATATGGTTCTTTGGGTCATGGCATATGCAGTGGTGAAAATGGACAGTTAATACCATTAAAACAGGGTAGTCTAATGCAGGCTTCAGTTAGTAGAGTTGTAAAGGGTATAGCTGGTACTCCTGGTTGTTTACAAGGTGACTTTAATACCGAATATAATATAGGCACGGTTGAAAAAAATACTTTGACTGGTATTTATGGCACTTTTACCGATGATTTATATTATAAAAATTTACAACCTGTGGAAGTTGCAAGTTCAGATGAAATTAAAACTGGTGAAGCGATAATTTTATCTAATATAGCAGGCGATGAGGTAAAAGAATATACCTGTCAAATTGAAAAGGTATATGGTGCTGGTGGTGAATATGATAGAAGTATGACCATTCGTATAACAGATAATACACTTATTGAGAAAACTGGCGGTATAGTTCAGGGTATGAGTGGCAGTCCTATTTTGCAAAATGGCAAAATTATTGGTGCAGTAACTCATGTTTTGGTTAGTGACCCAACAAGAGGTTATGCAATACAAATAGACAAGATGCTAGAAAAAGCCTAATTATATTATTTTTTTAGCATAAAAGTCGAAAAAAGTAGAAAAAGATAAATGGAAAAATATAGAAAATTATCTTGAGATACTTGTTATTTTGTCATTGGTATGGTAAATTATGGATAATGAAAATGAGATTACAAAATAAACACATGTGAAAGGTGAATGACATCATGGATAACAAAATTAAAGTATTACTGGCTGATAGCGACCGAGAATTTTGCAGCTTTGTAGAAGAAAGCTTTGCAAAAAATGAAAATATAGAGCTTATTGGCGTGACTTCAAGTGGACGTGAAACCTTAACTATGGCAGAAAATAAAGATTATGATTTGCTTTTAATAGATTTAATGCTGCCAGATATTGACGGATTAAGTGTTATACAGTCATTAAATGAAACCAAAAAAGATAAGGGTATATTTGTTGTTTCAGCTTTTGCAAGTGTCGAGGCTGCGGCTGAATGTTCTAAATTTGGTGTAAGCCATTTTATGTGCAAACCACTAGATATTAAAACCCTTACAAAGCGTATTTTAAACTGGAAAAACACAAAAGCTCAAATTATTCCAGTTTCTCCTCAAAATCAGGCTGTTGCACTTGAAGTCAAAGTAACAGAAGTTATCCATCAAGTAGGTGTTCCAGCTCACATCAAGGGATATCAGTATCTTAGAGAAGCTATTATGATGGCTGTTGAAGATATGAATTCTGTTGGAGCTATAACCAAAATCCTTTATCCTGCAATCGCTAAGCAGTTTAAAACAACATCTTCAAGAGTTGAACGTGCTATTCGTCATGCTATTGAAGTAGCGTGGGATAGGGGAGACCTTGAAACTCTCCAAAGCTATTTTGGTTATACTGTTTCCGGTATTAAGGGCAAGCCAACTAATAGCGAGTTTATCTCAATGATTGCGGATAGACTTAGATTAGAGCTGAAATTTGGTTAAAAAATAAAATTTTTAGGTCTGAAGGTCAAACTTCAGACCTTTTTTGTTAATATCTACAAACAAAACGTATGAATTGCATTAGCTTTCGTAGGTGCATTTATTGTGTTAAATTTTAAAATATGTTATCATAATGAATAATACTATTTATTTTTTATAAAGGAGTTTTGGCGTGAGGTCACAAGATAAAATTCGTAATTTTTCTATAATTGCACATATTGACCATGGTAAATCCACCTTGGCTGACAGACTTTTAGAGCAATGTCAGGCAGTTTCTCAAAGAGAAATGGAAGAACAGCTTTTAGATAATATGGATTTAGAGCGTGAACGTGGTATTACTATTAAAGCTCGTGCAGTTCGTATGGAATATAAAGCCGATGATGGCGAAACTTATCATATAAACCTTATCGACACCCCAGGACATGTTGACTTTAACTATGAGGTTTCTCGTTCGCTTGCTGCATGTGAGGGTGCATTACTTGTTGTTGATGCCGCACAAGGTATAGAAGCTCAAACACTTGGTAACACATATCTTGCTATTGATGCAGGTCTGGAAGTTTTACCAGTTGTCAATAAAATTGACCTTCCAGCAGCTGACCCTCAAAGGGTTAAACAGGAAATTGAGGATATTATCGGTGTACCAGCTATGGACGCACCAGAAATCTCTGCAAAAATGGGAATAAATATCCATGATGTAATGGAGGATATTGTTGCAAATGTGCCAGCTCCTAGCGGTGATGTAAATAAACCACTTAGAGCATTGATTTTTGACAGCCAATATGACCCATACAAGGGCGTTATTGTTTATATGCGTCTTATGGACGGTCATATTAAAGCGGGCATGAAGGTCAAAATGATGGCTACTGGTGCAGAATTTCAGGTTATTGAGTGCGGATATTTGCACCCGCTCGGACTCGCTCCACAAGATGCATTATATGCAGGTGAGGTTGGCTATTTTACCGCTTCTATTAAAAAAGTATCAGACACCCGTGTAGGTGATACCGTAACTGAGGTTGATAATCCAACAAGTGAACCTTTGGCTGGTTATAGACCTGCACAGCCTATGGTTTACTGTGGTATCTACACTGAGGACGGCTCTAAATATCCAGATTTGCGTGATGCTCTTGAAAAATTACAGCTAAATGATGCTGCACTATCTTTCGAGCCAGAAAGCTCTGTTGCTCTTGGTTTTGGTTTCCGCTGTGGTTTCCTTGGTATGCTCCATATGGAAATTATTCAAGAGCGTTTAGAGCGTGAATTTGACCTTGATTTAGTAACAACTTTACCATCTGTTATTTATGAAATTGTAAAAACTGATGGTACAACTATTTACTGTGACAATCCGCATGATTATCCAGACCCTGCACATATTGAGGAGGCAAGAGAGCCTTTTGTTAAAGCATCTATTATAACTCCTCAGGAATTTGTCGGAAATATTATGCCAATGTGTCAAGAAAGACGTTCAATATTTAAAGATATGGTTTATCTTGACTCAACTCTTGTTGAGCTACACTATGAAATGCCAACAAACGAAATTATCTATGACTTTTTTGATGCATTAAAGGCTAGAACTAAGGGTTATGCATCTCTTGACTATGAATTATCCGACTACCGAAAGAGTGACCTTGTTAAAGTTGATATGCTGCTTAATGGTGACCAAGTTGATGCACTTTCATTTATTGCACATAAAGACATGGCATATGCAAGAGCTAGACGTATTTGTGAAAAACTAAAGGATAATATCCCACGTCAGTTATTTGAAGTGCCAATTCAAGCAGCAATAGGCGGCAAGGTTATCGCTCGTGAAACGGTTAAGGCTATGCGTAAAGATGTACTGGCTAAGTGTTATGGCGGTGACATAACCCGTAAGAAAAAGTTACTTGAAAAGCAAAAGGAAGGCAAAAAGAAAATGCGTTCTCTTGGTACTGTTCAAGTTCCTACCGAGGCTTTCCTTGCTGTGCTTAAACTCGATGAAGAATAAGCTAGGGCTTTATATTCATATTCCATTTTGTGCGTCCAAATGCAGTTATTGTGATTTTTATTCTTTTGCTGCAAATGTGGGTCAAATAGATGAATATATAAAAGCATTAATTAAACAAATCAAAAACTGGTCTGAAAAATGCACGCAATATGTGGTGGATACCGTTTACTTTGGTGGCGGTACTCCATCGCTTATTGGTGGCGAAAGATTAGCCCAAATAATTAAAACTATATATGATAGTTTTAATGTTAAATCAGATGCAGAGATAACAGTTGAAAGTAATCCAGATAGCATAAATGAAGATTTACTTTTAAATCTAAAAAAAGTGAATGTAAACAGGCTTTCTATTGGTGTACAAGCTATGCAAGATGATATGCTTAAAGCTCTTTCAAGACGTCATACAGCTATTCAGGCGAAAAATGCGGTAAACCTTGCTAAAAAGTATGGATTTAATAATATTTCTCTTGATTTAATGTATGCACTTCCTAATCAGTCTATTGATATGGTGCTTGATAGCTTAAATCAAATGTTAGAGCTTGAGCCAACTCATCTGTCCTGTTATGCATTAAAAGTTGAAGAAGGCACACCGCTTGCAAAACAAAATCCTATTTTACCAGATGAGGATATTGCGGCTGATATGTATAATGCAATCTGTGAAACGCTTAAAAATCATGGTTTTGAGCATTATGAAATATCAAACTGGGCAAAAAACGGCTATTACTCAAGACATAATTCACGTTATTGGGATTTATCCGAATATTTAGGCATTGGTTCGTCAGCACATTCACTGTTAGATGGCAAAAGATTTGAATATTCAGCTAATATAAATGATTTTATATTAGGTTTAAAGCCGATAGAAGAAGAACAAGTGAACGGTTTTAATCAAGCTGATGAGTTCATTATGTTATCTCTTAGAACCTCAAAAGGGATAAACTCATTTGAATATGAACAGAAATTTAATAAATCATTTAAGCCCATTGAAAAAGCTTTAAAAAAATATATAGCTCATGGCTTAGTTCAAAATAAAAATGATACATGGTTTCTTACAGAAACAGGTTTTCTTGTGTCAAATGCGATTTTATCCGATGTTTTAACATCGGTAGAATAAATAAACTTTTTTTATAATTTTGGAGGGAAACAAAAATGCGTGCAGTGATTACCGTGGTAGGCAAAGACCGTACTGGCATTATCGCAAAAATTTCAGAAACACTTTGCAAATATGATGTAAACATTCAGGATATCGCTCAGAATGTTATGGAAGAACTATTTGCAATGGTTATGCTGGTTGATATCAGCAAATGTAACATTGATTTTAGTAGTTTAGTTGAAGCACTAGACAAAGACGGTGAAGAAATGGGTATG
The DNA here is from genome assembly GCA_019113005.1 of Candidatus Butyricicoccus avistercoris. Classification (GTDB taxonomy): domain Bacteria; phylum Bacillota; class Clostridia; order Oscillospirales; family Butyricicoccaceae; genus Butyricicoccus_B; species Butyricicoccus_B avistercoris. The sequence goes on along the minus strand of DXIE01000049.1, from coordinate 3,813 downwards.
AAGGTACACTGTATGCATGAGGATATCTTCAATGCAATGCACCGTATTTAATGGAGGATAAAGACCAATGATTAACACTGGAGATATTCTCGAAACAATAAAAATGATTGAAGAAGAACATTTGGACATCAGAACAATTACAATGGGTATTTCACTTCGTGATTTAGCTTCTGATGATATTAACGTTCTTAGTGATAAAATCTATGATAAAATCACAAAAAGAGCTGAAAAACTGGTTGCAACTGGTGAAAGCATAGAGCGTGAGCTCGGTATTCCTATTATAAACAAGCGTATTTCTGTAACACCTATTGCTATGATTGGTGCTACTACAAATGCAAATAGTTATGTTAAGTTAGCTCAGGCTCTTGATAAAGCAGCGGCTACTACTGGTGTAAACTTTATCGGTGGTTTTTCCGCACTTGTGCAAAAGGGTTTTGCTAAGGGCGATGAAATTTTAATAAATTCTATTCCTGAGGCACTGGCTGTTACAAATAATGTTTGTTCTTCTGTAAATGTTGCATCTACAAAAGCGGGTGTAAACCTTGATGCAATCGCTAAAATGGGACAAATTATCAAGCAAACAGCAGAAAACACAAAAGATAATCAATCTATGGGTTGTGCAAAACTTGTTGTTTTTGCAAATGCTGTTGATGATAACCCATTTATGGCAGGTGCTTTTCATGGTATAGGCGAACCAGAAACCGTGCTTAATGTCGGTGTTTCTGGCCCTGGTGTAGTACAGGCTGCTATTCGTCGTGCTGGTGATTGCTCCATCGGTGAGGTTGCTGAAATTATCAAGAAAACCGCATTTAAAATCACTCGTATGGGTCAGCTTGTTGGCTCTATTGCAAGTGAACGTTTAGGCGTTCCATTTGGCATTGTTGACCTGTCACTTGCTCCAACTCCTGCTGTTGGTGACTCTGTTGCCCGTATACTTGAAGAAGTAGGTCTTGAAACTTGTGGCTGCTGTGGTACTACCGCTATTCTTGCAATGCTCAATGATGCAGTTAAAAAGGGCGGCGTAATGGCATCTTCCAATGTTGGCGGTTTATCTGGTGCATTTATTCCAGTATCCGAAGACGAAGGAATGATTGCAGCTGTTGAAGCTGGTGTGCTTTCTATGGAGAAATTAGAGGCAATGACTGCTGTTTGCTCGGTTGGCATTGATATGGTGGCTGTTCCAGGTGATACAACTGCCGAAGTTATTTCTGGTCTTATCGCTGATGAAATCGCTATCGGTGTTGTTAATAATAAGACTACTGCGGTTAGAGTTATTCCTGCAATTGGTAAAACTGTTGGTGATAGCGTAGAGTTTGGCGGTTTATTAGGTTCTGCTCCTATTATGCCAGTATCTACTCATTCTCCTGCAAAGTTTATCCATCGTGGCGGACGTGTTCCTGCACCTATTCACAGCTTAAAGAATTAAATATAAAGGCTCTGTTAATTATGTAGTTAACTGTTAATAGTAAATATTAAACTGTCAGTTCGATTGTATATTGAGCTGACAGTTTTTTTATTAAGAAAATTTCAATATAGTCAAGTAATAAATAATTTTTTAGAGTGTAATTTAAATGTAATATTTTAAAGTCTATGCTTTTATGCAAATGAACAAATTATTTGTAATAATCATTTATTTAATTATGTTTTGTTATACTATGAAACAAATTGTTCATTTGTATATAATAAATTATGTGTTTTTGTCGATTATATAATAGCATGGTCGCTCTAAATAAAATAAAAATATCCATAAATATTAAAAATTAACTGTATCAACAAGACATAAATTAGTTTTGTGTGGAAAATCATTATAATGTGTACAAATGGATATAGTTAACAATATTAATATATAATAATTTTATAGATTATATAAAAATCGTATAATATTAAAATAAAATGGAGTTTAGAATATGAATATTTTACATATTACAACACACTTAGGGGGAGGTGTTGGAAAGGCTATTTCAGGAATTGCAATTCAGGCAGCACAGTGCGGTATAAACTCTCATCGCATTTGCCTCTTACAGTTCCCAGAAAAAGATGAGTATATACGAAAGTGTAGAGAAAATGGTGTTTTAGTACAAGTATTTGATAGTTATATAGATTGGTTTACATGGGCTGGTGTTATAGTATTAAGTTGGTGGAATCATCCAGAGATGAGTCGTTTTCTTGTTAATCTACCAAGAAGTGATAAACCATATATTTTATGGTCGCATATAAATGGAGTATTTTATCCAACAATTCCTTTTTGGCTTACACAAGCATTTGATAGAGTTTTATTTACATCGCCTTGGACAATGCAAAATCCAATATGGACTAATGAACAACAGCAAAAAGTGTCTATGATGGCTGATGTGGTATATGGTATGGGACAGTTTATTCCAGATTCATTTCCAAAAAAATTAGATTATACACAAAAAGATGTATTCATAGTTGGATATATAGGGACGCTAAACTATGCGAAAATTCATCCACAATTCGCTTTATATTGTTTAGCAGCTGTAAAAAAAATTCCTAATATTAAATTTATTTTAGTTGGTGATTGTGACAATAAGTTAAAGTCCGATATATATAACATGGGTTTGGAACAGTACGTCACATTTACAGGTTTTGTATCAAATGCAGTGGAATTACTGCAATCTTTTGATGCATTTGGATATTTGCTTCAGCCAAAGCATTATGGTACTACAGAAAATGCACTAATTGAAGCAATGTTGTGTGGAGTTCCAGTTATAGCTAGACGACAAAATGTAGAGCAATTTATTATTCCACAACAGTGTGGATATTTAATTGAGACACCAGATGAGTATGCACAGGTACTTTATGATTTATATAAACAACCAAAGTTGCGTGAGAAAATTGGAAAACAAGCGCAGCAGTATATAATTAGAAATTACAATACTTTACAGAATCTTGATGTTTTTCACAAAGCATGTGAGAAAGCAATAGAGAATAAACAAGGCACAAGAGATTTTTCATATTTTGGGAAAAATGCGTGGGAATGGTTTTTGGCATGTCTTAATGAAGAGGATAGAATGTATTTCATTCAAATAAACAAGTTATTATCATCTGGAAATTTGGAAGAACAGGAGAAAGCAAAAAGGATGTTAATAGATTGCCCATCAATATTTAAAGAGAAACGAAAAAGCTCATTAAGACATTTTTATGAGATTTATTCAGATAATATAGAATTAAAGAGAATAAATATGTTTTTATAGTAAGTATTAAATTTACTACTATGATTATTATATTATTAGCTGCCAAATTTATGAAAAAGATTATAATTGTTGCATTGTATATATTTTATAGTTATAATTTCTGAATGTAGCATTAATATTTACAGTAGATTATTTTATATAAAACTTATAAATGGAACTGGTTGTTGTATAAATTTTAATCTATAATATTACAAATTATCAAAGGAGTTATTTATGAGAAATTTTGATACATCTAAAATACAGCAGATTATACCATCTATGAGCTTGCATGATAACCGAAAAAATTTGGTTGATGCAGTTAGTGTAATTGATGAAGCACAAGTAACAATTGCTATTCAAGCTTATAATCGTATCGAGAAAACAAAAAAGTGCATAGAAACTATATTAAAGTATACAACAGATATAGATTTTGAGTTGATGCTGATAGATAATGGTTCAGATGATGAAACATTAAAATATTTTGAGAATTTAAATTATGCTAAGAAGAAGATTATTCATATAAATAAGAACATAGGGCCTATGCTTCCAAGTCTTCTTTTTTCACCATCAGATTTTTGTAGATATATTGCATGGTTGCCAAATGATGTCCAAGTTACAA
>DXIE01000048.1 GCA_019113005.1 Candidatus Butyricicoccus avistercoris | reverse complement strand
CGATACGGCTTGCCTTACGCTCCGGCAGTTCTCGCCAGTCAAAGGTTAATTCAGCGTCGGATTCGATATCGTCTTTATTATCAAAGAGTGAGTGGAACAGGTCTTTAGGATAAACTACCTAGGCCCTTGTGTAATAATTATGTCATTTGAAAATGCTTCAATGCCTCCATAATCGCCGCTTCTTTTTCCGGTGGACATTGCGGTACTTTGGCATCTTCCTTCTTTGACAAGTTATAATTTTGCCCCACATTCAGCCCGCACTTGCGCTTTATCTGTGAGATGTAGAGGGAAGACACCTTCAATCCAGAATGCTCCAGCACATACGCTTTGATCTGCTCATAGGTTGCGCCCTTCTGGAACCCGGACATATCCATATCCTCCAGCGAGAACTCCACCCGCACTTTCTTCGAGTCGATCTCTCCCTTGGAAAGCAAGACAACCGTCTCAACATGATATGTTCTAGGAAACAAATCAACCGCCATAACCTTCTCAATTTCATAATTATTATTGTCACATAAAAACTTACAATCTCTAGCTAAAGTTGCTGGGTCACATGAAACATAAACTATTTTTTCTGGGCTCATTTGCAAAATAGCTTCTATTGCTTCTGTACTTAAACCTTTTCTTGGTGGGTCTACTGTAAGTACATCTGGCTTTGTTCCACGTTGTGCAAGCATTAAGGCTGCTTGTCCTGCATCTGCACAAATAAATTCTGTATTTTCTACACCATTTATTCTTGCATTTTCTTTCGCATTTTCTATTGCTTCCGGCACAATTTCAACACCTATAACATTTTTTGCATAAGCTGCAAGTGCAAGTGTTATTGTACCCGCTCCACAATATAAATCTATAACATTTTCTTTACCAGTAAGAGCTGCATATTGAAGTGCAAAATCATATAACTTTTCTGTTTGAGCATGGTTTACCTGATAAAACGCATAAGGTGATAATTTAAAAACATTAGAACAAAGAGTATCTTGTAAGTAGTCATCACCCCAAAGAGTAACTGTTTTATCTCCTAAAATAACATTATCTGTACGTTTATTTATATTTTGTACTATACTTGTTATCTGTTCAAACGATTTTTTGAGTGTATCTATTAGTTCATCTTTATTAGGTAGTTTGCTTTTTGCTGTTATTAGACAAACTTGTACTTCTTTACTAACTTCACCAGTTCTAACATAAATATGACGAATAAGACCTGTTTTTTTATTTTCATCATATGCGGGAATTTTAAATTCTTCCATCCAAGCACAAATACACTTTGCTATATCATTTGCAATTTCTTTAACAATAAAGCACTTATCTGCACGAACTATATCATGACTTCTTGGGCGATAGAAGCCTGTATATGGCACACCATCTTGTTCACCAACTGGGAACTGAGCTTTATTTCTATAATGCATAATCTCATCTGCACCTGTTATATTGATATCAAGATTTTTAAAGCCACCTATTCTAGATAATGCATCAGTTACTTTTTGTTTTTTAGCATTGAGTTCTTCTTTATAAGTTATATGTTGATATGAACAGCCACCACATTTACCAGCATGTATACAAACTGGTTTAATCCTATGTTTAGAAGGGATAATTATTTTTTCTATTTTACCAAAGGCTAATTTTTTACCAACTTTAATTATTTTAACATCACATTGGTCACCTACTGCACCACCTGATACAAATACAGTCATACCATTTATTTTAGCAACGGCAGCACCTTCTGTGGTATATCCAGTAAATTCTGTTCTATATGTTTTATTTTTTTGTAGTGACATTTGTCAAACTCCTCTTTATTTTATTGAAAATAAAAGTGTTAATTATATATTATTGTAACATTTATATTATTTTAACACAAGAATATTATAAGAAAACAGGTCTATCCAAACTGAACAGACCTGTTTTAGTTTTTAATCGGTTACCATATCTTTTCTAAGATTAAATGTTTTTGTATGATTTTGTAATTGTTGAGATTGTGCAAACATTTGCTGACTAATAGCTGCTGTTTCCTCACTTGTTGCTGAATTTGTGTGTACAACCTCAGCGATTTGATTTATGCCTTCTGCTGTTTTTTCAATAATCTCTGATTCACCTTGAACAGCCTTTGTAATTTTGACCATTCCTTCAGCAGAATGTTTTGAAAATTCCAATGTTTTTTTAAGAACATCTGATACATTAGAAACTATTGTATTACCACGTTCTACTGCTGCAATAGAGTTTTCAATTAATTCTTTTGTTGCCTTAGCTGCATGGTCGGACTGTGATGCAAGGCTTCTAACTTCATTTGCAACAACTGCAAATCCTTTACCAGCTGTACCCGCTCTAGCCGCTTCTACCGCAGCATTAAGTGCAAGTATATTGGTTTGAAAGGCTATGGCTTCAATAGTTTTAATGATATCACCTATGCTACTAGATGCATTACTAATATCATTCATTGCAGTAACCATTGCTTGCATATCCTTATCGCTCTTTGCAAGCTGTTCGCTTGTTTTTTCTGTATCAGATTGAGCAGAAATAGCCATTTTTGCATTTTCTCTTGCATCTATTGCCATTTTATCCAGTCTTGAACGAAGCTCATCAACTGCTTCAGACTGTGTTATAGCACCTTGGGCGAGCATTTGAGCAGTATTTGACATTTGTTCTGCATTATCTGAAACACTGGAGCTTGCAATAGCAATCTGTGAAAGAGCATAAGAGAGTGATTTTGTTAGCTTATCTACTGAATGTTCTATTTCGCTAAAATCACCAACATAACGCTCAGATGTTTTAACATCAAAATTACCAGATGCAAGTTCATCAGTAACTCTTGTTATATCAGCAATATAACTTTGAATTAAATGCATAGATTTAGTTAAAGTATCAACCAGACTACCTATTTCATCATGTGATTTATAGCTGAATTTAATTTTTAAATCACCATTTGCTATTGGTTTGCTCTCTTCTGTCAGCTTTAAAATAGGTAAGATAATGTTTTTTATAACATAAGCTATTAGCATAACCAAACAAGCAATAGATATTATAAAGAATATGGTAGATAAAACAGCTACTATATTTATAACATTATTCATTTTTTGTCCACTTACAGTTGCATTTTCTTCACTTTTTTCTATAATTTTATCTAGTTTAGTGATAAGATTTCCAACTGTTGTTTGAACAGTCTGCTCATAAAACTGCTTTGCTTTTGCAGGATTTGTTTTAATAAGATTTATTGTCTCCTCAGCATATCCATGAAGCTCTTTATGTATAGGCTCTATTTCATCTCTAAGAGATATTATAGTTTTATCTGTTAAGTTATCACTATTATATATCCACCCACCAAGAGAACAAACCGTTGGGTCTGAGCTGCCTGTGAATTCTTTTCCCGCATACACAGCTTGGCTTAAACTATTGCACCATTTATAGTGTGCAATTTCTGCACTCTGTATACTTTTTAATAATTCGGTTGATTGTTCATTTTCCAAATCAACTTTCTTTATTTGTGTCATTCCTACATTAACAACTGCACAGCACAATAAAGTTGAACATATAGATGCTACAACTCTTATAAGTACTGATTTTTTTATACTTTTGCTCATATGTATATCCTCCTTTAAAAAGATAATCATAATATATAACATATTAACATATTTGACACCATACATTCAACCTATTCGGATATATTTTAGTAAATTTTTGTCCTATTTTTTATTCAATTTCACCATTTGAATTTTTTATTATTTGTTTATTTTTTATATTTAAATAGCATTTTATATTTATTTTTCATTTATTATACCAATATTTTTTTATTACGAAGCACATAATCAATATGTTATAATCATAAGCAGATGGTAGTCGCAGTGAAGAGAAGTAGCGAGACGAAAGTTTTGCTATTTCTCTTTTTTTGTGCGAGGACTAACAATATCATAATATAACATTATTTTCACTAAAAAAAGAGTTTAATCAAAAATGCCAAAAAACAAATTGCAAAATGTTATCTTTACAATTATCATGGCTGTAATCATGGTATATGGTATGATAGTTTATAATGTGGCTTTAAACACAGGGGGAGTTACCAATCAGACATTTTTAATGGTACTGCATGAAATGCCTATCATGGTGCCTATTGCATTTATTTTAGAATTTTTCGTTGTAGAAAAGCTTGCAACTCGTCTTGCATTTTCTTTTATGCGACCAACTGACAGACCTCAGTTTATCACTTATGCAATTTCTCTTATGATTGTTTGTATTATGTGCCCTGTAATGAGTCTTATCGCAACTATTTTATTTAAAGAGCCTAGTTTTGGCACTTGGATACATACATTTGGTTGTAATATGCCAATGGCTTTAATATGGCAATTATGCTATTGTGGCCCTTTAACCCGTCTAATTTTCCGCACAATTTTCAAAAAACAACTTGCTGAGTCAAGCAATACAAATGAACATGCACATGTCTAATTAAGAAATCCTAGTGGTCAAACTCCTATTGTTTGACCACTTTTTTAATATATATTATAATACTACTATATATTATAAAAAATGAGGTTTTTATTACCTATGAAAAAACTTGTTATTGGTATTCTTGCACATGTTGACGCAGGAAAAACAACTTTATCCGAAGCTATGCTTTATATCTCGGGAAAACTAAAAACACTTGGTCGAATAGACCATGGAAATGCTTTTTTAGATACAGCTGAACTTGAAAAACTTAGAGGTATAACTATATTTTCTAAACAAGCAGTGTTTGATTGGAAAAACACTGAATTTACATTACTTGATACCCCAGGGCATGTTGATTTTTCAGCCGAAATGGAACGCACCTTACAAGTGCTTGACAGTGCCATTTTGGTTATAAATGCCACTGATGGTATACAAGGACATACTCAAACCCTTTGGAATTTATTAAAACAACATAAAATTCCAACTGCAATTTTTATAAATAAAATGGACTTGCCAAATATGGGTAAAGAAAACCTGTTAAACGAGCTTAAAACCCGCTTTTCTGATAATTGTATTGATTTTACAAGTGAAAATTTATTTGAGCAAATCGCAATGTGTTCTGATGATGTTTTAGATGAATACTTAAATACAAACACTATAAGTGAAAATCAAATATGCGATTTAATAAAAAACAGAGGTCTATTTCCTTGTTTCTTTGGCTCTGCTTTGTCAGCTAATGGTGTAGATGCTTTACTTGACTCACTAAATACTTATTTTTATCAGCCAAGCTACCCTACTGAATTTGGAGCTAAAATATTTAAAATCTCTAGAGATAATGCTGGAAATCGTTTAACACATGTTAAAATCACAGGTGGCAATTTATCTGTTCGCACGCTTTTAAAAAGCGATGATTGGGAGGAAAAAGTAAATCAAATCCGTTTATATTCTGGCGATAAATTTAAAACCATAGATACTGCATACGCAGGTCAAATATGCACATTGACTGGTCTTTCTATGAGTGCATCTGGCGAAGGACTTGGAATAGAATCTAAATCTAAACCACCTGTTTTGCAGCCTGTACTTACTTACAGAGTTATAATTCCTCAAAACTCAGATGCACATACCATGCTTGGTTATTTAAAACAGCTTGAAGAAGAAGACCCTATGCTTCACGTCGTTTGGAATGACAAAGAAATTCATGTACAGCTTATGGGTGAAGTTCAACTCGAAATATTAACCGAAGTTTTACATGAGCGTTTTGGAATAACTACAAGTTTTGATACAGGACATATAGTATATCGTGAAACTATAAAAAAACCTGTTATTGGTGTTGGTCATTTTGAACCTTTAAGACATTACGCAGAAGCTCATCTTTTATTAGAACCTCTTGAGAATGGGAAAGGCATACAAATAGATACAAAATGTAGTCCTGATTCACTTGATATAAACTGGCAAAGGCTTATTTTGACTCATGTTTTAGAAACCACACATATTGGTGTACTCACTGGCAGTCCTATAGCCGATATTAAAATAACACTTATAGCCGGTAAAGCACATTTAAAACATACCGAAGGCGGCGATTTTAGACAAGCCACTTATAGAGCAATCAGACAAGGACTTATGCAGGCTGAAAATGTACTTTTAGAGCCTTATTATTCTTTTACTCTTGAAGTACCTACCGAAATGGTCGGTCGTGCCATGACTGATATTCAAAAAATGCATGGTGAATTTGAGCCTTCTGACACTGGTATAGGATATACTGTTCTAACTGGCACTGTACCTGTTGCAACTATGAGAAATTATCAGACTGAACTTGCAGCATATACAAAAGGAAAAGGCAAGCTTTTCTGTACTTTAAAGGGTTATTACCCATGTCATAACACTGATGAAGTCATAGAGCAAATAGGATATGATGCTGAACATGACACCGCTCACCCTGCTGACTCTGTTTTTTGCTCTCATGGTGCTGGTTTTAATGTTAAGTGGAATGAGGTTGCTCAGTATCAACATTTGCACCCAGAAATAAACTTAAACCCTAAAAAAGAAACTCAAACTACCGTTCATAAATCAAGATATACATCAAATGCGACTGATAAAGAAATAGAAGAAATCTTTGTTAAAACCTATGGTGAAATAAAAAACCGTTCTTATGATGCATTCCACAGCTCAAGAAAAACGCCTAAACGCACTGACCTCTCAATCGAAACATTATCAAGAATAAAAGCTGATGATTATTTACTTGTTGACGGCTATAATATAATTTTTGCATGGGACGAGCTTAATGAGATTGCAAAAGATGATTTATCTGCTGCACGTTCTGCACTTATTCGCATTTTAAGCAATTTCCAAGGCATGAGAAAATGTAGGCTTATTCTAGTTTTTGATGCGTATAAAGTAAAAGGAAATATGGGCAGTATAGAAAAAGATGGCAACATTCATGTTGTATATACCAAAGAAGCTGAAACTGCTGATATGTATATAGAAAAAGCCTCTTATGATTTATCACGCAAACATAGGGTTAGAGTTGCAACCTCAGATGCGACCGAACAGATGATAATTTTGGGGCATGGTGCAGAGAGACTCAGTGCAAATGATTTAAAATGGGAAGTTGAACAGGTCAACGAACAGCTTTCTGTAATCATTCAAAAACTTAAAAACTGACGAAAAAAACGCCGAATGTTTAAACAAACGGCGTTAATTTTTTAATATATCTTTTATTTTGCACATAACTTCTTCACTAACTATATGCTCCATTCTGCAAGCGTCCACTTCGGCTGTATCTTTTGAAACACCCAGTATATCTGTTAGATATCGACATAATAAATCATGTCTTTTTCTAACCTCTGATGCACGTTCTATACCCGCTTTAGTAAGCACAACTTTACCATAATAAGCTGGTTCAACCATTCCCGCTTCACGCAGTACACCCAAAGCTTTTGATACAGAGGCTCTTGAAACACCTAAACGTCTTGCTATATCTATTGACCTAACTTCTTTTTGTGTTTTTGAAATATCTAAAATGAGTTCGAGATAATTTTCACCGGATTCATGTATATTTGCCATAAGACCTCCCAAATTATAAGAGCTACATATAAAGCTCTTGTTAACATCGGCTAACATTATTGTATGCCTTTGCTAACACATTGTCAAGAGAATTTTTGCTTTTAATATTAAAGAACTCACAATCTTTTGACTGTGAGTTCTTTTGTTTTATCTGTCTTTCATAGATTTATATTCATTTTGCTGATGAATTGATAAATATGCAGGTCTTATTATCTTATCTGTATTTATAAGTTCTTCAAGTCTGTGAGCACTCCAGCCGACTATTCTTGCAGCTGCAAACATAGGAGTATAAAGCTCTAATGGTAAATTTAGCATAGAATATACAAATCCAGAATAAAAGTCGACATTTGCACTCACACCTTTATACATTTTGCGTTCTTCACAGATAATTTGTGGTGCTAAACGCTCAACCATCTCATAAAGTGCAAAATCTTCATCTCTGCCCTTTTCATGTGCAAGCTGACCGACAAAACCCTTAAAAATCTGTGCTCGTGGGTCTGAAAGCGAATAAACTGCATGACCAATACCATAAATAAGCCCTTTTTTATCAAAAGCCTCTCTATGTAACAGTTTACGCAGATAATTTGCTACCTCTTGTTCATCAGTTATATCAGATACATTTTGCTTTAAATCTCTTATCATCTGTACAACTTTTATATTAGCTCCGCCATGCTTAGGGCCTTTTAAACTGCCAAGTGCTGCTGAAATAGCGGAATATGTATCAGTACCCGAAGATGTAACAACATGAGTTGTAAATGATGAGTTATTACCTCCTCCATGCTCCATATGCAGCACTAAAGCAAGGTCTAAAACTTTTGACTCAAGCGGTGTATATTGCATATCCGGTCTTAAAATACGCAGTATATTACTAGCTGTTGACAAACTGTTTGATGGGTAATGTATATACATACTTCCACCACATTCATAATGGTTGTACGCATGATAAGAATAAACTGCAAGGAGTGGGAATACAGAAATAAGCATTAAACATTGACGAAGTACATTAGGCAAACTTATATCATCACATGAGTTGTCATAAGATGCCAAGGTTAACACACTTCTTGATAGACTATTCATAAGGTCATGTGTTGCAGCTTTCATAACAACATCACGAACAAAATTTGTAGGAAGTGTTCTGCCATGGGCTAAAAGTGCCTTAAAGTCTGCCAGTTGCTTTTTATTTGGAAGCTCGCCAAATAAAAGTAAGAATGTTGTTTCTTCAAACCCCTTGCGGTCTTCGCTCATAAATCCTTTAACAAGTTCATGTATATCATAGCCACGATAATAAAGCTCGCCATCACAAGAAACTTCTTTTCCATCGACTATTTTTTTAGAAATAATCTCTGATATATTAGTTAGTCCTGCAACAACACCATTACCATCAATATCTCTCAGTCCACGCTTTACATGCTTTTCTATATAAAGCTGGCTGTTTATACGGCTATTATCCTTGCAAAGATTTGCAAGCTGTTCAACCTCTGGTGTTAAATTCAGCATACTATTCATTGTCTGTAATCCTCCTTGCCACTATGAAAATATATAAAAAATACGTTCACAGCAAAGTATATATACTGTGAACGTTTAAAAAACTAAATCTTACTTAAAAGCTCACCAATTTCATCACTTGTAAAGGAGTAAACCTTATCACAAAATTGACAGGTAATTTCAGCATTTTGCTGTTCATTCATAAGCTCGGTGAGTTCTTTTCTTCCCATGCTTATAAGTGCTCTTATAACCTTATCACGACTACAATTACAACGATACTCAAATTCGGATTCCTCCAGAATTTCAACATCAAAGCCGTCAAGCACTTTATAAACAATTTGCTCAAGTGTCATACCAGATTCAAGCATAGCAGTCATTGCACCAGCATTTTTGATATTTTCTTCAAGCTTATCAATATCCTTTTCAGTATATCCTGGCATAAGCTGAACTAAATATCCACCTGCTTGTTTCACTTGCTGCTCTACCCCAACTAACACGCCTAAAGCACATGCTGATGGGATTTGCTCACTTTCAACAAAATAACGAGTCATATCCTCTGCTATTTCACCATTTACAAGCACAGTTGTACCAGTTACAGGGTCTTTAAGCCCAATATCCTTGATTACCATTAAGTAACCCTGACCAATACCCACACCTACATTAAGTTTACCATCTTGTCTAAGTGGTAAATCACAAGCTGGATTTTGCAGATATCCACGCACATTACCCTCGCTATCGGATACGCAAACAACCGAGCCTAATGGACCATTACCCTTAAACTGAATTGTAACCGAGCCATCATCTACTTTAAGCTGACTGCCCATTATAGAGCAAATAGTAAGCACACGACCAAGAGCTGCTGTGGCTGTTGGTAATGTATGATGAATTTGTCTTGCTCTTTCAACTGTTTCTATGCTTGTTACAGCGGTTATTTGAATTGCAGCGTCCTTTGCAATAGCTCGAATACGCTTATCACTCATTAGTTAGTTTCCTCTTTCTTGCTGAAATAAAAATTCTATTTTCATTTTGATTTATTGGCTCAAAACTCAGTTCTGCATATATTTTTATATCAATAAAACCTGCATCAGATAACATTTTACAGAGTTTTTCTGATGAATAATACTTTTCTAAATGCTGTTCTTCGAGTCTTGTCCATTTTGTGTCTGATTTTTCAAAAATATCGAAATTATATTCACAAATATCACCATCGAATGAAACTTGCCATACACAAAAAACGTCTTCATCTTCACGAACATAACACTGACCGTTCATATAATCAAATTTATTTTTCGTATTAACATCAAAAATAAATATTCCATTAGGCTCTAAAAAAAGATGAACTTTCTCAAAAGCTGTTTTAAGTGCGTCCTCATCTGTTACATAATTTACACTATCAAGACAACATAAACACGCATCAACTGTGCCGAATAGGTCTAGATTTTCCATTCGTTGGTTCAAAAAAATAGGGCGTGGATTTAAATCAATTGTTTGATTCATCGCTTGCATAAGCATTTCTGCTGAAGCGTCCACGCCAATCATTTCATAACCACGTTTTGTCATTTCCGCTGTGAGAGTGCCTGTACCACAGGCTAAATCCACGACCAAATGAGGTTTTAAACCTTCTCTTTCAAATATTTTCTCAAAAAAATCAGCCCATTTTTCATATCCGACATCGTCAGTAAATCTATCATAATATGATGATAAAAAACGATAGCTATCCATTTTAATCTTCAGACTCCTGAGTACGGTCTAACACCATACGATAGCCATCTGTGCCATAAACAAGACACTTATTTACTCTACTAATAGTAGCGGTACTTGCACCTGTTTCCTGCACAATATCGCTATAAATTTGACCTTGGTCAAGCATTTTTGCAACCTGAAAACGCTGTGCCATAGCACGAAGTTCGGTTATTGTACATAAATCTTCAAAGAAATTATAGCACTCCTCAATAGATTGTAAGGACATAATTCCTGCAAAAAGCTGATCCATATGAACATCTTTAAGTTTACCGTTCATATTGACACCTCCATAAACACTTACTGGAATTATCTTAACATATTATCATGCGAAAGTAAACAACCCTTAGCTATAATTTATGTGAACTTTTTATGTCTAAATATCAAGATATTTCTGCAATAATTGCCTTTACAAGTTTTCTAAAAGTTTCACTGCGGTTATCTGCGGTTTCATTTACCTCGCTTCCAGATAGCTCTTTCATAATAATTCCCGCTGCCATGTTGGTAATCATAGATATGCCAAGCACATTTATAGAGCAGTGAGCCGCCTCAATCGCCTCAAATACAGTCGACATACCAACTGCATCAGCACCTAAGGTTCTGAAAGCTCTGATTTCCGCTGGTGTTTCAAATTGTGGGCCATTAACACCTATATAAACGCCTTCATGTAACTTAATCCCTGTTTTCTGTGAAGCTTTTCTTGCAATCTCCTGCAAAGATGGCGTATATGTGAATGTCATATCATGAAAACGTGGGCCAATTCTATCATCATTTTTGCCTGTAAGCGGACTTTTACCTGTGAAATTTATATGGTCGGTAATCATCATAAAATCGCCAACTGAATAATCAGTATTTATTCCACCCGCTGCATTTGTTAAAACAAGAGTTTTAACTCCCAAAAACTTCATAACTCTAACTGGAAAAACAATATCTTCTGGCTGATGTCCTTCATAACCATGAAGTCTACCCTGCATACAAATAACCTGTTTCCCCTCGATTTCTCCGCATACAAATCGAGCAATATGCCCTGGAGCACTTGCAAAAGGCATGTTTGACACATCTTTATAATCAACAATAATAGGCTCTTTAATCTCCTCGGCAAGTGGCTGAAGTCCAGAGCCTAAAATAATGCCGATTTCGGGGGTTTTCTCAAGTTTACTTTTTATATATTCAGTTGCACCTATAATCTTTTCATACATAGTTTTATCACCTCTTAAAGCTGCTGTAAAATTGCATCAGTATGCATTTGAGTTTGTGCTTTTGCTCTTTCAATATCAATAGTTAGATATTCGCCGTCTTTATAAAGCACTTTACCGTCTACCATTGTTAGTTTAATATCATTTCCTTGTGCTGCATAAACAAGATTACATGCTATATCTGTTGCTGGATACATATTAGGCACATCGGTATTTATAACAATAATATCAGCTTTTTGACCCAATGCGATTTTACCGCTATCCATTCTGCCCTGTGATTTAAAGCCGTTTAAAGTTGCCGCCATAAGTGCTTGTTTAGGTGTAACAACGGTTGGGTCACCTGTAACACCCTTATAAAGCAGTGCAAATAAATATAAATCCTGCATAATATTTAAATTATTGTTAGATGCACAGCCATCTGTACCAAGTGCAATATTTACACCCTTTTCAAGCATTTTAGGAATAGGTGCAAAGCCAGATGCAAGTTTTATATTGCTCACTGGATTACATGCAACAGTTACACCATATTTTTTTAATAACTCAATATCCTCATCTTCTACCCATACACAATGAGCCGCAGTTGTAGGCTGGTCAAATAAACCTAAATCAGCAAAATATTTAGCTGGGGTTTTGCCATGACGTTGTTTACACTCTTCATGCTCTTTCTTGGTTTCTGATAAATGTATATGCACATTAACATTTTCACTCTTTGCATGTTTTGCTAAAGCCTCTACAACCTTAGGAGTAGTTGTATATTCTCCATGTATACATAAATCTATTTTAAGTCTGCCATTTCCCGCATTTTGATAGTTTTTAAGTAAATCCACATTATCTTTATAAGCCTCAAGCTGCTCATAATCTTGGTCACTGAAAACGGTAAGTCCTCGGCTTAAATTGCATTTCATACCGCTATCTAAAATACTTTTTGCCATTGTTTGGCTAAAGAAATACATATCAGAAAATGAAACTGTACCAAATCTAATCATTTCTGCACATGCTAAAGTAGTTGATGCAGCGATAGCATTATCGGT
The DNA here is from genome assembly GCA_019113005.1 of Candidatus Butyricicoccus avistercoris. Lineage (GTDB taxonomy): Bacteria > Bacillota > Clostridia > Oscillospirales > Butyricicoccaceae > Butyricicoccus_B > Butyricicoccus_B avistercoris. The sequence continues at coordinate 11,876 of DXIE01000048.1, read as the reverse complement.
AAGTTTATCTTCAAATGGAAAGATTTTTTCATTAAGCCATCTATCAAGTGGTAAGTTTTCGCCATAGCCACGAAGTAATGTCATCGGTGCATGGGAATGAGCGTTTACAAAACCAGACATCATAAGACCATGCTTTCCGTTATAAACCTCTCCAAAATCCTCCTCTGGCTTTTCAGTGCCAATATAAGCAATTTTACCGTCTTTAACACCAATAAAAGCATCTTTCTTAACTTCAAAATTTTCATCTAAATAATCAATATGTTCAAATAGCATATTTTCACAACCTTTTTTTATTTATTATTTTTATTATATCAAATATTTATATATTTTCAAACTGTTTAAATTTTAACCCAAATTTATCCAATGTTTTTCTTTTGTTCTATGCGTATTTTTTGCATGAAAGCGGGGAAAATGCTTTTAAAGGCAAGTATGAAAAACGGAGGAAATACAATGCAGACAAAGGTTGAAATTTGCGGTGTAAATACATCAAAACTTACAACTATTCCTACAAGAGAAATGGATAACTTGCTTAAAAAGGCATCAAACGGCGATATAAAAGCTCGTGAAAAGCTGATAAATGGAAATTTACGTCTTGTGCTTTCCGTAATTCAGCGTTTTAACTCAAGAGGTGAATCAATAGATGATTTATTTCAAGTTGGCTGTATAGGTCTTATAAAAGCGATTGATAATTTTAATTGTGACTTAAATGTTAGATTTTCAACCTATGCTGTGCCAATGATTATTGGTGAAGTTAGAAGATATTTAAGAGATAACAGCACAATTCGTGTTTCACGCTCAATGCGTGACATAGCTTATAAAGCCTTACAAGCTAAAGAAACTTTTATTCGTGAAAATCAGCGTGAGCCAACTATGACCGAGCTTGCAAAACTCTTAGATATGAAAGAAGAAGATGTAGTTTTCGCACTTGATGCTATGCTTGCACCAATTTCACTTTTTGAGCCTGTATTTTCAGATGGAACGGATACCGTTTGTGTTATGGACCAAGTCGGCGACCATAAAAACACCGATGAACACTGGCTTGAACATATAGCAATCAAGGAGGCTATAAAATCACTCAATAAACGTCAGCAACATATAGTGCAAATGAGATTTTTTGAAGGCAGAACTCAAACAGAAGTTGCAAATGAAATTCAGATTTCACAAGCTCAGGTATCAAGACTTGAAAAAACCGCACTTGAGCATATAAGAAAATATATATAATTTTTGCAATGGTTGCAGATAACTTAGTTATCTCGCCTTTAAATACGGAGAAAGCGACGCAAGATATAGGTTTTTATATCTTACGCCGCTTTTTGCGAATATATTCTTAAATTCTGGCTACACCGCTTTTAACTGCTGCATCAGCAACCGCTTTTGCAACTGCTTTTATTACCTTTTCATCAAATGCCATTGGCATAATATACTCTGGTGTTAGTTCTTCCTGAGGTATTACATAAGCGATAGCCTCAGCTGCTGCAAGCTTCATTTCTTCATTGATATCGCTTGCACGAACGTCTAATGCACCTCTAAAAATTCCTGGGAATGCAAGAACATTGTTTATTTGATTTGGATAATCTGAACGACCTGTACCAACAACAGCAGCTCCACCCTTTTTAGCATCTTCTGGCCAAATTTCTGGAACTGGGTTTGCCATTGCAAAAACCATAGGGTCTTTTGCCATTGTGCTTACCATTTCGGTTGTCAGAACCTGTGGAGCTGACATACCAAAGAATACATCTGCACCCTTAATAGCATCTGCAAGTGTACCTGTCATATGCTCTCTATTAGTAACCTTAGCCATCTCAGCTTGTGCAGGGTTTAAACGCTCGTCACCCTCACAAACAATACCAAAACGCTCACACATAATGATATTTTTTACACCAAGGAACATTAAAAACTTGGTCACTGCGATAGCTGCCGCACCACAGCCATTTACAACCATTTTAATTTCATCAACCTTACGACCTGTTAAACGACAAGCGTTAATAAGTGCCGCACCACAGCAAACCGCTGTGCCGTGTTGGTCATCGTGGAAAACAGGAATATCACAAACTTCCTTGAGTCTGCGTTCTATTTCAAAGCAACGAGGTGCAGAAATATCCTCAAGGTTAATACCGCCAAAAGAACCGGAAATCAGTTCGATTGTACGAACAATTTCGTCTACATCTTTACTTTTAACACAAAGTGGGAATGCATCTACATCAGCAAAAGCCTTAAATAATGCACATTTGCCCTCCATTACAGGCATACCAGCCTCTGGGCCAATATCTCCAAGACCTAAAACCGCTGTACCGTCTGTAATAACTGCTACTAAATTGTGTCTGCGAGTATATTTATAGCTAAGTGATGGGTCATCTTTAATTTTAAGGCATGGCTCTGCAACTCCTGGAGTATATGCAACAGATAAATCTTCCTTTGAATTTACCTCGCATCTTGCCACTACTTCAATTTTACCTGCCCATTTTTCATGTGCAAGTAATGCTTTCTCTTTTGCGTCCATAAAAATAAAAGCTCCTTTTCTACATAATAAACCAATTACTTTCAGTTTACACTACTTTTATCATTTTGTATAGGCTTGTAATAATCATTTTTGTAATTTTATATGTCTTTTTATTGACTATTTAATAAATTATAATATTTATATATAGAAAGGGTACCGTACACTGTTTGAGCGGTTTTTTTATTGCTTGACAAAATGAATATTTTATATTATTCTCTAAATATATCCCTCCCCAGTAGGGGGTGTATATTTGAAAGGAGTGATATTTTTGCAATCACGTTTTAATGTAACTGGTATGAGTTGTGCTGCCTGTTCTGCACATGTAGAAAAAGCGGTTAAACAGCTCGATGGCATACAGAATGTAGAAGTTAATCTGCTAACAGGCAGTATGACAGCCGATTTTAACGAAAATATATTGTCTGACGATGATATAATAAACGCTGTTATAAGTGCGGGTTATGGTGCATCATCTGCACAAAATGCCAAGTCTGACAAGCCCAAAACCTCAAACGATGAGGTTAAACAGATGAAATTTAGAATTTCTGTTTCATTTGTGTTTTTAATAATTTTGATGTATGTTTCTATGGGACATATGATGGGTGTTCCTTTGCCAAGCTTTCTAACTGGAGCTGAAAACGCTGTAAGTTTTGCACTTACTCAGTTTTTACTAACACTTCCAATAGTTATAGTTAACAAAAAATACTATATAAGTGGCTTTAAATCACTTATCCACAAAGCTCCCGCTATGGATACACTTATAGCTGTGGGTTCAAGTGCCGCTCTTATTTATAGCATATTTGCACTTTATCAAATCGGTTTTGGTTTAGGGCATAATAATATAAATTTAGTTAAGCATTATATGCATGATTTATATTTTGAATCTGCTGCTATGATTTTAACACTTGTCACTCTTGGCAAATATCTTGAAAGTAGAGCAAAAAAGCAGACCACAGAAGCGATTTCCAAACTCATGAACCTACGCCCACAAACTGCGACCGTAATCCGTGATGATAAAGAAATAACAATTCCTATTGATAGCGTTGTTATAGGTGATATTGTTGTTGTTCGTGCTGGTCAAAGTGTTCCAGTCGATGGAACAATTATTTCTGGTAATGCGGTTTTAGATGAGTCTGCACTAACTGGTGAAAGTTTGCCTGTGGATAAAACTATAAACGATACAGTTATATCTGCATCTATAAGTAAAGGCGGATATTTCACTTTTAAGGCAACAAAAGTCGGGAATGACACTACTCTTTCACAAATGATTAAACTTGTAGAAGATGCAAGTGCCTCAAAAGCACCTATTGCAAAACTTGCTGACAAAGTTTCTGGTGTATTTGTTCCTGTTGTGCTTTTAATAGCTCTTGCAACTTTTATTATATGGTTAATGCTTGGAAAGGATTTATCTTTTGCCCTATCTAGTGCTATAACTGTTTTAGTTATCTCCTGTCCATGTGCATTAGGACTTGCAACCCCTGTTGCTATTATGGTTGGCACTGGTGTAGGTGCAAAAAATGGTGTTATTTTTAGGTCTGCTGAGGCTCTTGAGCACTTACATAGTGTAAACGCTGTTGTTTTGGATAAAACAGGTACTATAACCGAAGGTAAACCTGTTGTTACTGATATAATTACAGCTAATAATTTTACACAAAATGAACTTCTCGAGCTTGCATATTCTCTTGAGGCTTTAAGCGAACACCCACTTGCACAGGCTATTGTAAACTATTGCAAAGATAAAAATATTAAAATAACAAAAGCTGATAATTTTGAAACACTGTCTGGCAAGGGCATAACCGCAAATATTAATAATATTTTCTGTGTTTCAGGAAATATAAAACTATTTAATGAGCTTGGCATACAAATAACAGAAAATACTGAGCTTGCAAACCAAGGCAAAACACCGCTATATTTTGCAAAAGACAATAAACTTGTTGGTATTATTGCGGTTGCTGATGCGGTTAAAATTAACAGCGGTTTTGCAGTAGATACACTTGAAAAAATGGGTATTTCTGTTACAATGCTTACAGGTGATAACCAAAAAACAGCAAATGCTATTGCTCAAAGTGTAAATATTAAAAGTGTTATTTATGAGGTTATGCCTCAAGATAAAGAAAAGCATATAAAAAGCTTACAAGAAAGCGGTAAAACTGTTGCAATGATTGGCGATGGTATAAATGATGCTCCCGCTTTAGCTCGTGCTGATGTAGGTATTGCCATTGGTGCTGGTACTGATATCGCTATTGAGTCGGCTGACATTGTACTTATGAAATCCGATTTAGTAGATGCTGTAAATGCTATTTTACTTTCTAAAAACGTTATTAGAAATATAAAGCAAAATTTATTTTGGGCATTTATTTATAACTGTATAGGTATACCTCTTGCAGCGGGTATTTTCTCCCCTGCTCTTAGACTTACACCTATGTTTGGTGCTGCTGCTATGAGTTTATCCTCTGTATGTGTTGTTATGAATGCACTTCGTTTAAACGGCTTTAAAGCTATTAAAAATAATAAAACTATTGTAAAGGAAGATGTTAAAATGAAAAAGACAATTAAAATTGAAGGTATGATGTGTCCACGTTGCTCTAGTCATGTGAAAGATGCTCTTATTAAACTAGATGGCGTTTCAAATGCTGAGGTAAGCCATGAAACAGGTCTTGCAGAGCTTACACTTGACAAAGACATATCAAATGATATTCTTTCTAAAGCTGTAACTGATGCGGGTTATGATGTGGTAGAAATCCTATGAGAGCAGATAAAAATAAAGTAGAGCCTTTACTAAAAACAGCTAGAGGTCAAGTAGATGCAATAATCAAAATGGTTGATGATGATAGATATTGTATTGATATTATAAATCAGCTTTTAGCTGCTGAGGCCCTTATTAAAAAAACCAGAAAAATAGTTTTAAAAGCTCATCTTGAGGGTTGTGTGCTTGATGCAGCTTGCTCATCAGATAACGCTGACCGCACACAAAAACTAGATGAAATTATAAAACTGCTTGATAAAATGGAACGCTAAAATATTGCATTTTTGCTTTATTATCGTTATACTTACCATAATAGTAATAATTAAGGAGAATATAAAATGCAAAAAGGCGACCAGAAAAAACTTAGTTTACTTCTCACTGGTATTCGTGCAAGACTTGAGCAAAATAAAGACTATTTTGTGAGTGTAAAATGCAATTTTACAGCAGGTAAAAAGAAATTCCCTGCAAATATATCGCTGTCAGATGGCAATTATATATTAAAATTCCAAGGCGTATCAAATACCGTTTCACCAAATGAAATTACAGATTTCTTTGCAAAACAAGCTGAGCAATATGAACAATCTGAGCTTGTTTATGAAGAACGTGGTACAGTTATCACTATCGCATGCAACGCTAAGGGCGTAAATATGAAGCAAAGCGAGCCGAAAGCAAATACAAATGCGACTGTAAACAATCCTCTTTTATCAAATGACAGAGAATATTGTATAAGAGTTGATAAAGCTAGGGAGCTTTTAAAGGAAATTGGTATTTTAACCGCTGAGGGCAAAATCAAAAATGATATGATTAGAAAATACAATCAGATTGACCATTACGTTGAGCTGGTTGCACCAATGTTCCAAAAAGATGACAGCGAGGAGATTTTACTGCTTGACTGTGCTTGTGGTAAGTCTTACCTAAGCTTTGTTATGAATTATTATTTGCGTGAGGTTTTACGTCGCCGTTGTCGTGTTATAGGTATTGATATTAACGAACATGTTATATCTGAAAGCAAGAAAATGGCTAAGCGTTTGGGTTATCACAATATGGAGTTTATTCAGGCGGATTTAAACACTTATCAGCCTCCTGAAAATGTAACCGCTGTTATCTCACTCCATGCATGTGATATTGCTACCGACCTTGCTTTAGGCACTGCTATTCGTGCAAAAGCTAAGTATATAGCTTGTGTGCCTTGTTGTCATAAAGAACTTCTAGAGCAGTATCATTTGCCAGAACTAGATGTTTTAACCCGTCATGGTGTATTCAAAGCACGTTTTAACGATGTTTTAACCGATAGCATGAGAGCATTAAAACTTGAAGCTGAGGGTTATAAGGTTTCTGTTGTTGAATATATTTCACCACTTGATACGCCTAAAAACTTGCTAATTCGTGCAACATATACTGGAAACAAAAACGCTCGTGCTGAGTCAGAATATAATGCTGTTAAAAGGGCATTGGGAACATATTCTGAACTTGATAGACAATGCGACCAAATGAACACATTTTTTATAACAGATGACGATTTAATCTAAAATAAAAACCGCTAGACCTAAATTTTTATAGGTTTAGCGGTTTTGTTTAGTTTATATACTTTTCCTCAAACTCATCAATCGAAATTGGTTTACTGTATAAATATCCTTGACCATAATCACAACTAATAGATTTTAAAAATGTTTCTTGAACTTGTGTTTCAACACCTTCAGTAACTGTTCTTATACCAAAACTTTTAGCAATAGAAATAATATTTTCCATCATTTGCTTTTGTTTTTGCTCTTTTTCTGTGCCAATAGAACGTAAAAACACTTTATCAAGCTTAATTTCATCAAGTGCTATACTTGTAAATGTATTTAGTGAAGAATATCCACTTCCAAAATCGTCCATTGATATTTGAAAACCTTTCTCTCTTAATATAGCAATGGTATGATTTAGAGTTTCAATATCATCAGCAACAAGTCCTTCTAAAATTTCAAGCACTATATATTTGTTATCAATACCATATTTTTGAGTTATATTACAAAGATTTTTAATGTAATCCTTACGATAAAATAATATTTTAGACTGATTTACTGATATTGGAATTATCTTTTTACCATTTTCAAGCCATTTACGCTGCAATGCACAAACTTTGTCAACCATATACAAATCAAGTGAGGCACAAAAACCATTTGCCTCAAAAAGCGGTATAAACTCATCTGGAAAAATCATCTTTCCATCTGGTTTTATCCACCTTACAAGTGCTTCTGCTCCTATAATCTCATTATTTAGAAGATTTTTCTTCGGCTGTAAAAACAATTTAAACTCATTATTTCTCAAAGCCTGTTCCATAGAACTTTCAATCTCATTTTGGAAAATCTTTTTCTCTTTAACTGATGAGTCATAAAAAGCTATATTATTGTCATAGCCTTGTTTAATAGTCTTAAGTGCAAACTCAGCCTCATTTAGCATATCAGCTATTGGTAATTTTTTCTGTTTATCTGCTTTTCTAAAAGAAACACCACAATAAAGTTTTATTGCATATTCATTTTGCAATTTAGCGGATATACCAGATATATTATCCATAATGTTTAAAATACGGTTTTTAAGTTGTTTTTTATCCTTAGATTTAAGCAACATACAAAACTCATCACTTCTATATCTGCAAACAAGCTCGTCGGTAGCTAAATTAGACTTCAAAATATCAGCTGTTCTTATAAGTATTTTATCCGCAATATTTCTTCCAAAGATATTATTTATGTATTGAAAATGTCTAAAATTTAAAATTACCGAATAATAATCAGCAGAATTATCATATAGCTGCTCAACTTGATTTATAAATTCACCTGTATTATAAACCTTTGTTAACTGGTCATAATCAGCAAGACTTAAAATTGTCTTTTTATCATTTTTTATATATTTAAAGGTATATAGCATAACTAAGAAACAGAATAATATCAGCAACATGAAGATAACAACAAGTATAAAAATAGCTGAATAAACAGGGCTTATAACCTCTCCTTCTGAATCTATGTATACAATCGACCAGCCATTATGCCCTATTTCTATGCTATATAAAGGATAAGTATCTTTTTCTAAAACTATATCTATTTTTTTTACAACAGGTGAAGTAAACTGGAAGCTTTCTTTATTTGACCATGCTTTTTTTATTATATCTGCTCTTTTTCCTTGCAGTATATTAGCTTCTGAGTATTCTATAATATCTCCAGATTTATTAACCCAAGCAATATTTATTTTTATTCCGTCTAGTGTATTGGCATTTATAATATCAACAAATTTGTCCAGATAAATATTTGCAGTTATTGCTCCATCAACTTTTCCATCTTCATATACAGGTACTGCATAACAAATTTTGTCTTTTCCGTCTTCTGTATATACTTCTGACACTGTTTGATTACCTTGCCATGCACTTCTAATTGTTTGTTTTTCCTTTTCTGGGCTGTTACTAAACTCATATTTTATATTACTTCCATCAAGTGTTATTATTTTGTTCTCAGCCTCTATACTATAATAACCAATTTTTTCAAACTCTGAGTTTTTAGGAAAATATGTAAAAACATCTTTTATAATATCATCTTTTGATATATATCCCTGCTCAATCATATCAGCTACTGATACCAATGTACTAAGGTCAGATTCTATCTTATTTGAAAAGTTAAGCTTATATTCACCTAAAATAGCGTTCACATAAGCAACATGTGAATTATTTTCAGCTTTTTTACTTGTATACACTATACACACAGCAGATACAATTAAAACTGTACCAACAATAATCATAAAAACGGTATATCTTAAAAGTTTCTTTTTTATTTTTTTATCATTTGACATACCACATTGCACCCTTTTATTACTTTTATCTGTGTAATTATAACATATTTTTATCAATTTTTCAATAAAACACCAAATCAATTTTATATATTATATTTATGTTATCGTTGACTAACTGCCCATATTTTGTATATAATTACTCTTGCTTCGTGAGGGAGTAGTATGCACTACATTTAAAATGGACGTGTGGCTTGTCAACATACTGACTTTTTAAGTCTGGCGAGCCTTAAAGAACGAGACTCATGTGTAGCTTTTTTATGCTACACATGGGTCTTTTTTGTTCTTTATATCCATTTTAAACCATAAAATATAATAAAAAATCGGAGGAATTAAAATTATGGGCATAGTGGAAATTATTATTATTGGTTTTTCTCTTGCAATGGACGCATTTGCTGTATCTCTTAGCAAGGGTCTTGCAAGCGGAAAATATAAAATTAAAAACTCTTTAATATGTGGCATCTGGTTTGGAGGATTTCAGATGCTTATGCCGCTTATAGGTTGCTTTTTAGGTGAAAGATTTGCATCATCTATACAATCTTTTGACCACTGGATTGCTTTTGTACTTCTTTCTCTTATCGGCAGCAACATGTTAAAAGAAGCTTTTTCTGATGAAGATGATGAAGATGCCAGTGCATCATATGGTGTAAAAGCCATGTTCCCTTTAGCCGTTGCAACTGCTATTGATGCTCTTGCAGTCGGAATAACATTTGCATTTTTAGGAGTTAATATTTGGCTTGCTATATCTATCATAGGTGTTATAACATTTATAACATCTGGTTTAGGTGTAAAAATAGGCAGTATTTTTGGCGAAAAATATGCTAAACGTGCGGAAATTGCAGGCGGTTTACTGCTTATATTAATGGGAATTAAAATTTTAATAGAGCATTTAGGTTTGATTTAATTATGTATTGACTTTATTTTTTTAAGGTGTATAATGAAATCATCTCAAAACAGAGTAGAAATTGATGCGTCAAGTGCTGACAGAACGGGGAGTTGTCTGTCGGACGAAAGTATTTTTACTGCGGTATCAATTTCGCATCCCGCTGTTACATATTGATGAGGACGCACCTCAAAATGTGTAGCAACAAACATTTTGGAGGTGTATTTTTTATGTCAAACTTAATCTCCCGCTTTAAATCGTCTGCCAAGAATCTGCAAAATGTACGCTGTCTTTCTATTACAGCTATGTTTGTGGCACTAAATGTAGCCATGGATTTATGTGGCATCACTATCAAGCTTACGCCAGAGCTTAGAATTAGTTTAGGCTTTATCTGCAATGCTTCTATTTGTATGCTATTTGGTCCTGTTGTCGGAATGCTTGCTGGTTGTTGCAGTGATATCTTAGGTTACTTTGCAGGTAATTTTTCTATGGGTGCTTATTTCCCTGGATATACTTTAACTGCAATATGCGGTGGTCTTATCTATGGTTTATGGCTTTATCACCCAGAAAAAACTTCTATCTCTAAAAAAAGTTTAATCGCTCGTGTTATCGGTGCTAAAGCATGTATTAACCTAATATGTAATATAGGTCTTAATACTTTTTGGCTAACTATAACCGCTGGTAAGGCTATGTCAGTTATTTTACCTTTTAGAATAACCAAAAATCTTATTTTATTACCTTTTGAATGTATTATACTTTATTTTGCTGTTATGTTTGTGACTAATTTTCAAAAAAGAACAAGCCACAGTTTATCTAAATAACACTAAATGTTGTGTCCCCCTTTGCAAAAAAGGGGGATTTCTTGTGTTTATCGACATTTTATGCTAATATACTTTACAATTAGTAATATTTTCGCTATAATATTATATACTTTTATTACGGAGTTTGACTTAATATGGCAAGCGATTTTTCAAGAACATTGGCACTTTTGCGTAAAGAAAAGAAAATAAGTCAGCGAACTGCTGCAATAGATTTAGATGTTTCACAGGCTCTTCTCAGTCATTACGAAAATGGACTGCGTGAGCCTGGTCTTGGGTTTGTGATTCGTGCAGCTGATTACTATGGTGTATCATGTGATTATTTGCTCGGTCGCAGTATGGCAAGAGATGGTGCTTCTAACAAAGCAAAAGAAATATCATCTATTTCTCTTACACCATCAGAGCTTACAGATGCTCACAGAAAAATTATAAATAATGCTATAACTTTGCTTTTTGATATCTCTGAACAAACAGCCTCTAAACAGTTGTCTGATGAAATAGCTCAGTATCTTTCACTTGTGATATATAAGGTTTTTCGTTATCTATACCTTGCAGACCCTGACCGTGTTGAAGCTGCATTTCGTACAAATTCAAGCCAGTTTGATGGTCTTTGTAATGCTCAAATGGCTTTGTCTGAACTGCGTATACGGTCTGCTGCTCTCGGCTCAGGTGAGCTTGGTCTGGAAGCTGAAGATATTCGTATGCCTTCGCTAACACCTACCGACCTTACACGAAATTTCCCTAATATTTCTCAATCTATGCTGACTCTTTTGCAATCTGTTGCCGATATTATCGAACCTCATCAAAATATCCGCCGTGGAGATAAACGAACACGTTAAAAAGTTTTGTGTACCTCCATCAGGCGGATTTTTTACTTGCAAAATTCTAAAAAATATTGTAAAATTCTTTACATATTCCGCTAGTCGAGGAAAAGGAGAAAATTAAATGAATGCAACTTTTTGGGCGGTTTTACCTCCAATTATCGCCATTGTACTGGCACTTTTAACCCGTGAAGTTTATTCTTCATTGTTTATCGGTATATTTGCTGGTGCTTTAATGTTTACAAATTTAAACCCATTAGCCGCAACTGAAACAACTTTCACAATTATGAAAGAT
>DXIE01000047.1 GCA_019113005.1 Candidatus Butyricicoccus avistercoris | reverse complement strand
ACTGTGGCTTTAATTTTTTAGTTTTCTGCCCAGTGCATACTGCGACCGACTGCTTTATCCCAACCGTTAAGCAGTTTTTTTCTTGTGTCTTGCTGCATTTCAGGCTTAAATACTTTGTCAACTTGCCAAAGAGCTTTAAGCTCATCTGTATTTTTCCAAATTCCGACCGCAAGCCCTGCAAGATATGCTGCACCTAAAGCAGTAGTTTCACGAATTTCAGGGCGGTAGATATCACAATTTGAAATATCTGCTTGAAACTGCATTAAAAACGCATCTCGGCTCGCACCGCCATCAACTTTTATTTTTTCGAGTGGTTTTCCAAGCTCTTGAGTCATAGCTTTTATTAAATCTTGACACTGATATACAATAGATTCCTGTGCTGCACGAATTATATGCTCTCTTGTTGTGCCACGGGTTAGACCAATTAAACAGCCTCTAGCATACATATCCCAATGAGGTGCACCAAGTCCAGTAAAAGCAGGAACTAAATAAACACCGCCTGTATCCTTAACTTTAGAGGCATAATATTCAGCATCTCGGCTTTCACTGAAAAATCGAAGCTCATCTCTAAGCCACTGAATAATTGCACCGCCGACAAATACACTTCCTTCAAGTGCATAATTTACTTTATCATCTAGCTGTATAGCAATAGTGGTAAGCAGTCCATGAGTGTTATGAATGATTTTTTCACCTGTATTCATAAGTAAAAAACAGCCTGTGCCATATGTGTTTTTAACTTCTCCCGAAGAAAAACAGCTTTGACCAAATAGTGCCGCTTGTTGGTCGCCTGCAATGCCTGCAATAGGTATTTCAGCTTTAGGCATGGATACAGTGCCATAAATCATACTAGATGAGCAAACCTTAGGCAATATACTCTCTGGAATATCAAGAGCATTAAGCAGTTTTTTGTCCCAACATAGATTATGTATGTCATAGAGCATTGTGCGTGATGCGTTTGTTGCATCAGTAACATGTACTTGTCCGTTTGTAAGTTTCCACACAAGCCAGCTATCAACCGTACCAAAAAGTAAATCTCCGTTTTCTGCTTGTTTTCGTGCATCAGGCACATTGTCTAAAATCCATTTTATCTTTGTAGCAGAAAAATAAGCATCAGGTATAAGTCCTGTTGTTTGTCTTATATGCTCATCAAGACCACTTTGTATAAGTTCATTTACAATAGGTGCGGTTCGTCTGCATTGCCACACAATAGCATTATATACAGGCATACCTGTATGTTTATTCCAAACAATGGTTGTTTCACGTTGGTTTACAATGCCTATACCTGCAATATCATTCGGTGAAATATCAGATGCAGCTATAACTTCCATCATAACAGCGTACTGAGTGGAATAAATCTCCATTGGGCTTTGCTCAACCCAACCTTCTTTTGGGAAAATCTGAGTAACTTCCCTTTGAGCGGTTGCAATTATATTTTGATTTGTGTCAAAGAGTATAGCACGAGAACTTGTTGTGCCTTGGTCAAGAGCGAGTAAATAGCGTTTCATATCAAAATCTCATTTCTTCTCATGTATTTTTATCATCATAACGCTATTTATATTGGTGTGTCAATAGAGGTATAGTTTGTTGCATTATAAATAAAAATATGATATCATAATGAACAAGTATGGGTATGTCTATACAGTCAATAAGATAAAAAAGGAAGTAAAATATATGAGTGAAGCTAAAAAAACCATATTTTCTGGTGTTCAGCCATCAGGTAAATTAACACTTGGAAATTATCTCGGTGCAATTCGTAATTTCCCTATTCTTCAAGATGAATATAACTGCATTTATTGTGTGGTTGATATGCACGCAATCACAGTGCGTCAAGACCCTGCACAGCTTAGAAAGCAAACTCTTGAAGTGCTTGCACAGTATCTTGCTTGTGGCTTAGACCCAGAAAAAAGCACATTGTTTATACAAAGCCATGTTCCAGCACATGCAGAGCTTGGTTGGGTATTAAACTGTTATACAATGTTTGGTGAGGCATCAAGAATGACTCAGTTTAAGGATAAATCCTCAAAACATGCAGATAATGTAAATGTAGGTTTATTTGATTATCCTGTGCTTATGGCAGCAGATATTTTATTATATCAGACCGAGCTTGTGCCAGTAGGTGTCGACCAGCTTCAGCATATAGAGCTTGCTCGTAATATTGCACAGCGTTTTAACGGTGTATATTCAGATACATTTAAAATGCCAGAGCCATATATACCAAAGGCTGGTGCTAAAATTATGAGCCTTGCTGACCCAACTCGCAAAATGAGTAAGTCAGATGAAAACCAAAACGCTTTTATTCTGCTTATGGATAAGCCAGAGGATATTATGCGTAAGTTTAAAAGAGCAGTTACAGACTCTGACAGCCGTATTATTATGTCTGAGGACAAAGCAGGTGTATCTAACCTTATCACTATTTATTCTCTTGCAACTGGCAAAACAATAGAGCAAGTAGAGGCTGAATTTGAGGGCAAGGGTTATGGTGAATTTAAACCAGCAGTAGGTGAGGCAGTTGTTGAACTACTTCGCCCAATTCGTGAAAAAACCGAAGATTTACTGAAAAATAAGGACTATCTGGAAAGCGTATACCGAGAGGGTGCAAATAAAGCTGCATATATGGCAAGAAAAACACTAGATAAGGTATACCGTAAGGTTGGCTTTGTTAAGAGATAAATATGCATTTTTGGTGCTTTCTATGCCAAAAATGCTTAAATAGAGAGGTTAAAATATGTCAGAATATCAAGTCATTGGAATGATTGTTGGTGCATTTATATTATCTGGTATTCTTTCTTATGCACTCACACCGCTTGTAAAGCGTTTTGCTTATAAAATCGGTGCTATTGATGTGCCTAAGGACACCAGACGTATGCATAAAAAGCCAACTCCTAGACTGGGTGGTTTAGCTATATTTATTGGATTTATGGGTGCAATGCTCGTGTTTTTCGAGTTTGATGTGCAAATGCTCAGTATTTTAATCGGTGCAATGCTTATTGTTGTGCTAGGTATATTTGATGATGTTTTAGCACTTGGTGCAAAGTTTAAATTTATCGTTCAAATTATAGCCGCAGCAATTCCAGTATGTGTTGGCGGCATGAAAATAGCGTTTTTCTCAAACCTAAATCCATTGTCATCAGAGCCTTATTTTTCACTTGGAATTTTTGCAATTCCTGTAACTATTATTTGGATTGTAGGTATAACAAACGCTGTAAATTTAATTGATGGTTTAGATGGTCTTGCAGCGGGTGTGTCTGCCATTGCATCACTTACCATGCTTGCAGTTGCACTTTTAAATTATGAATTTGGTGTTGCTGTTACCATGGCTTGTCTTACAGGTGCTTGTTTAGGCTTTATTCCTTATAATTTTAATCCTGCTGAGATTTTTATGGGTGACACTGGTTCTACATTTTTAGGTTATATGCTCGCTACTATGTCAATTAGCGGATTTTTCAAATTCTATGCGGTTGTATCTTTTGCAGTTCCGCTTTTAATTCTTGGTCTGCCTATTTTTGATACAGCATCTGCAATTACACGTCGAGTTATTGAAGGCAGAAGCCCTATGAGTCCAGATAGAGGTCATGTGCATCACAGATTGGTTGATATGGGCTTTAATGTAAAACAAGCGGTTGCTATTTTATATGCAATAAGTGGTACACTTGGACTTGCCGCAGTTGTGCTGACAACAAATGGTGAGGCTAAAGCAATGCTTTTACTTTTGGCTGTTATTTTAGCTATTGCAGTTGGTGGCTGGATAATCATAAACAGAAGAAAAGAATCACGTCAAAATATAGAAAAAGTTTTAGATGACTCTGATAAAGAGCAGGAGGAAACTCAAGATGAGCAAAATTAAGGTAATGACTGTTTTTGGTACTAGACCAGAGGCAATTAAAATGGCTCCACTTGTTCATGCGGTGGAAAAAAACGAAAATATGGAGTCAATAGTTTGTGTTACTGCACAACACCGTCAAATGCTTGACCAAGTGCTTGAAATCTTCGATATAAAACCAGATTATGACCTTGATATTATGCAGCCAAAACAGACACTATCAACTATAACCGAAAAGTCACTTCATGGCTTAGATGATGTATTAAATACAGCTAAACCTGATATTGTTTTAGTGCATGGCGATACTTCAACCGCTTTTGCAGGTGCTTTAGGTTCATTTTATCATCAAATTCCAGTAGGTCATGTTGAGGCAGGACTTCGCACATTTGATAAGTATTCACCATTCCCAGAGGAGATGAACAGAAAGCTTATCGGTCAAATTGCAGAACTTCATTTTGCACCAACTCCAAGAAACAGCGAAAACTTAAAGCGTGAAAATATATGTGATGGAGTTTATATCTGTGGTAATACTGTTGTTGATGCAATCCATATGACTGTAAAGCAAGATTATCAGTTTAAAGATGAAAATTTAAATAAACTTGATTTTGAAAACAACAGAGTTGTACTTGTAACCGCTCACCGCAGAGAGAACTATGGCGAGCCAATGGAAAATATTTATAATGCAATCTTAGAGCTTGCAAATAAATATACAGATGTACATTTTGTATATCCAGTGCATTTAAGCCCATATGTTCGTGAAACATCAGAAAAAATTCTAGGTGGTCATGAAAGAATACATCTTATTGCACCTCTTTCTGTTGATGAAATGCATAACTTAATGTCACGCTGCTATATGATTATGACAGACTCTGGCGGACTTCAAGAGGAAGCTCCAAGTCTTGGTAAGCCTGTTTTAGTTTTAAGAAAGGAAACCGAAAGACCAGAGGCTGTTGAAGCGGGAACAGTTAAGCTTGCAGGGGTAAATAAGGAAAATATTTATAAGCTCGCTTGTGAACTTTTTGATGATAAAACTGCTTATGAAAAAATGGCTCATGCAGTAAATCCTTATGGTGATGGTCATGCATGTGAGCGTATTTTACAGGCAATCGAGCATCATTTTAAGCTTAGACAAGATGCACCACAGGCTTTTATGCCTTAAAATTTAAAAGGGAGGTGTAAATTTTGAAAAAGTTAAATCCTCCTATGATTGCAGCACTTGGCACTCTGCTTATTATAATTGCTCTTGGTGTAGGGCTTTATTTATCAGGTGTTGCATATCAGTCACCAGATGAAATAATATCTTTATCTGATGCAGACCGCTCGCCGACTGATTTGCAAATGTTTGAACAAAACCTTGCAATAGCAGGTAATGTACAGATTGATAATACAAATGTAAAACAGGTTATATCAAGCCTTATAAGACCTAAAACCTATACGGCGTTAGTAACAAACACATTGTATTATGATGATACATTCGGAAGTATTTCATGCAAACAGTATGTAAGAGATAATGCATCTCGTATAGATTATCTAAAAGCTGACGGTTCTACCGATTATTCACAGATATATTTTGAAGATATATGTTATATGCTTACTCGTGATAGCTTTACACAAATGCCAATCGGAAATTTTACATTTGATTCATCTTCAATGCTTCCTAGTTATGAAACTATTTTAGATATAAATGATGAGTATATAACAGGCAGCAGAATGTATGAACAAAATGGTCAAATGATAATAGAAGTTGACACAAATATATCTGGAGAAATCGGAATTTATCGTATATCTCTTAAAAATGGACTGCTTTACTCGGCTGATTTTTCTAAAGATGGAAAAATGATTAGAAAAGTTGAAGTTTCTGTGTCAGATGAAATTCCTTCACAGGATAAATTTATTTTACCTAATGAGTCAACTCCTATTTATGAAAAATAGGAGTTTAATTTATTGAAAATGGAGTTATAAAAAATGAAAAATTATCTTGGAATATCCGAGAAAACACTTGAGCTTGGTAAACAAGCTGAAAATAAAATTAAACCTTATTTAGAG
Source organism: Candidatus Butyricicoccus avistercoris (assembly GCA_019113005.1). Lineage (GTDB taxonomy): Bacteria > Bacillota > Clostridia > Oscillospirales > Butyricicoccaceae > Butyricicoccus_B > Butyricicoccus_B avistercoris. The sequence continues at coordinate 1,742 of DXIE01000047.1, read as the reverse complement.
CGTTTAGATGAGATTTGTGATATAAACACGCAAAGAGTGCTTGCAGCATTTAGAAAACATAGAGTTTCTGACAGCATGTTTGCAGGCACTACTGGCTATGGTTATGATGACCATGGTCGTGATACACTTGATAAAATTTATGCTGACTTATTCGGTGCTGAAGCTGGTCTTGTTAGAATTGGCTTTGTAAATGGAACTCATGCACTTTGTTGTGCATTATTTTCTGCTTTAAAATCGGGCGATGTTATTTTAAGTGTTACAAGTGCACCTTATGACACACTTTTAGGCACTATAACAGGCGATTATATGGGCAGTATGAAAAATTATGGCATTAAATATCGTCAAGTTGATTTAAAAGACGGTTTACCAGATTTAGAGGCTATCAAAGAGGCTGCAAAAGCTGAGGATATAAAGCTTGTATATATTCAGCGTTCACGAGGTTATGCAGTCCGTCAAACTCTAAGCTGTGCTGAGATTGGCGAAATCTGCAAGGTTGTAAAGTCTGTAAATAAAAGTGCAGTTATCATGGTTGATAACTGCTATGGTGAGTTTACTGAAACTATTGAACCTACTCATGTTGGGGCAGATTTATGTGCAGGTTCACTTATTAAGAATATAGGTGGCGGACTCGCACCAACAGGCGGTTATGTTGTAGGTCGTAAAGACTTAGTGGAAAATGCAGCTTATAGATTAACTGCTCCAGGGATTGGCGGAGAATGTGGCTGCACAATGGGTCAAAACAGATTATTATATCAAGGTTTATTCTTAGCACCTCACACAACTGCACAGGCGATTAAAACAGCTATTTTTTGTGCTCAGGTTATGCTTGATTTGGGTTATGAAGTTGACCCACTGCCTGAAACTCCTAGATATGATATAATTCAAACAATCGCTTTTGGTGCTCCAGAGCCACTTCGCCGTTTTTGTGAAGGCATACAGTCTGGTGCTCCAGTTGACTCTTTTGTAACTCCAGAACCTTGGGCAATGCCAGGATATGATGACCCTGTTATTATGGCTGCTGGTGCTTTCGTTCAAGGTGCATCTATTGAGCTTTCTGCTGATGCTCCTATGCGTGAACCTTATGTTTGCTTTATGCAAGGCGGCCTTACTTACTCATCTGGTAAAGCGGGTATTTTACTTGCTGCTGAAAAACTTATAAATTCAAAATAACCAAAATTTACATCTTATATAATTTCCTAATGTCGCACATAATACTATCAGCAAATCCCCAATAAACAATTTTTAAAAAGGAGTGTTTGAACAATGTCTAATCAGAATAGTTCTAACAAGATGGTAGTACCAGAGGCTCGTGCAGCAATGGAGCGTTTTAAGATGGAAGCAGCTTCTGAGGTTGGTGTAGACCTAAAGAAGGGCTACAATGGTGATTTAACCTCTCGTCAAGCAGGTTCTGTTGGCGGTCAGATGGTTAAGAAGATGATTCAGGCTTACGAGCAGGATATGGCTTCTAAGGGCTAATCTGAAATAATAGAAGGCACAGTGCAGAGATAAAAAACTTTGCATTGTGCCTTTTTGATGTTATACTGTTTTATATAGTAATTTTTGTGTTAGGGAAAGGCTAAATTCTATGGTTATTGAAAAAATTCTCAATAATAATGTTGTTATCACAAGAAACCTTTCTGGTGTTGAAACGGTTATAATGGGTCGAGGTTTAGCCTTTGGTCATTCAGCAGGTGATGAGATAGACGAAAGTAAAATAGAAAAAACTTTCACTATAACAAATT